>JANOYY010000114.1:0-18363 GCA_031429095.1 Acidimicrobiia bacterium | reverse complement strand
GCTGGTCACCGGTGTGCGTGTTCGAATACGCGACACCACGGCCGGGTCGACCGCCTTTCGGACGCGCTGGTTGGACCGGACAGTTTGGCGAGCCACGTGGCAATGCTAGGAGATCGTTGGGTGCGCTGTGTCGCTATGCGTACTGCCGAAAACAAAACCTCAGCCAAGAGCACGGGCGCGAGGGACAGCGTGAGGTGGCCGTGGGCAATCGGTCCGCCGAACGGACCGGTCTTGGCCGCTCAACATCGAGATGAATCCACTGGTGATCACCGGTGCTGTTCGTTCGGTTTTACTCCCGTTTATTCCCGCTTATTCCCGGCGATCACGCAGGTTTTTTGACGCCAGATCCAGGATCTGTCGCTCCTCAGCGGTCAGGCTGCCAATCCCGCTCGACGCTATCTTTTCGAGAAGCCGATCAACCTCCTCCTGTCGAATGGCCCCCGCCGGCCACGCGGCCGGTGTCGGCGCTGACCCGGTATTGTCCACGCTGCGAAGGCGGCGCTGTTTCGTCGGTTTCGATGATCCGGTCCGTCCCCCGCGGCGTGAGGCCCCTGATGGTCCTCGGGTTGTCTTGCTGGGACGAACCCGATCGACGAGCGGAAGCTTTGGCATCATCGGAAGACTTTCGGCGGCACCCCATGCCCGCATTGCGGTTGCCATTAGGACAAGGCTGGCCGTCACCGCGATGATGTAGCCAAATGCGCGTGCGCCCGTGTACTCGAGGAATTGCAGGACGAGGTAGAACGCGGCAACCATCCACGCTTTGATGCCAAAGAACATCGGGGCGTTCGGGTACTCGATGGCGAAGGCGATGAACATGGCAAATGAAAGCGCGCCGATGCCACCTACCCCGTAGCCGAGAATTGCGACGATCATTCCCGGGATGATGGTCATCAATATGATCAGCGCCGTAAAACGCCGACGGCCAAGCAATTCCTCAAGTTTGGATCCGAAGTACCAAAAGATTGCCGTACTGATCGCCCGGCTCACCAGCCGTGCGTAGTTTGCGAGGGGCCAGGTGATCAAACCCCACACCTCGCCGTTCTTCAGCGATCCCGACGACACACTCAATCGGAGAACAGCGGTGGGGCTGATCGCATAGAGAAGAAAGCTGGCCACACACAGGGCAGTGACGAACACGGTGGTCGTGACGTCGACGGAACCAAGCTGAAACCACGGCTCATTGGGCCTGGCCCCGGTGCGGCGAAACTGAAAACGACCAGACGGCATAGGACAAACGTAGTCCCGCTGTGGGTGCAAACGGAGTCAGTCCGGAGAACGATGGCGGGCGGCAAGCTGTCCGCACGCCGCGTCGATGCTCGTTCCTCGATTCCGGCGGATCGTGGCGTTGACCCCGAGCGACTCCAGCTCCTGTTGAAATCTGCGGACGCCAGCGGGGCTTGTTCCGGTGGTGGGGTAACCCGGAGTCGAGTTGAGGGGAATGAGGTTGATGTGCGCGCCGAGCGGGCGAGCGTATGCAGCTAACTCGTGGGCGTCGGTGCGGGTGTCGTTGGTCGCGTCGATCATCGCCCATTCGAATGAAAGGCGACGGTTTTTGGCCGCCAGGTAATCCTCGCAGGCCGCCGCAAGCACATCGAGGGGATACGTGCGATTAATTGGCACCATTTCGTTGCGTTTTTCGTCGTTTGCCGCATGGAGCGAGACCGCAAGATTGACGGGCAGCGCTTCGGCGGCCAAACGTCGAATGCCGGGCACGATGCCGACTGTTGAGATCGTGAGATGGCGAGCCGACAACCCAAAGTCGCCGTGCATCCGCTCCACCGATGACCACACCGGGCCATAGTTGGCCATCGGCTCGCCCATCCCCATGTACACGACGTTCGAAAGCCGACGCCCGTCGGCGGCGGATCGGCGTCGCGCCCGGGCTACCTGTTCCACGATCTCCCCTGACGTGAGGTGTCGCTGAAAGCCCCCTTGGCCCGTCGCACAGAAACCGCAGGCCATCGCGCATCCGGCCTGTGACGAGATGCACACGGTCGAGCGGTCCGCATAGTGCATGAGGACTGTCTCAATCTGCATGCCGTCGTGGAGCTTCCACAGCCACTTGATCGTCATGTCGTCGACGCTGACCGACTCGGCCATTTGTACGAGTGACGGTCCGAACTCAGGAACTGCGGTGATCCTTTCGCGCAGGGATTTGGGTAGGGTCGATAGTTCGCCGACCTCAAGACCCTGCTCGATCAGTCCCTGCCAGACCTGTTTGACGCGGTAACTCGGTTCACCGCAGAGATGCGATGCCACGTCGTCGGCGGTGAGGTCGTAGCGTCGAGTCGGCGGTGAGGGGCGTCGCCCAACCTGGACGGACACGGCGGTCGGCGTGTCCTGAATCGGTTCCACGCCCTGCACATTACGCTGTGGGGGTGCTTCTTCTCGCCGTCATCTTGGTAGCGTCGTCGGTCATGATCGCGGTTGCATTTGTCAATCGCAAGCGCTGATCACGCTGGAAGTCATGGTTCGTCGTGCGTTCGTCGTGCGTTCGTAGTGCGTTCCACGTCTCGCTTTCAAGCGCCACCGCTGGTTTGCCGATGTAACCGCGATGGAAGCGAACTCTGGCGTCGGGTCAAGCACGGGAAGGTTGTATTTTCTCGCAGCCCGTCTTTTCCTCGCAATCGCGCTGTTATCGATCCTGGCCCCCGGGATCGCCGGGGCCGTGGCGCGTTCACCTCGGACAACGCCGTCTCGAGAGGCACGGGTAGCGATCGTAAATGTCGACGTTCAACCCGTTCAAATCACGGTCGACGGACAGATCACGACTGCTCGACTCCCCAGCGGTCGTAGTCTCTCGCTCTTGCTCGAGCCCCGCGAATATGTGTTTGGCGTTGGTCCAGTCGGGCAGGTTTCGTCGAATGCACGCTCCGCAATGTCGATCGATCTTGGGCCGTCTGAACTGGCAACCTTCGACGCGACGACGATCGCTCTGACGCTTCGAACCCGAGAAGTGCAGCCGCGCGCGCTTGCCCTGACGACACCATTGCGCCCGCTGTCCGGGCCAGACCTGCCAACGCCGCGGGGTGTTTCATTGCTGTCGGTTTTGGTTGCGATTCTCGGCCTTGCGGCGGCCGGAGCATTTGTCGTGTCGCAATTATCGATAGAGCGAGAACGAGTACTCGACGAACGGGCAAGCGCTCGGATGCAGCAGATGGCATCGCAATCGCTGAACAGCCTGCCGCCGCTCTCGATGGACCTTGCCGCCCGCACTCGACGGTTTTGACGAGTGCGGACATTTCCATTTTGACCTCGGGCGGCTAGGGATTTTACCCAGAACGGTTTGCTAGGGTTTGGTCCTCGCCGAGGTCCGCCCCTCGGCGAGTAGCGACGAGCGGGAACCCGCCACCTGCCGTCGCGCCAACGGCGCCCTTCAAGGGCGCCGTTGTGCTTCAGACCTGGCCCCTTCTGTGTTCGGGATTGCGAGACTCGCTACACCTTCAGTGAACGCAGTGCCTTGTCCAAGCGCCGCCGACCGCTGCGCAGAAGTGTCTCCACCGCGAAGAGATCCGCGGCCAAGAGAGCACCACCGGTCTCCGCTTGGGACTGATTCGCGGCGCTGTCGACTCGAACAAGGAGTTCGTCGAGGGTGGCCAGCATCGACGACAGCTCCGGGCGGTAGTGGTTGGATCGATTCACACCCTCATGTTGCCCGACGATTCGAACTCTCGCGGACCGCCTGTGAAAGCACAACTATGATTTGCGACTTCCGTTGACGGATATGGTGAACGCGACCCGGACCTCACCGTTCTCATAGACTATGGAATTGATGGTGACGTATGAGCTTCCAGCGAGTGACGCCCCGGCCTGATTTGGGCACCCTCGAGGGATATCACTCGCCACAACTCGACGTTTCCGTCCGCCTCAATACTAACGAAAGCCCGTTTCCGCCGCCGGCCTCCTGGCAGGAACAACTGGCCGATGAGGTGGCGTCGCTCGACTTCAATCGCTACCCTGATCGCGAGGCGACCGCGCTACGAACGGCCATTGGTGCGCTCCATCGCGTAGGGGCCGAGCAGGTGTTCGCGGCAAACGGCTCGAACGAGGTGTTGCAGACGCTTTGCCTGGCCTACGGCGGATTCGGTCGTACCGCGGTCACGTTTGAGCCGACATATGCAATGCATGGGCAGATCTCGCGGACAACGGGTACAAGTGTCGTCGTCGGGGAGCGCGATCATGACTTTCGGCTTTCGGTTGCCACGGTTGCCGACGTTCTTGCGTCCTGTCATGTCGACATTACGTTTCTTTGTTCACCCAACAACCCCACCGGTGACGTGGTGTCCGATGACGTGCTTCGTTTCGTGATTGAGAACGCCCCGGGACTGATCGTGGTGGATGAGGCGTATGGCGAGTTCGCTGCGAAGTCGGCATTGTCATTTGTGAACGAGGAAAGCAATGTCGTCGTTATCCGGACCTTTTCGAAAACGTGGGCCATGGCGGGACATCGGCTCGGGTATTGCGTCGGTCCTTCGTGGATGATCGACCAACTTCACCTGGTAGCGCTCCCGTACCATCTCGATATCGTGAAGCAGGCGGCTGGGCGTTTGGCTCTGAACTTCGAAGCCGAGATGCGTCGACGAGTAGAGCTGCTGGTGGCCGAGCGCAATCGGCTGGTCGCTCGCCTTTCTGCGCTGGATATCGAGGTGTTCGAGTCGAAGGCGAACTTCGTACTGTTCCGACCAAAGCTTGATGCCAATGTCGTTTGGCAACGGTTGGTCGACCGTGGCGTGTTAGTTCGCAACTGCAGTTCCTGGCCGCGCCTCAACGGAACCCTTCGGGTGACCGTTGGCACCGGAGAAGAAAATGATTTGTTCCTCGCTGCGCTCGCCAGCGTGCTCGAATGATGCCCATGACAACCGAGCGAGTTGCAGTCCGGAACCGAACCACGAAGGAGACGTCTATCGATGTCTCACTCAACGTCGATGGTCAATCAACGACCGACACGAACACCGGCATTCCCTTCTTCGACCACATGCTGGCCCAACTGGGGAAACATGGCGGGTTCGACCTCCGCGTCGTTTGCAAGGGCGATCTGGAAATCGACACACATCACACGATCGAAGACGTGGGTATCGCAGTTGGCGAGGCATTCCGAGAGGCACTTGGCTCCAAGTCGGGTGTACGAAGGTTTGCCTCGTCGTCGGTGCCGCTTGATGAAGCGTTGATCGAAGTAGCGGTCGACCTCTCGGGGAGACCTTTCCTCGTCTACGAAGTCGACCCGTCGGGAGGCACCGGGCAAACGTTTCTGCTGGGCGAGCCCGGATTCGATCCCCAACTCGCTGAAGAGTTCTGGCGGGCATTTGTTACGGCCGCAATGATCACATTGCATGTACGCATGCGGAGTGGCAAGAACACGCACCACATCATCGAAGCGTCGTTCAAAGCAGTTGCTCGTGCGCTGCGCGACGCCGTGAAGATCGAGTCTCTGGGGGGCGTGCCGTCGACCAAAGGCGTTTTGTGACTGCGTCCGATACGCCCCCTCGCGTTGCGATCATCGACTACGGCATCGGGAACTTGCCGTCTGCCCGGAAGGCGTTCGAGGCCGCCGGTGCTGAGGCGTTTATCACCAGGGATCCTGCGATGATTGCTCAGGCCGATGGCGTTGTTCTTCCCGGTGTCGGGGCGATGGGTCGGTGTATGGAGGCGCTCGATCAGTATCGGATGCGTCAACCCGTGCTCGACGCTGTTGCCACCGGTCAACCGTTTTTCGGCATTTGTGTCGGCATGCAGATGCTCCACGCCGGAAGCGACGAGTTTGGTGGTGTTGAAGGTCTTGGCGTGTTCGACGCCCGGGTCGTGCAGCTTCCCTCGACGGTGAAGCGACCGCAGATGCAGTGGAACGTGGTTCGTCATCGAGACGGGTCGGCACTATGTCCGATCATGGCCGACGTCGACGGAGGTTGGTTTTACTTCGTGCACTCGTTTGCGCCGGAGGTACATGCCGACGTCGTCGGCGTGTGTGACTACGGGACCCTCGTCTCTGCGATCGTGAGCCGGGGCAACGTATGCGGAACGCAGTTTCATCCCGAGAAGTCGAGTGTCGACGGCATTCGATTGCTCTCGAACTTCGTCTCGATGTGTGCGTCGCGTACGGCAACGGTTGGGTGACCCCGGTGGAGCTTTATCCAGCGATCGATATCCGGGGTGGGCGATGTGTACGGCTTCGTCAGGGTGATTACGCCGACGAAACGGTTTATGGGGAAGACCCTATTGCAGTCGCGCTTGCCTTTGCGCAGTCGGGCGCGGGTTGGATTCACATCGTCGACCTCGATGCTGCTCGATCAGGCGACCCGCTGAATCGACCGATTATTCGTGCACTTACCAAAGAAGTAGGTGCGCTGGGTGTATCGGTCCAGACCGGGGGAGGGGTTCGGACCCTCGACGATGTGCGCGAGCTGAGTGAAGCAGGGGTTGCCCGCTCCGTGATCGGTACCGCCGCTGTCGAATCGCCGGACCTTGTGGCCGAAGCGGCGACGGCATTTCCCTACGGCGTTGCTGTTGGGCTCGACGCTCGACTGCTACCGGACGGACGTTACGAGGTGGCGGTTCGCGGATGGATCGCCGGTAGTGGCCACGATCTTTTCGAACTCGTGGAGAAGTTCGACTCCTCGGGTGCTGCCGCGTTTGTCGTCACCGAGATTGGCCGCGACGGCATGTTGACGGGACCTGACTCGTCGGGCTTGGCCCGCGTAATGGAGCGTACGGGTGTCGGAGTTATTGCCTCTGGCGGCGTGTCGTCCCTTGAGGATCTGGTGGCATTACGCGAACTCCGCAGTGGATCGCGATCCCTTCTCGGTGCAATTGCGGGCAAAGCGATCTATGAGAAGCGGTTCACGGTCGCCGAGGGCATCGCTGCCTGCCGGGGGCCGCTTCAATGAAACGTTCGCTTATCTCTCGGCTGATGGGGTCGGGCGCAGACGACCCAATGTCGAAAAAAGTGCCCATGCCGTCCCATGCCATCTGGCTGCATTGGGGATTCGGTGAACAAGATCTCCACACCCTGGAGTGGGATATCACGTTCCACTCCGACCCCGGCGACGTCGTCGGCCAATACTTTGCGCCGTTCAATGGTTATTTCGGCGACGAATTGACCTACGGCGGGATACAAACGAACGTCCAACATTTCGAGGGTCATTCGCTGGGCAAGGGAGCGATCTTTTCTACGTGGTGGACCTTCGATGAACGCGACGCTCGCGTGGAGCACCCCGGTGGGTTCTACCAACTGGGAACGCATGAAGGAAAGTTTCTTGGCGTTCGACGGCCTTTCGAATGGGGCGTCGAACACCTCCGCTTCTCGTTGACACGAAGTGAGCATTCTGACCCCGAGCGGGGCGGCTGTTGGGTCGAATGTAGCGTCGCGAAGCTCAGCGGAGGCGGAACCCCAGACGAACGACCTTCCGTGGTGGGCGAGCCGCTGGCCATAGGCGCCCTTCGCTTTCTCGACAAGAACGGCTCTCCATCGACGTTCGGGTCGTCCCCGCTCTCCTTCCTGGAGATCTATTCGGACGCGCGCACCTACGGCGACATCCCCGACTGGCACATCGACGTGATGGCCTATGCCAACGGCACACAGGCCCGCAGCCTGCGTACCGAGTACCCGGCGTACCCCAAGGTCGTTCCGAACACCGATGCCTGGTACGACGAAGGGACCAACCGTGCACATCTTCGCTTCGGCAACCAGACAGTCCGAAGTCACGACGCCGCGACGTACTTCTGACGCCGATTCCTGATCTACGTTTTCAGCCATGCGTCTTGTCGTAGCTCGTTGCACCGTTCGATACGAAGGGCGTCTCGCCGCCGTGCTTCCCGAAGCAACGCGGCTGATCATGGTGAAGGCCGACGGATGCGTCTGTATCCATTCCGACGGTGGCGCGTACAAGCCACTGAACTGGATGACCGCGCCCAACGCGGTTCGTGAAGGCGATGGTCAGTGGGTCGTCGCCAACCCCAAGGGGGAGACCCTCACGATTGAGCTCCACGAGATCTTCAGCGACTCTCTTCACGATCTGGGCATCGATCCAGGGTTGCAGAAGGAAGGGGTCGAGGCGGAGCTCCAGGTGCTGCTCTCGGAACGCACAGACGTCCTTGGGGTTGGGATGACCTTGGTTCGTCGCGAGTACCCGACCGAGATCGGGCCGGTCGACCTGCTCTGCAAAGACGCCGACGGCGTGACCGTTGCTGTCGAGATCAAGCGTCGCGGAGAGATCGACGGTGTCGAGCAACTCACCCGTTACCTCGACTTTTTGAATCGTGACCCGATGTTGGCACCAGTGCGGGGCATGTTCGTGGCCCAGGAGATCAAACCCCAGGCAAAGGTTCTCGCCGGGGATCGAAAGATCCTGTGTCTCGAGGTCGACTATGACCACCTGCGAAACCTTCCGTCGAACGTCCTCCGGTTGTTTTAGGCCGGCTCGTCTACGACTGCTTCGATGGTCTCGTTCTGACCGTCCAACTCGTTCCTTGGCGCAGGATCGTGGCATCGACTGCGCGCTTATCAATGGTGCACGTGACCGCCGAGCCCGATGGAACTGCGAGGACTGCGCTCTTGCCGCATGACACGGGGGCATTGGACGATTTCGCCAACTCTCGTTCCACGTCGCGTCGCGCGACCAAGACGAACAACGGCGATGCCACCAGCGAACCACCCGCGCCAACCGCAACGACGTAGGGGATGCTGACCGAATCGAAGGAAACGAGGCACTGTGCGGCCATCGTTGAAGAGCGCCTCACACCCGATGGGCAGACTGGATTTCCGAGGACTGCTCCGGTCGAAACTGCGACGGGGATGGCGGCCAACCGGATCGCGTCGGCCAATTCCGCGGGTCGGTACTCGTCGGCTCGGACTGCGGGTTCGGTGGACTTCTTCCTTATGCGGCCCGACGCCGGACCGTGAATGCCCGACGCGATGATCATCACGGCGAGCATCGTCATGGCGCCGTTTCGAAGAGTCACCATGCGCCCGAACGTCACGGCAGCATCGTAGCCATCAACGGTGGGCGAAATGGTGCACGCCGTACACTTAAAGGGCAGTTACCCTCGTAGGGTGCGAACCGTTCGGATCATCCCGTGCCTCGACGTCACCGACGGCCGGGTGGTGAAGGGAGTGAACTTCGTTGGTCTGCGCGATGCGGGTGACCCGGTTGAACTGGCGGCACGCTATGACCGCGAGGGCGCCGATGAGGTGGTCTTTCTCGACATCACCGCGTCGTCGGACAACCGCAACACCATGATCGACGTGGTTGCCCGCACCGCGGAAACCGTGTTCATCCCATTAACCGTCGGCGGGGGCATTCGGTCCGTGGAGGACGCTCGAAACTTGTTTCGGGCGGGAGCGGACAAGGTGAGCGTGAACTCCAGCGCGGTGAGTGATCCGAACCTGATCGCACAGCTCGCCACCGAATTCGGCACCCAAGCAGTCGTTGTGGCGATCGACGCCCGCCGCTGGTCTGACGGACGCGACGGGTACGAAGTGTTCGTGCGGGGGGGACGCACACCAACCGGCATCGACGCAATTGCATGGGCGCGGCAGGTGGCCGAACTCGGTGCCGGGGAGATCCTCCTCACCTCGATGGATCGCGACGGGACCCGCGACGGCTTCGAGTTAGTCCTGACGCGATCCGTCGTCGACGCAGTCTCGATTCCGGTCGTTGCGTCGGGAGGTGTTGGCACGCTCGAGCATCTGGTCGAGGGAGCCACGATCGCGGGCGCGGATGCGGTTTTGGCGGCGAGCATCTTCCATTTTGGGGAGTTCACCATCGGCGACGCGAAAGCGGCGTTGGTGGCGGCAGGTGTCTCGGTGCGACCTGTAGCTGGCCTACCGCTCGGGGGCAACTAGCGTGTACAGCGTGAATTACCAGGACAACTCGTGAACCCGCAGGACAAGAAGCTCGCCGTAACCATGCTCGCGGATCGCGTTCTGGTCCAAATCCCTGGTCAAGACGGTGAACGAAAGACGAAAGCCGGATTGCTCATCCCATCGACGGCGCAGGTGTCTCGTCGGCTGACCTGGGCGACGGTCGTCGCGGTGGGCCCAAGCGTCCGGTTGCTTCAAATCGGCGATCGCGTGTTGTTCAACCCGGAGGACCGTTACGAGGTCGAGGTCAGTGGCGAGGACTATCTGCTGCTGCGCGAACGTGACATTCACGGTGTTGCTGCCGACCGCAACGACGGCGCCACCGGCCTGTACCTGTAGCTTTGGCTGCAAAGAGGCCTAGAACAGGGGCCGGGCGACCTACGATCTAGGCGTGCACGCCTCACCCATTCCTCTTCGGCAGAGTGATCTTGATTCGATCCAGTTCGACCATCAGGGTTTGGTCCCTGCGATCGTGCAGGACTGCTCCGACGGTGCAGTTTTGATGATGGCGTGGATGAACGCCCAGACGCTCGCCCAGAGCCTCGCCGAAGGTCGAACCGTGTTCTGGAGCAGGTCGCGCCAAGAGGTCTGGCGAAAAGGTGATACGTCGGGTGACCGGCAGTTCATCCGCGAAGCGTCCTATGACTGCGATGGTGACACCTTGTTGTTCAGGGTCGACCAGGAGGGTCGGGGCGCCTGCCACACCGGCGAGCGGTCTTGTTTCTTTCGCTCCTTCGGTTCGAACGACTCCGGTACACCCTCGTGAACGCGCCGACACCAGTTCGAGCCGGAGCGCCTGGCACTGTCCAGCCGTCGCTCGAAACGTTCTTGCGCCAGGCGACGACTCACAATGTCGTTCCCGTGTGGCGCGAAATGATGGCCGACCTTGAAACGCCCGTCGCGGCGTTTGCGAAGTTGGTTGGCGAGGGCGACGGGTTCTTGTTGGAGTCGGTTGAACATGGTGGCCAGTGGGGCCGGTTTTCGTTCGTGGGACGCGATCCGCAACTTCTCCTTGTCGGTCGACGCAACGAGTCTGGCACCCTCACGATCGAGGCTTCGGGCCCTTTGGCGGAAACGTTCCAGGCGGGCGTCGGTGTCCTCGGAACACTTGAAGATCTTCTGGCCCGCTTCCGTGCGCCCGTCCATCCTGATTTGCCGCCATTGGCGGGAGGGATTGTTGGCTACCTGAGCTTCGATACGGTACGCGAGGTTGAACATCTTCCCAACATCAATCCAGATCAGACGGGATTTCCGGACTCGGTGCTCAACGTCGTTGGTTCGGTGGCGGCCTTTGACCATTGGCGTCATCGGGTTTATCTCATCGACAACGTGATGGTTACCGGCAACGCGGAAGATGATACGCGCGCATATTACAAGGCGATCTCTCGCATTGATGCTATGCGCGCCGATCTTGGCCAGCCATTGCCGTATCTACTGGCGTCGCCCCCCGATCCCCAAGACCCCCGACCGTCGGCGACGTGTTCTATGGCACCCGGGGAGTATCAGCGGGCTGTGGAGGTAGCGAAGGAGTACATCCTCGCCGGCGACATCTTCCAGGTGGTGCTATCGCAGCGCTTTGACCTTGATCTCGAGGCCGATCCCTTTGATGTGTATCGCGTGCTCCGCCTCGTCAACCCGAGCCCGTACATGTACCTGTTGCGGACCCGCGAGATCACGGTGGTTGGTTCGTCGCCGGAACCGATGGTGCAGCTTCTCGAGGGGCGGGTCATTTCGCGGCCGATCGCAGGGACCCGACGCCGTGGCCGAACCGAGGAAGACGATCGACGGCTGGGTGCGGAACTTCGCGAGCACCCCAAAGAGGTCGCCGAACACATTATGCTCGTGGACCTTGCCCGCAACGATGTCGGCCGGGTGGTCGAGTTTGGGTCATGCACAGTTGAGGAGCTGATGACCCTGGAGCGTTACAGCCACGTGATGCACCTCACGTCGCAAGTCACCGGAAAGCTCCGAGAAGGGCTCGGCCCGATCGATGTTCTGAGGGCCACGTTCCCAGCGGGGACCGTATCCGGTGCCCCGAAGGTGCGGGCGATGGAGATTATCGATGAACTCGAAGGCGGCCGACGCGGTCCGTATGCCGGCGTCGTCGGTTACTTCGATTTCGCAGGGAACCTCGACACCGCTATTGCGATTCGAACCATGTTCGTCGACCCGCATGGGCGGGCGAGCGTGCAATCGGGAGCGGGAATTGTGGCGGACTCGGACCCCGCGGCCGAAGACGAAGAGTGCTTTTTCAAGTCGGCGGCGCTCCTGGCTGCCGTGCCGGCTGCGAGACGTATGCGCGCTGACAAAAGACTGGTGGACAACTCATGAGCCCTTCGTTTCCCTCCATACGTGACGTCATCGACGCCGTCGGACCAGACTCGGTGAAGTTCCTTCACGCCATCGTGAGCCAAGACATCGCCTCGATGACCGACGGTGAGACGCGTTGGTCGTTTCTCCTGACCCCCCAAGGCCGTGTCGTGTCGCACTTCCGGGTCGTTTGCGTCGATGCGGAGCACCTGTCGCTCGACATTGAAGCAGGACACGGCGCGTTGCTGGAGTCGTCGTTGCGGCGTTATCTGATCCGGACCAAATGCACACTTACGCTGCGCGCCGATCAAATTTCGTGGTGGTTTCCGGACCGCGCTGTCGTCAGTGAGGTCGCAGACGCGTCCGTTGTTGATGCCCACCCGCTTCTTGGCGGAGTCGACGTTTTCGGGTTGGCGGATGCCCCTCGCGACGCTGCTGATTCAGCGGAGGCGCAACGTCGCCGTGTGGTTGCCGGGTTCCCGGCCATGGGAACAGAGCTTGACGAAACCTCGATTCCCAACGGCACTGGGCTACTGGAGTGGGCAGTGAGCTTTTCGAAGGGCTGCTATCTCGGGCAGGAACTCGTCGAGCGCATCGACAGTCGATCCGGATCCACGCCGGCCCGGCTCGTTCGGCTCTCGTTTGCCGAACCACGCGAGCCCGATGCGTCCGATGACGAGCAGAAGCGAAGTGTTCGAGTGACGTCGGTGGTCGCCGATGGTTCGAAACGGGTTGGGCTCGGATGGGCCGCAAGGACGGTCGCCGTCGATGACACGGTTGATGGTGCGCTCGTGGTGGCCGAGGTCGGTAAGGCATGACGCTTCGGCGGGCGGCGGCCGTGATTGCGGTTGCGTGTCTTGCGATTGTTGCACTCGCGTCGTGCTCCCGCCAGGTCAAGACCGTGTCGTGGCCGCCGGTGCCCAGCACATTGCAATTGCGTCAAGCCAGTTCAACCACGATCGGACCTGACTTTTCGAACACGCCGCTCGCTACCGCCGTTTCCGAAGAACAGCCCACATCGACGGTTGCCTTCGGTGTCGGTCGTGTGACGATCACCGGTGTGGTGGAGGGTCCCGACGGTCCGGTCGAGGGAGCGATCGTGCGCATCGAGCGGCTCGTCGACCGGTCGATCGCGCTGATCGATGTCACATCGGACGCGCAGGGTCGATATCGCTTGAACAAGGTGCAGGGCGGCCGTGTGCGAATCCGGGCGTTTCGGTCGCCTGACCTTGCGGCGCTCGAACCGATCGTGACGTTTGCGTCCGGTGAATTCAAGCAGGACGTGAAGGTGGAGAGGTTTGATCAAACGTCGATTCAATGGTCGCTTGCACCGTCGGAACCGCGGGTGAACGAACCAGCGAACATTGTGGTCCAAGTGTCGCGCCAAGGCGTTGGTGTGGACGGTGTTCTTCGCCAGGTCCCCGTGTCGGCGGTTGGCGTCACCGTAACTCCCCTCGGTTTGCTGCAGGGTGATCTGGTACAGGAGACACTGACGAACGAACGCGGCCGGGTCCAATTTGCGATGCGCTGTCTGGGAGTCGGCGGCGCCGAGTTGCAGGTCACGTTGGCGACGGGGGAGAGTGCCCAGATTGCCCCGCCGTCGTGTCGCGAACCAACCACGACAACGCTGGCCACGATAGCGCCGACAACGATTGCGACCGTGCCCGTGGTGGCGGAGTCGACGATCCCGACGGTCGTCGTGACGCCTGACCCGGCGACGACCGTTCCTGTCGTCGCGGTGCCTGCGCCTCCGGGGGCTCCCGTCCCCGTCGGTGCACCTGCGCCGGTTCCATAGATGCGAGTGCCACGGGCCATGGTTTCTTGGCCGAGAGTGTGCTTCGGGTCGCTCCCGGAGCGACTGCGAGTCCGCTCTCTCGCCGGTTTCGCTACTCGGCTGCCGCCGGCAGGGTCACCGTGAACCGTGTGCCCGACGGCGAGGTGTCGACGCGAATGGCGCCGTGCATCGCGTCGACGAGTTCCTTCACGATGGTGAGACCGAGGCCGGAGCCGATCTGTCGGGTGGGCCGCCGATCGGATGTGTACAGACGATCGAACACGTGCGGTAGATCCTCCGGGTCGATCCCCGGTCCGTCGTCGGCCACGGCCATTCGGTGCCCAGCGTACGAGGCTTCCAGAGAAATCCGCACCGTCGTGGTCGCGAACTTGATCGCGTTTTCGATCAGGTTGGCGAGAATCTGGCCGAGACGTTCGGGGTCCACCACCGTGACGCAGTCCGGTTCGGCGTCGAGCTCGAGGGTCAGGTTCTCGCGTTCCGTTGCGGGGAGAAAGCCGTCGGCGGCGTCGGTCACGAGATTCGTTAGGTCACACTTTCGGGGCTTGAGCTCGAACTGGCGGGCGTCGAGCTTCGCCATTTCCAACAGATCACGCACCAGGCGTTCGAGGCGACGCGACTCCGACACGATCACCTGGGCGGCCCGCTCATGATCGGGAGCGGTGCCCTCGACAATGGCTTCGGCAAACCCTCGGATCGACGTAAGCGGCGTCCGCAAATCATGCGAGACAGAAAGCAGGAACTGTTGCTCCTGCTTCTGCGCGCGATCGAGGGAGTCGGCCATGACGTCGAGTGAACGCATGAGTTCGCCGATCTCGTCGTTGCGCCGGGAATTTCCGTCACGCTCCGAAACACGCACGGAGAGATCACCGTTGGCGATGCGCTTGTACGCAGCGGTTGCCGCAGCGAGGGGTCTGGACAAGCGTCGGGCGAACAACATGGCGATCCCCGTCGCGAATCCCAACGCGGTAAGTGCCGCAAGGGCCAGGGCGCCGATTGATCGGGTGGGCGAGTAGCGAAACGGTGTGATGAGGAGTAGTGCGTCGACGTCGGTCGCTGACGTGCTCTGCAACACAACCGCGAATACTCGACCACGCAAGATGCCAGTCACCGTCTCGCCCTTGGCCACCGTGCGAAGGTCTTTGGGAAGAATCCGATCGGTCACCTGCAGTGTCGCCCCGCCGGCCTGCAACGAGTTGGACGTGCCTAGCTCCGTCGGCGTCTCGGCGGCGGTCATGCCGATGGACTCGGTGGGATCATTTGGTTTCGTCCCCGGGATCGGATACCGCTGAATCGCCGCCGTCTCCAACCCGAGCGCCGACTGAATGCTGGCCAAGCCGCGTTGGGTGCGTGACTGATCGGTCGTCGCAAACTGCTTGGCATAGCTCACGAGGTTGGCTTTTGTTCGATCGAGCTCGGCGTCTCGAATGCCAACGAGCGCGACGGTTGACGCAATCAAGATGCTGATGGCGACTGTGCCAACAATCGCGATGAGAAGACGTCGGCGCACCGGGTTATTCTGTCCAAGACCCGCCCTAGTTCAGGCGATAGCCCACGCCAAACACCGTTTTTAGGGGGAAAGCGTCGTCGCCGAGCTTTTTGCGGAGCTGGCGGACATGCACATCAACAGTGCGTTCGTCACCGAACCACCCGACGCCCCACACACCATCGAGGAGCTGTTGACGATTCAACACCAGCCCCTGATTCTGGGCGAAATAGGCGAGCAGATCGAACTCGCGTGTCGCCAAAGGGATGACTTCCTCGCCGATCCGAGCTTCGCGTCGGGCCATGTCGACCTCAACGGTGCCCGCAACGATTGTCTCGGGACGCTTCTCCTTTGGGGCCGCCACCGGCTCGAGCCGACGCAGAATCGCCTTTACGCGCGCCACCAACTCCCGTGAAGAGAACGGCTTGGTGACGTAATCGTCGGCACCCATCTCCAGGCCGAGGATCCGGTCGATCTCGCTATCGCGGGCAGTAAGGAACAGCACCGGCATGTCGCTCTTTGCACGAATCTTTCGACACACGTCGAGTCCGTCGAGCGCGCCGGGCAGGCCGACGTCGAGGATGGCCATCTTGGGGCTCTCCCGTTCGATGGCAGCGAGTCCGGCCTCGCCGGTTGCGGCCTGAATCACCCGGTACCCAGCTTGGCGAAGCACCATATCGAGGAGATCGGCGATGGATGTGTCGTCTTCGACGACGACAATCGTTCCGTTGTCTAACGCTGGCATGCATGAATGCTGTCATGTCGAGCGGTCAGATCCGGTGATCGTCTTGTTACGGGGCCGAGTACGTACATAACAAATCCGCTTCGGCCGAGGCTTCGAGGGGAACTAACCTCAATTCGTGGGCAATGGGCAACGAGCGACGTACCTGGATCGGATCGTCGACGCGCACCGAGTCGCGGCGAGCGTCGATACCCGGTCGGCCAGCACCCTGCATGAGGCCGCTCGGGCCCGCAGCGATGCAACCCGTGGATTCACGGCGGCGCTTCGCCGAGACGGGCTTTCGGTAATCGCGGAAATCAAGCGGCGTTCGCCATCCAAGGGTGACCTGTTCCCCGGTCTCGATCCCGTATCGGTCGCTCGGCAATATGCCCTCGGTGGGGCAAGCTGCCTCTCAGTGCTCACCGACGTGGCGAACTTCGGCGGGTCGGTCGCCGATCTCCAAGCAGCGCGAGCCGCAGTGCCGCTCCCCGTCATCCGCAAGGATTTCACCGTCGACGTGCGAGATGTGTTCGACGCCCGACTCATGGGAGCGGACTGCGTTTTGCTCATCGCTGCTGCACTCGACGATGGCGAACTGCGCGAGTTCCACGAGGCCGCCATCGACGTCGGGCTTGATGCCCTCGTCGAAATTCACGATGAAGCTGAACTTGAACGCGCTCTGCGCGTCGGCGCAACACTCGTCGGAGTGAACCAACGCGACCTGCACACGTTCCAGGTCGACCAGGAACGCGCCGTCCGAGTTGGACGCTCCATGCCTGCCTCGGTCGTACGTGTCGCCGAGTCCGGGGTTCGAGGGCCAGCCGACGCTGCGACTCTGTACGCGGCTGGATTCGATGCCGTTTTGGTCGGGGAGTCGTTGGTCACTTCCGGTGATCCGGCCGCTGCGACCAGAAGCCTCCGCGAGGTCTCTTATGCGCGCTGATAATCTGCGTCCGGAGGAGCTCCACTATGCGCGCTGATGAAATTGCCACTAACGGACTGTTCGTGAAGATCTGCGGTATTACGACGGTCGAAGACGCCCTGCTTGCCGTTGCCATGGGTGCAGATGCCCTCGGGTTTGTGTTCGCTCCAGGCTCGACACGACAGGTCACCGTCGATCAGGTCGAGGACATCGTCAAACGTGTGCCACCCGAGATCGTGACCCTCGGTGTATTCCGAAACGAGACTCCCGAACGAGTCATCGACATGGTCCACCGGTCTGGATTGACGGGCGCGCAACTTCATGGACGCGAAACTCCCGACCAATGCCGCGAAGTTGCCGTGAAGCTCAGGCTCACCATTCAGGCGTTTCCCGCCGGGGACCGTGCACTCGATCGCACCCCGCTCTACCCCGTAGAGATCGTGCTCCTGGATAACCCAACGCCGGGTTCGGGAGAGGTGTTCGACTGGTCGATGGCCGACGGCCTGCCCGATGGGAAAAGGCTCCTTCTGGCCGGAGGCCTCGACCCCGCCAACGTCGCCGATGCCATCCGCGCTGTGACGCCGTGGGGCGTGGACGTGTCGACAGGTGTCGAAGCCCGGCCCGGCGAAAAGGACCCGACCAAGGTCCGCGCGTTCATTCGAAACGCGCGCCGGGCCTACGAGATGTTGCCGAAGAAGGAACGAGCGCTCGCCTCCGACGCGCTCTACGACTGGCAAGAGGAGATGTAGTTCATGACCCCCCAGGAATCCGATTCAACGCGTCCGCTCTCGGGAGGCGGGAAGACTTCGTTGATGTCTGACCCTTCGCTCGACGGCCGATTCGGCGAGTTCGGTGGACGCTACGTCCCCGAGACACTTGTCCCGGCCTGCGAGGAGTTGGAGGCCGCGTTTCGCGATGCGTGGGTGGATCCTGCGTTTCGCGCCGAATACCTTCACGTGTTGCAGACCTACGGTGGGCGGCCCACGGCGTTGACCGAGTGCCACAACCTCAGCGCTCGACTTGGGGTGCGAGTGCTCCTCAAGCGGGAAGATCTTGCCCACACCGGGAGCCACAAGATCAACAACGTGATCGGTCAGGCACTGCTCGCCAAACGGATGGGAAAGACCCGGATCATCGCGGAGACGGGCGCCGGACAGCATGGCGTCGCAAGTGCCACGGCGTGCGCGCTGCTCGGCCTGGAGTGCATCGTCTACATGGGAGCGGTCGACGTCGAGCGCCAGGCCCTCAACGTGTTCCGCATGCGCCTGCTCGG
>JANOYY010000113.1:0-3244 GCA_031429095.1 Acidimicrobiia bacterium | reverse complement strand
CTCGACGGGAGATGCCGAGATGTCGCAGCTTCCATGCCACGAGCACCGCATCTCGATGCATCGGCGTAGCCAACACTGGTGATCCGAAAGAACAACGATCCACGCATGGGATCGGCAATGCAGTCGACACAAAGGAGTGGTTGTGAGGAAGTTCTCGATTCGTCCGACGCTGACCTTGAAGGGACGTACCTTCAAGGTGTTTGTCGTTGGAGTGGCGGTGTCGGTGTTCGCTGCGCTGACTGGCTTGTGGGATGCGCGGAAGTCGTCGGAGTCGGGCACGCAGGCACGGCGAACGATCAACACCCACGCTACGATCATGATCACCGTCACGGTGCTCGCATTGGCCGATACAGCGTGGCGACTCAGCGGCTACCGCAGCGAAGCGGTCACTCCGATCGGGATCGCCGTCTTGTCCGTCGTCATTGCGTTGTTGGTGTCGGTGGGTGCGACATTCGGGGGAACGCTGGTGTACGACTACGGGTTCAACGTGGAAACGGCCGGCGATTCTCCGGTCTGGCACAAGTCCGAGACAGACGTGTTCCCGGGCCAGCATGACAACACGGAGGCTTCGTCGTGACCAAGCTGCACCGTCTATTCGACGAGCAGGGTCAGAGCCCGTGGCTCGACAACCTGACTCGTACGTCTCTCCACGATGGCACCCTGGCCCGTTTCGTAAATGACGGTATCCGCGGGGTCACGGCCAACCCGACCATTTTCGCCAAGGCCATCGAAGGGTCCGACGCCTACGACAACCAGTTCGCGGCCTTGACTGCTGGTGGCAGATCGATAGTGGACGCGTATTGGGATCTGGTCATCGACGATTTGCGTGACGCGCTTGCACTACTGCGACCGGTGTTCGATGTCAGCGGCGGTCTCGACGGGTTCGTGTCGGTCGAAGTCGCGCCCGAGTTGGCTCGCGACACCGCCGGCACTATCAACGCCGCCCGTGATCTGCATACCCGGATAGACCGACCGAACGTGTTGGTGAAGATCCCTGCGACTCCTGAAGGCATCCCGGCCATCGAGGCCATGACCGCTGAAGGGCGGAGCATCAACATCACGTTGATCTTTTCACTGCCCCGTTACGCCGCCGTGATCGACGCCTACCTGTCGGGCCTTGAGCAATACGCCGCTGCTGGCGGCGACCTCGCCGGTGTGCATAGCGTCGCGTCGTTCTTTGTGAGCCGGGTCGACTCCGAAGTCGATCGCCGCCTCGAGACAATCGCCACGCCGGATGCGCTGGCCCTGCGCGGACGTGCCGCGGTCGCCCAAGCGAAACTCGCATACAAACTGTTCCGTGACCGGTTCTCCGACCAGCGGTGGGGTGCACTCGAGGCGGCCGGCGCCTGCCTGCAACGCCCGTTGTGGGCGTCGACGTCAACGAAGAACCGGGCATATCCCGACACTCTGTACGTTGACAATCTCATCGGCCCGGACACGGTCAACACCCTTCCCGAAACCACCATCACAACGTTCGAGGACCACGGCACCGTGGCCCGAACGATCGACCTTGACACCGACGAGGCATCGGCAGTCCTCCACGGTCTCTCCCGCGTCGGTGTCGACCTGGCCGACGTCGGCCGCACCCTCGAAGACGAAGGCGTGGCTGGCTTCCACGACTCGTTCGCCCATGTCCTCGATACGCTCACGACCAAAGCCCGCCATCTGACGGCTCGCTGAGATGCAGTCGAACCGAGCGAACCCGACGTCGACCGAGATGCAGGCGAGGCCCGAACTCTCCGGCCACGACCACGGGTTGCGGACCCCAATCGCAGCGATCGCCGCTCACCTCGTCAACCCAGCCGCTGGTGCGCTAACCGAGGCGAACTGAGGTGCGCCGACTGTTCCCCGACCCAGGTGAGGTCGACCCCATCGACGCCTACGGGCGGCTCAGCGCGACGGTCAGCGCCCGCGAGTACGCCTGAACATGATCGCAAGTGTCGACGGTGTCGGCTCCCTCGACGGACATTCCGCAGCCTGGGCGGGCCGGCCGACAAGGCCCTGTTCGCAAGCCTGCGTGCCTCGGCCGCGGTCGACGACCGAGCCCGCGCCGCTGAGGTGGCCGACGTGATCATGGCCGGTGACAACGGTGTTGACCTCGTCCGGGCGCTGCGCGCACTGGGCGAGCGTGGTCACGAAAACGTGCTGGCCGAAGGCGGCCCCGGCATCGCCGCCCAGCTGGCGGGCGCAGACCTTCTCGACGAACTGTGTCTCGCCGTTTCGCCCCTTCTCGCGGGCGGAGACGCCAAACGGATTCTCGATGGCGGTTTCCTTAAACCGCCTGCAGGGCTTGAACTGCACCATGTCCTGGAATACGACGGCTATCTGTTCCTTCGATATCTGCGGCAGTGACACGACGACCGCGCTCCACCCACGGAGTTGTTTACCCAAGGAGCCTGGCGAGAAGAGGCTTGATGGGAACCCTTGCGATTCGACTGGTGGTATCTGTCAATCCGTGCGGGAGGAGCAGGTGGTCGCCGTGAATCATGCTCCCGCAGGAGTAGACCACGTTGGGAACATAGCCCTCCCTTTCTGGGTCGGCCACGGTCAGTAGTGGTTGGGCGAGCGGTCCGATGATCCGAGTGGGATCGTCGGTGTCAAGTAGGACAGCGCCGAGGCTGTACATCCGGAATGGTCCGACGCCATGGGTTATTACCAACCATCCGGCGTCGGTCTCGAGTGGTGATCCGCAGGTGCCTGCCCTCGCCAGGATTCGGGATGTGTTCCGTCGGGAGGCGTAATGGCTCGGCGAGACTGGCGGGTGTTCACGCTGTCGCCGAGGTTGTCGCGCAAGGCGACTGCTTGCGTCTGGGATCGAGGGGTCAGCGCGCAGGTGAGTTGCATGCCTTTCGAATAGCGGTCAGCGTCCGTAGAATGTGGGAGTGCTCTTCACGATTGAACCCAAAGATCTGCGGCGTGCGCTGCAGATCATTGCCAAGGTGGGGGAGGGCGAGTTTCGCAGTGCTGTGCACGAGATGACGGGTTTCAACTCGGAGGCGCTGAGTCTTGATGATGTCATCTGCGTATACGTCTTGGCCCTTGAAGGTCGCGTGCAGCCTCCGGGCGCTGGTCGACGCGCCGTGGAGTTGTATCCGACTTTGCCGCCTGCGACTGCTGACGATCCGTGCGTCGATTTCGCGGCGACTCGGCTGGGGCCGCAGCCTTGAGTTCGGTCGGTGACGGTTCGTCCGGATCGGCCATCGACCTGCCTCGAATTGTCGAGACGTTCAATCGGCACGGCATC
>JANOYY010000112.1:0-1516 GCA_031429095.1 Acidimicrobiia bacterium | reverse complement strand
TCTGGTGCAGCAGTTGTTGGTGACGCAGTCGCGGACGGCGAGGGTGTTCAACTCGGCGCATCCGTTGGTGTCGGCCCAGTTGTCGAACGGGATGCGACTCACGGCGTGCATGGAGGTGTCCGACACCGTGTCCGTGTCGATCCGACGTTCCGTGATCCGGCACGTGTCGCTCACCGAACTCGTCCGTCTCGGCACGATCTCCGGGCCGGCATCGGAATTCTTCGCGGCGGGCGTCGCCGCGGAGGTGAACTACATGATCGGCGGCGGCACGAACTCCGGCAAAACCACCTTCCTCCGTGCCCTTGCCGATGAGATCCCCCGTACTGACCGGACCGTGGTTGTCGAGGACGCCGCGGAGCTGAACTTGAAGCACCCGGTCCGTCACCCCGATGTGGTGTCGCTGGAAACGAGGCAACCGAACGTTGAAGGCGCGGGGGAGGTCACGTTGGCGCAGTTGTGCAAACACGCGTTGCGGATGTCACCGAAGCGGATCATCTGCGGGGAACTCCGGTCGGGCGATGAGACCCTCCCCGTTTTACAGGCGATGACGTCAGGTAATGACGGATCGATGTCCACGATCCATGCCCGGTCGGCGGAGAACACGCTCGAGAAACTTTCCCTGCTGCTGGGGATGGCGGCGGGATTGGACGGACCGGTGGCGGCGAATCTGATCGCCCAGGCGATCGACATCGTCGTGCACCTCCACTTCGACCGGCACAGCGGGAAACGGGTCGTGACCGAGGTCCGCGAGGTCACCGGCTACGAAGGCGCCAAGATCCTCACGAACGCCGTGTTCGCCCGCACGAAGGACGGCCAACTGCGCCCGACCGGGACGGTGTCGGAACGCCTTCGGGAACGTCTCGCCGATGTCGGGTTCGACACCCGACGCTTGACTCTCGGAGCGGTCTCGTGAACGTGTCGCCGATACTCGGCGCGTTGACCGGCGCCATCGTCGCGGCCGGGCTCGTTGTCATTGGTTTGGGCATTCACGGCGACACCAGCACAGACGAACAACCGCCGACCCCCACACATCGAACGCGGCCGATTACCGTCGACATGCGTGCCTTCCTGGTCGCCGTCGTCCTCGGTGGCGTGACCGGGGCGGTGACGGGGTGGTGGTCGATCCTGGTCCTTGCCGGGGTGGGTGGGGTGTTGATCCCGTCGATGCACCGCGAACGTGCCGAACAGGTCCTCGTTCGTCGACGGGTCGGGGCGGTGGCGTCGTGGGTGGAAACGATCCGTGACCTGCTTTCCGCGGCGTCGGGGATCGAGGAAGCCATCACCCGCTCAGCGGACACGCTCCCGGTCACGTCACCGATCCGCAACGAAGTCCTCCAGCTTCGGATGATCACGGCCATGGGCGGCCTCCGTGAAGGGCTACGCCGATTCGGGGAGGAACTGGCCGACCCGACCGTCGACTACGTCACCGCGACCCTGCTGATCGCCTCAGAACGCTCCTCAGGCGTCCTGCATGAGCAGCTCTCCGAAGCTGCGCTGGTAGCCAGGGAACAGGTCG
>JANOYY010000111.1:0-55934 GCA_031429095.1 Acidimicrobiia bacterium | reverse complement strand
CCCGGCGACTTGCTTATGGCGCTCTTTTAAACGCGGAAACAGCGCCATTACCTGTTCATACGATGCAGCAATGCCGGCTCGGTCTTTTCGGGTGTACGCACCGGCCTTCAAGTTCTCGTCGACCGAGAGCTCGGCAAAGATGCGGCGCCCCTCCATAACCTGAGCCATGCCGCCACGCACAAGCGCCGAAGCGTCAGCCTCTGTCGTTTCCGTTCCATTGAACGCAACCGAGCCCGCGGTCACCTTCCCGTTGTGATAGCTCAACAAGCCCGACACCGCACGAAGGAGCGTCGTCTTCCCCGCACCGTTCGCGCCGAGAATGGAAACAACCGAACCGGCTTGGACTCGAAGGCTGACGTCGCGCAGCACCTGAATAGCACCGCCGTACAAAACATCGACGTTGTTCACGGCGAGAATGTCGGCATTTCCACTCGGGCGCGACGCGACAGATTCGTCTGTGACTGCGTTCACATTGACGATTGTTACACACTGGCATACACCCCCTGGTCGATTCCGAAACGATTCCCAACCAATCGGGTCGCAAAAACACGAAAACTCGACCACAAGGTTTTTCGACGCGCTGCTGAATTCCCGGTCGACAGAAGCATGGATCGACGGCGCACACGCGCGAGGATCTACGGGTGAGTATTCGTAGCGACGGCCCGGGCAATACCATCTTGGAAGGTCCCGTCGCCGAATTTGTCACCCCAATTGCCACGTTGCTCGGCGATCTAACCAAGCAAACTGGCCGAACTCCTTCAAGCACGGCGCACAGCGACGTCACTCTTGAGGCGTTCAACGTTGTCTGCGCGATTCTGGACTCCGACGACCGTCACACGGATTCCGAAATTTGGGCGCTCCTCACCACCTTCGGGCCTAAGTTCCCGACCCAACTCGGCTACGCGACTCCCGAAGATGTCCGCCGAGCAGGGATTCTGAACGGGAAAAAGTCCTGGTTGGCGAAGCCATCGACACTCTTCGACCTCCTTGTTGCCGCAGACCGTCGAAGTGGCACCAACGGCGCATGGACGTACTACCACTTAGCAATTGCGCTTGGCCATTACGCAATTGCCCTCGACATGTCACCGACCGAAACAGAGCTTCGGGCGATTGATCAATTCCGTTCGATGTTGGTCGACACTTTGGAGCGAAGCGGAATTCCGCGCGATTTACCACCCCGAAGCGCTCCCCAATCTGGCGGTACCAGTCCCCAACCCACCAACTCGCCGCGCAGGGCAACTCCAGCTGTCCCCGGAGCTGCGGCGCTGACCCCGCCCGAGCCGCTACCCCCACCGGAATCCATTGATGCGCTACTAACCGAACTCGACGCCCTCGTCGGATTGAAGAACGTAAAAGCCGAAGTTCACCTCGTCACCAACCTTCTTCAGGTTCACAAGCTGCGGCGCGAACGGGGCCTTCCAACGCCCGATTCCAGTCTCCACCTCATTTTCGCTGGCAACCCGGGAACCGGTAAGACCACCGTCGCTCGACTTCTGGCCCGCATTTATCGGACGCTCGGCGTTGTCGAAAAGGGGCATCTCGTCGAGACGGACCGGGCGGGCATGGTCGCAGGTTTCGTCGGACAGACTGCGCTGAAGGTCACGGAAGTTTTCGATCGGGCAAACGAAGGCGTGTTGCTGATCGACGAGGCCTATGCCCTGGCACGGGGCGGCGAAAAAGACTTTGGCCAGGAAGCCGTGGACACGCTGGTGAAGTTGATCGAGGACCGGCGGGATTCTGTCGTCGTGATTGCTGCTGGCTACCCGGCCGAGATGACGACATTCATCGAATCGAACCCGGGACTTCGGTCGCGTTTTCCAAAGACCATCACCTTCGAGGACTACTCCGACGCAGAACTGGTGAAAATCTTCGAAGGGCTGTGCAAGAACAACAAATACGAACCAACATCGCCAGCATTGAAAGCCGCTCGTAAATTTTTTGCCGCGCAACAGCGCGGCAAGGGTTTTGGGAACGGGCGGGTCGCCCGCAACCTCTTCGAACAGGCCATGGCCTCCCAGGCGTCGAGACTCATGGCCCGCCCCAAAGGCAAAACCGGCGAGGCCCCCTCCCCCACGGACCAACAGCTTCTTGCGATCGAGGCCGTCGACATTGCGAAGCCAACGGCGCTACCGCCAAGTACCGCGCGCCTCGGGGCATAGCACCAGGAGAAACCGACCTCCCTCGCGGATGGCGGTCAGGGTTCGAACAACATATGTGTTCACCTGAATCGGTAAGCTCGACCTCGTGCGTCGTCTCTTGGCTGCCATCGTCGCAGTCGCCATGCTTTTCGGAGGGTACGTCGTGTATCTCGTCCGAAACGATTCCAAACTTCCTTGGGAGTCGTCACCGTCGACGTCGGCCTCCGACCCGCAGGACGTCTCCGACACCCCTTCCATCATGCAATTCAATATTTCCTGCGTTCCCGAGACGGAGCAGGCGTGTGCTTCGACGGACAACGTCGGGCAGTCAGCGTTCACCATCGAGCGCCCCTCGGCCACGGAGAAGGCGTTCGGGGACAACAGTTCCAAAGCGCCCGACGCCTGGCTCACCACATCCCTTGGTTTCGAACGGGTCCGACTGGTCCGACGTGACTTGAAAGTCGCTGGCGTGGTTGCGTCCACGAGGGTGATTGTGGTTACGAAAGCCGGCGCAACAAACGCGGCCGTGTCGTGTGCGGGCAAACTTGCGTGCGTTGCGACCGCGGCGCGAGTTTCATTTCCTGCCATCGACACTGGTTCCGGCCTGTGGATTGCAACTGCGACGGTCGACACGCTTGTCGGACCTGGCCGAGAACCGGCGACCATCGACGATATCGATGGAACATCCGACGTCGTCCAGGGAATCCGGTCTGCGAAAAAGTCTTCGGCCGTCGAGGCATTTTCCAACCTGGTCACACTTCGGCTTCTGGACGCCGTCGTGACCACCGAATCGGCTGTGCGCTCAATCGGGCCGACGGGTGTCGACGTGTCGCCTGCCGACACGACGCCGATCTCGTACGTGTTGATCGTCTCGAAATCGGTCAGCTCGGCACAAGCCAGACAGTTGGTTACCTCTCTGCGTACATCCCTTGGTTCCAACGGTTTCGATGCGCCAGCAAAAGACATTCCCCTCCCAACTCCAGGACTCGCCAATGAAATCAATCAACGCCTCCGCTAGGCGATTTAAAGAGCGCACGTCTCGCACGGTCCTCGTGGCCACCGTACTAATCGGCGCGCTTAGCAGTTGCACGGTCACGAGCAAGAGCACCCCGACTACCAACGGTGGGAACTCAGGAACGACCACCGCGAAGTTGAGCGCCGACGACGTCCCCGTCGATGTGGCTGCGTCGTCGGAGAAGATCTCGTTGCTGAACGAGTTGGCTGAGAAGTTCAACTCCGATTCAGACCTTTCGAAGTTCAAAGACTCATCCGGGGCTACTCGATCAATAAAGGTACGTATACAGAAGAAGTCAAGCGGCGCCGCCGCGACTGCGCTAATCGACGGCTGGAACGAAAGCGAGGGCCCGAACCCGGTGATCTGGTCCCCCGCGGCGCGGTCCTGGGGTGCGATTGTTAATCAGCGTCTCGCCGATAAGGCGGCCGCAGCCGTAGTCGATATGGATGCGCCGTCATTCATGCTCACTCCTCTCGTTATTGCTATGCCCAAGCCCATGGCAACTGCGCTTGGCTACCCAGCCACCCCTGTCGGCTTCTCGGACCTCATCGCACTATCGAAGGATCCGGCCGGATGGGGCGCGAAAGGACATCCTGAATGGGGTTCGTTCAAACTCGGCAAGACCAACCCGAACTTTTCGACGAGCGGGCTCTCGGCCACCATAGCGATGTACTACGCAGCAACCGGAAAGACCACCTCGCTCACGCTCGAAGACCTCAACAAGCCAGAGGTCCAGCGATACGCCACCGACGTGGAGTCTTCGGTTGTCCACTACGGCGATATCACCATGACATTCCTCAACAACTGGTTTCGCTCAGATGCCCGTGGAACTTCGCTCACCTATGCCTCCGCGGTTGCCGTCGAAGAGAAATCAGTTATCGACTACAACGCTGGGAATCCTGACGGGATCCTCGACACCGGAGAGGTTCCACGAAAGCCACGGGTGCCTCTCGTTGCGGTGTACCCCAAAGAAGGAACGCTGCTCAGCGACAACCCGCTGTTCATTCTCGATGCACCCTGGGTAGCACCCGAGCAAAAGATTGCGGCCCGGGCGTTCCAAGCTTTTCTCCAACGCGCCGAGAACCAGAAGAAGGTCCTTGAGTTCGGCTTTCGGCCCGGGAACCCGTCTGTTGCAATCGGCTCACCGATCATCGCAGGTAACGGCGTCGACCCCAATGAGCCAAAAACAGCCCTCGATGTTCCTGAGCCAAAGGTCTTGACGCGAGCACTCGATCTGTGGGCAGTTCAGCGGAAGAAGGCGCGCGTACTTTTGGTGATCGACGTTTCGGGATCTATGGGCGACGAGGCCGGCGGTGGGAACGGTGAGACCAAACTCGACCTCGCCAAACGAGCAGCAATAAGCGCGCTTGACGAATTCAACGACCAAGACCAGGTTGGCCTGCGCATCTTCACAACCAATGTTGATGGCAAGGGCTCGGATTTCGCAGACCTTGTTCCGATTGCGCCGATGGGTGCGAACCGGGAGTCGATGGCGCGCACGATCGACAACCTCCAACCGCTTGAGGGGACGCCGCTGTACACCGTCGCACAGGCGTCGCTCGAACTCATGAAGCAAGACCTCGACCCCACTCGAATCAACGCCATTGTGTTGCTCACCGACGGCCAAAACTCCGATGGCAACGACCTAGACGACCCGGAACAGTTGCAACAGCTGATTACTTCGTCGAGGAAGGACTCAGAAGGAAAAAGCGTGGCGTCGGTCCGGATCTTCCCGATCGCCTACGGATCCGACGCTGACCTGAGCGTCCTCAAACGAATTGCCGAAGCAACGACCGCGACCGCCTACGATGCGAGCGACCCCAAGACCATAGAGAAAGTGTTCACCAACGTGGTGAGCAACTTCTAAACCCCGAAACCATCACCATGGCAAACGACACCGCCTCAGAAGTTATTGCCCGGCTCGGACCTCGTCGACTCGCCGAGGCAATCATGTCGCCTGCGTCGCTGCTCATCGGCGGTGCAGTTGGGGGACTCGCAATTGCCGCGGCTGGTCCGATTGGGCTCGTCGCCGGAGCCGCTGCATGGCTGTTCGCAACTTCACGAAAGCTTCGCCCGAGAGAGGTTCTTCGCGGCGCTGCTGCTCCAAAGCGAATCGACCCGTTCGCCATCGGCGATCCCTGGCGATCATCGGTCATGAATGCAGTGGGCGCTCAGATGCGTTTCGATCGAGCGGTCGATTCCACGAGTAAGGGTCCGTTACGCGACCGGCTGGCCGCGATCCGCGACAAAGTTGGTGAAGCTGTCGAGCAATGCTGGACGATCGCCGTACAAGGCGACCAACTCGACGACGCCATCCGCGAACTCGACGTTCGCAAGCAGGCCGGTGATTTACAAATTGCCGAGGAGCAAATCGGACGTAACAGCGACCCGACCCGCAGCGCATCGCTACATGCGCGTCGTGACGCCATCCGATCGCAATTGGAATCCGCGAATCGCCTCGTCGAAATGTCACAGTCGACCGAAGACCGCCTCCGACAACTCAACGCACAACTCGATGAGCTCGTTGTACGAGGAATTGAGCTGTCGGTCACCGGATCAACCGAAGACCTCAACGACCTCGGGATCGGTGTTGATTCGGTGTTGTCGGAGATGGAAGCAGTTCGCCAGGCAATGTCGGAGACCAGTCGAATCAGCCGCAATCCTTCGGCCCAGATCGAAGGCACCGCTACAACTGCGTGAGCCTCGTCAGGGTGCACCCGCAGGCATCCCCGATATCCTTCCCCGACGCCGAGCGGCGATGTTCCAACATCGCAGCGGAAGCGCCGGTACCATGACAGACATGATCAAGATTGTCCGTCGCGCTTGGGCATACCTCACGGCAGCCCTTACTGGAAAGTTCAACGAAAAGGCGGATCCAAAGATCCAACTCGAGCAGGCCATCATGGAAGGCCAGGAGAACCATCGGCGGTTGAAGGAACAGGCTTCGAACGTCGTGGCGAATCAAAAGATTCAAGAGATGCAGCTCAACAAGAAGATGGACGAGCTGGAGAAACTCAACAGCAACGCACGTCAGGCGGTCCGTATGGCCGACGAAGCCGCGAAGGCGGCCGACGCGGCAAAGGCGGGCCAGTACACACAAAGTGCAGAGGCCTTCGCCGGTCGTCTTGTCGCAGTAGAGGCAGAAGTCGAGAGCATGAAGCAAGGCGTGTTCGCAGCGGCGAGGGCGTCGGATCAGGCGAAGGCCGCTCTGGCGCAGAGTTCGTCGGCCCTGCAGAAGCGTCTGAGCGACAAGCAGAAGCTGCTGAGCCAGCTCGATCAGGCCAAGATGCAAGAAGCCCTGAACAAGAGCATGGGGCAACTCACCGAAACCGTCGGTGCCGACGTCCCGACGCTCGACGAGGTCCAAAAGAAGATCGAGGAGCGTTACGCGAAGGCGATGGGCACCTCGGAGATCCAGGGTCAGTCCGTCGAGGCCCGCATGCTCGAGGTGGAACAGGCGTCTATGGACGTTGAAGCGCAGGCCCGATTGTCGAAGATCAAGGCCGAACTTGGGCTGTCCGACGCTCCGGCCGCGGTGACTCCGCAGGCAGAGACCGGAACGGCAACAGCCTGAGGCTGTTGTTCACTCCAGCGTCATGGTTCGCCAACCACAACTCGTCGTGACGTGTCGGGGCATCGCCTTTCTTGGTGGTGCCCCGATCACCGCAGCGATCGACGGTGTGCCAGTATTTCTCGCCTGGGATAAGCCTGCGACGTTCGAACTCTCCCCGGGCCGTCATGGTCTTGAGATTTCCTACGAGCCGATTCGTTACCCGTTCGGGGCGAACAAACTTGCGCGCTCGATAGATCTCAACGGCGGCTTTCGTTACAACCTCACGTACATTCCGAGATTGCTTCCGAACCTTGCGCCCAAGGTCGAGTTGCTGGTCGATCGCCCGGTATAAACCGACACGCCAGCCCGTTAGGGGAGTATCACGAGGTCGTCGCGATGCACGACCACCTCGCCATCGGTTGCGTCCGTACGCTTCCCTTTTGCACCGTCGATCGTGACCGAATCAAGTCGCGCCATCCCTCGAGCAATCACCTTGCCCGTCGGGCCGGAGATATCAATGAGGTCACCAGCGAGAAATTGGCCTTCAACTGATTTCACGCCCGCCGGGAGCAACGAAACGCCGCGAGTACGCAAGGCGTTTTCTGCCCCGCCATCAACGGTGACCGAGCCCGTAGAGTCGCCGGCAAAGGCAATCCAGAGCTTCCGAGCGGAAAGCTTGCGGTCGTGCCCGTTGACGATGGTTCCACACCCTGGCTCACCGGCCACCGCGGCAAGCAATGCACGATCACCTTTTGATCCGGCGATCACTGCGCGCACGCCCGACCACGACGCGATTTTCGCCGCCCGAAGTTTCGAGGACATGCCACCGCTGCCTCGGTCGGACCCAACGCCTCCGGCTACCGCTTCGAGATCATCGGTGATCTCGTCGACTTCTTCTATTAAGCGCGCAGATGGATCCGTCTTCGGGTTTGCTGTGAACAAGCCGGCCGTGTCGGTGAGCAATACCAGAGAATCGGCACCGACCAGATGAGCGACGAGCGCAGCGATACGGTCGTTGTCTCCAAAACGAATCTCGTCGCCCGCGATGGCGTCATTCTCGTTGATGACTGGAACGACGCCGAGCTCAAGTAGACGCACAAGCGTCGCCCGCGCGTGCAGGTATTGCCGACGGTCGAAGAAGTCATTGGGGGTGAGAAGCACTTGGCCGCTTACCAAACCAGCTGACTCGAAGGCACTGTCCCACCGATGCATGAGTCGGCTCATACCAACTGCACTTACGGCTTGAAGGGTGAGCAAGTCTACAGGCCGCTGATCAAAGCCCAGGGCAGCAACGCCAGACGCAACAGCAGCCGATGTCACGACGAGCACGCGGTGCCCCTCTTGGCGGAGTTGGGCGACCTGAGCGACAACCCGTCGAATGGTGCTGTCGTCTATCACGCCGCGTTCGTCGGTGAGCGACGAGGTACCGATCTTCGCGACGATGGTTGAGCTGCTCGAACTCATGAATCGAAATTGAACGTGAACGTACCAACGCGCACGATGTCACCGTCGCGCGCCCCCGCCCGAGCAAGCGCTTTGTCGACGCCGAGCTTGCTGAGTTGGCGGTGTACGTGCTCAAGAGCCAAGCCATTGTTGATATCGGACACCGCAACGGCACGAGCCGCAGCGCGACCGATCACTGTCCACGAGGCATCGTCGTTCCGCACGATTCGAACGCCCTCTTCCTCTGGCCGGTGGACGACGAAGGTTTGCGCCATCGGTTCAAGCTCACGGGCCTGTGCGACAAGCGGGGCTAGGGCAACGAGGAGCTCCCGAATCCCGACACCGGCCAGCGCAGATATCAAAAGCTCCGGACAACCAGGAGTCGCACGCGCTTCTTCGATGCCGCCCCCCAGCGCGTCGACCTTGGTTCCGACAATAAGTCGTGGACGAGTGGCCAGGTCAGCGTCGTAGGAGCTGAGCTCATGAATCAGAATCTGTTCCTGTTCGGCAATCGAGGGACCGGCAAGCGACTCGGACTCGAGATCGACCAGCACCAGCAAGACGCGGGCCCGCTCGACGTGGCGCAAGAACTGATGCCCCAAACCCTTGCCCTCCGCGGCACCTTCGATCAGACCGGGAATGTCAGCCATGACGAACTCGAAATCGCCTCGCGGGTCGAGCGGTGTACCGAATCGCTCGATGCGCACCACACCGAGGTGGGGCTCAAGGGTCGTGAAGGGATAGGCCGCAACCTTTGGCTTCGCGGCTGACACCGTAGAGATCAGCGTTGATTTTCCTGCGTTGGGGAAACCCACGAGGGCGACGTCGGCCATCAATTTGAGTTCGAGGTCGAACCAGAGTTCCTCGCCAACTTCGCCCTGCTCAGCAAACGCCGGGGCACGGCGACGATTCGAAAGGAAACTCGCGTTGCCCCGGCCGCCGCGTCCGCCACGAGCACAAAGCCATCGGTGGCCCTCGGCGGCCAAGTCGGCCACCACTCGGCCTTCCAGATCCTTCACAACAGTGCCCACGGGGACGGGAACGAGGAGATCGTGCCCGCTGCGCCCGTGCGCGGCCTTTCCCTTGCCGTGGGTTCCGGGCTCGGCGCCACGGTGGGGGTGATCGCGAAAGCCCAGGAGCGAAGCAATGTTGCGGTCCGCGACAAGCCAAACGTCACCGCCTTTGCCGCCGTTGCCGCCCTCGGGACCACCCTTGGGGGTAAACGGTTCGCGGCGGAACGAGACGCAGCCCGCCCCACCATCGCCGCCTTTGATGTGTAATTGCGACTGGTCGACGAAGGCGCTCATGACTGAGAAGTGTCTCCGGACGCGACGCGAGCCGGCAGCGCCGGCCCACGAAACCGCAAAGAAGACGAAAAGTCGTTATGCGACAGGATGAACGTTGACATTCTTTCGGCCGCGACGCTCGCCGAACTTCACGATGCCGTCGGTAAGGGCGAACAGAGTGTCGTCGGAGCCCCTACCCACATTGACGCCTGGGTTGGTCGCCGTGCCACGCTGACGGACCAGGATCGATCCTGCGCTAACCAGCGCACCGTCGTAGGCCTTCACGCCGAGGCGTTGGGCGTTGGAGTCACGACCGTTGCGGGTAGAACCGCCACCTTTGGTTTTTGACATGGTGTCGTCTCTTTCTTCGTCGAGAAACTAGAAGGGCCGATTAGGCCGTGATGCTCGTGACCTGGACCGTCGTGTACCTCTGACGATGACCCCAGCGACGCTGGGCGCGAGCCTTTGACTTGTACATAAACCCGACGATCTTCGGGCCCTTGTCTGTCCCGATGACCTTGGCGGTGACCTTTGACGACGAGAGCGCACTCTTACTCGAAAGCACGGTGTCGCCGGTGACGAGCAATATTGGCGTGAAGGTGACGTCGGAGCCTTCCGCAGCACCAAGGAGTTCGACGTTGAGCGTCTCGCCCTCGGAAACCTTGTACTGCTTGCCACCAGTGGTTATTACGGCGTACATAGGGGTTCAAGCCTACACCAGCGAGCCCGTGGACGCGCGCCTGTCAGCCGACCTCTCCGGTGAGATCTCCGTCATAGACGAAACCGCGTCCCTCACAGGTCGGGCATGTACCGGAAAGCGACTCCACCAGTCCCTCCGAAATGCGCTTCCGCGTCATTTCGACCAGACCGAGCTCTGAAATCTCGAACACTTGGGTCCTGGTCTTGTCGCGCGACAGAGCCGAACGAAAGGCCGTCACCACGGCGGCGCGGTTGCTCCGGGTTTCCATGTCGATGAAGTCGATGACGATGATGCCTCCGATGTCGCGCAGCCGAAGCTGACGGGCGATTTCTTCGGCAGCCTCAAGGTTGTTCCGAAACACCGTTTCTTCGAGCGATGACGATCCAACGTTCTTCCCGGTGTTGACGTCGATCACCGTCAAGGCTTCCGTGCGCTCGATGATGAGTGAGCCGCCCGACGGGAGCCACACCTTGCGATCGATCGCCTTGTGGAGTTGCTCGTGTACATGGTTCTTCTCGAAGATCGGCAGCGGCTCCGCTGCTGGATCGTGATACTCGACGCGATCCGCCAGCTCGGGCGTGATAGACGCCACGTATTCACGGACCTCTTCAAAGAGCGCCCGGTCATCAATCACCACCCCCCTGTAGTTCCGGTTGAATTCCTCACGAATGACACGTACGGCGATGTCAGGCTCCTTGTGCAGCAATGTCGGCGTCCGCGCCTTCTTTGCTATGGCGTCGATACGCTCCCACTGCTTCACAAGCATCTGTACGTCGCGGCGAAGCTCGTCGGCGTTCGCGCCCTCAGCCGCCGTTCGGACGATCAGGCCGTGGCCCGCCGGCCGCACCGAATCAAGAACGGACCGCAGCCGTCGGCGTTCGTCGTCGGGCAGACGCTTCGATATTCCGTAGGTGTCGCTGTTCGGGATGAACACGACGAAGCGTCCGGGGATGGAGACCTCTTGGGTGAGGCGTGCGCCTTTGCTCGCAATCGGGTTCTTGGTCACCTGGCACAGCACCATTTGACCGTTACGCAACAACTGCTCGATTCGAGCGTCGCTTCGCCCCTTCTTTGACTCACCTTCGAACTCGGCGTCGAGCTGGAGATCGGCCCGGTAGAGCACCGCGTTCTTGGGCGTCCCGATGTCGACGAATGCCGCTTCCATCCCGGGAAGAACATTTTGTACCCGGCCCAGATAGATGTTTCCGTGAATCTGACCGACCGAGTCTGACGGACGGCTCACGTAATGCTCGATGAGCGATCGACCCTCCAAAACCGCAATCTGAGTGGCCTTCGGCCGCGTATGCACGCACATGAGGTACCGCCCGGTCGGACGGCCGTTGCGTTCGGCGCCTCCCCGACGGCTCACGAAGCCCCGTGTGAGGTCAGCGTCTGCTTGCGACGCGTTCTCGGGTGATCCCCGCCGGCGTCGCTTCGGGTTCGTGTTCGACGCCGAGGCACCGTCTCCCCGCATCGGGCTCTCAGCGACGATGTCTTCATCGGGCATTGCAGGAGTCGTCGAACCAGCCTTCGGCGGTCGTGGACCGCGGTTCGGGCGCTGACGGGGATTGCCCGAACGACTTCCGCCGCCACCGCCCTCCTTTTGGGGGGAGCGTCCCTCTCGAGGTACCCGTGAATCGCCTATTTGGGGATGGGTCAACCCCTCTTCACCCGGCCGACTCCCGACTTCGGCGCGACGACCCGCCTCCCCCGACGCAACTCCTTCCAAGGGCGAATCCGGCAGATCAGCAGGTCGTCGATCGTATTCGGCAGCGTCGACCGACGAGCCGTCGAGGATTTCGCCGACGCGAGGCCGACGCTTGCGACCTCCCCGCGAACCGCGACGACGGCGGATGTTCCGCTCCGCGCTCCCCAGTCCAAAATTGTCTTCGGCGTCAGGTAAGGCGAATGCGGGGGCCGCAGGAGCGTCTGGGGCCGACTCTGAAACAGAGTCGGTGTGTTCGGTGTCGTACGACATGAGCGAGAAATTTCCTTCCGAGAACGCCACCCCAAGAGGCAGGCGGGAGCCCGGTCGCTGCTCGGCGCGGTAGTGCGCACGCAAGCGCCCGGGTGTCGTCGGTACCCCGAGTTGGGTGTCGACGGGTGGTCATAGAGCTCGCTCCAAAGACGGGTTCGTGGCCGGGCATCGATTCCGAGTCAGGAATCCAACTGCGGCCAGGCTGTTCCTCTCGTGCGATCGCCAGCCACCAAGAAAGCGTCGCCAACAACCTCACTGCGATTGAGTAGCGGAGCAAAACCATGGATCAAAAGATAGTTCGCCTCAGCGCAGGGTGTGCGAACCAAGCGCTACGAGACCCCCAGGTCACGCTAGCGAAATCGGTTTCGATGGACGTTCAGCACGAGCCCGAGAGCCATGAACTCGGTGATTGTCGACGAGCCCCCGTAGGAGATGAGGGGGAGCGGAATGCCCGTCACCGGCATGAGTTGCATGGTCATCCCGACGTTTTCGAAAATCTGGAACACAAAAACGGCGAGGACCCCGGCGCACAGAAGGGTCCCGGTGCTGTCGCGCGACTGGCCGGCGATACGCAGAATGCGCCAGCACAGAAATCCGAGACCCACCAACAAAATTGCCCCTCCAATCAGGCCGAGTTGTTCGCCAACAACGGAGAAGATGAAGTCCGTGTGACGTTCGGGAACGAATCCAAACTTGGTCTGAGCACCCGAAAACAGCCCCCGACCGGTCATTCCACCACTGCCGATCGCAATCTTGGAATTCTTTACCGAGTATCCGGGCGTCCCGATGAAGGAGGTGAGCCGCCTGACCTGATAGCCCTTGAGAATTCCCAGTCGGACGGTGAGGATCGAAAGCGCGACACCGACTCCAACCAGGGTCAGAAGGTGGCGACGTCCGGCCCCCGCAACCCACAGGATTGTGAGGAACACAACCCCGTAGACCAGGGCACCGCCTAGGTCGGGTTCCAGGAACACGAGCATCGTCGGAAACGCTGCGATGGCCGCCATCGTGCGCACCCGGCGGCCGTCGAGTTCGTTGCGTTGCGCTCCTCCGTATGCGGCGAGCGACGTGATCACAACGAGCTTGGAGAACTCGGCCGGTTGGAATTGGAACTGGCCAAGCTCGAACCATCCGTGTGCCCCCTTGACCGCCGGAGCGAACAGCACGGCAATCAACAACACGATAGAGCCTGCATAGAGCACTGGGGAGAGGTCGACAAGGCGTCGATAGTCGACCGTCGCCACCACCAACATGGCGAACACCCCCAGGACAATGAACACGCTTTGCTTCGCCAGGTAGATCTTTGGATCCAATCCGGCAGCGAGTTGGGTGTCGCGCGTTGCGCTGTAGATCATCAGCACCCCGAAACCAGACAGAAGAAGGGCCATTCCGACAAGGAACGGGTCGATCCCGCGAAGCAATGCGGCCGACGCCGACCGACCGGTACGCGATTCGGTGCTGGTACCGAGGCCGGAGCTGTTGGGGTACAGACTCATCAGTTCTCCGAACCACCCTGGACGACGACACGAACCGGCTGGATCGGAAATCCAGCTATTCCCTCGAACGCCCGACGAACCATGGCTGCCGCCTGTCGACCAAAGCCTCCTTCTTCGATCACCGCCGCACAGGTGTACTTGGGGTTCGCTACGGGGCCGAAGGCGACAAACACCGAATAATCCTGTTCACCCAACTTTTCCGCAGTGCCGGTCTTGCCCGCTAACGGGAACGAACGCAGGTCGAATCCCTCAAACGCACCGTAGGCGGTACCGCCGCGTTGACCGACCGCGTCTTGGAGCCCAGCCAGGATTGCCGAACGGGCCCCGTCCGGAACGTCGACGTGTCCTTCGACGGCGGGCGGTGTTTCCAGCGGCGCAAGCGTTGGAAGCACCGGCACCTCAACGCCGAGGATCGACCTGTTTTGCACCTCCGTTGGAAGAGGAAGTGCTGCGGCTCCCGACGCCGGTGTCGGACTCGTCGTCAGTGTCGTCAGTGTCGTCAGTGTCGATGGCGCCGTGTCCGTCCTCGACGGACCAGCAATTGTGGGCGCGACCGGAGCGACGGTTGTCGTGGTCGCGGTCGGGGTAGACGTAACGATCGCTGCCTCGGCGAGTTGCCGGTCGGTTTCCTCTCGGTCGAGTACCTCGAGTTCGATCTTTGCATCGAGGACCGTTCCGCCGTTTGCGAAGGCGGCGTATGCACGGACAAGCTGCAACGGCGTTACCAAGATGTCGCCCTGCCCGATCGAAACGTTGATCGTGGCACCGAGCGGCCAATCCCGTCGAAACATCGTTGGAAAGCGTTCCGCCAGACGCAGCTGACGAGCGCGGTCGGGAACTGCTCCTCGTCGTTCTTGCGGCAAACGAACATTTGTGAACTTACCAAGTCCCATTTCTCGGGCGACGCGTTGGATGCCATTTTCGTAGGTTCCACCGGCGTGAAAGTCGTAACCGATCTTATAGAAGAACGTATCGGCCGAGACGCGAAGCGCGTTCCGAAGGTCGATGATTCCGAACTGGCTCGGAGGGGAGCCTGCGTTCTTCCAGCGTGAGCGCACACCCTTCGCCTCAAGCTTTGGAAGCACGAATTCGCCCGTGTCGAGATAGGTGGTGTTCGACGTAATCACCTTGTACCGAAGCGCAGCGATCGCGGTGAACAGCTTGAACGTCGAACCGGGTGGATATTGACCTTCCACGACTCGATTGATGAGCGGTGCGTGACTCTCCGGCGACTTGTACTCGGCGTCTCGTTTCAGGGAAAGTCCATCGACGAACTCGGCGGGGTCATAGAGCGGGTAGCTCGCTGATGCCAGCACTTCTCCGTTGAACGAATCGAAACAGACCATTGCACCGGCATTGGCCTTGATCGGTTCCACGCTCTTTTTTGTGACGAAAACGTTCTGGCGGGCAGCGGCGAGTCCCTGAACGATCGTCGACTCCATGAGTTCCTGGAGGGGTATATCTATGGCCAGTCGGACGTCTTTTCCGGGAACAGGCTCGCGAATACGCTTGCGGTCCACGACGCGTCCGAGCGGATCCTTCGTGATGACCTCCTCACCGGGGAGTCCCCGAAGTTCACGTTCAAACGACTTCTCGATGCCTGCGCGCCCGATGTAATCAGAGTTCTGATAATTGAGGTCACCGGGCTGACGCCGGATGTCATCCACGTTGACCGGTCCGAGATACCCGAGGGTGTGGGCGGCCAGCTGTCCGTAGGGGTACACCCGTTGCCAGGTCACGTCCGTGGTGACCCCGGGGAAAAGCTCCGGGCGCTCCGCCAAGTAGACCGCGGACGACTCTCGCACATTGGTGGCAATGCGAGCCGGTTCGTACCGCGGGTTTCTTGGATCGACGAGTTTGCTCTCTATCGTCGAATACGGGACGTCGAGAAGCTGCGAAAGCCGCCCCAGCACTGCGGTGCGTTCCGTTTTCGGGACCTTCGCGATATCGAGGCGAACCACGTTCGTCGCCAAGTTATCGACGAGAACCCTCCCATCGCGAGCAAGGATTCGACCGCGGGTCGCGGGCAGCGGATTGCTCGCCCGAAGATAGCGCTCGCCGTCTTGTCGCAACGACTTCGATTGCACGGTGCCGAGTAGACCGAGCCGGCCGATCAGCACGGAGAACAGCACCGCAATGACAAGCCCGATTGTTGAAAGTCGACGAGTGGATTCTGTCATCGCGAAGTCCCCATGATGATGCGGACAAAGCGTCGGGTGGGAAGTACGAGAGCAAGTGCCCAGAGCGACGGGATGAGCACCATCTTGATGAGCCGCAGAGGTGAGGGAAGAGAAACGTCGCTCATTACTAACGCTAGTGCCGGGTAAAGGCTCGTTCCGAAGAACACGCCGATGAACACGAGCAAGAGAGGCGGCCGTTGCAGGGTCCCGGTAAATGCACGTTCGCGTACCAATCCCATCGCGAATCCAAGCAGTCCGCCGACAAAGGCCCAAAGCCCGACGGGAAGATGGGTGGTCATGTCGGCAGCCAGGCCCGCCAACACTCCGAGCGCTGCACCGCCCGCCACACCGAATTCTAAACCACCAATGGTGGCCAGGACCAGGAACACGTCGGGGCCGATCCCGGCGATTCTCAATCGATAGAACAACAAGGAATGAACCGCCAGCGCCGCCCCAGCGACGAAGAAAAGCCGAAGAATCGGCACGGGCCGCTCTCCAAACTCACGTCGTTCATACGCAGGCATCGACCGACCCATTACGGTTCGCCAGTCCGAAGAAGTACCCGAACGAAGCGAATGCGATCGAGATCGACGGCCGGACGGACCAACACCTCCTGGCTGACCGAACCCGGCTTGACCGACTGCACGATCCCTACCGGCAATCCGGGTGGGAAGCGGCTGTTTTGCAGACCGCTGGTCACAATTCGATCGCCTCGGTTGACCCTTGTGGACAGCGAAACGAGTTCGAGGCGCAACGGCTGCCCGGAGTTCTGCCCCCGGCTTACTGCCACTTCGCCAGTGCGCGAAAAGCGAACGCCGATACTCATTTCAGGGTCCGTGATCAACATGACGGTCGCATGACCGGCGCTGACGTCGATGACACGGCCGATTAAGCCCGCGGCCGAGATCACGGTCATGTCCTCGCGTACGCCGTCGGTGGTCCCCCGGTCTATCCGCACCGTTTGGTCGACGTTGTTCAGTGCCATACCGACGATTCGAGCGGCCACCGACTTGTAGCCGTCCGGGTCTTCAAAGCCATTCAGGGCCAGAAGTTCTCTTCGTTCGCGCACTGCGTCGTCGAATCGCAGGCTCGAGGCGCGGGCCCTGTCGAGTTCGACGGCGAGCCGTTGATTTTCCTTCACGAGCGCGTCGTAGCTCAAACGCCTTTTGGCTTGTTTGGCGATCGGTTGGGCCGCTCGTGCACCCACACGGTCGAGCCGTGCCATGTTGTCCTGAACCCGGCCTCGAAGAGGATTGACGACGCGGCGGGCGGCAAGCAACGTCACTGCGGACAAAACGATGACGTAGAGCACTGATCGCGACCGCGCGGTCCGGGGTGCTGCCATGAAAAACAGCCTACCTTTCCCGTCGGCGCAGCTGTCGCGCCGAGGAGCGGCAAATGGTCAGATTAGGCCCGCTGATCCGGTTGCAGAAGACCCTTGAGCTGGTCGAAGTTTTCCAGACACAAACCCGATCCAATCGCCACCGCGTACAACGGGTTTTTCGCGACAAGCACGGGCATTCCCGTTTCGAGCGTTAGGCGTCGATCCAGACCTCGTAGTAGGGCTCCCCCTCCGGTGAGATGAATGCCTTTCTCCATGATGTCCGCCGCGAGCTCAGGGGGCGTCTTATCGAGGGTCACCTTGACGGCGTCACAGATCGCCGCAACCTGCTCTTCGATTGCCTGGCGAATTTGTTCGGTGGTCACTATGACCGTTTTGGGCAGACCGGTACGCAGGTCTCGACCCCGGACCTCAGCCATGAGTTCCTCGCTCAGTGCACAGGCCGACCCCAACGCGATCTTCACTTCCTCAGCCGTACGCTCGCCGAGCGCCAAGTCGTGCTCTTTGCGTGCGTACGCGATGATCGACTCATCGAGTTCGTCGCCACCGATGCGCACGGACTGGCTGGTGACGATGCCGCCGAGCGAAACGACGGCTACCTCTGTGGTGCCACCACCGATGTCAACAATCATATTTCCGGTCGGCTCATGCACGGGGAGCCCCGCTCCAATCGCGGCAGCCATCGGCTCTTCGATGATGTGTACCTTGCCAGCGCCTGCGTAGAGCGCGGCGTCTTGGACGGCACGCATCTCGACACCGGTAACTCCCGAGGGAATGCAGATGACCATTCGCGGCTTTGCGAATCGCCGTTGGTGAACCCGGTGAATGAAATAGCGAAGCATTTTTTCGCAAATCTCAAAATTGGCGATCACCCCATCTTTGAGCGGCCGAATGGCTTGAATGTGCGCCGGGGTTCGCCCCAGCATCCGCTTCGCCTCAAGGCCAACCGCCACGGGCATGTTGATTCGTGTGTCAACAGCAACAACAGACGGCTCGTTGAGAACAATTCCTCGCCCGCGCTCGTAGACGAGGGTGTTCGCCGTACCAAGATCAACGGCGAGGTCACGACCGATGAATGAACTCATGAGGTGGTTCCTTTTCGGTAGTTCAGAGTACCGCCGCCACAAGGAAGTGGCAGCGCGTACGTCCAGGGTAGAACGGTAATCGACATTCCTCAAACAAACTGAAGTTCCTTCTCGTGCTGGGGGAACGTCTGGACGAAAAATCTGCCGAAGGCCACCCGTGTTACAGGTTGGGCACGCGTGTTACAGATTGGGAAAGAACAAAGCGATTTCTCGTGCTGCCGACTCGGCGGAGTCGGAACCGTGTATCAGGTTGGCAGGGAGTTCGCGCCCTAAGTCACCACGGATCGTTCCGGGTGCAGCGAGCAGCGAGTTTGTTGCACCCATCATCGTGCGGGCGACCTGCCACGTATCTTGCGGCCCTTCGATCACGGCGACAACCGCTGGTGCGCCGGTCATGAATTCCACGAGCCCATCGAGAAACGGCTTTCCTTCGTGCTCTGCATAGTGGACACGGGCAGTCTTTTCGTCGATGGTGCGCATTTCAAGAGCGACAATCCCCAGATTCCGACGTTCGAATCGGCCGAGAATCTCACCGACCAGGCCTCGAGTGACGGCATCGGGCTTGCAAATGATGAAAGTACGGTCCATGGGACCGTCCAGGCTAGTCCGCGATTGTTCCGGCGAGTTCGCGCACCGGCGCGGTCAGCGCATCAAGAAGTTGCGGGCCGCAGCAATCAGGTAAAGCGAACCACTCACGAAGACCAGCGCCTCGTCGCTCGCTTCTCCGAGGGCCCGATCGACCGCCGATTCAACGCTGGACGCCACCTGGACGTTAATGCCGCGGCTGCGGCCGGCTTCGACAATGTCGTACGGGTCCATAGCCCTCGGGGAGGGCGGCGCAACCGCAAAAACGGCGTCGGCCGTCTTGGCGCCGATCGCGTCGAGCATGAGTCCCGGATCGCGACCGACCAGGAATCCGAGAACCAGCACCCGACCCGGCACCGCCGCGAATGCTTCATCGAGCGTCTGCTTGGCCACGGCTGCCCCGGCGGGATTGTGTGCACCATCGACAATGACCAGCGGGTCGCGGCCAACAATCTCCATCCGCCCTGGATTCTTCACGTGGGCAAAACCGTCGCGAACCACTTCGGGCGTGAGCGGGCCATCGACGAGCAACTCAACTGCGGCCAGCGCAGCGACGGCATTTTCGCCCTGATGAGCGCCGTGACACGGAACAAATATGTTGGCATAGCTACTCGTAGGTGTACGTAGGGTACAGACACGACCTCCAAGTGCGAGCCGGTTCGAGTCACATGCGAAGTCGACCCCCTTTACCAGGGTACGTGACACCTCCGCCTTCTCCGCCGCCGCGCAGAGGAAATCGACCAAGTCCGGATCAGTTTCTCCGATTACAGCGATCGATCCGGCCTTGAAGATGCCCGACTTCTCCTTCGCTATCTCTCGCTTGGTATTGCCAAACCACTGCTGATGATCAAGGTCGATGTTGGTGATCACACAAACCTGGCCGTCTCCGACGTTCGTGGCGTCCCAGTGCCCGCCCGCCCCCACCTCGACCACCGCAGCCTCGGCCGCGAGATCGCTGAAGAATCGAAATGCCCCGGCGGTCATAAGCTCGAACCAGGAGTTTCGTTGTCCCGCCGCGCTTTCCGCTCGGGCGAGGGCCACGACCAATTCTGCAAAATCGGCATCGGAGATATCGCCCTCCCCCGTGGCAATCCGCTCATTGGGTCGATGCAGATGCGGGCTGGTGTACAAACCGGTGAGAAGTCCGTGGGCGTGGAGAAGCGACGCCGCCATACGCGCCGTGGAGCCTTTCCCGTTGGTGCCCGTTATGTGCAGCATAGAAACGTCTAGCTGGGGATCGCCGAGAAAAGCACACAGGCGACGCATGCGATCAAGCGACGGCGGGTTAAACGACCGACCAGCAGAGATGTCGGGAGCACGAGTTGCGTTGTGCACCATCCCGGTCTCCATATTGATATGGGTGTCGAGCCACGCAAGGGATTCTGCGTAGTTCATGAGCGGGTCCGTTGCGTTGGAAAGAACGGTCGTCGAGCGTCGAGGCGACGCGCCATCAGCTCGCAGCGCGACGCGAGCGTTCGGTCTTTTCGACCGGCATTTCCGCTCGAGGAACCAAGGTCGGGTTGACCTTTTGCAGCACCACTTCGCGGTCGATCACGCAGCGTCCGATATCGGTTCGACTGGGAAGGTCATACATGACGTCGAGGAGCACTTCTTCGAGAATCGCGCGAAGTCCGCGTGCCCCTGTGCCGCGCAACAACGCCTGATCGGCGATGGCCTGCGTTGCGTCATCGGTGAACTGAAGATCGATGTTGTCGTACTCGAAGAACTTTTGGTACTGCTTCATCAACGCGTTCTTCGGTTCAACGAGGATTCGAACCAACGCCTCTTGGTCAAGGCTCGATACCGCGGCGACTACCGGAAGGCGTCCGATGAATTCAGGAATCAAGCCGAACTTCGCGAGGTCCTCGGGGAGAACCTGGCCGAAGAACTGTCCAGGATCGCGCTCGCTCTTTGAGCGGACGAGTGCCGTAAAGCCCATGCCCTTCTGACTGACCCGACTCTCTATGATCTTGTCGAGACCGGCGAAAGCCCCACCACAGATGAACAAAATGTTGGTCGTGTCAATCTGGATGAATTCCTGGTGCGGATGCTTGCGCCCGCCCTGCGGAGGAACGCTGGCCACCGTACCTTCAAGGATCTTCAGCAATGCTTGCTGAACGCCCTCCCCCGATACGTCTCGGGTGATCGACGGATTTTCGCTCTTCCGAGCGATCTTGTCGATCTCATCGATGTAGATGATGCCTGTTTCGGCCTTCTTTACGTCGTAATCGGCGGCCTGAATCAGTTTGAGCAGAATGTTCTCGACGTCTTCACCGACATAGCCTGCCTCGGTGAGCGCCGTCGCGTCGGCCACGGCGAAGGGGACGTTGAGCATCCGTGCCAACGTCTGCGCCAGGTGGGTCTTGCCGCATCCGGTCGGTCCGAGAAGCATGATGTTGGATTTCGCCAGCTCCACCTCGGCACCACGATCGCTCGGCGTTGATCCCGCCTGTACCCGCTTGTAGTGGTTGTACACCGCAACGGCGAGTTGCTTCTTCGCCTGCTCTTGTCCGATGACGTACTCGTCGAGGAACGAGTGAATCTGCTTTGGGCGAGGCAAATCGTCGAACCGCAAGTCGGTGTCGCCAGCCAACTCCTCTTCGATGATCTCGTTGCACAGATCAATGCATTCGTCGCAGATGTACACACCCGGCCCGGCAATGAGCTTCTTGACTTGCTTTTGCGACTTTCCGCAAAACGAACATTTGAGGAGGTCGCCCCCGTCACCAAACTTAGCCATACAAATCGGTTCCCCGGCTTTCAGTGGTCGCTATCAGCGGGCGATGGCGAGCGGGTCGGCCACCACTCGAGACGAGAGGACCTCGTCGATTATCCCATATGCGACGGCCTCCTCCGCACCCATAATGAAGTCGCGCTCGGTATCTTTCGAGATTTTCTCGGCCGATTGACCGGTATGGGTCGCAAGGATCGAGTCAAGGGTCGTTCGCATCCGCATGATTTCGCGAGCCTGGATCTCGATGTCCGATGCTTGACCGCCCGCACCGCTGTAGGGCTGGTGGATCAAGATCCGGCTGTTGGGGAGCGCAAATCGCTTCCCTTTCGTTCCTGCGGCCAACAATACGGCGGCAGCAGACGCGGCCTGGCCGTAGCACAGCGTCGAAATGTCGTTGCGAATGTACTGAAGGGTGTCATAGATCGCCATGAGACCCGTTATCTCGCCGCCGGGCGAGTTGATGTAGAGGTTGATGTCCTTCTCCGGGTTCTCCGATTCAAGGAACAGCAACTGGGCGCAGATCAGATTCGCAATCGTGTCGTCGATCGGAGTTCCGATGAACACGATGTGTTCTCGAAGCAGGCGACTGTAGAGGTCGTAGGCCCGTTCGCCACGATTGGTCGACTCGACCACGGTCGGGACGAGGTAGTTATAAATCGGCTGGGAAGTCACAGCAGAAGATGTTGCCATGTCGGGAGAGGCTACGGGTGCGATGCCCTAGGACATCGGCGAGATTCCTGCAAAAATTGATGGGTCGGATGACCCATCCGGACCCGAAACCGCTCTTTCTCGCCGAAAGTGACCGTCCGCGATCGCTAGATCGCTAGTGATTGTGCCCGGTGTGGTCGTCGTGATCGGAGAAATCGTCGTCGACGTCCACGTTGGACTCAACACCGAGCGTTGGAGGCTCCGCACCGGCCATGGCGTAATCAGCCGGTCCGACTTCCAAGATCGATCGATCAACCGCCTTGCCGTCCGCGTCGACAATCGCCGCATGTTCGGTCAGCCACGTAAGAGCCTTGGCTTTGGAGATATCCATCTTCAAGATCCCTATCTGGAAGCTCTTCTCCAGGTTCGACCGCACTTTGGCTGGCTTCATCTTGAACCGGTCGGCCAGGCGCTTGATCTCGGTCGTGACATCGTCGTCGGTTGCCTCAATGGCTTCACCTTCGACGACGGCCCGAAGCGCAAGATCGGCTTTCACTGCGTCGATCGCTGAGGAGCGAGCATCGTCGATGAGTTGCTGCTCGGTTTGACCGGTGGCAGCGAGATAGTTCTCGATCGTTGCGCTTTGCTGCGAGAGGCGTTGGGCGAGATCATCGATTCGACGCCCGATCTCGGAGTTGACCAGAGATTCTGGGGCCTCGACGTCGACAAGCTCGATAAGTGCCTTTACGGTCTCATCGCGCATCGCCATGTTCGCTTGGACCTTCTTCACCAAGCTCATTCGCTTCGAAATGTCTGCGCGCAGATCTTCCATGCTCGTGAACTCGCTCGTGCTCGCCGCCCATTCGTCGGTCGCCTCGGGCAACTGGCGTTCGAGAACGGACTTAACAGTCACCACGAAATGAATCTGTTCGGCGTCGTCGTCACCAGGGACTGCCGCGTCGAAGTCCAAGGTCTGACCGGCTGCGCTGCCGAGCAGGTTGGTGTCGAGTTCCGAGACAACGCTTCCGCTTCCGATGTCGTAGGTGTAGTCGCTGGCCACGAGGCCCGCCACGGGCTCGCCATTCACGGAACCTTCGATGTCGATAACCGCCTGATCTCCTTCGTGCGCCTGGCGATCAACCGTTGCGGTCACCGCAAATGCATTACGCATTCGGTCTACCTGGGCGGTGACCTCCTCTTCGGACGGGCTCGGCGAAGGAATCGTCACCTGCAGGCCGTCGTAGCCCGGCACGCGAATCTTCGGACGAGTCTCAACGAGTGCCTCGAAAGTGATCGGGCCGGATTCGGTACCGCCCGTCAGGCTCAGTTCGGGCTGAGAGATGACATCGACGTCGTTGTCCACAATCGCCCGCACATAGAACTCAGGGAGCCCGTCTTGAATGGCCTGTTGGCGTGCGTACCCACGTCCTACCCGCTGTTCCAAGATGCGGCGCGGCGTTTTTCCGGGACGAAATCCCGGGATCCGCACCTCGCGCCCTATCTTGCGGAATGCGGCGTCAATCGCGGGCTCGAAGTCAGCCTCCGAGATTTCGACGGTGAGCTTGACGTTATTGCCCTCAAGGGCCTCGACCACGGTATTCATACGAAGGGGAGATGCTAGTGGTCCGGAGAGACCTGCGGAACTGCCCGACTTGAATTCGGCGACACAACACCAAACTTCACAACGCCAAACTTTATCGCCAGAAATTTTGGTCGGGACGGCCGGATTCGAACCGGCGACCCCCTGCTCCCAAAGCAGGAGCGCTACCAGGCTGCGCTACGTCCCGAACTGCCTACACGTTGATGCAGGCTGCAACTTTCACCAGACACCGCAACGCGGTCCAAGCGAACGCCTCCAGCATGCCAGGTGCCGGTCGGGTCGAAACGCCATTTGTTCGGATTTGGCAGGATTTGCCCGGATTCGTGGGAAAACTGGAAAAGTTCGCCGAGCGCGCATCCGACGATCTAGAGTGCCATGGCACCTTTTGCGGGTGTAGCTCAATGGTAGAGCCCCAGCCTTCCAAGCTGGCCATGCCGGTTCGATCCCGGTCACCCGCTCCACGAGCAGCGTTTGTTGTCACGACTGTTGGGAACAGACTGTCGCGAAAATAACGCGGAAATAAGTGCCTGCTCGGTGCGTACGCGCCTTCGAAGTTTCGCCCAGGTCGCTCGGTTTCAGAAACGCAGCGAATCGTGTTGCTTCGCAAATTGGCCCGATCTGTGACCGTTAGGAAATGCCCCGGCCTACTTCCCAGGCCGCGCCCACCCCGAGACCAAGTCGCTCCTCGTAGGCAGAAATTCGACTGTTAGGCCCCGAAGGCCTTGACTCGATCGCCGGCGCCTTTCATGGGGTACACGGTTGTGTATTCAAATTGCAGCCCATCGGAAAGCATATGATCCTGAGCGCTCCGATAGAGTTCTTTATATGCGCGCATAGCAGCTGCTGAATTAGAAGCAATCGCGCTTACTAACTCGTCTGTGCGGGCGTCGAGCTCTTCAAGAGGGGCCGACTCGCAGGCCAGACCCCACTCCGCAGCCTCCCTGCCGCTGAATGTTCGAGCGGTGTAGCTCAGCCAACGGGCCCGTGTTATCCCGACCGCCTGCACCAGGCGTTGGCTCATGCCCCAGGTGGGTCGCAATCCCCACTTCGTATGGGTGTCGCCCATTTTTGCTTCGTTCGCCACGATCATGAGGTCGCAGGCCAACGCTATTTCAAGGCCCCCGGTGAAGCATGCGCCGTTTACTTTCGCCACAGTCACCTTTGGCATGGAGCTAAGAAGTTCCGTCGTACGCCGCGCCGGTCGATTGAGCGATTCGGAAACATCGCCGCCCTCGACGCCTTGCGCCGCAAGCGCCTTGAGGTCCACGCCCGCGCAAAACGCGCGTCCCGCGCCGGTGAGCACAACGACATCGATGCCTTCGTCATTCGCGCTCTCTTCGAGTGCGACGACAAGCGTTTCGAGCATCGATGGCGTCAGTGCATTCAGAGCCTCCGGGCGCTGGAGCACAATCGTGCGAACTCGATCCTTCGTAACGGTTTCGATCATGGCCGGAACTGTCGCACTTGCGGAGCCTTTTCGCAAGTGCGAATTCTCAGGGGTGCCAGACTAGGATGGTGACGCGTAATTCTTCGCCGGACAGCCCTGGCCCAGCGAGGCATCTTCGCAGGATCTCGACCCGTGGAGCGCTCGCCACGATACTTTCGACGGTCGCCGTGTCGCTGGCTGTCGCAGGCACGAACTCATGCGCGGCGGCAAAGCCTCCGACGTACGCGAGGGTCAAGGTGCATCGGACTGTTGCGAAAGAAGCGGGCGGCTTTACGCAGGGACTCGAGGTTCGCAATGGCGTGGTCTATGAGAGCGTTGGGCTCTACGGAGGGTCGGAGATCCGCTCGGTAGAAATCAAGACCGGGAAAGTCACGAAGCGCGTCGCCCTCGATCCGCAGTTCTTCGCCGAGGGCATGACGATCGTCCCCGGAGCGGACAAGTCGGGGAAGTCAGACAAAATCGTCCAGTTGACCTGGAAAGAAAAAACGGCCATCGTCCGCGATGTGGCAAACCTCGGCGAGGTCGGTCGGTTGTCGTACAAACAAGAAGGTTGGGGAATCTGCTACAGCCCGAAACTGAAGGCCTTGATCCACAGCGACGGCTCAAGCACGCTCTATGTACGCGACCCGAAAAGCTTTTCCGAACGCAGGCGTATCGAGGTCCGCATGCCCGACGGAACGCCTGCGACGCAGCTCAACGAACTGGACTGTCAGACCGACACGGTGTTTGCCAACGTTTGGCAGCAATCGAACATTTTGGAGATCGATTCTCGGTCTGGCATCGTGCGGCGCTCTATCGATGCCTCATCGCTGGTTCCTTCGGGCTTATCGTCCCCCGACGATGTCCTCAACGGCATCGCGTCCCTCGGAAACGGCCGCTTCCTGGTTACCGGAAAACGCTGGCCGACGTATTTCGAGGTCTCCTTCGAAAACAATCCGGGGTGAGGAGCGACCTTCGCCGACCGGATCTCGCACCCCCTATCTTTGCTGATAAGGTTTCCGAGCCCTACGAGGGCGATTAGCTCAGTTGGTTAGAGCGCTTGCTCGACACGCAAGAGGTCGCAGGTTCGAATCCTGCATCGCCCACTCGCCCACCGTGTCGCGCAAGGCCCGCAGCGCAGCGGCGGCGATCTCTGTTTTCAGTGGCGATCTCCGGGCTGGTCGCCACGATCTCACCTGGTCGCCACGATCTCGCAAGGCCGACAAGGTCGTAACACCCCTCAACCGTGTTTGTAGGCCCGGGACAATGCCGGGGACCAGCGTGGTTCAGGTTTGGACGTTTTCGACCGATAAGGAGTTGTGGCCCCAAATCTTGCTTCTGTCGCGACACCCCTAAACGCGGGATCAATTCTTGCGGGGCCGTCGGACGAACTCGGTCAATTAGCCGAGGCGGTGCGGCTGCTCGCTGAGGTTTCGCGGAGTCAATCCGAGGCCATGCTTGCGCTCGCGCGTTCGACCGCCGAATCGGTGCAGCTGGCCGCCGGAAGCTACGTATTTCAGCTTCGCGACCGATTCGACGAGCTGCTTCCCGCCACCAACGTCGGCGCTTCAGACAGTCAGTGGACCGTCCCAGACTCCCCCGGCCCGCTGGAACAGTTGATCTTCCACCCGGGCGACCCGGCGTTCATTCACGTCCGAGTTGCCCTCAGCCAAGCCCCCATCAAGCGAATTGTCAGCCTGGCCTGGACCGACCTTTGCGATGGTGTTGTCGTGATCAGCGGGCCGCGGTTCGCGGGATCGGGATTTCATCGATCGGACACTCGTTATCAACTCGACGCCGATATCTCGTTGTTCGTCGACTACACGTTGAGCATCAACATCGGTGACCGCACACCCGGCGAGGTCGCCGAAACCGCTCGGATCACCTTGGAATGCACCGATATCCGCCCCGAAGGTGCCGTTGGAAGTGTGGCAGTTGCTATTCACATTCGAGCTCTTGTCGTGCCCGATGACGACGGCGTCGGTCTCGACCTTGCAACCGTTGATGCCGTGGTCTTGGAAGAACGCCGAACGTACTGGCTCGACAAGGGCGAAAACCTCCCGCTACAACTACCGCGCTTGCACTAGCACGCAGGTTCCGGGAGTACCGGAACAACCACTGCGGTTTTCGGGTTGCGAACGGGGCAGCTCTCGTCGTGTGCTTAGCGTTCCCTGCGCGGCCATGATCCGTTGTGACGCGCGTGGCATTGTGAACTAGAAACTGTCCATGCCTGAAGTCGATGAGATCCCGGCGCGCCTGAGCGAACATCTGCGAACCTGGCTCGGTGATTGGCCCCCGCGTCCGCAAGGAATCACCGTTGTAGGCCACGCTCTGCGCACGCAGCCTGGATGGGATGGACTCTTGCACGAAGTGATCGGCGTTGCGTCCACCAACGCCGCGCTGCTGTCCGTGCCACCCGATGTTGCTCCTGAGGTCGCCAGGCTGGTGCGGGGGAAGGTTCTCGAAGAAGACTTACATCTGCTCCGCCAAGGAATCGCGAAAGCGTTCGAGCGCGAGGGACGAATCGGACGCGGTCGATTCCGATGGACGGTGCAGCCCACCGCGACGCCTGATGTCGGCGAGTGGGTTTGCGCGCACGATCCTCGGGTTCCGGACTGGCTCAAACCGTTCAACGACGAGGTGCTGATCGCGTGGGCCGACGACGGGACGTATGGCGCAGGCGTCGGTCGCAAGAAACATGACGATAGCGGTCACGAGATCTCTGTCGGCACCGAGGAATCAATGCGCGGCCGCGGAATCGGTCGCCGCCTGGTCGCAACGGCAGCTCGACAGATTCTCTCCGACGGTGCGGTGCCAACGTATCTGCATGCGTTCGACAACTTTGCCAGCGACAAAGTTGCAACCGCCTCGGGTTTCGCCGATGTCGGGTGGACGATGTTGGGTTTTTGGCCGCTCGAACCCGACAGCGCCTAGCGACCGGTCCGGTCGGAATCCAACCAGGGCTCAAGCATCGCAGCCAAAGCTCGAACCTGACCGTTGCATTGAGCTAACTCGGTCGGGCTGAGAATCATCGAATACGCCCCGTCTCGTTGCTCAACCACGCACGCCAGTCGCCCGTCGACGAAATCTCGAAGCTCGGGGGTCATCTGGTTCCGGTGGATTGGCCGAACTTCGTGGCCCTGCGTGTCCATGTCGCCGAGCCAGACCTTCCATGCTCGCTTTTGACGCAACGGGCCATGGGAGATATCACAGAGCGAACACTGGAGCGTACCGAGGGCGTGACCGACAAAGTAGGACAGCTCCCCACGGATTGATTGGTCGGCGTCGTAGATGAGAAAGAACCGACGTTTGCTCGTCATCGATTCCGCGAACCCGCAAGCGCCTGAGATCGACGGGTCGGGAGGCCATGGCGTACCAACACGTCACCCATGAAGTCGACCATGTTGTCGAAATAGAACCGATCCCTGGCGACCTGATCAACGGATGCGAGGTGTTCGTCAAAACGCTTCAGAGGATTTCTTCCGCCCTCGACGTGGGGGTAGTCACTGGAGAACATACAGATCTCCGGGCCCGAGTGTGCGATGACCCACCCCGCATCTTCGTGAGGGTACGGCGTAACGCGGACTTGCTGACGGACGATCTCGCTCGGCTTGGCACGAAGCTTTTGCAACCGTTCTTCGTTCTTTCGAAATGCTCCGTATGCGGCGTCAAGGTTTCGCATCCATCCCGGAAGCCAACTTGCGCCCTGCTCGATGACGCCCCATTTCAGTCGAGGAAAACGATCGAGCACACCATCGAACAAAAGCGTACTTAATGTTTGCATCGGCCAGTACGGAATCGCCATGTAGTCGATGCTTCGGAAGTTTTCGGCCCCACCGTGGAAATCAGGGACAGGGGGCATGCCATTTTTGAAGTAGCTCGGACTCAACAGCTGGCCCGCGCCGCCAACATGAAACACGATTGGCACACCGGCATCTTGCGCAATTGCCCAAACTCGATCGAGTTCGATATGGCTCGGTGAATGCTCGGCCGGACACGCACTCGAGATGAGCAGGGCTGCCGCCCCCATGTCAACACACTCCTGCGCCATCGCTACCGAAAGCTCGAAGGATGCTAACGGAACATACATAGTGGAGAGCAGACGCTGGTCGACGCTACAGAACGCCTGCATAGCGCGATTGTGCGCGCGAGCCGAACCGTAGATGACGTCGAGGCCGGCGGATGAAACGTCGGTCTCAAGTTCGGTGAAAGGACCCGACGAGAACGTGTTGAAGATCAGCTGACTGCAAAACCCTAAAAGATCGAGCGCTGCCGGTCGATCTTCGGGAACGAACGATCCTGTCGCCAGGTAGTTCTTTCGCAGCATGATCTGGCTGCGATCGTCGGCGCGAAACGCCGGATCCTTGTGCATTGCGTCGTATTTTTCGAACGAACTTGCTTCACCAGGTTTGAGGATTTCGAGATGCAGCTTCGGCAGAAGGTCTCGGACTTTTGGGTCCGCAAACGCGGAGAGGAAATCGGGCAGCTCCATGAGATGGGCGTCGGCGTCATGGATGGGACGGTCGTCGGCGTAGGACATGTGCCTCAAGGTACCCGGTGTCGAGGTTTTTTGCGTAAATAGGCGCTCGGCTACACCGGAAGGTTTCCGGTCGCAGCTTTGGTCGTACCGTGATCTCGGTACGCCGCAATGGTCCGCTCGGCGATTCGCATCTGATGAATCTCGTCGGCCCCATCGGCGAAGCGCGCCCATCGAGCCTGCTGGAACATGTGGGCAAGCGGGGTGTCGTTGGAGTATCCGAGTGCGCCGTGGACCTGAATCGCACGATCGATGATGCGATTCAGCGAATTCGCTACAAAGTGCTTCGCCATCGACACCTCCGATTTGAAGTCTTCCTTTCGATCGATCTTGTAGGCCGCATGCAAGACCATCAGCTTGCACTGGTACAGCTCCATTGCTGAATCGGCGATCATCCACTGGACGCCCTGCTTCTCGGCCAGTATCGAACCGTGGCTGTATCGATCGAGCGATCGACCCACCATGAGATCCAGCGCAGTTTCTGCCTGGCTGATCCAGCGCATACAGTGCGCAAGCCGAGCAGGCCCAAGCCGGTATTGGCCGAGCATGTGACCCTGGCCCCGTCCACCGAGCATCCGATCGCTATGCACACGTAGGTCTTCGATAACGATCTCGTTGTGACCGGTAGATCCGTGCATCGTGGAGATCTGTCGTTTGTTGATCCACCCCTCGCTCGGGATGTCGACGATGAACGCAGTGTTCGCCGCCTGAGGAAGATCGGGATCATCTTCCGTACGAGCGATGAGAATCGCAAACTTGGCCCGTTCCGCTCCGGAGATGAACCACTTGTGCCCGTTGATCACCCACTCATCACCGTCTTGAACGGCGAGCGTCCGGATCAGCGTTGGGTCCGAACCGGCGACCTCGGGTTCGGTCATCGCAAAACAGGACTGCGCTTTTCCCTCGCACAGCGGACGAAGGTACGTTTCCTTTTGCGTTTCGCTCCCCCAGTGCAACAGCGTGTGCATGTTGCCTTCATCGGGCGCCTGACAGTTGAGAACCCACGGGCCATAACTCGATTTGGCGGCCTCGGCCTGCACCATGGCGAGTTGCACGTGACCCAGGCCCATCCCGCCCCATTCCTCAGGCATATGTGGCAACCACAACCCCTCTTTGAACGCCTTTTTCCGCATCCCCAGCAGTACCTCGACGTAGCCCTTCCGGTCGGTCTCGTCGAGACGGCCGTCGTAGATCTGGGCTTCGCCAGGCTTCACGACGTCATTGACAAAGGTACGAACGCGGAGCCGGAGCTCTTCGAGTTCCGGTGAGAGGCTGAAGTCAATTGCCATAGCCGTATTCTGACCGGGAACGCCCGTCCTGAGCGAACCGAACCCCGACGCGACGAACGGGCGCACCAGACGGCTCGCCCGTTCGTTCGAATCAACTGGCCATCAGGCCATTTGAGTTGCTACAGGAGTAGGTCTTCATCGGTCACCGTAACGACGATCGGGGTCGCGTAGGGCGTCGGCGCTGGTTTGTCGTTCAACACGAGAGCAGCGATCAGGTAGCTGAAGAAGAACACACCCGAAACCTGAACCCCGAGGAAAATCGTGGCGAGGACAAAGCCGATCCGGACGAGGCTGACGTCCCAGCCGAAACGTTCGCCGAGTCCGCCGCAAACGCCCTTAATCTTGCGGTCGGTGGTGCTTCGATACAGGTTTGGAGTTTTGGCGGATGCGGTGGTGAAGGTTGTGGTCATGGCGTCCACGATGATGCAACGGCGGCTGGGGCGGAATCGGGTCCTACCCTTCGCTCCCCCTTTCGCGACCCCCGGTCACCCCTGACGTCTTTGAGCGAGGTTTCGGGCTCGAAGCGTTTGAAACGTTGACCGAATCGTCCCTCGAGCCGCCACACCGATGAGGACAATCACCGCTTGCAGTATCTGGGAGAACTCCGATGGAACGTCGGTACGGATCTGCATCCCAATCGCTCCGGTCTGCAAGGCAGAGAAAAGGAGGCCGTAGAGAACACAGGCAAACAGACCGTTCGCAGCGACAACTGCGATCATCACCCCGTCCCAGCCGTAGTTGCCAGAAAGACCCTTGATGAACTTGTGCGGTCCGGCCATCACGAGAATCGAGCCGGCGAGTCCGCTCAACGCTCCGGTCAGCCCCATCACACGAGAGAAGTTCCGCTCGATAGCGATCCCGCCGAGACGTGCGAACAAGGGCGCCTTTCCACCAACACGCCACTCGTAGCCGGGCACACTTCGATAAAAGATAAGCGCACAGAGCAAAACGATGGTGAACGTCAACGGCACGCTTGCGTTGAGCTTTCCTACGATCACCGGCAAGAATCCCCGGCTCGAAATTGCCTCCGTGGATACGGACCCTGCTGCCGGGTCTTGGAGCGGACGCGAAATCGCCCAGTCGCTGAACAGCCGGGCGAGCTCATTCAGCATGAGCGTCACGATGAACTCGTCCATCGCGAACCGGCGTCGGGTGAACGCAGCTACGAGCGCCCACAACGCACCGGCCGACGCCCCAGCAACGAGCAGCAGAGGCACTTCCAACACCGCAGGCAAGGACACAGTGAGACCGACGAACGTCGAAGCGAGCGTTCCCATGAGAACCTGGCCGGGTTGACCAAGATTCACCGGACCAGATGCAAATGCAATGGCTGCCGAGCTCGCGGTGAGCAGAAGCGGAACGGCGTTGTTCAACGTGATTGCGATCTTGTCAAAGGAACCGACGCTGTATCGGGTGAGGGCGCCATAGGCGCTCATCGATGGGTAACCGAGCGACTGCGCCACGATCGCGGCGAAAGCAAAGGCAAGCACGAGAGCGAAAAGGGCGATACCCGCATCGCTGCGCCGATTCATGGGGCGACGCCTTCCAACATGGAAGCGCCAATTCGGGAAAGCGTCGCGTCGGATGCTGCGAGGATGTCGACGATGCGACCCCGAAACAGCACGACAATCGAGTCGCTTAGGCGAAGCAGCTCCTCAAGGTCAGAGCTCACCAGAAGCACCGCGCCCCCGGCGCTTCGAACGTCGAGGATCGAGTTGTGAACGTATTCGACAGAGCCGACGTCGAGTCCGCGAGTTGGCTGATCGAGGATAGTAAGTGGACGGTGCATTGATAGCTCCCGTCCCAGAATCACCTTCTGCTGGTTGCCTCCCGACAGTGATCCCAGGAGCTGCGAAACAGACTTCATCTCCACGTCAAATCGCGTCCGAACCTCCTCTGCGAACTCGCGAGACCGATGCCAGTTCACAAACAGGCCCCATAATCGAGAAAAGCCTCGATTGAGCCGGTGATGCGTCATCAACGTGTTTTCGACCACCGAAGAGCCAACGGAGCCTCCTGCTGTTTTGCGTTCTGCGGGCACATACGCGATGTGACGGCGGCGTTCGAGGATTTCAAGATCGGTCACATCGACATCGCCAACCTGAATCCGACCACCGGTTGACATTTGCGCGCCAACGATGACTTCGACGAGCTCACGTTGTCCGTTCCCTTCAACGCCTGCGACCCCAACGATTTCCCCGGAACGCACCAGTAGGTCGATCGGGCCGAATCGGTTCCTCTCAGAGTCAACGTCCACGCCTTCGATGCGCAGCACCCCTTCACCGAAGCGTTTGGCGGCCCGCTGCTTCGTAACGACGACATCTCGATCGACCATCAGCAGGGTGAGTTCTGCGATGTTGGTGTGCGATGTCGCGACCGTTTTTATGAGGCGACCGTCACGAAGAACGGAAACCCGGCCGCTGAGCTCCATCACCTCGTCCAGATGATGAGAGACAAAGCAGATCGTTCGACCATTGGCGGCGAGCCGTCGAAGCTCATCGAAGAATTTCGGAATCTCGTGCGGGGTGAGAACCGCCGTCGGCTCGTCCAAGATCAAAACCGAAACGTTGCGATGCAGGAGCTTGCAGATCTCCGTCTTTTGGCGCGCTGCCACCGAAAGGTCGCCAACAACTGCGTTCGCGTCGAGTTCAAGTCCGAATCGGTCGATGCTCGATTGCACCAAGGACCTCCCGCGTGCGCTGTCAAGCAGTCGGGCGTTCGTGATCGGCTCTGCTCCGAGCACCACGTTCTCCCACACCGTGAGTTCATTGATGAGGAGAATCTCCTGATGAACGATTCCGACGCCGCGCTGCATGGCATCACGCGGGGAGGCGAACCGGACCGAGGTCCCATTGAGCGCAATCTCGCCTCGGTCTGCACGAACCTCGCCGCTGAGCACCTTCATGAGCGTGCTTTTGCCCGCGCCATTCTCACCGACAAAGGCATGAATGGTGCCCGGGTCAACATCAACGGTCACGGAATCGATCGCAATCACCGGCCCCGGATACACCTTCGTGACATCACGAAAGGAGATCAGCGGTGCCGAAACGTGGCCGTCAGGTCCCGTCATGTTCCGTAATGATGGCGTGGCATTGACGCACTCGCCCGCTGGGTAGTTATGGCTTGTACCGTTCGACGGCCAACGACCCGTCGATGATCTTGGATCGCAGCTCGCTGACCTTTCCAGCAATCGTTTCTGGCAGAACCGGAGTTGATGCGGACAGATCGAGATCGACGCCTCCGGCTGCTATTCCGTAGGAAAGAACTGCACCCCTCTCAAACGTTCCATCGGCAATGGAGCCCGCAATCTTTTCGATTGAGCCGCCTACGTTCTTGATGTCGGAAGCGATCACGTGACCGGGCTGGATATCGTTTTGATTCGCGTCGACGCCAATCGCAAATCGACCCTTTTCCTTTGCTGCCTGTAGAACACCAAGTCCCGCGGCTGCTGCCACCTGGAACACAACGTCAGACCCGGCGTCGTAGAGCTGCTCAGCAGCTTGTTTGCCTTTCGCCTGATCGTCCCATGCACCGCCCAGCGACTTTCGCTCGACCACGATCGACGAGTCAACCGACTTCACACCGTTTTCATACGCGAACATAAAACTTGACGTGACGGGGTCGGTATCACCGCTCACGACACCAACTTTTTTGTCGGGGTTCGTTCCCGGGATCGACGCCTCGACGGTTGTGAGTCCAGCGACAACTCCAGCCAGATATGCCGATTCTTCTTCGATGAAGTCGACGCTCGTAATGTTGCCGTCCTTATCCGCAATATCGAAGTCGAGGTTAATCACTGGAACCTCGGGATGCGCCTTTGCTGCTGCCTTCAACGCGTGCTCAAACCCGTAGGCGATCGCAAACACAACGTCGCCTTCTTCGAACGCCGCCTCGACCAAGGCCTCATACTTCGCAGCGTCAAAGTTTGCCTCGAGCGTGCGCGTCTTCACTCCGAACGAGCTTTCGAGATTCTTCAGGCCCTGTTGTCCGGAGTCGTAGAAACCCTTGTCGCCGAGCGCGCCGTTGATCAGATAAACGACGGTTTTACCAGACAGCGAATTTGTTCCCGAAACGGCATCGCCAGCGGCTTGCGTCGGGCCTGATGCGTCTGCTGCAGCTTCGGTGATTGGGGATGTATCGACGCTCGACTTTTCCTTGCTACACCCGTTGAGCGAACCAACAGCAAACAAGACTGCGATGACACCGGCGATGCGTTTCATAACGTTGCTCCAGCTGTCAGCCGGGCGGCCAACACAAACTCGCATCCGAAGTTAGCGCACCGGTAACCTTCGAGGATGACTGACCGCTTCGACCCGACGTCCACGTTTCGCCTCGACGGTCGAGTGGTGATCGTTACCGGCGCAAGCTCAGGACTGGGCGCGCGGTTTGCCCGGGTCATCGATGGCCTCGGTGCCTCGGTCGTTCTCGCCGCTCGCCGAGTCGACCGGATCGAGGCACTGGCGGCAAGCCTCACGTCGTCGGTTGCGGTGACGTGTGACGTCGGCGTCGAGGGAGCGAACGAACAGCTGGTGGCGGCGACCGTGGAGCGCTTCGGGCGCCTCGATGGCATCGTCGCGAACGCCGGAATCACCAACACACTTCCCGCGGCGCGAGAAACAACCGCCGACTTCCGTGAGATTCTTGCCATCGATCTCGTGGCGCCGTTCGAACTGGCGCGTACCGCGCTTGCCCATCTCCGAGCCACGAACGGCTGCATCGTAATGGTTGCTTCAACGGCCGGTCACCGAAGCAGCCCAATGCTTCCCCAGGCCGGGTACGTCGCAGCGAAGACGGGGCTCGTCGGGCTCACCCGCGAGCTTGCACTGCAATGGGCCAGATACAACGTTCGCGTCAATGCCCTGTGCCCCGGGATGTTCCCGAGCGAGATGACCTCGGAACTCACGAGCCATCCCGATCGCGTTGCTGCGTTCGCCCAACAGATTCCGCTCGGCCGCGTGGGCCGCGAACAAGAACTCGATGGGGCGCTCGCCTTTCTCATCTCGGACGCGAGCTCGTATATGACCGGTCAAAGCATCATCGTCGACGGCGGGGCCAACTCCTAACAACACGCTGCGACACGCTGCGACATGCTGCGACACACTGCGACGTGTCGCTTTCGCGAGGCCCCCGGTGTTGCTCAACGCGCACTGAATCGCAGTGCTTCGCCAACCTGCACCGTTTGATGCACAACCGTCTCGATGGCCACGGTGCCGATCGATGCAACGTACGTATCGAGTCGTCCTTCCAATGGATTCGCCCACCACGACGGCACAGAAGCGTTCATCACGCCGAGGATCGTCCCAACCAGACCACCGTTACAGTCCGAATCAAGCCCGCACTTCGCGATGATCGCCATCGAACGCGTGAAGTCGCCCTCGCCGAACCAAAGCGCAACTAGGACGGCGGCGATGTTTGGAAAGGAGTGAATCCAGTAGCGTTCCTCGAAGCGGGCAAGCAACTCGATTCGGGCGACGTCGCCGTCTGTGGTTCGAGTACACACATCAAGACAGGACCGAATCACTGCGCTGAATTCACTGTCGGTCCCGGAGAACAACGCCACGGACGCCCGAACGATGTCACGGACGTTTTCGTGGACGAACGCGTACGAGGTCAAGACTGCGCTGAACACACCGGCGTCGATGCCGCTCCCCACGTGGCTGACCGACGCTTCGAGTTGGGCAAGCCTTGCCGCTTCGAGAGGCCAACCCGGCGCCACGAGTCCAAAAACCATCCCCCGCATCTGTGCGCCAACCCAATCGTGCATTGGATTGCGACGCCAACCGCTGCGCGGCGCAGTGATCCCCTCTTTCAGGTTCTCCAGGGCGATCCATTCTGCGGACCAGGCAAACTCGAGGCGATCCTTCCACATCACCCCGAAATCGGCCGGAGAGGCGCTCCGACCTACAGTTTCGAGAACGTCAAGAGCCAGCAACTCATAAACGCAGTCATCGTTGAGGGTGTCGGGACGCCCCACGTAGCGATTGACCGATCCGTAGAGCTTTTCGATGGCTTGCCCGCTGCATCCTTCGAACGGGCCCCCGAACGCAGCACCCGCAAGTTGGCCGATCCATCCGGCGCGAACCCGTTCTGCCCAATCGAGGGAAAGCCGACCCGGAAGTGTTGCATGTGAGCGAAACATTGGCCGCCACCGGTACGCATGTGCAGTGTGCTGCTCAATCCGGGGGGCCGTATCGAGAGCCTCGAGTAGGTCGTCACCAAGGCACACGCACCGATCAATGTCACCGTGCTGGCGGGCGGCGAGTCCCTCGCGCAAGATCGGTTCCGCGTGGCCGACTTCGAAGCCAAGATCGGCCTTGGACACGAACGCACCGACAAACATCGCGTCCCACGCCCCGGAGCCCGGAACTTCCGCGCCCCAAAAACCAAACAGCATCTGTTCACGTGACTGCGAAGCAAAATCGGCTGGCGTCCATGTCATCGCGACGTCCCTGCGGTCGTGGGGCAGCCCTTCACGAAACATTCGACGCATAAAGGCTCGAACATCCTCGCGTTCGCCGATGGTGAGAGTCACCGTTGCGACCACGCCGACACCGCTCGTTGCATCTTCCTACGATGCGCGTAGACGCCAAGCGCTCCAAGTGTGGCGAGAGAGGGAAGCATCTCCGAAAACTGCGGGGGGATATGGAGCGCCTGTGCCTTCAACCCGAGCGAGCTCGCGAGCCCAAACAAGCCGCACAGGAGCGCAATCCCGGTCGGGCGACCCTTAACCACGACAATTGCGGCAAGCGCAATCCAGCCCCGACCGTTGCTCATGTTCTCGCCGAAAACTTGAAGGTATCCAAGCGAAAGAAACGCACCGCCGAGTCCGCAAAGAACCGAACAAATCCCAATTGACCAGAGTCGAATTGCATGCGTCGACACACCACTGGCGTTGAGGCTCGGTCCGCTGAATCCCGCGGCACGTAACCGAAGTCCGAATCGTGTACGAAACACCAGCACCAGAGAAAACGCTACGAGCCCGAGGGCGAGCCAGTCCAAAATCGTATGGCCACTGAATATCGCCCTCACGATGGGGGTTCGAGATATCGGACCGAGCGACAGGCGAGGAAGAGCGGGAATGGGCTGATCCGCCGACCCGCTGAAGGCACCAGCCACACCGTAGGTTCGTCGGAGCGCGAAGGTAGTGGCACCAGCCGCCGCGAGGTTCAACGCGATTCCTGTCACGAACTCATCAACCCGCAGACCGACAACGAACAGGGCAAACATCAAACCGAGAATCGATGCGCCCGCGATTCCTCCCATCAATCCCCAAAGCCAATTCTGTGTTCCATGGGCGGCAGCGACAGCCCCAAACGCGCCGCAAAGCATCATTCCTTCCATCGAGATATTAAACACCCCGGAATAATATGTATACATACCACCTAAGGCAACGAGCAGAATCGGCGTCGCTGCAGATATCGATCCCGACAGCAGACCTTCGAACGACTGAAGTGCTGCGCCGAGGACGAACGCGTGTGTCACGCTGACCCGACCGCGTCACGGAGGAGGGCCGCGATCGCTTCAGCGGTTGGCAACGAAGGCTGGGCCCCGGCGATCGTCGTCGCAAGCGCCCCTGCGGCGTTACCCTCCAGAAGGGCTGCCGCTGGATTGAGCCCCGATGCAAGCGCCGCACAGAACGCTCCGCAGAACGCGTCCCCTGCGCCAGTCGTGTCGACAACGCTCACCTCATGTGCCGCCGCGCTGAGGTCGACGTCGGGACCAACGATTCGTGCGCCTTGCGATCCCAACGTGAGGACAACCCATTGGACTGACAACCTCGCTTTGGCGATGGCATTATCACGATCATCGGTCGATGTCACGATCGCGAGTTCATGCTCGTTCACCACCAACACGTCGACGACCGCCAGCAACGACTCCGGCAAGTCTTGCGCCGGCGCGGCGTTCAAAACGTTGAGGGCCGCCGATTCCCGCCCGAGCTCGAACGCCCGAATCACGGTTTCCAGAGGAACCTCGAGCTGAGCCAAGACGACCTTCGCCGTCGCAAACACACCGGCGTCGGCCGCATCTTCCACATGAACCGGTCGGAGCAACGCGTTCGCCCCCGGGACGACAACGATCGTGTTCTCACCCGTAGCGTCGACGGTGATCAGCGCCGTCCCCGACGGGTCGTGCTTGCAATTGCCGACAAAACGGTCGAACACCTTGTCGTGCTGTAGGCCTTCGCGCAGCATCGCGGCGTTCGGATCATTGCCAAGGCGGGCGATCATTACCACCGAGCCGCCTGCTCGCGACGCAGCTACTGCCTGATTCGCTCCTTTCCCGCCTCGATGCAGTGCGAAACCAGTTCCCAGGATGGTTTCGCCGGGCTGAGGAAATCTCGGAGCGTTGACCACCAGGTCAGCGTTCGCGCTCCCCACCACCACTACCGTTCGCCCTGCGTCGCTCACCCGTGAGACTGTATCGGCCATTGCGACGAGTCGCTGGACTCGCGGTCAGTCGAGGGTGATTTCGAGGAACCCATCGGAGGTGGCGGAACGGAGTTTTAGCTTGTGAGGGATCAGCGTCCCAAGTTCGATAAGTCGCTTCTTCCAGGTGTATTTCCTGTTCAGGAGGTCGTGAACGAACTTCGCCTGATCGGCGCCGAGCTCGGCAGCCGTCCCTGCGACGCTAGGCCCGCGGACAGCCCCGCGAAAGGTGCACGGCGCCACCTCAATGCGAGGATTATTTCGAGCCCGCTTCATCTTTCCGGCATGGAGTTCGCTGTAGAGGTAGATCTTGCCGCCAGCGGTCGCAAACCAGACCGGAGTCGCGACCCGTTCGCCCGACTTTTTGAACGTCGTCAACGAAACGTATTCGTGATGTTGTAGCCACTCATACGACGTCGGGTTTGTGGGTTCGGTTGGATGTGGCATGGGAGCTCCTCTTGATCGGCCTTGGTACGAACAACGGGGCCTTTGCGCTGTGTCAGTTAGCGAACTGCCGCTAATCGTCGAGCCGCAGCGCAGAGATAAAGGCCTCTTGGGGCACTTCAACTCGACCGATGGACTTCATCTTCTTCTTGCCTTCCTTCTGCTTTTCCAGAAGTTTGCGCTTTCGGCTGATATCGCCGCCGTAGCATTTCGCCAACACGTCCTTGCGGCGGGCCTTCACCGTTTCGCGGGCCACGACCCGTCCACCGATCGCTGCCTGAATCGGCACGTCGAACATCTGACGCGGAATAAGTTCACGAAGCTTTGCGCACATACGACGTCCGTAGTCGTCGGCCTTTGCACGATGGATGATCGACGAAAACGCGTCCACGGGAACCGAATTCATCAGAATGTCGAGCTTGACGAGCTGCGACTCCCGGTAGGAGTCAGGTTCGTAGTCGAGCGACGCGTAACCCTTCGTCCGAGACTTCAGCGAGTCAAAGAAGTCGACGACAACCTCGGCAAGCGGAATGCGATAGATCATCTCAACGCGTTCGGCAGAGAGATACTCCATCTTCACCATCTCCCCTCGCCGTCCCTGGCACAACTCCATGATCGTGCCGGTGTATTCGGTGGGCGTAAGAATGCTCGCCCGGAAGTAGGGCTCTTCTACGGTTGCGATGTTCGTGGTCGCTGGCCACGCAGACGGGTTTTCGACGTTGATGACCTCACCGTTGGTCATCGTCACCCGGTACTCCACGCTTGGTGCAGTTGCGATCAGCGCGAGGTTGAACTCTCGTTCGAGGCGCTCCCGAACGATCTCCATATGCAACAGACCCAGATACCCGCAGCGGAAACCGAATCCCAAGGCACCCGAGGTCTCGGGCTCATAGGTGATCGATGCATCGCTGAGCTGCATTTTCTCCAATGATTCGCGCAGCAGCGAGAAGTCGTCACCATCGATCGGATAGAGACCGCAAAACACCATGGGCTTCGGCTGCTTGTAACCGTCGAGCGCAACTTCGGCAGGCTTCTGGTACGTGGTGATTGTTTCACCCGATCGAGCCTCGGCCACCGATTTGATTCCACAGATGATGTAACCGACCTCGCCGGGGCCGAGCTCCTTCACCGGCAGATTGACCGGCGAGCGGACCCCGACCTCTTCGGCGTCGTGGCGACCTTTCGCGTTCATGTAGAACACCTGATCGCCGGAGCGCAGCACGCCGTTCATTACGCGCACCGCGCTGACGACCCCGCGATACGCGTCGTACGCTGAATCGAATATGAGGCCCTGCAGCGGCGCGTTGCGATCACCCAGCGGGGGCGGAATCCGTTCACACACCGCGTCGAGGAGTTCCGCAACACCGACGCCCGACTTCGCGCTGAGTCGCAAAATGGAGGTGGCCGCGATGCCAAGCACCTTCTCGATCTCTGCTGCGTAGCGATCGGGGTCTGCAGCGGGCAGGTCGATTTTGTTGAGGCAGGCAACGATCTCAAGATCGTTTTCCAAGGCTAGGTAGCAGTTGGCGAGCGTTTGGGCCTCGATGCCCTGCGCCGCATCAACAACGAGAACGACCCCTTCACACGCGGCGAGCGAACGCGATACTTCGTACCCAAAGTCCACGTGACCAGGCGTGTCGATCATGTGCAGGGTGTGGCCCTTCCACTGCACCCGAACGTTCTGGGCTTTGATGGTGATCCCGCGCTCACGCTCGATGTCCATCGAGTCGAGGTACTGCGCCCGCATCTCTCGAGCGTCGACGGCTCCCGTCAACTCAAGAATGCGGTCGCTGAGCGTCGACTTGCCGTGGTCGATGTGCGCAATGATGGAAAAGTTGCGGATGGTGGAGATATCCATAAATGACGTTTGGGCCCTCTGGGGAACGATCATTCTACGGGTCCGGCGACCCATACCGGGTTACTGGCTGGAGACTGCTAGTCTTTGACGCTCGTTATTGAACGTAACTCACCCATTGCGGTGACAGGAAGAACAGGCTCGAACAGACCATGGCCAACATCAAGAGCCAGAAGAAACGAATCCTCACCAACGCCAAGGCTCAGGAGCGGAACAAAGCCGTCCGCAGCGAGCTCAAGACACGCGTGAAGACCGCGATAAAAAGCATCGGGACCGAGGACGGAACCGATGCGTTGCGCCTCGCGATCAAGCGTCTCGACAAGGCAGCGGCCAAAGGCGTCATCCACAAGAACCAGGCCGCCAACCGCAAGTCGAAACTCATGAAGCGCGTCACTTCCAGCTCCTAGTAGCACCTCGCCAAATTCCTGCCGGATGTTTCGGCGGTACCGACGACCCTCGCTTGTGACACCAGCGGGGGTCGCTTCGCGTCTACCAACGGAAGTCGGCGCCATCGTGGGGTTCATCGGCGAGAGGGGCCGACCGCCAATTTGGAGAGTCGGGCCACGAGAACTTCAAGTACGACGTCGCCGGGAATGTCGCGTTGGCCACGCAGATCGAGGTCCCCCTGGGCCAGGAGCGCAACCGCTCGAGCGATTCCGTTCGAACCAAGCCGTCGACTCTGCGCAAGGGCCTTCTTCGCAGGAAACGTACTTCCGGTCATCCCGAGCGCTTTCGCGGCGTCTGTTTCGTCTCGACAGCCCGCTCCGTCAAGGCGCAGAATTCGCAAGAAGTGTGCTTGGAGCGACCCCATGACTTGAAGGGGATGTCGCTCCCCGGCCCCGACCTGACGGGCCAGTTGGTCCAACGCAGCGCTTGTATCCCCGCGATCTATCGCGTCGGTGAGGTCCCAAGGTGCTCCCGACCCCGCAGAACCGAGGAACGGTTCGAGTTCCACGACACCAATCCGGGCGCCGTCGCCGTATACCGCAGCGAGAACGCTGAGAATTCCGGCAAGGCGGCCAAGGTCGTCGCCCAGGTGCTCAGCGAGGCGCTGCGTTGCCCGACCGTCGAATCGAAGCGACGATTCGGCCAGCCGCTCACCAACCCAACTCGAGCGAGCTTTTCCACTCGGCGCTCCGGAGTCGACCACCGAACCAACCTTTTTGATCGCATCCACGACCTTTTTGGCGACGACACCACTGCCCCCCGTCAAGATCATGATCGTCGTCGGGCACGGCTGTGTGAGATAGGCGAGCAAGCTCTCCATGTCCGTTGTGGAAAAACGACCGATTCCGCGCGCTACCACGACACGTTTGGAAGTGAACATCGGTGGTGTCTGGGCTGCGTCGACCGCAGCGGCTATCTCGTAGTCCTCGCTCGAAAAGTCGTCGAGTCCCAGCGACAGATCCTCGCCGCCTGCGGCCTCGTGGATCAAGGACCGAACGACATCGTTCAACAGGGTGGGATCTTCGCCCCGGACCAAACTCACCAATGCGACAGCCACGCGCCCGAAGTTAGTCGACCTTGCAAACCGCTTCTCGCCGTTCACGCACCAACTCTTTCAACGTGGCGAGACCCGAACTTGCAGACGACCACTGTCGATCGCCACGACCTCGACAAGCTGGCGGCCCGCTCGCACGATCATCTGAGTTCTCGCTTCGATCACCGGACGAACTGGTCCGGCGAAGGAACGCTCGGCAACCAGCACCGCACCAATGTCGTGGCGAGCCTCGATGGCCTGGAGGACGTCGCGTTGCAGGCGACCACCCGAGCGCACAATCACGAGGTCAATTGCACGGATCCTTTCATGACGCAGTTCGGCAAGAACGTCCAGCGAGTACGTGCCGTGGTCAAGAATCAACACATCGACGTGGCGCGCCACACGACCCTCAACGCCGAACAGCACGAACGAGCCCCCCTCTCCGCCGCCTTTCGGCGGTGGGGTAATCCAGCCGACGATGGCAGGAATCGCAAAAAGAAGTATGCCCAGTGTTGCTACGGCGGATTTCGACGCTCGACGCTTCATGGCGAGCAGCAACACCAAACCAATGCCGCAGTGAACGAGCGTGACGTTTCCGAGCGGAAGCTGTGCGCTGATACGAGCGACGACGCGAACGAACCACAAGCACCACTGGGTTGGTACGTGCACGACCCGAGCCGGCCACTGACCCAGGAATCGGCTGAGCAAGCCGGCCGGCATACCAACGGCGATTCCCCACGTCATGATGGGCTCGGCAGCCGGAAGGGCAACGAGATTTGCCAATAACGACACGACAGGCACCCCACCGAAGATCGGTACCATCACCAGCGACGCGCCGGCTTGCGCCCCGATTGTTGTTGCCAGTGGACCACGGAGGAATGTCGGCCCGCGGAGAAGGCACTCCAAGCGCGGCGTAAGAACCGCCAGGCCGGTGCAGGCGCCGACCGAGAGTCCAAATCCAACCGACCAGGCAAGCAGCGGGTTGTACATCAAAAGTACGCACACGGTCGCCGCAAGTATCCGCAACGTTCCCTGCGGACGGCCGAGCGTAAGGGAGCCGCTGGAGAGCGCTGCCATCACCGCAGCACGTTGCACGGATGGTTCGAACCGTGTCACGGCCGCAAACAGCGCCAGCACACCCAGGACAAGCACCAGCCGCGGCTGGCGCCGAAAACGCCCGAGCAGGGGTTTCAACAAGGCCAGTACAAACGCCACGTTCTGCCCAGAAACCACGAGAAGGTGGGTGAGACCCGAGGCACGAAATTCGTCAGTCACCCAGACCCGCTGCTCGCGCGCATCGCCGAGGACGAAACCCGAGAACAACGCGCGATCGGTGGGCTCGAAATGCCGGGCACTGGCCAGCAGTGTGCGTCGCAAGGCGTTGCAAAACCTGGCGACAAGACTGCCCCGCGATGTGTACGAAATCGACGCGACGTCTATATCGCCAACGAGGCCCTTTGCGATCCGCCATGACCGCAGCGGGACCGAGCGTATCGAACCGCGACCAATCATTCGCTCACCTGCTTGCAGGTTACGAAACGCCGCCCCCTCGAATCCTCGGCCCACGAACCGGTACCGGTCACTGCCGACGTCGGCGATCACCGACGTGACTCCATTCGCGGAAACAGGATCGCTGCGAAGGGTGGCACGAAACGAGATCGGCCCGCGCTCCGCCGTAAGGCTTCCGAGCAGTACATTCGCCCGGAACCCAACCAATAGCGCAGCGCTGCAAACGAACGCTAGTTTCGTCAACATCGGTCGACTCCTCGCCCGACCCGCCGGCTTAACCCCCCACGCAATGAACCCGGCAATCATAGGTACACATACGAGTAGCGACGACGGGCGAAACCGGGCGACGAGCCCAAGGGTGATCGCCGCACCGACGAACTCCGACGTTCGAAACGCAACCGGAGCTTCTTTTTGGATCGCCTCGTTTCGATGGGCAGGCGGAGCCACGAGAGCCTCGGTGTCGGTCAAACGAGAAGTCGAGCGCGAAGCAACGCCAGTTTGGCGGCGCCGATGCCGCGAACCTCGAGGAGTTGCGCAACACTTCGAAAGCGCCCGACACGGGTTCGATAGGCAATGATCTTTGCCGCCGTCGCCGGTCCAATCCCGGGAAGGGTATCGAGCTCCTCGACGCTTGCGGTATTGAGATCGATGACCTTCTTGAGTGCGGCGCCCGCCACTGCCCCTGCAGCGCCTTCGGTACGTTCCCCGACCGCACTGGTACCGGTTTGTACGGGAGGGACCTGGTGACCGCGTCGCGGCACGAAGACTCGTTCACCATCACCGACATGGGCAGCAAGATTTATTGCGTCGGGGTCGGCGTCGGGACCAAGCCCTCCAGCTGCGCTGATCACATCGTCCACTCGCGCACCAGCCGGAAGGTTGTAGACCGCCGGCGACTCCACGGCCCCTGCGGCATGAACGGCGATGGTTGCGATCGACGTTTGGGAGGAGTTCGCCGGTAGCGTCGTTTGAGTCGGCCCCAGTGACCGACTCGATGGACCCGCCGACGACTCGGCTTCGCGTTGTCGCAGCGACGTTGCAGCCGACCCGATGAGCGGAAGTGTTCCCAGAGGAGGTTGTGAAGAAGCGGCGAAATCGCGACGTCCAAGCGATGACGCTTTAATATCTGCACCTACGGTAAACGCAATAGCTGCAGTCGCACTCAAACCAGACACCACGAACACTGCGATCAGAAGGTGCCGTTGGGTCGGGCCCAACGAGAAGCGATCTCGCATCCGTTTGAACAACTTCGCTGTCGCGACCTGCAATTGATCGACGGGCGACGGCTTGGCGATCGGTCGGATGAGGGGATCAACCCTGTTCGCTCGTGGGAACGGTATCTCCGCACGTTCTTCTTGCTTGCCCATAGGGTTTTCTCCCACACGAAGGCGCAGCGCCAACGATAATCTTCGTGGCGCCTGGCGAAGATGTACCAGGGGAAGAGCTGACCGCCGAAGAGGTGACTCGAACGTATTCGACATGGCCGCCGTCCGTGGCGATTATTCGGTCCAAGAGGCAGATTTGCGAGGACGACGCGCACTTCGCTCCCGTGCCCCGACCTTGGAAACCGAAGCGTGGCGCCTATGCCAACGAACGTGCTGCGTCGTCGGCTGGCGACAACGTTTGTGAGGCAATCCAGCGCGCCTCGACCTCCATTGGGATACGGCGATACGCAGCCCAGTGGCCATAGCCTCGGAGGCGCCAATGGAGGTAGGAGCGCAGATAGGCGCTGACGAAGCGCGCCAGCCCCTGCTCCCGAAACTGCGCGACATGTACCTGCTCATGACGCAAGAGCTCGTCGAAGGCGCTCGATCCCATGGCAACCGTTCGCCGGACGATCACGCAAGCGCCGAGTGTGATCGCGTCCGCACCGCGAGGTACAGGCCCACCGACCCAGAGCAGGTGGCCCTTTGGACCGACCCGCCTGAACAGTTCGGGATCGTCGCTCGGGGCTCCGACACGAAAGATTGCCCGCTTGGTCAACATGAGAACCGACTCGGGAGGTATTGGTTGCCTAATAAAGCCGAGCGGCAAGCTTTCGCCGCATTCCGGTGACGCGCTCATCGTCGCCCATCAAGGCCAGGAGATCGACGTATCGCTGGCGAGCCTCGTCATCGGTTTTCACGGTGTCGAGAAGCGACTCCAACTCGGCCACTGTCGCCTCATGAGAATCCACCGATGGTCCGACGTCGTCGGGCACGACGGGAATAGATCCGCCGAGCCGGGCTCGCGCAGCGATGGTGGCCGTTTCGGAGGTTTCCGGGATACGAGCGAGCAGTGCGAGGGCCTCCTGCCCACGGCCTGTTTCGGCGAGAACTCCGGCGAGGGCGGTGACTGCGCGGGCATTCGCTGGTTCGAGATCGAGTGCCTGCCAGAGCATGGCCTCGTCGCCGTTTGCCAAACCGGCGTCGATCAACATGTCCGCCTGACTTTTGGGCGGTGTCAACTTCGCCACCCAGGCACGAATCTGCGACTCCGGAAGCGCCCCGATGAAGGTATCGACGATCTTGCGTTCCCGAATGGCGAAGACTGCCGGAATCGACTGGACCTGAAATGTCTGGGAGATCCTCGGGTTGTCGTCGACATTGACCTTCGCCAGCACCACCTTGCCTTCGGTGGCGTCGACGACCCGCTCAATGATCGGTCCCAGGGTTTTACACGGCCCACACCAGGGCGCCCAAAGGTCCACCACCACAGGGACCTCAAGCGAACGGTGAAGCACATCTACTTCGAACGAGGCGTCGGTGACATCAAAATACATACAACTCAAGTTACCTGCTCACGGCTCGGGTAGGTTCTTGACCTGATGCCCTCGTCCGCCGACCCTTCGCACGCCACAGATCACGACCTGCCGCTCGGTTCGCGTGAGGATCGCGCCGGTCTCAACTGCCGCACCGTGGATGCCTGGTTCGAGCGAGCAATCCCTGGGGCGACCCTACCGCTGCGGTACACATTGATCGCCGGCGGTCGTTCCAATCTCACCTATCGAGTCGACGACGCCGCCGGAAACTCTTTCGTTCTGCGTCGTCCACCGCTTGGACACCTCCTGCCCTCGGCGCACGACATGGGCCGCGAGTTCAGGATCATTTCTGCCCTCCGCGACACTTCCGTTCCGGTCGCCGATGCGCTTGGTTTTTGCGACGATCCCGCCGTGCTCGATCGGCCCTTCTACGTGATGAGATTCACCGAGGGCCTCATCCTGCGAACACAGGAAGACGCCGAGCAGCTTTCGCTTCGGACCCGAGCAAAGATAAGCCAGTCTCTGGTGGGGGTGCTCGGCGACCTACACGCGCTCGACGTCGAATCCGTAGGACTTGGCCAACTAGGGAAACACGACGGCTATGTCGCACGTCAGCTCAAGCGCTGGCACAGTCAGTTCAGCGCTTCGAAGCTTCGCGAGGTTCCGCGGGTCGATTCGGTTTTCGAGACGTTATCTGCGCGCATACCAACTCAGCAAGGGGTCAGCGTTGTTCACGGCGATTATCGCCTCGACAACACCATGGTCGATGCGAGCGGCGACGTGGTGGCAGTGCTCGACTGGGAGATATGCACCCTCGGCGACCCCCTTGCCGATCTCGGCGTGTTGTTCGTCTACTCGCCAGAACCGGGGGATCCGAACCCTCCCCTCGGATCTGCTCCCACAATGGCAGCGGGCTTCGCAACCAAGGCGGAAATGCTGACAACCTATGAACGACGCAGCGGGCTCGACGTTTCCGACATCGACTTCTACGTTGCCTTTGCGTACTGGAAGCTCGCGTGCATCCTTGATGGGGTGTATACCCGATACAAGACTGGAGCGATGGCGAACGACGGGTTTGACTTCGAGGTCTACAACGAACAAGTGAACAATCTCGCCCAGCTTGCGGCAATGGAACTGGAGATCCGATGACAGCGCTCTACACCTGGGATAGCGAAATACCCAAAGATTTGAAGGATCCCGTACTCATTGTGGCCCTCGACGGATGGATCGACGCTGGGTACGGGGCGGCCGCCGCCGTCGGGCACCTGAAGGCGCAGATCCGGACGAATCGACTCATCACGTTCGATATCGATGAGTTCATTGACCAGCGCGCAAGACGTCCAGTCATGCGCTTGATCAACGGCGTCAATGAATCGCTGAAGTGGCCGCGCCTGCAGATCCGACACGGACGCGACAGCGTCGGACAGGACATTCTCGTGATGACCGGACCGGAGCCCGATTTTCGCTGGCACGGTTTCGTCGCCGCAGTCATGGAAATTTCCGCCCGATTGAACGTGCGCTTGTGCGTTGGGTTCGGAGCGTTTCCGGCGCCGGCTCCCCACACTCGAACGGTCACCCTGGGTTCAACGGCAACAACGAGTGAGCTCGCCGAGCGAGTCGGTTTCGTCGAGGCCTCGTTTGAGATTCCCGCCGGAATGCAGGCCGCACTTGAACGCGGGTTCGCCGACGTCGGCAAGCCTGCCGTTGGTATCTGGGCCCGCGTTCCCCACTATGTGGCAACGATGCCGTATCCAGCAGCATCGGCTGCCGTTCTCGATTGCCTGACTCGCCTCACCGGGCTCGTTATCGACACGCACGAACTTCATGCGAGCGGACAAAACGCAATTGCTCAGATCGACCAACTGGTGGCGAACAACCCCGAACACCTCGAGATGGTTCGCAACCTCGAAGCACAGGTTGATGCTGAATCTGCACAACGTGGCGGCGCCCGAACAGCCGACGAGTCGTTCGACACCAGGAATCTTCCGACTGGGGACGAGCTCGCCGCCGAGTTGGAAAAGTACCTTCGCGAGCAATAGTTTCTATTTCCTACGTTCACTTACCATATCAGGTCCGACGCAGGCTGCTCGGATTTCTGACCAAGGAGAGTTCCATGTCGGTATCACAAATTCCCGATAGCTTCCCGGCGTTCATCGCCACGAAGGAAACCGATGCGGACGGCAAAACCACGGTGGTGCGAGGTACCGCAACACTGAACTCATCTGATCTCCCCGACGGCGAGGTTGCGATTCGCGTCGAGTGGTCCAGCGTCAATTACAAAGATGCGTTGGCGACGCTTGCCGATGGCGGAGTCGCCCGGATCTCTCCCCTGGTCGCTGGTATCGACTTGGCCGGCGAGGTCGCCGAGAGCACAAACGCCAGTTTCTCCGCCGGGCAGCAGGTCATTGCGCACGGCTACGACATCGGCGTCGCTCGACACGGAGCGTATGCGCACTATTGCCGAGTCCCGGCCGCGCAGGTGCTCGCCCTCCCCACTGGTCTCAGCGGACGTGATGCGATGGTAATCGGCACCGGAGGGTTCACCGCCGCCGAATCAATCCATGCCCTCGAACGCCGCGGCCTCACTCCCGCCAACGGACCGGTTCTCGTGACCGGAGCAACCGGTGGTGTCGGGTCGATGGCAGTGAGCATGTTGGCTGGACGCGGTTACACCGTTGCAGCGAGCACCGGAAAGGCTTCAGAGCACGCGTTTCTCTACTCCCTCGGGGCAACGGAAATTCTTGATCGATCGCAGACCTCGGCCGAGGGACGTCCGCTCGATAAAGAACGCTGGGGTGGCGTGGTTGACTGTGTTGGTGGTTCAACACTTGCGTACGCGCTCCGGACGACGCGCTACGGCGGGGCCGTCGCAGCAAGTGGCCTCACCGGTGGCGTGGCATTCTCCACAACAGTCCTTCCGTTCATCCTGCGAGGGGTCGCGCTTCTCGGCGTCGACTCGGTACAACTCGACATGGCCATGCGCCGCGAAGTCTGGGCGCGTTGCGGCACCGACCTGCGACCGGGTCAACTCGCCGAAATCGGCGTTGAGATCGGCCTCGACGGTCTCGAGAACGCGTTGACGACCATCAGAGCCGGACAAGCCCGTGGTCGTTACGTGGTTCGAGTGGCCGACTGATTTGGGGTTCGCAGTGCGCTGGCGGTCTCCGATAACGTTGCGCTGATGAAAATCGATGGAGGAGCAGGGTCGGATTGGAAACGAGCGGGCGAAGGAGCAAAGCGCGCTGAAGACGCCGGCTACTCCGGCGTCTGGGTGGCTGAAACCAACCACGACCCGTTTCTTCAGTGCCTTATGGCGGCCCAAGCGACCGAACGCGTCGACGTCGGAACGAACATAGCAGTGGCCTTCGCCCGGAACCCGATGACGATGGCCGTCCAGGCCAACGATCTCCACGCCCTCTCCGACGGACGGATGATCCTTGGTCTCGGCAGCCAGATCAAGCCCCATATCGAGAAGCGATTCTCGATGCCATGGTCCCAACCTGCGGCGCGGATGCGAGAGTTTGTTCTTGCGATGCGGGCGATCTGGGGTTCGTGGAACGACGGGACCAAGCTTGAATTCCGCGGCGATTTCTATACGCACACCTTGATGAGCCCGTTCTTCCACCCGGGACGCAACGAGTTCGGGACCCCCAAGGTGATGTTGGCCGGCGTCGGCGAACTGATGACCGAGGTGGCAGGCGAGGTGTGCGATGGATTCCTGGCCCACGGCTTCACCACCGAGCGCTACCTACGCGACGTGACAATGCCCGCCCTCGAGCGAGGAATGTCGAAGGCCGGCCGCGCCCGATCGGAGTTCCAAATCTGCATTCCGGCGTTCGTTGTTACTGGCCGAGACGATGCCGAATTGGCCAAGGCGGCGGTGGGCACCAAGCAGCAGATTGCCTTCTACGGTTCGACCCCCGCGTACAAAGGTGTCCTCGACGCCCACGGGTGGGGCGACCTACAGGGCGAACTCAACAACCTGTCCAAAGTTGGGAAATGGGTCGAAATGGGCCAGGCCATCGACGATGAAGTACTTTCGGCCTTTGCGGTCGTCGCCGAACCGGACCAGGTGGCCGGCCTCTTGAAACAACGCTACGCCGGCGTCATCGATCGACTGAGCTTCTACGGCCCATACGAAGCCGCTCCTGGAACCTGGGACTCGATTCTGCGTAATCTGCAGGCGGCCGAACCCATAAGCAGATAAACCACTCTCCTAGGTCGAACGACTCAACAATTCACTGTCCGTAATTATTTGGTCGAGCCGGCTCTCACGGATGCCGATGATAAGCCATGGATTTCTGCTCGAAACGTCGCCGTCGAACCTCCCCGGCCAGGCCGCTTGCGGCCCTCACCGTACTGACGCTCTGGCTCAGCGGAATCGGTGGCGGCGTTACGAGCCGCCCAGCCAACGCACAGGGTGGGGCCTCGTGGCTCGATATCGCAAATGCCTATCGAACGAGTGTTGGACTCGCTGCGCTCGGGCCTGACTCCACGTTGCAGAGAGGCGTAGAAAAGCATGTGGAGTACCTTTCCGCCACCGGCTCGCTCCAACACGGCCAAGCGATCGGCCACCCGCTCTACACCCCCGAAGGCGACGTCGCAGCGCAGCAATCCGTTCTTGGTGGATGGACTGGTGGTGAACGAAGCGACCGGGAGCTGATCGATGGTTGGATGGCCGCACCGTTTCATGCAATTCATCTGTTCGAGCCGCGCCTGGCGCGGGTGGCGTTCGCATCGGTACGGGGACGCACGGGCAACAAGTTGCCCAGCGCCGCCGTCATGAACATCATAGGAGGCATTGGCCCCAAGGTCGTTGCGGACAAGCCAATCGTCTTTCCGGGCCGGAACTCTGTCATTCCGTTGACGACCTTCACGGTTGAAACTCCCGATCCCCTCACCCACTGCCCGGGGTACAGCGCCCCGGCCGGTCTCGGTCTCATTGCTATGTTCGCCAAGCCAGTGGTGGGTGCATCTGCGACCCTTACAGCGAACGGCGTGACGGTTGAGAGCTGCGTCGTTGACACGAGTTATCGCAACCCAGACCCTTCCGCACAGAACGTCGTTCGGTACATTCTCGGACAGAAGAACGCGGTTGTTGTGATGCCGCGCCAACCGCTTGAACCGTCAACGGTCTACGAGGTCGCCGTGATAGCCGGTGACCAGCAGGTTTCATGGACCTTTACGGCCGCGGCCAGCGGCTCGGACTTGCCAACGAAGGCAACCGAGACCATCGGGTTCGTTCCGGTCTCCGGAGGGCCAAAGAGAACGAAAACGGCCGCCAAGAAGGCGACCACAACCAACACGACGACCCCCCAGGCAAAACGGCCTTAATCGGCGGCGAGCCTTCTCAGACCGGGGCGACCGTCACCTTGGTCATTGAAACCGGTGACGACGGAGGACCGTCTTTGCCTTCGGGACCGAGCAGATTGATCGCTTTCATGACGTCTTCACCACTGGTTAGCTTGCCGAACAACGAATAGTTCGGCGGGAGGGCCACGCCGTTTGGCCCAGTGATGATGAAGAACTGGCTGCCGTTGGTATTCGGACCGGCGTTGGCCATCGCGAGAGAACCAATGGCGTAGGGCTGTTGGGGAAGCTCGTCAGCAAACGCGTAACCAGGCCCACCCCCGCCGTTCCCTTCGGGATCGCCACCTTGAATCACGAAGTCGCGGAAGACCCGGTGGAAGCTGATGCCATCGAAGTAATGAAAGCCAGCCAGCGTCACGAAGTTATTGACCGTCCGGGGAGCGATTGTGGGGTCGAGTTCGAAGGTCATCGTTCCCTTCGTCGTCGCCATCGTGACTTTGTACTTCTTCGTAAAGTCGATGCACTTCGGCTGCTCCCCCTCGAACTTCTGCTTTTTCGCCGACGAGCCGTCAGCCGAGGGACACTCGCCCTCTTTCGGCTCTCGGATATTGGCCGACTCTATGCGGCTCAACGTGGTCGTCGTCTCGCCGGGTTTTGTTGATGGGACCGGGGGAAGGGTGGTAGTCGCCTCCGTGGGGGTGACATCGGTTCCAACAAGAGTCGGCTCATCCGACGCGCACGACGCCAGTACGGGGATCGCTACAGCGATCGCTGCGAGCGCAACGAAGGACCGCTTCGCAAGAGGGGAACGAGAGAAATTCATGAGTTCTACGCTACTGCCGAGAGTCGCATGACCCGTGGCTTTCGCAGTTAGGCAACGACGAAGTTCACCAAACGGCCAGGTACGGCTATGACCTTGCGGACTGTTTTTCCATCGATCTGCGCGCGTATCTTTTCGTCGGCCAATGCGGCGGCTTCCAGCGCGGCAGCGTCGGCGCCCGTCGCCACAACCACAACTCCTCGCAACTTTCCGTTGATCTGGACCGGCACCTCAACGGTGTCAGATGCAAGGTAGGTGGAATCGGTGACTGGGAACGGTTGTCGGATGAGTGAGTCCGGGTGGCCGAGACGGGACCAAAGTTCCTCGGCCATGTGGGGCGCAAATGGAGCGAGAAGCAGCACCAACGGCTCGGCCAGCTGACGCGGCGCCCCATTCGGGTATGCGCTCGTGAGGTGATTCGTGAGCTCGGTGATTCGAGCGATCGGCGTGTTTACACGGAGTTCGTCCATCGCAGCGCGTACGGCTTCGATCGTCTTGTGCAAGGTCACAAGATCTTCTCGGGTCGGTTCCCCGTTCGTCACTCGACTCCCACCGGAGTCCTCGTCGACGACAATTCGCCAGATTCGCTGCAATAGCCGGTGCGCGCCAGAAACGGCCCTGGTTTCCCAGGGCTTTGACTGCTCCAACGGACCCATCGACATCTCGTACACACGGAGCGTGTCTGCGCCATAGGCCTCGTACATGTCATCGGGCGACACCATGTTCTTCAGGCCCTTGCCGATTTTTCCGAACTCTCGATTGACCTGTTCACCGTGATAGAAGAATCTGCCATCGCGTTCATCGACCTCGCTGGCCTCGACGTACGTGCCCCGTGCATCGGTGTAGGCAAAGGCCTGGATGTAGCCCTGGTTGAACAATCGAGCGAACGGCTCGGGCGTTGCGACCACGCCCAGATCGAACAGCACTTTGTGCCAGAACCGACTGTAGAGGAGGTGAAGCACGGCGTGTTCGACACCGCCGATATAGAGATCGACACCGCGCTCTCCCATCCAGTAGCGCTCGTTGACCGGGTCGGTGAGCGATTCGACAAGCGTCGGATCGATGTAACGGAGATAGTAAGTGCACGAACCGGCCCACTGCGGCATGACGTTGGTCTCGCGAAGATATGCTTGCGTACCTTTCCCATCCCCAAGGTCGAGCTCCACGTTCTTCCACTCCGACAACCGGTCCAACGGACGTTCCGGTTCACTCAAGGAATCGTCGGCATCGAAGCTTCGCGGAGCGAACTGATCAGTCTCAGGAAGGTCCACCGGAAGCATGGCCTCAGGGAGGGCGATGGGACCGATCTCGTCGTGCACGATCGGGAATGGTTCTCCCCAGTACCGCTGGCGGCTGAACAGCCAGTCGCGAAGCTTCGTCTGGACAGTCCCGTGGCCGCGACCGTTCAACTCCAGCCAGGAATTCACCGCAGCGATCGCATCGGCTTTGCCCAGTCCGTCGAGCGACAACGTTTCGTTGACACTGTTCACCGCTGGTCCGTCGCCCGTATAGGCCAAGGGCCAGGTGCCACAGTCGAGTGACGCGGCGATTCCGTGCTCGGAAAACCACGAGTCGGGCGGGCGAAGGGTGGCTTCGATCGGCAGACCAAATTGGCGAGCGAACTCAAAGTCGCGTTGATCGCCGCTGGGAACCGCCATGATGGCTCCTGTCCCGTATCCCATCAACACGTAGTCGGCAATGAACACGGGGAGCCGTTGCCCATTCACCGGATTGGTCGCGAACGAACCCGTAAACACACCGGTCTTCATCTTGGTTTCTACCTGGCGGTCGACGTCGGAACGATTGGAGGCAGCCTGTCGATATGTCGCTACAGCGTCGACTGGATTCGATGCACCGCCCGTCCACCTCGGGTCGACACCTTCGGGCCAACTAGCTGCAGTAAGCGAACGTACTAGTTCATGTTCGGGGGCTACGACCATGAATGTGGCACCGAAAAGTGTGTCCGGGCGAGTCGTGAATACCTCGATCGTCTCGTTCGAACTCGGCAGAGAAAACTTGACCCGGGCACCAAAGCTGCGACCGATCCAGTTGCGCTGCATCAGCCGTACTGGTTCTGGCCAATCGACCAGGTCAAGATCGTCGACGAGCCGCTCCGAGTACGCGGTAATGCGCATAAGCCACTGGCGCATGTTTCGCTTGAAGACGGGAAAGTTTCCGCGATCGGATCGACCGTCAGCCGTAACTTCTTCGTTGGCCACAATTGTGCCCAGCCCCGGGCACCAGTTCACGGGCACGTCGGCGGAATAAACCAGACGATAGGAATCGATGAGCGTACGTTGCTGACGTTCGGTCAG
>JANOYY010000110.1:0-32264 GCA_031429095.1 Acidimicrobiia bacterium | reverse complement strand
GATCGGCGCCCCCGCCCTCGGCCGTCACGGCTTGCGCAAACACGGTGTTGATCGACAACCGCGTGGCGTCGATCATGTTCGTGGTCCCATACGAGTCACCGTTGGTGTTGCGCACCACCCAATCCACACCGCCATCAGCGGAGGGAATCGTGATCGACGCCGGACCGCGGAACGCCGATTCCAACGAGTAACCGTTGCGAAGCATCGCGGCCAGAACGAATGTTTTGAAGGTGGAACCCGCAGGCCGGCCCTCCCCACCGCCATCGGTGCCCAGTGCCAGGTTCACCTTCGATTCAGCCCACGAGCGTCCACCGACCAGCGCCTTCACATGCGCCTGATGATCCAGCACGACAACGGCCGCGGCCGGATCGCTCTCGTCGGGAAGCAACTCGCGATATGCACCATCGTATGCGCTCTTTTGAATGTCGAGGTCGAGTGACGTCTTGACCTTCAGACCCTGCGTTTGCACTACCTGTTCGCCATAACGGTCTACCAACTCCTTGCGAACGGCGTCGATAAACCACTGCGTACCGATCGTCGCCTGGTCGTACACGGTGCCGCGGATATTGCGCGGTCGAACCCCACCCACGCCGACCAACGGTGACGCTATTGCCCCGTCGGCGTCGGCCCGGGTGATGGTTCCGGTGCCAACCATCGCCGTGAGCACAGAATCGCGTCGACGCTTGGCAACGTCGGGCGCCCTGATCGCATCGGTTCGCTCCGGACTACGAATCAACGCCGCAAGATACGCCGCCTTTGGAAGATCGAGCTTCGCGACACCCACGCCGTAGTACGCCCGCGATGCGGCTTGCACGCCGTAGGCCCCACGACCGAAGTAGATCGTGTTGAGGTAGCGCTCCAGGATCTCGTCTTTACTCAGCTTCTGCTCAAGCTTGATCGCAATCGCGGCCTCCTTGAACTTGCGCGCCAGCGTAGCGTCACGTCCTACGTACACGTTCTTTACATACTGCTGCGTGATCGTCGACCCACCCTGGCGCCGTCCGCTGTGGCGAACGTCTTGCCACAACGCCCGGCCGATGCCCAAGGGGTCGAGCCCGCGGTGCTTGTAGAAGCGCCGATCCTCCGCCGCAAGAACCGCGGATCGCAACACCACCGGAATCTCCGCGATCGGCAGAACCTCACGATTCTCGCCCGCCGAGATCGCGGCGATCCTCTGCCCTTTCGTGTCAAACAAGAACGACGTTTGGACCGGAAACTTGTCGGCCGGTACCGGTGCAAAGCGCACATACAAATACCCAACCCCGCAGAGCACCACAAAGAACGCGAGGCCGACCACCACCAACCGACGAATCAGGCGTCGGAAGAACCCCCTCCGAGGACGTAACCCGCCATCGGTGTCGCGTCTACTTGCCACTCGATCGTCCGAGTTGAAAAAGCTTCGCCAGATGATTCCATCGGCAGTTCGAGCAGACCTCGACCACATAACAAGTGTACGGACCGGTTTGGCGGCGGAAGTGGGCAATCTCCGATGCCTTCGTAATACAGCGCCCGAAACTGGGAAGACGGCCACCGAAGACATAACTCACGTTCATCAGAGGAGACTCCTCACAAATCGGGCACACCTCTTCCTGCACGGCCCCAACGTTTACCGCCGCCCGAATCAACTCGGGATGGGCGTCGCAGATATCAAGACGCGACAGTCGGCCGCGTTTGAACTCGTTAATCAGATGACGCCGAGCTAACCGATAGTCAACCGACCCAGGCGCCTCGTCGCCGGATCCGCGCACAACGTCAGGTCGAAAGGTCACCGGACAACGCTACCGGGCGGCGAGCGCGTCAGCGACGCGCTGTCGAAAATCCATACGCTGCTGCGGCGACGCCGTGTCGTTTCCGTAGAACGCCACCCATCGAACACGACACAGCCGGTGACACAACACCCGAAGCCCCCGACTCACGAGATGCTTACCCGGCTCGCCCTGCGCCACGTTCATCCACTTCGACGATCCGTGCGTTGTCACCAGCACAATCTCACGAATGTTGGTGAGCCCGCGGCGGATCCGCGTGCGATTCGCCGGAATCTCGTAGGCGACGCCCACCGACCAGACGCGATCGAACCAACCCTTCAGCATTGCCGGGAACCCCCCGAACCACGTTGGGTACACCAGCACCAGTGACGTCGCCCACCGAAGCATCTCGACGTGGTCGGCGTGCGCCGCCACGGCATAGGTTCGGTCCTCCTTGTGAAGCCAGTCCTGCTGACTCAGCATCGGATCAAACGACATGCCATAGAGGTCAATCACCCGAACCTCGTCGCCGCGTTTGCGGCGAGCCTCGGCCACGACTTTCGCAAGTGAACTTACGAAAGATCCGTCAACCGGGTGCGCAATCACCACCAACGTGCGACTCGCTCGGCCGGATGTCACCATGAACCCATCACCTCAGCGACTCGTTCGAGGAAGCGCTGGCGATCGGCGTCGGTCGCCCGGTCCATGTCATACAAGCCCAACCACGTCCGACGACACCATGTATGTGTCATCAACCGGAAACAACGACCGATCAGACGCCGTCCGCCGTCGGACATCAGCGCAACGTTGCAGCGCGACGAGCCGTACGTCGTTATGCCGGCGATGCGCCGTACGTTGCCGAGACCCCTTTTCACTTTGTTGGTCTTGGCATCCAGCCGGAAGGCAACACCGGGTACCATCACCCGATCCAACCAACCCTTCAAGACCGCCGGCACACCGAACCACCAGGTTGGATACACGAACACGACGGCGTCCGCCTGGCCCACGAGCGTCGCATGGCGACGCACCTGTTCCGAAAGAATTGGTTCCGGGCATTCATAGGCGAGACGCTCCGCCGCAGACATCGCGGCCACAAAACCCTCTGCGTACAGATCAATGAGGTCAACGGCGTGACCGTTCGCCTGCAGCGAGCGGATTGCCACCTCGCAAATCGCTTGGTTGAAGCTCTCCGCATGCGGATGCGCCTGAACTACCAGAACCCGCATTTGCTAAACCGGTTCGCCTTCCCTGAGATCACGAGGTGCGAGATCACGAGGTGCGAGATCACGAGGTGCGAGATCACGAGGTCCGAGATCACGAAGTCGTTCCGCAACGCTTCGCCCACCACATATCGAGTCGACGCTTCGCCTCTTCTTCGCCGAGGGGACCGTCCTCCATGCGCGCCTCAAGGAGCATGGACAACGCCTCACCGATATGACGTCCCGGGCCGGCACCCAAATAGTCCATCACCGCATTCCCATCCAGATCGGGACGAATCGAATCAATCTCCTCCTGGGCACGCAACTCCGCAATGCGCGCCTCGAGATCATCCATCCGCTTTGCTAACCGCTCGGCCTTCTTCGGGTTGCGCGTTGTGCAGTCGCACCGGGTCAGTTCGTTCAACTTGTCGAGCAGCGGTCCGGCGTCACGGACGTAGCGACGGACCGCCGAATCGGTCCAACCCATCGAGTATGTGTGGAACCGGAGGTGCAGGGCCACCAACTCGCTGATGTCAGCTACATCGTCGTTGGAGTACTTCAGCGCCCGCAGGCGGTCGCGGGCCATACGTGCACCGACGATATCGTGATGGTGAAAGCTGACCCCGTTCGGACCGATAGAACGAGTCTTTGGTTTCGCAATGTCGTGGAGCAACGCGGCGAGGCGCAACACCCGGTCCGGACTGGTGTTCGCCACAACCGCAAGCGTGTGGGCAAGAACGTCCTTATGCCGATGAATCGGATCCTGCTCGAGCGCCATCGCCGGCAGCTCCGGCAGAAAGTAGGTCGCTAAATTCGTGTCGACCAGGAACCACAGACCCGCGCTCGGATCAGGCGTGACCATCAACTTGTCAAGTTCATCACGAATACGCTCTGCCGACACAATCGCCAAGCGCTCGCCGAATTCGCGCACCGCCCCTATCAACTCGGCATCGGGCTTCAACTCATAGCCCGCGATGAAACGCGCTGCGCGCAGCATCCGCAGCGGATCGTCGGTGAAGCTCAGACTCGGCGACAGCGGCGTGCGTAAGACACCGCCAGCCAGATCGATCGCTCCGTTGAACGGGTCGATCAGCTCCAGGCCCAACACCGACAGGGCCATTGCGTTGACCGTGAAATCCCGCCGAGAAAGATCAGCCGCAATGTCAGTCGAGAATTCGACATCGGGTTTGCGTGACTCCGGGTGATACGCCTCAGCGCGGTGCGTGGTGACCTCGATCGGCCGCACCGGACCGCCCTTCGGAGCAGAACCCGAACCGGTTCGCAGCATGGCACCGATCGTGCCGAACTTCTTGCCCACCGTCCACAGTGACTCCGGCTTCATCGAGCGGAGAATCGCCTCAATCTCGTCCGGCGAGGCATCCGTCGTGCAATCAATATCGGGTGCCACCCGATTACGGCCGAGCATCGTGTCTCGCACTACCCCGCCGACCAGATAGAGGGTAAAGCCGCGGGCATCGAACGCTTCGGCCAACGGTCGGGTCTCACGGAGGATCGACTGGAAACGTTCTGGCACCACGCCAGCCACGCTACCGGTCATTTCGGGTCCGGAGGGTTCGATTCGACAGGTTCGCTCACGCTCCACAGTCGCCACCTATCCTTTCGTGAATGCATCCGACGCAGTCAGCTCTGACGTCGATCGCTCGCCAGGAACCATTTTCGGCGCCATTGCCAGTCCCGCGCAGCCAGATCGTCAGACGAGACAACGAAAGTGTCATCGTTGAGTCTCGTCACACGAACGGCGAGACCTGGGCGGTGCTCATGCCGCAACCCGGATCGCATACGCTGACCGGGCCATTCATCGCGTCGGCAACCGGCGTCGCCCGTCAGCTCTACGGTCGCAACATCCGAGTCGCCTCCCCCGCCCTTACCCCTGACGAATGCCTGGCCTTTACCGACGCTGGATTCCAAACTCGTACCAGTCTCCACCTCCTGGTGGCGGATCTGCGCACGACCGCGCCGTTGGGATCGGCGAAGACCGTGCCCGCAATGGTGCAGCTCACCACGTTTCGCCCCCGCCACGAAGAGGCCGTGCTGGCCACGGATCTCGCCGCCTTCGGGGCGGGCCACGAGATGGACGCCCTGGAACTCGCAAGTGCCTTCCGGGCGACGCCCTCCTCCCGTCTGCGCGTCGCTCGGGTCAACGGCGACGTCGTCGGGTTCGTCCTGTTCGGTCGAGCCGACCGCCGAGGATATCTGCAGCGCCTCGCCGTTCACCCCTCCGCACAGGGTCAAGGAGTCGGTCGTCACCTCATTCTCGACGGATTCGGCTGGTGCCGGCTCCGTCGTGTGCAACGCGTCGTCGTCAATACCGAACACGGGAACAAATCTGCGCTTCATCTCTACACCTCACTCGGCTTCGAGCTGTCACCCATGGAGCTGTGCATCATGGAACACAAAGCCATGACACCGACCGACGGCTTCGACGACCGGCCGGCGCAACACGAAGGGCCGCTATGACGCGCCTTCATCGACGCGCGATCGTGGCCGTCTTCTTCACGGTGCTGCAGGTGCTCATGCTCGCCGCAACCGAACCCGCCCAGGCACAGGTAGCCAAACCCCCGCCGACAGTTTCGCTGGTCGCCCAACGCCGCGAGTTCATACCACCCACCGCAACCAGTACCGACCTCACCACCGCACCAACTGACCTTCTCGGACCCGATGGGTTCGTGCTCGATTTGCTTCTCGAGGGCACGCAACCCCTCAAAGGCTCTCGGATTGCACTCACCGTATTTCAGCGAGTTCGAACCAGGGCTGCCTTTACACAGGCCGCCGACTCCGCCGACTTCGGCTCGCCAATCGGATTTGTCAGTACAAGGACGCCCGACGCCCGAGGGACCGAAGACCTCGTCGTGACAAGCGTTCGGATACCCGTTGGAATACCATCGGTCCAGTGTCCGCTGTGCATCAACATCGGCGACGGCGTCTACCCCGTCAGCGTTGAACTGCGCAACGTCGACGAGGAAACTGTCGACCGGTTCACCACATTCGTTACCGGCACAGTCCCTGGCACAGTCACGAGCAGGCTTCAGGTCGGCCTCCTGGTCCCGTTACAGGCCGCACCATCAATCAAATCGGCACGAGACATCGCACCCGTACAGTCCGCACGATCACTGATCTCCATGGTCGAGGCCTTGGCATCACAACGTCAGGTCCCGCTCTCCATCGTCGCGGTCCCCCAGAGCCTCGACCAGCTCGAACCAACCAACGACGACGGAAAAACCGAACCGAACGGGCTCCTGGACCTCCTTCGACTCGTCCTCCCCGACCGAGAGGTTCTGTCAAACCCCTATGTACGCGTCGTACCTGAGATCATCGATGATGCGTCGTTCCAGCCCTATCGCCGGGCGCTCTTCGCGCTCGGCGCAGCATCGCTGAAACAACGATTGAGCCGAGATCCCGTCGACGGAATCATGATTGCGCCAGCACTCTTGAACTCGGATCAAACTCTCGATGAACTCAACATCACACGACTCATCGTCGGTCCCAACGCGCTCGAAGGATCACCCGACGACCTTCCGCTCGCTACCCCGATCATCGTTGACCCGGGCGCGCGCAGCGGCAATACAACGGCCGCCCGTCCGGCCGTGGTCCTCGACGACGCCGTCGCGCAACGTTTCACCAAGAAGATGCCCGGACGAACGTCGACCAGCGACGATCAGCTGCGGGCCCAACACGTCATCGCCGAACTCGCCCTCATCGAAACCCTTACCCGCGATGTCGCACAACGAGGCACGCCTATCGCCGTTCCTCCCGAGACCACACAGGCGACGCTCGTCGCTGTACTCAACGAACTCGCCGCGTCGTCACGCCTTGCCCCCACGCTTGTCACCACGCTCTTCGATAGCCCGCCCCACCGAGACAGCGACGGTGCGCCAGTGCTGTACACGCCACGCTCGGCACCGAGCACCAACGACGGTCGACTACTTCAACGACGAAACAACACAATTGCGAACTATGCCGCCATCGACGAGCGCAACACCGGATATGCATCGCTCTTTGGCGCAGCCGGCCCCGACCCCCAGCAGGCCAGGACGGCTGCCGAAATCGCAAACCTCCGACGCGAGGCAGCAACACTCCTCGCCAACGACTTCACCGAAGCCCAGCGCAGCGCAGCAACAAAAGCCGTCCGAACGGAGTTCGACCGACTCCTCGATCGAGTCGCGAATCAAAGCTCACGCCGAGTGACCCTCACGGCTCGGTCCCAAGAAATTCCGATTTCGCTCGTCAACGACACCGGACGACCGATCACCATCTCGATGATCGTCGAAACCGAGAACGCAGACCTTCCCCGTGCCAAGCGAGACCCCAACGTTCCGGCGCGTCAAGTCCTGCAGGAACTCATCAGCATTTCCGGCCGGGTCCACGAACAGCCCGTAACAGTTGCCACGAAAGGACCGGGTCGCTACTCCATGCTCGTACGCCTCCAAACACCAAGCGGCTACGAGTTCTCCCGCACCCGCTACACACTGCAGGCAACGTCTATCGGAGCGCTCGGAAAGGCCTTAACCGCAGGATCCCTCCTCTTCCTGGGGATATGGTGGGCCGCCACGATCTCTCAGAACAACCGCAAACGCTCGGCGCTGCGCCATCCGGCCAACACCACGAAACCACCTCCCCAGCGAACCCAGCGACGATGACCAACCTTGCAGTGGCGTCGGCGACTCCGACCGAATCTATCGGGCGGGCAACCGGACTGATGTTCATCGGCACCCTGCTCTCCCGGCTGACCGGCGCAGTTCGCACCGTGGTCCTTGCCGCATTTGGGCTCGAAGCCGTGACGGACGCGTACCTCCAGGCCAACACGACACCGAACATGATCTTCGAACTGGTGGCCGGCGGGGTGCTATCGGCGACGCTGATTCCACTGTTCGCGCAGCTAGTGCGGCGCGGCACCAGACGTGCCCAAGAAGGCCTCGACGCAATCGTGTCACTCGTCGGGGTCCTTGTCGTCGTGGCGTCGATCGTGTTGGCACTTGCTGCTCCGCTCGTTTTGCGCCTCACGATTACCGGCGACGCCAACGCGGCGAAGCGCGATCTCGCCGCCAAACTTCTGCCGCTCTTTGCACCACAGGTCGCCATCTACGGCTTCGTCACGATCGCCACCTCGCTCCTCAACGTCCGACGCCGGTTCTTCGCGCCCATGGTCGCGCCCGTACTCAACAACCTGATGGTGATCGGCGTGCTCTTGTGGGTACGCCAGAGCCTCCACAACGAAACCGCGGCCCGCCAGCTGGCGAACCTGGCGTCCAATGGCCGCCTCCGACTCCTCCTTGGCCTCGGAACAACCGCTGGCGTGGCAGCTATGGCGCTCGCCATGATTCCGAGTTTGCGTCGCGCAGGCGTTTCGCTGAACTGGCGGTGGGAGCCTCGCCATCCCGCCATCCGCGAGATCGTTCGACTGTCGGTGTGGACCTTTGGGTATGTGGCCTGCAACCAGGTGGCCCTTTTGATCACGCAGCGCCTCGCCAACCGGGTCAACGGCGACTATTCGGCGTACACATTGGCGTACCAGACGTACTTCCTCCTGCCCCACGGCCTCTTCGCGGTGTCGATCGCGACGGCCCTCCAACCACGACTCGCCGACGCCTTCCTCGACCGGCGGCGCGGCCGGTTTCGGTCAACACTGAGTCGCGGGATCACGACCCAACTCACGATCATGATCCCCGCCGCCGCCGGGTATCTTGTTCTTGCGAAGCCAATCGTGAGCATTTTGCGTTTCGGATCACTGAGCGACGACGGGGTCGCGCGACTCGCCCAGACCCTCCAGTACTTTGTCGTCGGCCTCCCTGCGTTCAGCGTGTTCCTCCTTCTGATGAACGCCTGCAAAGCCATGCGCAACACCAAACTCGCCTTTTGGATCAACGGAGCCGAAACGCTCACCAACATCGGACTCGCCTTCGCCTTTGTCGGCCTTGGGTATGGAGTGAAAGGGCTCGCCCTTGGCTATGCGCTTGCGTACTGCTTCGGAGCGATCATCGCCTTTGTTGCTGTGGGCCGACGAACTCGCGGGCTCCACGGCGGCGATGTACTGAACGCGACATGGCGGATCATTGTCGCCTCGGCCGCCATGGCGATCGTTACCCTCGGTGCCCAGAAGGGACTTCATTCGATCCTGTTGCGATCTTCGATCGGGGCCGGCCGAGCGAGCGTTATTGGAGAGGTCGGGGTTTCGATCGTTGCCGGTGTTACCGTCTATATCATCGTCGGCCGCCTTTTGGGCGTTCGTGACCTGCACACCGTTATGACGGGGATTACCCGTCGTCTTCTCCCCGGCCCCGGCCGTTAGCATAGGAACAAACATGCCGAACGTCCGAATCGTCACCGACAGCGCGTGTGACATCCCGCCCGAGCTCGCACAAATGCACCGGATTGACGTTGTACCCCTCTCGATTCGCTTTGGGAACGAAGAGTTCACGGACCGAGTCGACCTCTCCGTTGATCAGTTCTGGGCCAAGGTTGCTGCATCAAAGGTGCTCCCCGAAACTGCTGCGCCAGCACCAGGGCTTTTCGAAGCGGCGTTTCGGCGCGCCGCGGACGACGGCTGCGATGGTGTGGTCTGCGTGAACCTGTCGTCGAAGCTTTCGGCCACAATCGGCTCGGCCCAACTCGCCGCCCGGTCGGTGGCCGACACCATTCGCGTCCATGTTGTCGACTCGCTCTCCATCACGATGGGTCAGGGCACCATGGCAATGGAGGCGGCAAAGCTCGCCGCCGCAGGGGCCGACGTCGACACGGTCGTTCGCGCCGTCGAATCGCTCGTGCCGCGCACCCGGGTGTACGGCGCACTTAACACCCTCGACAACCTCAAGAAGGGTGGTCGAATCGGTGGTGCACAGGCGCTCATCGGGTCCCTTCTGTCCGTGAAACCAATCCTGGATCTGAGCTCGGGTGCAGTAGAGGAAGCGGGGAAACAACGTACACGTACGAAATCACTGCTTCATCTCGCAGAACTCGTCGCAAAGGCGAAGGCTGCATCGGGTTCCGTTGAGAACGTCGCCGTGATGCACGGGAACGCACCCGACATCGATGAACTGCTGGAAATGATCTCGAAGTCCTTTCCAAAGAGCGAGATCATCGTCGGCCAGATAGGCGCTGTTATCGGCACGCACGGCGGCCCCGGGGTTGTGGGCCTAACCTTCAACTTGCCAGCGGCCGCCGCAGACCAAACGTAGGAGCACAGACTATCTGGGATGACGCCAACGCCGATGCAGCACACGACTCAGACGCATCGTCTGAGTCGGTGGCTCGCGTCGCCGAATACGTCGCCGGACGCTACGTTCTCGTACGGCCAATCGCTCGTGGCGGTATGGCCGAAGTCTGGCAGGCTCACGACGAAACACTCGACCGCGACGTCGCAGTCAAAATGCTTCACTCACATCTTGCCGACGATCGAGACTTCATCGAGCGGTTCCGACGCGAGGCCGTCGCTGTCGCCAAGCTTTCCCACCCCAACGTCGTAACCGTCTACGACACCGGAGTCGACTCGTTCACCAACTCTGCGGGACGGGTCGAACGCCGCGCCTATCTCGTGATGGAGCTTCTTCGAGGAGCAACTCTCCGTACGCTTATGAACAGCCCGACTGATCGGCGGCCCACGCTACGCGAAGCAGTTCGCATCGCCGCAGAGATCGCTGATGGCCTCGGTTACGCACACCGTAATGGCGTCGTCCATCGTGATGTAAAGCCAGCGAACATCTTCGTGGAAACATCAACGGGTTCAGTCGGAGCCCGCTTTGGCCGAGTGCGCGTCGTCGATTTCGGCATTGCCAAGGGCATCGGCGTCAATCAGAACGAGGAAGATCTCACCAACGTCGGATCCATTCTCGGAACAGCAAAGTACGTCTCACCCGAACAGGTCGAAGGACATCGCGTCGACGCACGATCCGACATCTACTCTCTCGGCATTCTGCTCTACGAGATGGCAACCGGACAGGTTCCGTTCCTCGGTGCCAACGATATGGCGACGGCGCTGCAACACGTGCGGAAGGACTTGCGACCGGCGCGTTCACTACGTCCGAACATCGGACGCGAGCTCGATGCCGTCATTACCAAAGCGCTCGCCAAGAATCCCGAAGCCCGTTTCTCGGACGCAGCAGCGCTCGCCGCGGCACTGCGAAGCCTCAACCCCCGAGCCCTCGAGGCCGCCGAGCGAGCTGATGGGTACGGCGACGATGCCCGCCCCGCCGTTGCCCGTACCGAGTCTGACCGCACACCGCCTCGCGGGCTCTCCGCCACCGACCGGAACGCCCCCGCGACGATCAACGTTGCGGCCGGTCAGTCACGTAAGGGTGACGCCCGAAGGCTTGGTCGCCGAGCCGGCACTGCAGCCGACCCGACAACTGTGCAGCCGTCCGGTCGACGCAACGAAGACGTCACGACCGTGCAACCAAGTAAGCGTACGGATAGTTCGCGCACGGATGAGCCGACCGCGGTACAACGGCGAAACACAGTTACACCCACTCGGCCAACCTTGGGAAACCGGCGGCTGCTCACCGTTCTGCTTCCCTTGATCGGCCTCGTCGGCGGCGCAGTGTTCGGCATTGCCGCTGCGAATCAAAACCACAACCCCACCACAGCGGTTCCGTATCTACGCCCCCTTTCCTTCGAGCTCGAGCCCGACGGGGAGCACGACAGCGAGCTCAAGTTTCTCAACGACCGCGACAAGTCCACCAGTTGGTCGACCGAACCCTACAAATCCCGTAACTTCTATCGAGGCAAACCGGGCGTCGGGGTCATTATGATTCTCGATGAGCCTCGCCTCGTCAGCCAAGTAAACGTTGTCTCCAAAACACGGGGTTGGACGGCACAGGTATATGTCGCCGATCGGCTCTCTGAGGATCTCGATGGCTGGGGAGATCAACGAGGCCAGCTTGTCGACGCACCGGAGGGTTCGTCGAAAATCGGGCTTACCCCGGTGACCGGTACGTACGTCCTCCTCTGGATAACTGACCTCGGGCCGAAAGTCGGAAACGTCGCCCAGGTGAAGATTGCCGAACTGGCGCTTCGCGGGTAGCCCCCATGACGCCGCCACCTCAATCTCGTCTTCGAGACGAAACTGACATCGTTCTCGTGGCGGCCGCGCAGCGGGGCGAACGCGACGCGATGAATGCCCTCCTCGAGCGACACTATGACCGTATAGCAAGTACCTGCCGACGTGTCATCGCCGACCATGGCGACGCTGCCGACGCGACCCAGGAGGCGCTCATTGCGATTGCCCGAGGCATCGGTCGATTCGATGGCACCTCGAGCTTCACCACCTGGGCCTATCGCGTTGCCACCAATGCGTCGCTCGACGAACTGCGCCGAAAGCGACGACGACCGGTCCCCAACGACGAGGTCGTGGCCGACCACGATCGACGCGCCGACACACCCAGCGCGTTCGCCGACGTCGACGCCACAACCGACCTCGGACGAGCGCTGGCGAAACTTCCAGTGGAGTTCCGAGCGCCGTTGGTTCTCCGAGACGTTTCCGGACTCGACTATCGCGAGATCGCCGAAATACTCCAGATACCCGGAGGAACCGTACGTTCACGCATCGCACGCGCCCGGGCCGCGCTCGCGCCACTTCTCCGGTTCGATTCCACCTCAGTTTCGGATTCGCAGTCGATCGCCGGGAACCAAACACTGCAACCCGAACGTCCAAGGATTGATCATGGCGACTGAGTCTCCCCTCTCCGGCACAAGCCCACGGGACCATCTCGACTCGACGCGCCTCGCATTTTGGGGCGACGTGGACCTGACGAACCAGTCAGAGGTGGCCGAATTTCTTGCCGCTATCGATTCAGACCGCTCGAACGACGCCCGCGACCTGGCCTCCGCGCAAGCGTTGCAGCACGAATACCAACACCTCATGACCTGCCAGATGTGTTCGCCGCAGTCGGTGCTCATTGCGTCATTGCTCGCCAACGCCACCCGCGACGCACGCCCAGTTCTGGTGCTGGAGTCCCTCACGCAGCGCCGTGACGCCATCGCAGCAGCACTCGCGGTGTTCGATGATGAGCACCGCAATCTTTCGCCGACTGCACCGACGACTGCACCGAAGACAGCACCGACGGCGGGGCGGATCGCCGCGAAGCGGGCGTGGTGGCGACGGGGCTCGGCTGGCTCACGGTCCATGTTCAGTGGCCCCCGAGGTTCGGTTGGGGGCTCCGGCCGGGGCTCTGTGCTCACGCCCACGCGTGCTCTCGCCACAGCAGCCGCGTTGAGCCTGGTCACGGGGGTCTTGCTACTTCAACAGCGACGAAGCAATCCCGCTGCGGTGGCCCCGATCACCGAACCCGCCTCCGCCACCGAACCCCGGGTACAGATCACACGGGATTCGCAAGACGCCCCGGTCCCGGGTCGCGCTGGCGAGTTGGCGTCGCCCGAGGCTGCTCCCGAGACCGAGACCGCGACCGCGAACGGGGCCGCGCCCGAGACCGAGGCGGCCGCGGAATCCGACGTCGCGAGCGGGGCCGCAGAGGCTCTCGACATGGCAACGGCCCCGTTCGATCCGAACCCGGTCATTCCCACCCCCGCCACCCCCCCGGCCACCACCACAACTACCCAGTCCACCACGCCGCCCCAGTCCACCACTCGTCCCATCACGCGAAGCATCGCGCCGGCAACGAAACCGAGCGCTGTTCAGACGAAAGCGACCGCGACTCCCTTCGGCGATGGAGCACAACCCGTCACTGCGGAACCAGTGTTCGACGACATCGTGACAACGACGCGCCCCTTTGGGGCGACTCGAAAGAAGGCTGTCAAGAGAGCCGCACCCGCAGCGCCAAAGGCGGCCAGCGCCGAGAGTCCGACAGGCGCGTCCGCGACTGCAGCGGCCAGCGCTGTGACACCGTCGGTCGCCGTTGTCGACCTCGGTGACCTGGGCGTATTCAATGACGTGGCCTCGGCAAGCGATGCAGTCCGCAAGACCGCGGCCCAACGGGGTACGGTCGTAACAACGACGATCGTGCCTACGACCGCCGCTGCACCGTTCGAAGCTGCGTCCGCCACTACGGTGTTTGCGGCCGGACCGGCCAATACAGCGTCGGCTGCATCCGCCGCACCGTTCGATGGGACCACGGCGTCGGGCATGGCGCGCTGCCCGGTCCCTGGGGCCCGAGCCGTCGGGCGCGTAACGATCGCTGGGCGTGTGCTGTTCGCGTTCGTAACTGGTTCGTCGGATGCCCCGACGGTCGTTATCGTGGACTCGAGAACCTGCACGATAGTTCCGTAGGCCGCGAAATCGCGAAATCGCGAAACCGCGAGACCGCGAGACCGCGAGACCGCGAGACCTCCTCACCGTGCACGCCGTTCGAATGGGCCGCTAGGCTTTGGGGCGTGACTGAGCGACCGGCGTTGGAATCTGACTGGGCAACCCAAATCGTGGATGGACTCGAGGGGTTCGTGGGAACCGTGAAGTCCAAGACCACCGAACCGGTACAGAAAGCCGCCAAGTTCTTGGTGTTCGGCCTCATGGCCGCAGGCGTCTTGTTCATGCTGTTCTGCTTGTTGACGATCATGTTCATTCGGCTTCTGGACTGGTTCTTGCCCGTTTGGGCGGCCTATGTCGTCCTCGGGGGAATGTTCTTCCTCGTTGGCCTGTTGGTCTGGTCGCGTCGTCACCCTCGAACCTGATTCACGGTTCGTCGCCCGTCGCCGCGAATCCATTCATGAACAGGAGCAGTCGTGGCAGTTCGTAACGTCATCGTTGTGGGGTCTGGTCCGGCCGGGCTCACTGCCGCGATCTATACCGCTCGAGCCAACCTGGCACCCCTCGTCATCGAGGGGGAAATATCCTCAACCAGCGATCAGCCAGGCGGACAGTTGATGCTGACCACTGAAGTGGAAAATTTTCCAGGCTTCGAAGCCGGTGTCCAAGGTCCCGAATTGATGACCACTATGCGCGCGCAAGCGGAGCGCTTCGGTACCGAATACCTGACCGCCAAGGCCACCAAGGTAGATTTTTCCAGCAACCCCAAAAAAGTGTGGGTGAACGATGACCTCTTCGAAGCCCACAGCGTCATCGTCTCCACGGGAGCTCGATCACTGATGCTCGGCCTCGATGCCGAACGTCGACTCATGGGTCACGGGCTTTCCACGTGCGCCACCTGTGACGGCTTCTTCTTCCGCGGCAAAAATATCGCCGTCGTCGGCGGAGGCGACTCGGCAATGGAGGAGGCGAACTTCCTCACCAAGTTCGCCGACAAGGTCACGGTAATCGTTCGACGTGACGTGCTGCGTGCCTCCAAAATCATGCAGGACCGCGCTATGAAGAATCCCAAAATCGAGTTCCTCTGGAATTCAACCGTGGCCGAGTTGAATGGGGAAACCGCCCTCACGAGTGCCGTTATCGAAAACACGGTCGACAAGACCCGCTCCACTCTTGAGGTGACTGGCCTGTTCGTCGCTATCGGCCACATCCCCAATACCGACCTATTCAAGGGAGTACTCACTACCGATGAACAGGGGTACATCCTCACCCAGGGCAAGAGCTCGCGAACCAATGTCGATGGTGTGTTTGCCTGTGGCGACGTCCAAGACCACACCTACCGCCAGGCAATCACTGCCGCAGGCTCCGGCTGCATGGCCGCAATCGATGCCGAACGCTGGCTCGAATCCAACGTTCACTAAAGTCTCCGCGAACATCTCGTTCGTACTCGGTGTCTTCGAAAGGAAACCCACATGAGCAACAACATCATCGAACTAAGCGATGCGACCTTCGACGAGCAGATCGGCGCCGCAACCACGCCAATCCTTGTCGACTTCTGGGCAGAGTGGTGTGGGCCGTGCAAGAAGATCGCCCCTGTTCTGGAGGAGATCTCCACGGAACAAGAAGGTCGTCTCACCATTGCAAAGCTCAACATCGACGACAACCCCGACATCGCTCAGCGTTTCGGCGTGATGAGCATTCCCACGCTTTTGTTGTTCAAAGACGGCAAGTTGGCCAATACCATGGTCGGGGCAAAGGGCAAGTACCAGCTCTTAAGCGAGCTCGAACCGCACCTCTAAAAATCTCAATGCGAGTCGCTCAGCGCCTCGCCATCACCCACCGGGGGCAGCTATCCGACTATGTCGGGGCTACCCCCGATTGTCATTATTCGAAAGATTCGCTCCAGGTCATTCAGATCGGCAAACTCAACGGTGAGCTGGCCCTTCTTGTTCGGGACCAGTTGAATCGATACACGAGTGTCGAAGATTCCTGCGAGCACCTCCTCAAGTTCCAGAAGTCCTGCCGGTCGTTCCATTTTTTGGGCAGGCGGGTTCGAAGAGTTCGGCGAAGCAGCCGACGAAGATCTTCGCGCGGCCGAGGGGTTCACCCGCAGGCGAACAGCATCTTCCGTCGCTCGGACCGATAGCTCTTCGTGCACGATGCGTCGAGCGAGTGCTTCCTGGAACGCTCTGTCAGTCGTAGCGAGCAGGGAACGAGCATGTCCTGCCGACAGTTTGCCATCGAGGACCAGTCGTTGAATCGACGGAGAGAGTTGAAACAGCCGCAGGGTGTTGGACACCGCGGCTCGACTCTTTCCTACCCGGTCGGCCACCTGCTCATGGGTGAACCCAAAGTCATCGATCAGCTGTTGAAACGCTGCCGCCTCCTCCAAGGGATTGAGATCGGCTCGATGCAGGTTCTCCACAAGCGCTTGTTCGAGCGCCGCGTTATCGTCAGCCGACTTGACGACCGCCGGAATCACCGTGAGTCCGGCTCGCCGGGCTGCTCGCCATCGGCGTTCTCCGGCGATGAGCTCATAGCCTCCCTCGGGCGTCGACCGCACCAAAATCGGTTGCAAAACCCCCAACTCACGAATCGACGCCGCAAGGCTCTCGATACCTTCGTCGTCAAATGTTGATCGAGGTTGGTATGTATTCGGTCGAATATCAGCGATGTTGATTTCAACTAACCTCCCGACCGTTGACCCGCCTTCCAGAATCGGCGCTTCGGTTGATGTCGGAAGCAACGCCCCCAGCCCTTTACCCAGTCCGCTTTGGCGCACCACCGCTTATCTCCTTTGCCAGGCCCCGATAGGCCACTGCACCCCGTGAGGTGGGGTCGAATACCGTAATCGGTTGCCCAAACGACGGGGCCTCCGACAAACGCACGCTTCGGGGAACGATGTTGCGACACACTCGGTCTCCGAAGTGAGTACGAATTTCATGCATGACTTGGTCGGCCAGCTTGGTCCGAGCGTCATACATCGTAAGAATGATTGCGCTGATTTCCAACGTTTGATTTAAGTTGGATTGCACCAGATTCACGTTGCGAAGAAGCTGGCCCAGACCCTCCAGCGCATAGTACTCGCACTGAATCGGGACGATCACCTCGGTTGCAGCCGCCAAGGCATTGATCGTCAGAAGCCCGAGCGATGGGGGACAGTCAATGACTATGAAGTCAAAGTCGTCGATTACCCGGGCGATCGCCCGCCGGAGCTTGAGCTCACGACTGAACGCCGGAACCAACTCGATTTCTGCGCCCGCCAGGTCGATCGTCGTCGGCACGAGGAACAGGTTTTGAACCGACGTCGCCTCGACGGCGTCCTCCATGGGGGTATCTCGCATCAATACGTCGTACACAGAAAACTCGAGGTTCCGCGCATTGACCCCCAGCCCGGTCGTGGCATTGCCCTGCGGGTCGAGGTCTACCACGAGAACTCGGTAGCCACGGTCAGCAAGAGCTGCCGAAAGGTTCACTGCGGTAGTCGTCTTTCCGACACCACCCTTTTGGTTCGCAATTGCAATTGTTCGAGGGAAGGGACGGGCGAACGAGGTCGCCGACGCTGTTCCGGACATAAGCGGTTGGGATCCTTCATACGAGACCGTGATCGTCACTCGACCAGCAAGGGGAGGTCCCAGTGTTTCACGTGAAACGATTGTCCGGGTGGATTGGCGTTGAAATCTCGCCGAATCCGCGTCGGTATTGCGGGATTCACCTGGTTGAAGTGGAGCCGGTTGCGAACTGACCGGGCACGTGTCCGTGCTTTCGTTGGGTGGATGTCGCAGAGGCCGATCGCCATCGGTTTTCTGCCGCGGTGAAGGTCTCGTACGTCGGTTCGGGCAGCGGCAAGAAGCGAAGAATGTTTTCGCGTGGGCCAAGGAACTGCATGCTCGTGCCGGTGACTCAGCGCAAAGGGCCGCTCGGGAATGCTTGCGCCGCCGGTATCTCCCTGGTCCTCTGAAGTTTGGATCTTACGTGACCTCTGTCCCTTTGGGCTCGGTGGAGCCTTGGGCTCCGAAAGCGCAGTCGACCTGAAAGCGGCAAAGGTTTCACGTGAAACGTTCCCGGCGGGGTTCCACGGAGCAGCAGACCTCGGTCCTTCGGACGTCGCATGTTCTGTTGTCGATCCCGTCATGTTTCACGTGGAACGTCCAAGAGTTGTGTCGAAAGGGCGGCGAAGTTCGAGCGGGCCGGAGATCTCTGTTCGGTGGTGGAAATGCGTCTTCGGAAGCTGGCGGATCGCGTGTACTGGCATGGTGTCGCCCATGCCACTGGGCGCGGCGGGCAGGGTGGCGGACCAACTGGGCTGGTCCGTTGATTGGCGAGCAAAGCGAAGTTCCGCGTGCATGGGCGGCCGGAGTTCTCCCAGCCCGCCACCGATTCGGACGCGCGGCCCGGGGTGGAAGGAACTCTGCGGTGACGCTCCGGAGGCTGATCGGGCGGGGTTTGCGAAAACACGGAGCGAACGACGCATCAGCAGTCAAACCGTCGATCACTCGCACCGCGCACTGTTCCACGTGAAACATGCCAACAAGACCCAGCCACTGGCGCCGAAGAAGAGAGGGAGCCGAACCCACGCCGACGGACCGAGCCCAAGTGCCACGCCGAGCCAAGCGCTCACGGCCATTCAGCGTTCAACCAGCGTCCCACGGGGGCCGGGAGAAGAAGGACGCGGGCGATTCAGAACGGGGTCAGGAATATTCGATGCTCGAGGGACATCGCGGCACCTTTCCAGGAGAGAACCGGTCGCATCACATTCATGGGAAATCGAGGGATCACCGGGGAAAGCGACGACGCTCGTCCGACACGCCGCAAATCCTCCGCAGAACCTTCAGAGAACCATGTCCCAAACTCCCCCGGTCCGCTGCTCTAAGGGGTGGGAGAGAGAGACCTCAGAAGAGGGGTCGCTTGGCGGGAATCCCGAGTCGCCGCGGGAATCGTTGCGCGCAAGGCACGTCTTGCGTAGCGACGAAGAACCGAAATCCGCCGGCCGTCAGAACGTCGCCGGCGAGACCCAAGGTGGCAAGGCCCACAGGATCCCACCGAGAACGATCCTCCGGGGGCTCGCTCACGACAAGCAGACCACCCGTCGCTAACAGGGGTGCCGCGCATTCGGCCGTGACGGCCGGGGGACCAAAACCTCGAGCGACCACGGCATCAAAACGCCCGCGCCGTGGCGGCACCTCATCTTCGGCACGGCCACATACAACTTCCGCCCGGTGCGCAGCGTCGAGCTCCGCTACAGCGCTACGAAGGGTAGCCATGCGTCGCTGATTGGTATCCAAAAAGAGCCACTGCGAAAGCGGCCAGCGCCGAAGCAGTACCAATCCGGGAACACCACCGCCGGAGCCCAAGTCCACGATCCGTAGTGGGGCGGTGATCACTTGCGGCAACCGCAGCTCGAGCGCTTCGCCAAACCCGACGCCCTGTTCGATGTGTCGGTCGATCGGCCCAGGACCGAGGTACCCCAACTCGCGAGCCCGTTCCAGGCAGGCGAGGAGGGGACCGTCAGATAACGAATCCGTCAAATCAAACTATTCGGGCAGGAGGACAACGTAGCGATGCGGTTCTTCGCCCTCGCTCGTCGATGAAACACCCTCGATATCCCCTACGGCATCGTGAACGACCTTTCGGTCGGCGGCAGCCATCGGTTCGAATGCCCGACGCTCGCCCGACGAAACCATTTCGGCGGCTACCTTCGCAGTGAAGGCAACGAGCGCAGCCTTGCGTTTTTCACGATATCCAGCGACGTCGAGGAGAATCCGACCGGAACTGGAGTTCGTTTCGTAGTGAATGACTGTTCGAAGCAACTCTTGGATGGCCTGAAGGGTTTGCGCCCCCGGTCCGATCAGCACGCCAAGATCTCGACCCGACACGCGGAATTCGATCATATTCTCGTTGACGACACCGACTTCGATGTCGGCGATGAGCCCCATCGATGCAAGCAACCCGATCAAAAACTCCCGGCCCGTGGACTCGACCTCCGAAGGCACCGATTCGAGGCTCTCGTAGCGGTCACCTCGTTCTCGGCGTGGCCCGCGCTCTTCACGCTGCTCTCGCGGTTCACGCGCTTCACGCGCTGCGCGCGGTGGCCGCGGAGCCCGGGCCTCCTCGCGACGAGGTGCGCGTTCGTTGGTTCCCTCTTGGGAGTCCGCCGAGACAGCGGGAGCCTCCTCAGACCCGGCCTTTTTCGCCCGAGGCTTGCGGCGTTCGTCCTTGGGTCGCGGTTGCGTGGGGCGAACTCGCGCTCGGATCCGCGCTTCCGCTCGGACTCGTCCAAACAAGCCGCTTTTCGGTTCATCGAGAACCTCGACCTCAGCATCGTCGGCGTCAATGCCGAGCTGGTCCAGCGCAAGGTTGGTCGCCTCTTCGATTGTCTTACCCGTCGTCTCTACCCACTCCATGTCAGCGTCCTTTTCGCTTCTTGGCGGCATTGGTGCCGCGTCCTTGTTTGGTCCCGTCGCCGCCAGCCTTCTTTTCGGCGGCGGACTGCTGGTTCTGTTGCTGGGTCCGGGGGGTCGACCCCAACGCCGGCTTGGTCTTTGGCTCTGTTGTCCTTGTTGGTGCGGACTTCGTGTTCACCGGGGAAGTCGCCTTCGGTTCAGAGGATGTCTTCTCTTTGGACGCGACCTCTACCTCGCCCGAAGGTGTGCTGGGCATCGTTCGTGCCAAGACCTCCTGCTGCGCGATGGTCCAAAGATTCGACGCCACGAAGTACAAGACGAGTCCCGCGGGCATCGTGTAATAGAAGAATCCCAAGAACAATGGGAAAATTTTCATGATCTGTTGGACCTGCGCATTGGGACCGGTCAGTGGTTGGGTGTTGCGTTTGGCAGCGAGATGCTGCTGAAAAAACGCGGTCACTACGTAGGCAACGACCAGGAGCACAAACGGCGCCCGCTTGCTCAACGATCCGGTTGCACCGCTGGCCGATTGGGCGAGGTCGAAGCCGAACGACACGAGTCGTCCGCCGCTTCGAACGATCGAGCGGTACATGTCCCCGCCTGTATTGAGGTACTTCGGTTTCGGTACCTCGATCTGCATCCAGGCCAACCGACCGGAGTTGGTCAGGCCGCGGATCACATTGAACAAACCAATGAACACAGGGATCTGCATGATCAGGGGAAGGCAGCCACCGACCGGGCTCACACCCTCACGCTTGTACAGCGCAGTCATCTCCTCCTGCAGCTTCATGCGATCGTCCTTGTGTTCGACCTGCAGCTTTTTCAGTTCGGGCTGCAGCTTCGACATTCCCTGCATGGAACGCATTTGTTTTGCCGTAAGCGGAAACAGTACGAGCCGAACGGCGACGGTCAGCAAAACAATCGAAAATCCGTAGCTCTTCGTGAGCTGATAAAAGAGCGAAAGCAGACCGCCAAGGGCCTTATAGAGCGAGTCAAGCATGCGTGTGCACCTTCGAGGAGGACAACGGAACCAAATCAATACCGGACGGGCCACCGGGACGACAGCGAACGATACGGAGTGCGCTCAGCAGCAATCCACGAAGCGCACCGTGGGTCTCGACGGCCTCGATCCCGTACGTGCTGCACGACGGATAAAACCGACAGGGGGAAACCCGACCGAACCGAGCAGCCTGATACGCCGAGATCACCCGGATGCACGAACGCGAAACGCAGCCAAGACTTCGATCGGGGGTCGAGGAACCGGTCGACAGCGCTGGTTTGGTCTCCGTTGTAGCGATCACTGCGAACTCTCATGCGGCTGTAGGCCCTCTGCAGCCCGAATAGCACCGACACGCTTGCAGGCTTCAAACAAATCAGATCGAACACTGGCAAACGACGCCACGGCGACACCAGATCTCGGGCGAATCAGGTACAAGCCGGGCGCCAACGAAAACCCCGAGAGGGCAGCCCGAAACCGTCGACGGACCCTGTTTCGCACGACTGCGTTTCCTGTGTGCCGACTTATTGCATAGGACACCTTCGCCACGGGGTGCATACTGGCTCCTACACCGGCATCGGACCCTTCGGCAAAGCTCACCGACACAACCCCCCACGATGCTCGTCGGCCAGCGCGGGACAGCGTTTCGAAGTCAATCCGCCGAGATAGCGCCTCGATACGAACCTGTCGCGCCATCGTCGGACGGAGCCCATGTCGAAGAGGAAAGCAGGCGTCAGGCTGAGAGACGGGCACGGCCCTTCAGGCGACGGGCCTTCAAAACGTTTCGTCCACCAGCCGTAGCCATACGGGCGCGAAAACCATGCTTCTTGGCACGGCGACGGATATTGGGCTGGAATGTGCGCTTCACGGGTCTCCTCCGGAGAGTACGAAAAACCTGTCCGACCCAGAAATTGCAGGCAACCACAGAAGCGATCAACCTGTACCGAGGGCATACAGACGAAATAGAACCTGGCAAATCTAGAGCGAAACGGCCTCGGGCGCAAACCGCTGCTGGTGACCCTCCGAAGATTCTGAATACTTGTTTTTGATCGAACGACAAGATTCAGAAAAGCTCACCCAGACCGCATCGGCCGCCACCGTGACGAAGCTTGCCCGATACCCCCCGACTTTCCCTGTGGAAAACTAGTGGTACGCTCATCGACCCGCATAAGACAATGCAGGTCAGGGGCAGTATTCATCGGCTTGGTACCTCACCGGGTCGTAGGCGCCCTTACGATTTCCACACCTGTGGAGATCTCGGTGGACAACTTTGCATGAACGAGGAGGGCCAGTGACAGACAACACGCAGCGAGCGGGCTCATGGGTTGACTGCGCCGCCGTTCTTCGCACGAGAGTTGCGGAAGCAACATGGAACACCTGTTTCGCGGCGTCACGGCCGATCGTGTTCGACGACGTCCGCGTGGTCTTGGCCGTTCCCCATTCGATCGCGAAAGAACGCATTGAAGGCCGCTACCTCGATTTGATCGCCGAGGTTGTCCGTGAAGTGACGGGTGCTCAAGTGAGTGTCGGCGTCGAGGTGTTCGAGGGCGATGCCTCCGAAGGACCGTTTACGGTTGCACCCGAAGCTCCAACACCACCGAAGCCAGCCCCTGATCCTGTGGTCTCGCTGTTTTCCGGTGACATCACGCTGAATGTTAGGTATACGTTCGAAGACTTCGTCATCGGCGCATCAAACCGTTTTGCACACGCCGCAGCTATGGCCGTCGCCGAACGACCCGCACAGTCGTACAACCCTTTGTTTATCTACGGCGACTCGGGTCTGGGGAAGACCCACCTTCTCCAAGCCATCGCCCACTACGTGGGCCAGAACTATCCACAGAGTCGGATTCGCTACGTCTCAACAGAGACCTTTGTGACCGAGTTTGTCGACGCAATCCGCACGAACTCAACCGTCACGTTCAAGCGGCGGTACCGAGATGACTGTGATGTGTTGTTGATCGACGACATCCAGTTCATGGAGGGCAAGGAAGGAACCCAGGAGGAGTTCTTCCACACCTTCAATTTCTTGCAGCAAAGCGGCCGCCAGATTGTCATCTCGTCGGACCGGCCACCAAAGGCCATGGCAACCCTTGAAGATCGACTGCGAAGCCGATTCGAATGGGGACTTATCGTCGATATCCAACCACCCGACCTTGAAACCCGGGTGGCCATCTTGCGCAAGAAGGCCGTACGTGAACGTACGGAGGTGCCGGGCGAAGTCTTGAACTTCATCGCAACGCACCTCAAGGACAACATCCGAGAACTCGAGGGTGCACTTAATCGGGTCTGTGCTTACGCCGGTCTCAATCGGGTGCCGCTCACCCTGGAGATGGCTGAGCGGGTACTGACCGACATCGTCTCGGGCGATGAAATCCGCCCCGTGTCTGCCAAAGCAATCCTTGCGGCAACAAGCGATATGTTCGGCTTTCCTCTCGCCGATCTCACCGGACAAAGTCGCCGTCGACCTCTCGTCACCGCGCGCCAGATTGCGATGTATGTATTTCGCGAGCTCACTGATTACTCATATCCCATGATCGGACGTGAATTTGGTGACCGTGATCACACAACCGTCATCCATGCCGTGGAGAAAATCCAACAACAGATGAAGGAACGCCACCTGATTTACGAACAGGTCAGCGAGCTCATCAAGCAGATTCGAACCGGAAATTGGTCGTGATCGTGCCATTTTCGTGCCTTTTTCCGAAAAGTTTCGGCGTTAAATTGTTCACAGCCTCCACTGTGCGAAGGAGTCGCGCCGTGGATAACACGGTGGATAACACCTCATTTCTGTGGGTAAGTTTTAGGTCGTCCACAGCGACATTTCGACTCATGCCCCACGCTGTCGAAACTGTGGATCTGACGCGCGCCTCGCCGGTCCAGCTGACCAGCGGTTTCGCGTCTTGTCCACAATCCACAGCACCTACAAGAACAGTTATATCTTTTCTCTCTTACTTACTTAATAACGGCTCAGCGAAGCACGAACCCGTTTCGGGCCCTCCCCGATCATGCCTGTCATACCCATCGCCTACTGTGAGGCCCCTGTGAAGTTTCGTTGCGAACGTGATGTCTTGGTCGAAGCCTTTTCTTCGGCGGCCCGAGCCGTGTCAACGCGCTCAGCGTTGCCGGTGCTTTCGTGTGTCCGATTGCAGCTGTCCGGGGACCAGCTCCGGTTGGCCGGCAGCGATCTCGATCTCACCATCGAAGTCGAGCTTGCCGTTTCCGGAGAGGAAAACGGGGTCGCTGTTCTCCCGGCGAAGCTCGGAGCGGACATTCTTCGAGCCATGGAGGCAGGTGCGGTCCACGTGTCAGTCGACGGTGAGCAGGCCCAGATTCGCGCCGGACGAAGCGTGTTTTCCGTACGGACACTCAATGCTGAGGAGTTCCCCCGTCTGCCCGAGGTTGCGGTGGGCGGTGTCACGATTCAGGCCGAGCATTTCGCCGATGCTGCCAAGCAGGTCATCGCGTCGGCTAGCCACGACGACGCCCGGCCGATTCTGACCGGTGTCTTGATGGCTGCCGAAGCGGGCGGATTGCGACTGGTCGCTACCGATTCTTACCGGCTTTCGGTTCGCGACCTCCCTGGTACGACGGTGTTGGCCGAGGGACAAACGGTCTTGGTGCCGAGCCGGGCTCTTGGTGAAGTTGCCCGGGTACTCGGTTCGAAAGGCGAGATCACCCTTCACCTGGGCGAGCGCGAAGCGTCCTTCGTCATCGGCTCGACGCGGGTGACTACCCGTCTAATCGAAGGACAGTACCCGCCGTATCGCAATTTGATTCCGGCCAGCCTGCCCAACGTGTTGACCGTGCAACGGTCCACGCTGCAAGAAGCTCTGCGGCGTGTTCGTCTGCTGGCAAAGGATGCAACTCCAGTTCGATTGAAGCTCGGTGGCGACAGCCTCGAACTCGTCGCGGTCACCCAAGACGTGGGACAGGCCAACGAAGACGTTGAGGCAACCTATGTCGGCAACGAAATGACGGTTGCGTTCAATCCGGACTTTCTCATCGCCGGCGTCGAAGCTGCGTCGGGCGAGACCATCACGCTTGAAACCATCGACAATTTGAAGCCAGCCGTACTTCGTTGTGCAGAGCGCCCTGACTTCTTGTACCTCTTGATGCCCGTGCGGGTCTAACCCGTTGCCGCGCCGTGTTCGTCAGTCGGCTTCAGCTTCACGATTTTCGGAGCTACGGCGACGTTGAGTTGGAGTTCGGCCCCGGACTCACCGTGATTACCGGCGACAACGGTGCTGGGAAAACCAATCTTCTTGAGGCGGTGTCGTACCTGTCATCGGCTCGCTCGTTTCGCGGTGCTCCTACGGAAGCCTTGGTACGCATGGGTTGCGCGCGTGGCTTCGTGCGCGCCGACGCTGTTTCGTCGGGCCGAAACCTACTCCTCGAAGCCGAGCTCGTGCCGGGCGGCCGCTCACGGATGTTGTTGAACAAACAACCCCTTCGGTCGGGCATTGATCGTCGCGACGCACTCGCCGTCACCGTGTTTTCTCCGGACGATCTCGTGATCATTAAGGGTGGACCGGGGGAACGGCGCGTGGTTATCGACCGGCTGTTGGAGGCTCTGCATCCCCGAAACGTTGCAATGCTGGCTGACCTCGACAAGATTTTGCGCCAACGCAATGCCCTGCTCAAACAATCCGGCGGTCGTCTGAGTCCCGAGGTGGGCTTCACCCTCGACGTGTGGGACGCCAAGTTGGCGTCAGTCGGAACGGCGGTCGTCCGGGCGCGCTCCGAGGTACTCGAGGAGCTTTCGCCCCTTTTCCAGGCTGCCTACGATGACATCGCGGATCGGGGCTCGGCAGTTTCGCTGACCTATCGTTGCTCATTTGACGGACCTCTTGACACCGCACTGATCTCAGGACGAGCCGATGATGTGCGTCGGTCACTGTCGCTCGTCGGCCCGCACCGTGACGAGGTCGACGTTCGAATCGGCGCTCGTCCCTCGCGGACGCATGCATCGCAGGGGGAACAGCGAACGCTTGCGCTGGCGCTCCAGTTAGCGGGCCATCGATTGCTGACCGAGCGTCTTGAAGCTGCACCAATTCTGCTACTCGATGACGTGTTTTCCGAACTTGATCCACAGCGCAGCAATGCGTTGATCAGAAGCTTGCCGACAGGCCAAACACTCCTGGCAACAGCGGGAGCGATTCCGCGTTCGGCCGCCGTTCAGTCACGTGTGGTGGTTGAACGGGGGGAGATCGATGGGGTCTGCTCCGCCGCCCGCATCTGGTCCGAACTTTCCGATGCTGTGGACAAACCTGGGGAATCTGTGGATGAAATCGCGTTCTCTGGAGTCAAACAACACGAAAGTGAATTGTAGGTATCTCCCATGGTGTGGAAACCGCTACGCCAGCCGCCCGGGGAGCGAGACCCTCGGCTGATTGGAGATTCACTACCCAACGTGACCAAACGACTGGGACTTGCCCAGCCAACGGTACTCACCGCGGTCTTTGCGCAATGGAACACCGTCGTGGGAACGCCGCTCTGTGTTCACGTCAAGCCGGTTGGTTTGCGTAATCGCGTCCTCACCGTCGAAGTCGACGAGCCAGCTTGGGCGACCGAATTGCGCTTCTTGCAGGACGATCTTTTGGCCCGCTTGAACGAGGCGACCGGCCACGAAAGCGTAACGGAATTGGTAGTTCGAGTACGCGGCGGTGACCGCCGAAGTCACCGCAGACGGTTCGAAGGTGAGTCTGGCCCGTAAGGCCCCGAAAAATCACGGAAAAACAGCGAAGTTCAGCTCGAAAACGGCCGGGAGTGTCTCACCCCTCGGGTAGACTTACATGGTTGCGATTCACATGTCCTGACCAGCCAAAACGCTTCCCCGAATCCCCGAAAAATTTCATGGTGAATCACCGGAAATTTTGCCAGGTACGACCAAGCCCGAATTCTTGGTGGCAAACCGGATGTCCTCCTCCGGCCCGCTCTTGGGGACGGTTTGGCTCACAGTAGAGCTTCTGTCGAAGTTCTCCGATCGAAAGGCGCGCCCCATGGCGCATGACAACAGTTCTCAAAACCCATCGCCCGATGTTCCCAATGAGCCCGTAGCCGAGTCGAGTTCGGCACCGTCGTCTCCGCCGGCACCGCCGTCCCCCAATTCTGCAAACAAGGGTTCCGCCGATTACAGCGCCGATGACATCACGATCCTCGATGGCCGCGAGCATGTTCGCAGACGTCCCGGTATGTACATTGGCTCCACTGGGATAACTGGCCTGCACCATTGTGTATGGGAGGTCGTCGACAACTCCGTTGACGAGGCGATGGCGGGCTTTGCTACCAAGATCTCGATCACCCTCCAAGCCGACGGCGGCTGTCGGGTGGAAGACGACGGCCGTGGCATTCCGGTAACGCCGATGAAGCACCAAGACAAGAAGTACGACGGCAAACCAGCCGCCGAGATTGTGTTGTCCGTGCTCAACGCCGGTGGGAAGTTCGGCGAGGGATCCGGCTACAAAGTCTCGGGCGGACTGCACGGCGTGGGCGTTTCCGTTGTGAACGCACTGTCGGCACGTCTTACTGCCGAGATCGACCGCGAGGGTCAGCGGCACTTCCTGGAGTTCCATAGAGGTGGTCTCATCAAGACCAAGCTTTCCGTCATCGCAAAGGCGCCTCGGGGTCGTACCGGCACCACCGTCACGTTCTGGCCGGATCCCACGATCTTTGAAACGACCGAGTTTCGAGCGGAAACGCTGCTGGAGCGGTTCCGGATGATGGCGTTTCTCAACGCCGGCCTCGAAATTCGCTTCACCGACCAACGACCTGATCATGACCGCGACGCCGACGGGCAACCGTCTGTGCACACGTTCAAGTTCAACGACGGCCTCAAGGACTTCGTGAAGCACCTCAACTCAACGAAGGATCCGCTGTTCAGCAAGGTTCCACACTTCAAGGTCGCCGACGAAATTGGCGGTGAAGCAGAAGTGGCGATGCAGTGGAACACCGGCTACTACGAGGGCTTACACAGCTTCGCGAACGGCATCGCCACCAACGGTGGCGGAACACATGAAGAAGGGTTCAAATCGGCACTTACGAGCATTTTGAACAAATACGCCCGCGACAAGAACCTCATCAAGGAAAAGGACGAGAACTTCCAGGGCGAGGACATCCGCGAGGGCCTCACGGCAATCATCAGCGTGAAGTTGCGAGACCCGCAGTTTGAGGGACAAACCAAAGACAAGCTCGGCAACACCAGCATGAAGACCCTGGTGCAGAAGGCGACGAATGAGAAGTTGGCCGAATGGTTCGAGGAGAACCCTACGGAGGCCAACCGGGTCGTCAAGAAGGCCCAGCTTGCGCAGCAAGGTCGCATTGCTGCTCGAAAAGCGCGCGACGTTGCTCGGAAGTCAGCGACCTTCGGTGGTGGACTTCCCGGCAAGCTCAAAGACTGTTCGAGCAAGAACCCGGCCGAGTCGGAGCTGTTCATCGTCGAGGGTGATTCGGCAATGGGTTCCGCGACCGATGCGCGCGATCCAAAGACACAAGCCATTCTGCCGATCCGAGGCAAGATCTTGAACGTCGAGCGAGCCCGTATCGACAAGATGATGCAAAACAACGAGATCCAGGCATTGATCAGCGCGATCGGCGCCGGTGTCGGTGAAGAGTTCGATCCGGCAAAGGTTCGTTACCACAAGGTGATTGCCCTGTGCGATGCCGACGTCGACGGCGCCCACATCCGAACTCTGCTCCTCACGTTCTTCTTCCGCCAGATGAAGCCGCTCGTCGAGGCTGGCTATTGCTACATCGCACAGCCCCCGCTTTATAGCGTCGTGGTTGGCAAGGAAAAGCAGTACCTCAAAGACGACATGGCCAAGGCCGAGTTCCTCGCCGCGAATCCGAACAAGAAGTTCGAATTCAACCGTCTGAAGGGCCTCGGCGAGATGGATGCCGACGAGTTGGGTGACACCACCCTCGACACGGCCAAGCGCACGCTGCTGAAGGTCACCGTCGAGCAGGCGGCGATCGCCGATGAAGTAATGAGCACACTTATGGGTGATGACGTCGAAAGCCGCAAGCGATTCATTGTCCAAAACGCCAACGACGTCCGGTTCCTGGATATCTAAGTGCGCCTACGAATTGATATAGAGGAGCAGAGGACAGGTAGATGAGCAACAACGAACCACCACTCGAGTTCGGCAACTTCGAGCCGATCGAAATCCAAGAGGAGATGGAGCGATCCTTCCTCGACTATGCAATGTCGGTCATCGTTTCGCGTGCACTTCCCGACGTCCGAGATGGGCTCAAGCCAGTACACCGCCGCATTCTGTGGGGCATGTTCGACGGTGGGTTCCTTCCCAACCGGCAGCATGTGAAGTGTGCTCGTGTCGTGGGCGACGTCATGGGCAAGTATCACCCTCACGGCGATAGCGCGATCTACGACGCGCTCGTTCGTATGGTGCAGCCGTTTTCGCTGCGCCATCCTTTGATCGACGGGCACGGAAACTTCGGGTCCCCCGATGCTTCGGCGGCGGCCAACCGTTACACCGAGTGTCGCCTGGATCCGCTCGCTCTTCGTTTGCTCAATGGCATTGAAGAAGACACGGTCGACTTCCAACCGAACTACTCCGGGGAGTTCGAAGAGCCAAAAGTTCTGCCCGCTCGGTTCCCGAACCTCCTGGTCAACGGGTCCCAGGGCATCGCCGTGGGGATGGCGACCAATATCCCTCCTCACAACTTGGGCGAAGTCATAGATGGAGTGATTCACCTGATCGACCGTCCCGAGGCCACGGTCGACGAGCTGATGGGCTTCATCAAGGGCCCAGACTTTCCGACGGGTGCATTGATTCTTGGCCGCGCTGGGCTTATGGATGCCTTTCGAACCGGCAAGGGCTCGATCAAGATGCGAGCGGTCGCCGAGATCGAAGAGCTCAGGAACAATCGGCAGCAAATCGTGGTGACTGAGCTTCCCTACCAGTCGAGCCCGAACTCGATCCTGCTGCGGGTCGCCGAGCTGGTGAAGAGTGGCGAACTCGTTGGTATTTCGAACGCCAATGACGAATCGGCGAAGGGCAAAACTCGAATCATTTTCGAACTGACGCGAGACGCCAACTCCCATGTCGTCTTGAACAACCTGTTCAAGATGACGGCGTTGCAGAGCACCTTCTCGGCGAACATGGTTTCGCTTGTGGATGGGGTTCCTCGCACCCTCAACCTGCTTCAGATGCTGCAGTATTACATCGAGCATCAAGTTGAGGTCATCACCCGTCGATCGCAGCATCGTCTCGACAAAGCGAAGGAACAGCTCCACATTCAAGAGGGTCTGATGAAGGCCCTCAACGTGATCGACGAGATCATCGCGTTGGTGCGCCGCAGCGAAGATCGCTCCGCTGCGAAGGAAGGGCTCATGAACGCCCCCTTTGATTTCAGTGCTGAGCAGGCCGTTCGTATTCTCGATATGCAACTCGGCCAGCTGACCCGACTGAGTCGCGTCGACATCGAACAGAAGGTGGCAGAACTTCGGGCGTCGATCCAAGCACTCGAAGGGATCCTCAACGATCGTGGTGTATTGAATACCGTCATCAAAGATGAGCTGATGGAGATCCGAAACCAATTCGCGAATCCACGGCGCAGTGTGATCACGTTTGATCCGGGCGACATGAGCATCGAAGACCTGATCGAGGATCAGGAACTGGTGATCACCTTCTCCAAGATCGGTTACGTGAAGGCAATGCCTTCCGATACGTTCCGCACGCAGGGCCGCGGTGGCCGCGGGGTGCAGGGCGCAAAGGTTAAGGACGAGGACTACGTGGTCGACATTGTCACCACGTCCGCTCACGCGTATCTCCTGTTCTTCTCCAACCGGGGCCGGGTCTATCGATTGAAGGCGCACGAGATTCCGGTAAAAGAGCGCAGTGCTCGCGGCACCGCGATCGTCAACCTACTTCCGCTCGGTCCCGACGAGAAGATACAGGCCATCATTGATACGCGTACCTATGAAGACAACCGCTACCTCTTCTTCTGTACGAAGCTGGGTCAAGTCAAGAAGACGCTGATGAGTGAATACGACTCGTCGCTGCGAGCCGGAATCATCGCGCTGAACCTTCGAGACGACGATGAGCTGGTACGCGTCATCCAGACGAACGGTGACGATGACATCTTGATGGTCTCGAAACTTGGCCAGGCGATCCGCTTCACCGAGGAAGAGGTTCGTGCCATGGGACGTGCCGCTGCCGGCGTGCGCGGTATGAAGATGAAGGCCGGCGACGAGGTCGTGAGTTGCGACATGGTTTCCGACGCGACCGACATGCTCTTCATCACCAACGGTGGCTTCGGTAAGCGAACCAAGGTGGAGCGCTTCAACAAGCAGGGCCGCGGTGGGCAGGGCGTCATCGCAATCAAGCTTCCGGCAAAGCGTGGCGTCGTCACTGCAGCGTTTACCTGTGAGCTCGACGACGAGATCTTGGTGATCACCGATGCGGGTGTCACCGCGCGGTATGCGGTGCGAGAAATCTCGTCCCAGGGTCGCGAAGCGACGGGTGTTCGTGTCCAAAAACTCGACGCTGGTCAAAGCGTTGCTGCCGTTGCGAAAGTATTGGCCGCCGATATCGAATAGCGGCAGTTCGCGCCGTTCTCGTTGGTTTTCCACCGCACCTTCCCCCATTCTCCCTTGGTACCCGCACTGAAGCCGAGCTTCGACGCGGTGAAACAAACGAATTGAATCGGGTGAGGTGCGGTGGCGCGTCAACGTAGGCATTGTGGGCA
>JANOYY010000109.1:0-1895 GCA_031429095.1 Acidimicrobiia bacterium | reverse complement strand
TGCATCACGCTGAACTTTTCTATTGCTCGATCAATTGTGGACTTGAGAGACTTGAGAGACTCGAGATCGACTCGCATATGAAGTGGCGAATCGATCGACCCGGCAACGTCGAGCCGGAGCGTCGCAACAACGATGGCGCCGTCCAACTGACCGGTCTGGCCGTCCTTCGAAAAAACCGGCCGCATGTCCACTAGGCAACGTGAGCCGCGGAGCGTCGAGGAGAACTCCGATGCCAGGCTCCGGGACTTTTCGCGAAGCGCAATGAAATCGTGACCCAGCAGCGCCCGAACGCGCTCCTCGATCTGGACGCCTCGGTTCGGATCGTCCGATTTCTTGTCAGTCGCAAGATACGCTTGGGTCACCGCCTCGGACACGACATCGAGGTTGGTTTCGAAGGACGCGATCAGCCCACGGGTTGACACGGCGAACTCGATGACCCCAGCGAAGTTCGCGGCCGAGATGTCGGGCGCAACAACCGAGAGCTGCTCTCCGAGGTCGCTCGACCCGAGGGACGGGCGGCACTTCGTGAGTGTTGACAGGAACTCCCAGAATTGGGGCTCGGGCATTGTCTCGACGAGCGACAGAGCGCGACGAAAAACCGGTGGAATTGACAACTGAATCGGATCTGCCATTACCACTCTCCGTGGACAGCGCGATAGTTTTGCGCGCGGTCCGCGCGCAACACTATCGCCATTCCACTGCATATTCGCGGATACCAGATTTCGGGCATCCGCGCGTGTTGGAACGAGACATGCTACCGGCACAACGAGCGCCGATCTTCATCGGGGCACCCGGCGTGGCGAGTGGGCTACCTCAGCTGGAGTATCAAGCGGCCGCTCTCACTGCGTTGCCGATTCGGGACTGACAGGTGGGCCACTGCGGTCGCTCGGGCTCGCTCGCTGTTGGCTACCTGTTGGCCACCTGCTGTTGGCTACCCGATTGGCTACCCGTCCGAAATCGAAAGGCCCCTCCCGAACCGGAAAGGGCCTCTGACCTGCGGGGATGTGGCGCGTTCGGAGGGATTCGAACCCCCAACCTTCTGATCCGTAGTCAGATGCTCTATCCGTTGAGCTACGAACGCTTATTATTTTGTAAGGCCTCGAAGCATACTGCCCCGAGAGGCAGCCGCTTCCAGACTTTGCGGAGAAGGAGGGATTTGAACCCTCGGACCAGATTTCTCCAGTCAACTCATTAGCAGTGAGTCCGATTCGGCCGCTCTCGCACTTCTCCCGGCTCGCTCACCCTGGGGGTGAACGAAGCACGTCGAGTCTTGCATATTTGCGGGGCCCCCACCGGCGGATTTGGTCCGCCGAATCCGGTGCCACAATCGACGCCGTGACAATCCCGCCCGGCCCCACCGGCAACACCTACGACAAGTACGCGAGCACGAACCCCGTGGAGCGGCGTCTGTTGGCCGCCTTCTTCACCAAACTCGACACATTGTTGCCGACGTCGGTCCCGGACCGAATCCTCGAAGTCGGCGTGGGGGAGGGAAAGGTGGCAACCCGGCTCGCAAGGAGGTACCCGCAGGCCCAGATCACGGGCTTGGACCTCCCCGACGACGACCTCCGCAATCACTGGCGTACGGCCGAACTGACGGGTCTGTTTGCGTCGGCCGAGCGGTTGCCTTTCGCCGACAACACGTTTGACCTGGTCCTGGCCATCGAGATGCTGGAGCACGTCGAGCGGCCCGACTATGTCCTCGCCGAGATCAATCGGGTGGCGACCGGTCCCGTTGTTCTGACCGTCCCCTGGGAACCGGCCTGGCGCTTGGCCAACCTGGCCCGCGGCGCGTACCTCAAAGACCTCGGAAACACCCCGGGCCACATCCAGCATTGGACCCGCAAGGCGTTTCGCACGACCGTTTCCCGCCATCTTTCGGTGCGTTCCGCGTC
>JANOYY010000108.1:0-5397 GCA_031429095.1 Acidimicrobiia bacterium | reverse complement strand
CGCCGGGCGGCGCTGTTCATGCTGCTCGGTCAGGCGTGACGCGCACCGGGCCGTTGGCGACTGGGGCCCGCGGCGGATGTCGTCCTTGGGGAGTATGAGATGCGGTCGCCGGTCTGTTGCCGGCGGGGTGATCAGAAAAGGCGAGAAGGCGCTCGCTCGCGGTAAGAACTTTCTACGGGTGTCGGGCGAATCGAGGTCTACCATCCAAATGAATTTGAAGATGACTGTGTACGTACGTCCCGGAGTCAAAGAACGTGAACTGTGATGTGAAGCCGATCGGCGACTCGTTGCAGCAGCGGGGTGGCCGTTGCTGTGGCGATATCAGCAACAGTTGCGATGGCAGTCGCAATCGCTTCGAGCGTCAGAAACTTTGATGGGGAGACAGTTGCAATGCTCGCCATCAGCGGAACAATGTCGCGAGGATCGATGGTTTGAATTCCGGACGGGAGGCGATCAATCGAGTTCCGAAGTAGCGGTTGCTCGTCGTCGGGGAGCGACCGCAGCTGTCGACTGAGTGCGCCACCTTCGTCGGCGGAAAACCGCTCGGGCCAACCGGAAGAACCACGAGGAGGTCGTGAAGACACCGCCTCCAACTTCTCTCAGCATCGTGTGGTGCGACTTCGGGCGATTCTGCACCACCCAAGTTCTCGCGATTCAAGCTCGAGGTGGCGAGCGTGTTACGGAACTGCAACGTCGTCCGTTGATGTCGCTCCATCGTGCCGTCATCGTCGGTCGAAGCCACGATCGCCTTTGAGCGTCTGCCCTGAAACGCGAAAAGGCCCCGTGCGATCCGGGGCCCCAGCGCTGCGGTGTTTCGGTTGCATTCGGCCGAGGCCTACTAACCGAACCGCAAGCACACGTATCTTAACGGCCCGTCGATACAATTCCCGACTCCGTCGCTGGCACTCGTGTGCCGGAAGACTTCGATCGATGCGTTCTCGACCTCGATGAGCATTGCCAGCTCGGCGATCGGGGCATGTTGATCAGGTGTCCGTTGACGCTGGTCCTTGTCGCGGACGAGGTCCGGACGAGCATCACGGAACGGCTCAGGGCGGCCGAAGAGACCTTGCCCCGACCTGTGCGCGGCCGATCTGGCCGCTGGATTTGCTAGCCGAACGTTCCCGGCACACTCGGCTGTCGGCTGATCTCGTCGATAAGTGGTGGGATCCATGCGCTGGGATTGCGTCCTTCTGGTGAGTAGTTGAGTCGATGCATGTGGCCGAGCGCTTCGGCTCGGGCTTTGGCCGCCGGGTACAGGGTCACATCCGGTTCAGCGCTTCGGCATCGGGGCGTTTGTCGAACCCCGAAGAGGTCAGCGCTTCGACGTTGCGCCTCGTGTCGGTCGATATGCGCGTTGGTCTTCGGCGTGGAGGACGAACCACAACTCGATGCAGGGTTCGACAGGGCGAGGCTGGTCTCGTGTTGCTGCGCGAGCCGGCGTGCTTCGGCGAGGTCGGGATGCTCGTCGACGTCGTGTCGCACGATCGTGAGAGGTGTCCCACGGCGATTGTCGATGATCACAGCAACTCGTTCGCGGTGTTCGCGGTTGAGGTGGGGGAGGTAGATCACTTCGGTTGGCTCGCCTTCGGTGAGGACGAGGAGTGTGGGTTGGGAGGGGCGGCTCAAGCGTTGGCTCCGGACTCTTGCGGTGCGAGGTTTTCGAGCACGGCGGCGAACTCGGCGTCGTTGACGATAGGGAGCGCGCCATACATGCCTTGGAGATAGCGACGGCTGACGTTCTCGTCGCGACGCGGGTTGAAGTCGACCAGCGGATACAAAGCGGTCGTGCCGTCGGCATGTTTCTCGGTGAACCAACCTGGTCTCGTCCGACGAGTCGCTTGTCGCCGGTGGAGTCGACGAGGTTGAGGTCGTGTGCGTTGGAGCTCGGGTGCGAGGAGCGAGAGCACGAAGCTGTCGCGAAACGAACGGACATTGGTTAGACCTCGTTAAGGTGAGTGATTGCGGCTCCGGGGGTCAAGCGCGTCCGCCTCCGGCCCCCGGCCGCGTACGCCGAGGCATGGTCGAGAGGCGGCGACGGCCGGGCGAGGGAAAGCGAATCGTGGCGTGCGACCGGATGGCTTGGGTCCAAGTTGTCGTTCGGTTTGGACGAGGCTGACCGTCGACCGTCGCTTCCGCAAACCGAGGCCTGCGGATAGCGATGCTCCTTGAAGCGCAGACGACCCGGGTCGTGGTTCAGGTGAGGGCGGTGAGGCGGCCGATTTCCTCGTCGAGCATGGCGCGGGCCGCGCGGGTTCGTACGAGGTCGTGCTGGTCCAAACGTTGGTGCATCACCGCCATGCGCGCTTTCGCCAGGTCGCCTTCGGGACGGCCGTGGATGCGTTCGTGCACCTCCATGTACAGACAGATGCCGAAGTGGCTTCGCAGATTGTTCACTGCGCCGAGAAGCACGGAAGCTCTCTCCGGGTCGTTGTCGTAGAGGCAGAGCATCGCTGCAGCGACGAGGAGGTCGCCGTCGAGGCCGGGAAGTCGGTCGCCGCCGAGAAGCGACGCAGCATCGACAAGATCGCGCCGGGCCTGGTCGATCTCACCGAGGTAGCCGAGGGCGACGACGCGGCCGATTTCGTATGACAGGGTCCATTGGTCACCGCGTCGCGCCCGGTTGCGCCATCCGTCTCGAGCGCCAGCCGCGGCATCGAGCGTCCGCCTGACCTCCTCTCGTTCCTCGGCGAGGGAAAGAGCGAGGAGCAGACTCGCGTGCGCGGCGCCCGACATCATCCCCGCTATTGCGTCCGGGGTCGGAAGGTCCTTCAGCATCTGACTCGCACCGTGGTGGTCGCCGCGGAATTGTTTGAGTGCGGCGTTGATAAACGCAAGTCCAATTGCGTCTTCTGGGCAGCCGGTCAGTTGATATGCACGCTCGATTTCCGCTTCGCATCGGTCGAGATCGAAGAGGAAGTAGGTAGCGGCTCGGTACCAGTGCGCTCTCATGCGCCAGCCGACGGTGACGTCACCGGCGCTGGCGAGCGAATCGCGAGCGATCCGGTGGGCCGGTCGATCTCGATACTGGAATGCGATGGCGAGGAATGCCAGGGCAATGAGCACTTTGCTGCGGAGGACCTGATCGTCGACGGTCTCGGCCCACTCGCAGAGTTCACGGCCCCGGTCCTTCATCCCGCGTGCGACGAAGATGGGCGCGGCAACGGCAACGATCCGTGCGCCGGTGTTCGTTTGGCTGCGTGACCGGCACCAGTCGATGGCGCTCAGGACGTCATCAGCGAGGAGGACGAGGTCGGGCACCAGATCGACCGGCACGTCCGCAAGGGCATCGAGCCGAACGGCAATGTGCTCGGCGTGACGGTGGCGTGTCGCCTCGGCGTCACCGGCATCGAGGAGGCGCTGGTAACCGTAGACACGAATGGTTTCGAGCAGCCGGTACCGCACCGCGCCCGACGCATCGTCGCGAACGGTTTGCAGCAACGATCTCGACACGAGGCTGCTGACGATATTCAGCGCTTCCGCGGGCGTGGTCGCAACCACGGCGGTGGCGAGGTCGAGGTCGAACGCGGCTGGCATCACCGAGAGGCGTCTGAGTGCGTCTTGTTCGACGGGACCCAGGAGGTCGTAGCTCCAGTCGATCGCGGTTTCGAGGGTTTGTTGGCGGCCGCGGGTACGGCGCCGTCCGCCGGTCAAGAGCGTAAAGCGGTCGTCGAGACGTTCGAGGATCTGGCTCGGTGACAAGACGCCGGTTCGTGCCGCCGCGAGCTCGATAGCCAGTGGTAGTCCGTCGAGTCGCCGACAAATCTCGGCGATCACGTCGTCGTCGGATGCTGCGACTTCGGCTCCGCTTTCGGCCGCGCGTTCGAGGAAGAGTCGCACCGACGGTGGGCGCGCGTCATCGGTCGAGCCAGTGTCGACGTTGAGCGACGGGAGCCGGAAGGTCTGTTCGCCGTCGAGTTCGATCGCTTCGCGACTGGTGGCCAGCACTCGCGTGTTGGCGCACGACGTGAGGAGGTCGTCGAGGAGCTCGCCAACTTCGTCGAGGACGTGCTCGCAGTTATCGACGATCAACAGCACCGACTTCGATGCGATGCGGCCGATGACCTGCGCGGGCAATGGACGCTCGCCGTTCGGGGCGAAATCGAGGGCGAGTGCGAACGATTCTGCGACGCCGCTTCCGTCGCCCGTGCGGGCCAGATCGACGAAGAACACGCCATCTCGGAACGCGTCAACCTCAGCAGCGGCCGCTTCGATCGCGACCCGCGTCTTGCCGCATCCGCCGGAGCCGGTCAAGGTGACCAACCGGCTTGTGGCGAGCAGCGAGCGGGTCTTTGCCACCTCAAGCTCGCGTCCGACGAAACTCGATCGCTGCGACGGGAGCCGATGCTTCGTGCGGTTCAACGATCGAATCGGCGGAAAGTCTGCGCGCATATTTTCGCCAACCACCTGGAACACCCGCTGGGTTCCGTCTATGTCACGAAGGTCGTGCTCGCCGAGGTCGGTGAGAACATGCCTCGATGGCGCGGCGAGGCTGGCCGTGGTGGCGCTCATCAGGACTTGTCCGCCATGTCCGGCCGACATGATCCGGGCGCCAAGGTTGAGCGTCGGTCCGAAGTAGTCGCCGCCGCGCTCGACCGCCTCGCCGGTGTGGATCCCCACTCTCACGAGGATCGATACGTCGGGCGGCCACGTTTCCGCAGCAAGTCCTTGCTGCACGTCGACTGCCGCATCGATGGCATCACCCGGTCGGGCGAACGACGCCGCGAACGCGTCGCCGGCGGTCGAGAAGACGTATCCCCCGTGTGCAGTGACCGCTGCTCGAATGATTTCGTCGTGACGAGCCAGCGCCGCGGCCATTGCTCCGGGATGCCCTTGCCAGAGCCGGGTGCTGCCCTCCACATCGGTGAACAGGAACGTCACCGTCCCCGTCGGCACCCCGGCCCTCTTGATCTGTTCCGTCACCTCGCAAGTATCGCAGCCCACGCAAGTTTTTGATCGCCTGGGGGCAGAGTCCTTGCACTCACGTTTGCCGACCGTGACGCGGAACGTTCCGATGTGTTCCGCGTGCTCGCCCTGTCGTTCCGGAACCTGGCCGTGCACACTCCCGGGGTCCTCGACGGTGCGGTTCTGGATTCGTTCGCGTGGTCGGAGTTCCTGCCGCCGAAGGATCGGCGCGCGTTCCTTGACGAGTGCTCGCGGACGTTGATTGCTTCCGCGGAGATGGACATGTACGCGTATCTCGCGCAGGTTGTCCGCGCGTGGCGGGCAACCGCAGAGATCTACGCCCAGCCGGGCCTGGCCAAGCGGCTCCGCCAGCCAGTCAAGGCGATCGAAGGTCGAGCAATCGCCGCGCCAGCAACGGCGTGAAAGGTGCCGAAGCGTCGAGAACGAGTTGCGGCTCCGCCCGCCCCAGCAGGCTGGGATCTTCGGTACGGCACA
>JANOYY010000107.1:0-31660 GCA_031429095.1 Acidimicrobiia bacterium | reverse complement strand
CGTGACCAGCACCAAGTGCGGTCCTGAGTGCTCGCGTCAATCGGTGTCGAGCAGGTCGAAGCCCTCGGCGAGGGCGGCATCTCGGAGCTTCAGGTCGAAGACGGCGAAGGTCTCGACCGACGGATCCGCACCCCGGGCTGCGATCGCGCAGGCGAGTTGCACGGCATCGTATGCGCGCAGACCATGCCGTGCCGCTTGGCGTGCCGCCGCTACGACGATCGACTCGTCAACGGCGACGATTGCGAAGATGGAGTCCGCCTGATCGTCGCCGTGGTAGTCAAACTCGAACGCACTCACGAGGAGAGCCGTATCCGACGCCGATACTTCACCGGTTCGGGACTTCCCCCACAATGCCGCCGGCACCTCTACCCGGGCGAGCGTGGAGATGACGAACGGACCCACACCTGCTCGGACTGCTTCGTGGCCGAACTCCGGGACGTAGAGCTTCACGAGCGCCGACGAATCGGCGAAGACGCTCACCGGCCGTCGGAGACGTAGTCGCTCACCGGCCGTCCCTTCGCGGCTCGAGACCCGGCGGCCGCGGCCGCCGAGGCAGAGGGTCGGCGACCTGGCATTCGCGATGGTGTCGTGAGCAGACCGGCGACTCGCAGGCGTTCACGGAGTCGTTCAGCTGACGTGCCGGCGAGGTTCGGGTCGGTCGCGGCATCGAGGACTGACGTGACGTAGTCGTTCATTGACCGACCGACCTCGGCCGCTGATCGCTTGACGCGCTGGATGAGATCGTCGTCGGCTCGAATCGTGATCTGCGCCATGAAGGCATGATAGCAGGCATGCATGCACAGTGGATCTCCGGCGAGCGAAGGCCACTGGCGATCCCGGCGATCTGGTCGCTGTGGTCGCAGCCAGCGCAACGCCACGGTGGACGCGAGCGGCCGAAGTGGCATCGACGAATCTGCCCGTTCGTCCCGCGACGCTGATCGAACGCGACAGCGATATAGCGCACGTCCGTGAGTTGCTCGGCCGGTACCGCCTGGTAACCGTGACGGCGGTGGGTGCTTCGGGCAAGACCCGTCTGGCGGTCGCCGTGGGGGTCACGAGTTGGCGCATCGACCTGAAGGTGTGGTTCGTCGACCTGACCGCCGTGTCGAGCGATGCCGACGTGCTTGGTGCGGTTGCCGATTTAAGTTAAAGCAGGGGACAAGCTGGGGCTAAGTCGGTGGGTAACACCGTTCTTGCTGGGGATGAGCAAGGAATTGAGGGGACAAACTGGGGATCTCGACAAACCCTCTTGACCTTTGCACGACCATGCTTCAAATTGTTGTCAGCCGGTTCGCAAGAACGGCGCAGGCCCCGGAAGATCAACGAGAACTTGTTCTCGGTGCGAATCTGGAGCGGTGCCAAGAATGCGAGTTGGTCAGGCTGGTCCGCAACATCTTCAATCCGCTGCAAAGCCGCTGAAGGTGCGTCCGCCGTCGTGACTTTCGGGTCGCGACACAGGGCGAGTTGAGAGGGCGCTGGAGCAATCCGTGCGATCTCGAAACAACGAGACGTGCCCGCCAAGTCGCAAGACCTGACGGGCACGAATGGAATCGAAAGTGAGGCTAACGCCTCCACCGACGATCTCCGCGGATCATCACCGAAACGAAGGCCCCGATGCAGACGAACTTGTTCGTCTCGCCGAGGGGCCTTCACCCTTTTTGCCCTTTGTGTAATGCGGCGAAGTGTTGCGAGATGCGACCAAGTACCCACGTCCACGCCGTCTCCATGAACGCGGCCTGCTCGGGGTCGTCAACGAATTGCTCGATCTCAACGACGGTGATCGGGCCGGCGGCGCGAAGTCGTAGGTACCCGGGAAACTCATTGCCGGGAAGTGGAACTTCTCCGGCATCGAAATCCCAGCGGAACGCAATGAGGGTGGGTTCGACGACGAGTTCGTATGAGCCTCGTACATGTTTGCCCCACGGCAGAGTGCAGGTGAAGCGTGAGTCTCGCAGCGTGACTGGCATGTCGAGCCACGTCGAATACGAAGCTTCGTCGGTAAACGATTTGAAAACCAACTTCTGTGAGGCCATGACATCGACACTGACTCGGACGACCAACGACACATTCTTTGACGTGCCCGAAGGGACCGTCGTCGCGGCCTCGTGGTCGGCGGGAACCCATTTTGCCGACGTCGGCAGCAACGACGAATCGAGTTGCCTGACGGAGGATTGATTCGTGAGGTATCGGCGAAAATTCCTGTCTCGTCGCATCGTGATGAGTCCCGCCTCGCGTAGGACGCCGAGATGAACGGAAATCGTGGGGGCGGCGAGATTGAACTCACGGGCGATGGCCCCGGCCGTGCGCTCCTCCTCCCAGACAAGCCACAGGATCTCTCGGCGGATAGGTGAGGACAGTGCCTCCAGGATGGTCTGTAGATCTGCCACGACGTCATGACATTACCAATTGACGATCTACTTCGTAAATGGTCTACTTAGTTCATAGTCTACGTAGTGCGACCTGAGGGGGTCCATATGGGAAATTTCGTGCTGGCATACACCGGAGGCTCGATGCCGGAGTCTCCTGAGGAAGGCGAGAAGGTAATGGCCGCCTGGATGGGCTGGTTCGGCGCACTTGGTGCGGCGGTTGTCGACCGCGGAAACCCATTCGGCCCATCGATGTCCATTTCGCCTGATGGCAAGGCAACCGAGGGGAATGCGGCTGGCCTGACTGGCTACTCCATCATTTCAGCCGAAACTCTGGCCGAGGCAACGGAAATGGCGAAGCGATGTCCGCAGCTGGCCAGCGGTGGTTCCGTTGAGGTCTATGAAACGATCGTGATTGGCGAACCGTGAGCGACATCACCGCAATGGTGCAAGCCGAGCGCGCGTCGCTCGCCACGTTCTTAGAGACGCTCTCGGAGGAACAGTGGAAGCATCCAAGCTGGTGTCACAAGTGGAATGTGCAAGAAGTCGTTGGGCACCTCGTCGCTGCGGCCAACGTCAAGGCTCCCCGCTTTTTCCTTGCGCTTATCAAAAGTGGATTCAACTTCGACAAGGTCGTAGAGAACGACCTGAAGCAATACGCGGTCGGTACGCCTGCTGAAGTACTCGCGCGGTTCAAAGGGATTGTGTCGAGTACGCGAAAACCACCGGGACCGGCTTATGTAGCCCTCGGCGAAGTAATGGTGCACGGTGAAGACATACGTCGCGCTCTCGGCGCCGACCCCGGCACCCACCCGGAGGAGCATCTCCGGACTCTCGCCGAACAGTACAAGCAAACCAAATCGCCCCTGAAGGGGAAAATGCGTGTTGCTGGTCTGCGACTTGTCGCCAGTGACATTGACTGGTCGAGTGCACCAGAAGGTAACGAGGTCCATGGCCCGGCGATGTCGTTGATCCTTGCGATGGTTGGTCGCAAGGGGGCTCACAAGGACCTCGGAGGACCGGGAGCGAAAACGTTCGCAAGTCGCTGAGACTTCGCTCGCAGCAAACTCCGAAACCCAGATCTGGTCGGGGCAGGCGACTCTCGGGTCGGTAAGGGCCAACCGGAAAGTGGACCAACACCTCTCCCTCACCGGTTGCTGGCATCGGGAGATCCACGATCTGGTACTCGTGCATTCACCTCTAGTGTCTGCGCCGCGGGACCTCCCGGTCCTTCCACCAAATCGAGGAGGCGTTCATGATCATTATGGGATTTCGAGTCATCTTTCGGACCTTGTCCACAGGCCTGTTCTTTTGCCCGAAAGAGGGCGCCGATCGCAACTACAGACTTCGCCGGGCACAGCGGTTCTTTACGATCTTCTTCATCCCGGTGATTCCCTTGAAGAAGCTTGGAACGCTTGTTGAATGCGAAGGATGCCAGTCCCAGTTCGACGAAGGTGTCCTGGAGAAGCCAACCTTTGCGAAACGATCGGAGAGCCTCGACCAGATGGCGCGTCGCGGCGTGGTGTCGCTGTTGCGTGCCGGAACTGTTTCTTCAACGGGACGTGAGCAAGCAGTCCGGCTGGTATCGAATTACGTCGCGACATACGACGACGCTCAGCTGACGGTGGACCTCGCGGACCTACCTGCGGGTCTGATCCACGATGAACTCAACGACGCAGCAGCCGTGCTCGACGATCACGCGAAGGAAGGTCTTCTGACCCGTTTCGCCCTTGTCGGGTTGGCCGATAAGGCGTCATTGACCGACGCCGAGCGCAATGTTCTCACGGAGATCGCGAACGGACTCGGTTTGACGCCCGCTCATGGCCGCGGCGTCATCGACTCGACCATCGATCAGGTAAAGGCGAACTGAGTAACCGACCCGATGCTCACCCGATGGCTCAGGCCGTCTACAAAATGGTGTTCGGTGACCGTGACCCGGTGGCGGAACCGGGTACGGCGAGTGGATCGCCGGGGAACTGGTGGACCGTCTTTGCGCTCGTCCCGGATGCCTCGATCATACGACGTCTGGGTTTCGGTTCTACCGCTCACCCGCAACGTCGATTGCCCGCGCGTCTGCGAGAGCTCGGTCAGACTCGTGCGGGATAGGTCGTTGGAAGACAGTTCGTGTTCAGCCAGCACTGCAAGGCCATGCGAGATGTTGACTTCACTGACGCGCAGGTTGCGGCCATCGCGAACTGGTCGATCGCCGACTCGCCTACGACTGACCGGACTGCCAGAAGGTTGGCACCACAGTGCCTGGTTGGCACTGCAGTGTGTCACCGTGGCGCGCAACCTGGCACGGTAGTGCCAACCCCCATTGAACGCGTCAGCCGACCCTCCGACGCAACCGTGCTTCGGTGCGGGCATCGCGGGCGGCATCCACGACCACGAACTCATTGGTCGAGTACGTGACACTTACACCGTCGTGGCACCACGATTCATCGACCGGCGTCGAACGGAAAGCGTCTCGTCGAATCTCCAGGGCGATACTTCGGGCGTCGCGCAGAATGTCGATGGCCGGATAGCGGAACAGTCGAAATCCGCGTAGGATTTTGTTCTGGCGTCGGAGGTCTCGGGCAAGCGCGGCCGATCCCGAATGTGCTTCCGCACCGTCCACCTCGACAAGGCTTCGGAATTGCGGGAGGGCGATATCGGGAAAGAACGTGTCAAGCGTGACGCCTGACCCATCCGTGATTCTCAACGTGGGCTGCCGTACGGCGTGGAACCCAATACCGCGAAGCATCTGGAACAGGAGCGTTTCCGGAAAGCTCCCGGTTGGCCGATCGACATCGTTTCGCAGTTCGAGCACCGCACGAAGCCGGAACGTGCCGGGCAACCTGAGGCCATCTTCGACGGATCGTCGAAGTTCCGCGAGAAGCGCCGTCTTCCACTGGTCCGGTCGCCGAGGATCCGATCCACGGAGCATCGACTCAAGTGCTTGTTCGACCATGAACGCCGGACGAACCGCAGCGAGGTCTCGGAGGGTCCGAACAATCGACGTCGTGGTGAGGCCATCGACGAGAACTGGCCCCGGGTCCATGTGTCGCGTGCGGTGCACACCCGGGGGAGCCCGGTGCGCCACTGCCGAGACGGTCGCTTCCGCTGCTCGTTCGATCACGCCCTCCATCGCATGAAGCCTGGCTGCTGCACGGTGGCTGATCATTGCGTTTGGATACCGAAGGATCAGGCCGGCCAATTCCGCCTTCCAACGAGCATCGTCGCCGGTGCTCGGCGTCGTGAGAAAAATTCCCTCGCCGAGTCGAACCCAGTCACCACGATCGACGAGACGGTACACACTGCGTCGGCCGATCCCCAACGCTATTGCCTGATCCATGGTGACGACGTTGTGGAGCACGGTTCCATCGTGACCGCCCGAGTGCACGTTCGTAAGGTCGTAAGTGCGCGTTGAGATGGCCGTTTTCAAAGGTTGGCACCACAGCGCCAAGGTATGCGCCACAGCGCCGCACTTTGGCGCCAACCTGGCACGGTGGAGCCACTTTGCGATTCGCTCCGTCGCGAACGGAGCGCCGTGCGCTAGTAGTGGAGACCGGCCAGCCAGTCCTCTCGATGCGACGCAGCCGCATCCCTGCGAATGAACCACTCCGTGCCAAACATGATTCGGAACGCGTCGTCCGGCATTGCGAAGAAAAACGAATCGGGACCCACCTGACTCGCGTGGGCGCGCAGCGAGTCGCGTTTCTGGTTCACGTATTCGCTGACGTCGACAAACGTGGTGAGCTCCGACTCTGCGGTCCCGAACGGATTCCCGTCGTCGGTGTTGGGTGTCTCATCGTTGCCAAAATCGGGGACGTCCATGCCTGCCGCTCGCGCCGTGTCCATGGCTCGAATTACCGCGTCACGGTTGATCGTTGCTTCGTACACATATGGTGTGCCGGCCAGTTCGGCGGCTCGGTGGCCGATTCGGTGTACGGCTACGTGGTCGGGATGTCCGTAGTTGCCATGCCAGTCATAGGTCGTGAAGACCTCCGCCTTCTCCTCTGAAAGAATTGCGGCAAGGCGGTTTGCGGCTTCTTCGACGTCAGCGTTCATGAATGCTTCCGGGTGAGTGTTGTGCTCCCACCCGGTCATGCCCGAGTCGCGGTAGCCGAGCCAGGCGACTCGGGCGATGCCCAGAACCTCGGCGCTCCTGGCCGCTTCAGCTGCCCGACGCTGGGCGAGTGTTTCGCCTTCGCCCAGATCGGTAGGGGGCTCGCCGTGCTCGCCACCCGTGGCCACGACCAGCACCACTCGGTGACCCTGTGCTGCAGCCCGGGCAATTGTTCCTCCGGTTTGCAGAGCTTCGTCATCGGGGTGAGCGTGGAAACAAACAAGGGTGGCCATCCACCCAGTTTGGTCGGAGTCTCGTGCTACACAAGCGCGTTTCGCGCCACCTCGAACGCCTGAGCCAGAGTTCGACACTATTTGGTGATGACCGTTACTGTCGGATCATGAATTCGGTAGACGACGCATTGAGCGAGGCGCAGTCCTGGTACGACGCAAACTGGTCTCCTGATCTCGCGCTCGGTGAGTGGTGGGGTCGCCTGGGCAATTCTGGTTGGGGCTTCCCGGGATGGCCCGCAAAATGGTTCGGCCGAGGTCTGGCGTCGAGCGTTGCCCGGGCAGTGGTTTCGGATCGTATGCGTCAGGGCATTTTTGGACCGCCGACTGGGATCGCCACCTTTCTTGCGGCGCCGACGATTCTGACCCACGGTACCGAGGATCAAAAGGAGCGGTTCCTCCCCATGATTGCCACCGGGCAGGTGAAATGGTGTCAGCTCTTTTCGGAGCCGAATGCTGGCTCCGATATGGCGTCGCTGCAAACCCGAGCCATACGCGACGGCGATGAGTGGATCATCAACGGGCAGAAGGTGTGGAGTTCCGGCGCCCACTTTGCGGACTTCGGGATACTCATTGCACGTACCGATTCTGATGTCCCCAAACACAAGGGAATCACCTACTTCCTTATCAATATGCGCCAACCAGGCGTCGAGGTCCGACCATTGCGCGAGATGACCGGCGACGCTGCGTTCAACGAGGTCTTCTTCACCGACGCTCGAATCCCTGATGCAGACCGTCTCGAAGCACCCGGCGAAGGGTGGCGTGTGGCGATGACGACGCTCGCCAATGAGCGCGATTCGAACAACCCGGGGCTCGGTGGCGGAGGAGGATCGCTTATTGGGAATCCGGATCTTTCGATGACTGTCGCGCAATACCGAAGCGCAATGGTTACGGGCGTCGACGCGTTTTCGTTCACCACCGGTGGCGGTGCGCCTGCGCTCTTCGAGAAGCTGGTCCGTGACTTCGGCCGGACCAACGACCCGGTCATGCGTCAGCGAATTGCGTCGCTGAAGGCTCAGGCCAGCGTTCGTAGCTGGACCGCGCAACGGGCGAAGGCCGCAGCGAAGGCGGGGGCGACGCCTGGCCCGGAGACCTCCACGATGAAGTTGAGCGGCACTATTTCCGGACGTCAGATGCGAGACGCCGGCCTTGAGGCGATGGGACCCCACGGCATGCTGATCGGCGACGACGCACCGGCCGGAGGACTCTTCCATAAGTACGCATTGTTTGTGCCAGCCACGTCGATCGCCGGTGGGTCCGACGAGGTACAGCGAAACATCATCGGGGAGCGGGCGCTCGGCCTTCCCAAAGAGCCCGATGATTCCAAGGACCGTCCCTTCCGTGACGTCCGGGTGGGCACCCAAACGTTGCGGCCGGAGCCCTAGATCTTTTATGAGTGCGTGATTCCGACAGAGACCGCGCCGGGCAACGGTTTCGCATCGCTCGAACCAGCAACAAGGATTCCTTCTCGCCACCGAGCCACGTCGGCTACGCCACGAGGCTGCGCAGGGAAAAGCGATCTGGGTCGAAGTCGCTCAAGTCGACGCAGCTCTTTCCATCCATAATCAACTCGGTGAGCGCAAGCGCAGAGACAGGCGAGAGGCTGAGACCGAACATGCCGTGTCCAACGCCGAGCACGACGTTGTGATAACCCTTCGGGCGTCCGAGCAACGGAAGGCCGTCGGGGCTCATCGGCCGCGACCCAGCCCACGTATCGAACGCCGCATCGAATTCGAGGTTTATGAACCGGCGCATTGAGGCGATGATTGCGTCAACTCGACGCTTGTCGAACTTCGGCGAGTCGCCACCGAACTCCATGGTCCCGCCCAGACGAATCCGGTCGGTGAACGGTGTTGCCACAGCGTGGGCCTCTTCGAAGATCACGGGATTGCGCAAGTTGTCGGTAGTCGGTAAGCCCACGTTGTATCCCTGCCCCGGAACGACAGGAATTCGCAAGCCGAACAGCTTCCCGACAGGACGCATCCCGGCACCGGCGGCGAGCAGGTATTCGTCGCCAACGACGACGCCTTTCGCAGTCGTGATCGAGGAAACCCGTCCGTCTGCGTGCTGAACCGACGTAATCGGCGCGTATTCCAGAATGGTCACCGATCGAGAACGGAGCGCCTCGATCATCGAGTCGACATAGACCCGCGGATCGATCGAATGATCATCTGCGACAACGTAACCCGCTCGGATCCCATCGCTAAGTGCAGGGACGATCTTGCGCATTTCGTCACCATCGAGAAGGCCCTCTGGAACCTTCACTCCGTAGTCAGCCATCGGAGCCAGCGTCGATCGATAATGCTCGGCAACCGCGGGATCCTTGAACGGCACGACGAGCTCGGGACCAAGTTCGACGTTCGTTCCCAACGAGCCGAGATAGGCGAGTGACTCGGCGCCACGGAGGTTCAGTTTGGCGAGCGCGATTCGCCCGGCAACATAGCGGGACTTTGTCGCAGAGCGGGCAAAATGAAGGCCCCAGCCGATCATTCCCGGGAGTGCCTTGGGGTGGAGCCGCATCGCTCTTGTGGGATCGTTGAGCGAGGTGATTGCCGACTTCACGGCACCGGGGGCAGCGAGCGGCTCCAGCAGGGTGGAGCACATAAAGCCGGCGTTTCCGCGAGATGCACCACCACCGAGCTTGCCGTGATCGATGATGGTCACCTGAGCGCCGCGATCCGCCAACATGAGAGCGGTCGAGAGTCCGACCAGGCCTCCCCCGACAACAACCACTGACTTTGTCACTGCCACGCTCCCGTCAACATCACCGGCCAAAGTACCACGGAGCGTTTTGCTACCCCGAGACCCAGACATGCCACAACACGTGTGGTCCGGGCCGCTACCTCAGCTGCAACGTCTGATCAACCCATTGATCCATGGCGAGCCATTGTGTGTCGAGCCACTCGGTGCGCGCTGCGGCGTCGACCGGAATTTCCGCACGCGGCACCCGATGGACCGAAACCTGAATCGGTTTGTCGAGCGGGGCGTGTCGGGCGACGTCGGCAAAGGCCGGGTATCGGTCTAGACCAGCATGGTTGATGACCACGACATCGGCGTCAGGGAGCGCATCGAGCAGGGTGCGAAATCCACCTGCCCGGGGCGGGAGCAGGTGCTTCAATTGCGACATGCGATCATGTCGCACTGGGTCGCGCTCACTCATTCGGGTAAGGGAACGCTCAAGAAGTTCGCGGCGAAACAGTCGACCTTCTGGAAAAATCACCGCAACGTTGCCCGTCGGAAGATTCGTCGCCAAGCGGTTGACAACCTCCACCGCCTCGGGAGCGCTGTCTCGGGGAATGAATACGGAACCGGCCCGCTGGTACAGGAGGTCGAATCCGGGGTCGGCCAGGAGTTCGGCCATGACGACACCACTTGTATGTATGTCGTGTCGCAGATACAGCAACGCCGGGAGGGCGGCATCCAAAAGACTCACATGTCGACAGATGACGATGGCGGGGCCTGACCCGAGGGCAGAGTCTGCGAATTCGTTGAGCTGAATTCGGATGCCGAGAAATTGCTGCGCTCGTCGAGCCAGGATGCGAATGGACCACGCCTGGAGCCCTTGATGGCGACGCTGGGACGACGGCCGATCCAAACCCTTCCCGAATCCGGCGAGCAGCCACAACGGTCCCGCGGCGAGAATCTCGACACTGTCGTTGATCAGGTATTGGAGGAAAAACAGGTAAGTCCGAAGCGTGGGCAGGCGTCGGCGTCGTCGCAACACGTCCACGACCGCGCAGGTCGGCGCCAACACGGGAGCAGACGCAATTGCGGCAACCGTAAGCGCCAGCATCGAAGGAATTGTGACCAGACGCCGTCTCCATCGCTCGACGGGTGACTCCGCTTGATCAGCACTCACGAACGTCAGCGTACGTGCAGTCGTCTCGCAACGTCAGGTGGAACCATTGTGTGAAAACCGCTTCAGGATTGGTTTCGACCTGCCGATGATGAGGAAGATGACAGGGTGACGCCCACTTGGACTTTCGCCCGTTACACTACTGCCAACCAATTGTTTGTCCCCCTCGAGGAGTTCTTATGATCCGCACCCGTACCGCCGTTCTCGCTTTCGCCTTTGCTGGCGTTTCCCTCGCCGGAGCGCCCGTCGCTTTGGCGCAGAGCGAAACCACGGTCGCTGCCGTTGCCGAAACCACCGCTGCCGCTGAAGCTGTCGCTCCGGCGGCAACCGAAGCCGCTGTTGCCGAAACCGCAGCTGCGGCTCCGGATGGCGGCGTTGCTGCTGGCGGCGGATTTCTCGGTGAAAGCGACTCCTCCAGCAATCTGGCGCTGGTCCTTGCCGGCGCTGGCGTAGTCGCAGGCGTCGGCGTCTTCGCCGCTCGCCGCCGTCGCGCCTAATCGGTTCGCGCCTTCGCATTCGGAAAACCCGGAGGTTCGGTGACCGAGCGAAACGCACCGACTCGCTATCTCTACATCATCCCGCTGCTTCTGTTTTTGGCAGCGGGATGGTTCGCGTTTGCCCGTGATACTGGGCGGGCCAACGCGGCCGAGCCGAGCACGAATCAGCGAGATTCTCGTCGGTTCAAAACGGTCCCCGGCGGCCTGGTCGAAGACACCGCAACCGGGATACGTCGGCCGATCGCGCCTGGGGCGTCGTTGGCCGACGCGTTTCCGGAGTCCGATATTGCAAATATCGCGGATCTCCGCTTCGGCCGTGGTACGCGCCCGGTCCGATTGTCGGTTGGCGCGATCGGCCTCGAGAGCGAAGTGTTGCCAATAGGGGTCGATGAAAACCGGGCGCTCGCCGTACCGGAGCGCGCCGACATCGTCGGATGGTGGTCGGGTGGCGCAGTTCCCGGGGAGAGCGGCCCGACCGTGCTCGTCGGACACTACGACTCCAAGACCGCTCCCGGTGTGTTCGAGGACCTCCGCAAACTTCGATCCGGCGCGCGCATCGTCGTCGAGCAATCCGATGGCTCGGTCTTCCTGTACGACGTGGCCCTTGTCGAGCAGTTGTCGAAAACGGAGTTTCCGACCGATTCGGTATATGGGCCAACGCAGACGTCGACGCTTCGGCTGGTGACTTGTGGTGGCGAGTTCGACAACGAGACCCATCATTACGTCGACAACACCATTGTGTACGCAAACCTCGTGGTACCGCCGGGGCCGGAACTGCGCGCTGATCGGCCGATTACGAAGGGGTCCGAAGAACCGCCGACCTACGTCATTCAAGACCCGTCGCTCATCGGTGTAGACGGCGGTCCCGGACAGGTTGTGACCAGTTCGGTGACGACGTCGACGGCGCCAGCGTCGACGACAGCCACTCGAGCGGGGCCCGTCACAACCACAACGCCGGCGATATCAGCGACATCAACGACCGTGCCGGTAGCAATGAGTCCATCGGCAACCGTTGCGACCGTCGCTGTCACTTCGTCCGCGGTGTCAACCGCGGCCAGCCCCACGACAAACCCCACGACAAGCCCCACGACAATCGCGTCGGCGCCGGTGGCCCCACCGAGTCCGCCGGCCCCCGGCACGAACATTCCCGTGGAGCCAGGCGCCCCGACTGCCACTCTGGTGACGGTCGGAGCGCAATCGGCCTAGAGACGTTGGCTCCTAGCGGTCGCGTTGGTGCGTCGCTCCCGATACAGCGAGGGCCTCGATCTCGGTTTCGGTGTAGCCGAGGCCACGGAGGACTTCCGTGTTGTGTTCACCGAGACACGGTGTCTGGAGGTCGAGTTCTTCCGTCTGCTCAGAGAATCGAATCGGATTTCCGGGGATGGTGAACTCACCGATAAAAGGATCCGTGACGGTTCGAACCATGCCGCGTTCGAGAAAGTACGGGTGGTTCATCGCATCAGCGGCGTCGAGCACCGGCGCGCACGGAACCCTCTGAGCTTCGAGGCGTTGGAGTATTTCGGCGTCGGTGGTGAACGAGGCCATCCACTCCTCGATGATCGGGTTCAGTTCGTCTCTGTTTTTGTAGCGGACGCCGAGAGACGCGAACCGCTCGTCACGTTCGAGGTCGGGACGCTCGATTGCTCGGCAAAACCCGGCCCATTGGGCCGCCATGGTCTGTAGCGCGATCCAGCCTTGCGGTCCTTTGTAGATTCCTTGGGGTGAGTTGAGATTGGAGAAGCGTCCGCCCCGCTTCGGGCGCCATTTGCCCTTGGTGATTGACGCTCCCTGGACGGCGAGTTCATGGGCATGAAAGAGCGTGTCGACCATTGCGATGTCGATGTGTCCGCCGCGGCCGGTGCGCTCGCGGTGAAAGAGGGCCATCCCAATTCCGGCGAACGCATGGACGCCCGATGTTACGTCCGCATATGAACTTCCGACCGGCATCGGGGGGCCGTCGAGTTCGCCGGTTGTGTTGACCATGCCGCTGTAGGACTGTGCGATCAAATCGAAACAAGTCTTATGGGAGAAACTTCCCTTTCTTCCGAATCCGGAGATCGACGCGTAAATGAGACGGGGATGTTTGGCAGCAATCGATTCGTAATCGAGGCCGCGCCGTTCCAGAACATTGGGTCCGTAGTTCTCGACCAGCACGTCGGCTTCGGCGATGAGCTTGTCGAGAACCTCGCGACCCTCGGGCTTGTCGAAATCGATGCAGACGCTTTTCTTCCCGCGGTTCTGTTGCACGAAGTATCCGGAACGTCCATCGGTCACCATGGCCGTTGCTCGAATCGGATCGCCGTACGGCGCCTGTTCGATCTTGATGATGTCTGCACCCAACTCTGCCATGAGTCTGGTGACCGTCGGCCCGGACAGGTATTGGGTCATGTCGACAACACGGATACCGGCCAGCATGGGAGCAGTCATCCCCGGACCGTACCGCTTCTGGAGGGAAGTGTCTATTGGCGTCAGGCCGAGATTCGACTTGAGCGGCAATCTGTGGTTGTGTTCCGACAAGTCACAACAAGCGCGCAGAGGAGACGAACATGCCGTATCAGTTCACCGACAAGGGGAAACAGGTCCTCGAAGAGGTCGTCGAGTTCATGGACGAGCACATCTACCCCAACGAGGAGCAGTATCACGACGAGATGGAGGAACTCGGCCGCCACGGATATGCGCCCATCATGGACAAGCTGAAGAACAAGGCCCGCGAGAAGGGGCTCTGGAATCTCTTTCTTCCTCACCTCAAGCCCGGTGAGCCTGGCACGAAGATGTCGAACGTCGATTACGCACCAATTTCTGAGCAGTTGGGGAAGGTCGGTTTTGCGTCGGAAGTTCTCAATTCGTCCGCTCCCGATACCGGGAATATGGAGGTCTTGCACCTCTACGGATCTGATCGCATAAAGCAGGAGTACCTGGCGCCCCTGTTGGAGGGGGAGATTCGCTCCGCTTTCTCGATGACTGAGCCTGACTCGGCGTCGTCGGACGCCACCAATATCGGACTTCGCATCGAACGCGACGGTGATTCCTATGTTCTCAACGGGACGAAGTGGTTTAGTTCCGGGGCGCTCAACCCGCGATGCAAAGTGCTCGTAGTTATGGGAAAGACGAATCCGAAGGCGTCACGTCATCTCCAACAGTCGATGATCGCGGTACCCCTCAACGCACCCGGCATCGTCATTGGCCGCGATCCGCACGTGTTTGGGTACATGGATCGTGGTGGGCATCCGGAGGTTCACTACAACGACGTCCGCGTTCCGGCCGAGAACCTGCTCGGCGGCGAAGGCGAAGGGTTCGCGATTTCCCAAGCTCGCCTCGGGCCGGGACGCATTCACCACTGCATGCGTTCTATCGGTGTTGCAGAGCGAGCGTTGGCATGCATGGTTGACCGCAGTCTGGTGCGCTCGACCTTCGGTTCCACGGTCGCGCAGAAGGGGCTCATTCAGGATTGGATCGCAGAGAGCCGTATCGAGATTGACATGGCTCGCCAATACGTCCTGTATACGGCCCACCTCATGGACACCGTTGGAAACAAGGCCGCCGCGGCCGAGATCTCTGGCATCAAAGTCGCCGTACCGAACATGGCCCTCAAGGTGATCGACCGGGCGATTCAGGTGCACGGCGCCGCGGGCGTCACCCAGTTCTTCCCGCTTGCCCATATGTATGCGCACATGCGAACGCTGCGAATCGCCGACGGCCCGGACGAAGTGCACAAGATGACCATCGCTCGGCGCGAGATCATGCGCCGAGATCCCACCTTCCGCATGATGCCGACGGCGGGAACGGCTGGCACGCCCGGCACCAAGGACGAACCTCAGGTGTTCATGCGCCCCTGACAGTGAACCCCGTATTTACACCCGCGCCATGGTGAAGGCGGGTTCGGGGGACAGGGTTCGGATCGCTGGCATGACGTCGGAGGCGAAGAGGCGCATGTTTCGTTCACCCTCCTCGAAGCTCATGTCGGAATATCGGCACACGGCGATGTAGCTCTGCGCCCCCGTCATGCGCTGGATCTCTGCGATCCGCTCGGTGCACTCTCGTGGCGTGCCATATACCTGAAGGTCGCAGAAGAAGTCGCTTTGCACCTGTGCGCCGTGCTTGTCGATCGCACTTGATATGCGCCCGTAGTGTTCGTAGCCGGGTGTCGTCGCCAGGTGGCCAGCTGTGAACTCGTAGTGGCTCATTACCGTCTCGTAGTAGCCACCGAGGTGGCGCTTGCCCACCTCGCGGGCGCGTTCACCGTCGTTATCGACGAACGTCCATCCAGCCACGATCGGTTTCGGAGCCTCTTCGCCATTCACCTCGAGATACATCTCCCGATATCCATCGAGCTCCTCGACGACGGTGTCCCATGGCTTCTGGGGAATGATCAGGAGTCCGACCCCGAGCTTGGCCATGATTGGCCAGCTTTCCGGCGACACCGACGAGGCGAAGATACGACCGCGGAAGCTGCGACTTGGTGCCGGTCGGAGCTTGCGGGCGGGTTGCTTGATGTAATCGCCTTCGTACTTTGCCTCTCCCGTTTCCAACGCGTCGATGACCATTTCTGCGTACTCGGTGAAGCGACCTCGTGACTCACTCATGGGGATCCGAAAACCGTCGAACTCGACGCGTCCAAGCCCTCGGCCCAGCCCGAGAATCAGGCGACCGTCAGACACCGTGTCGACCATTACTGCCTGCTCGGCGACCCGAATGGGGTCATGCCAGGGGAGCACCACGACCATGGTGCCAAGTTGCACCCGCGATGTGGTCCCGGCCAAGTACGACAGGAGAGTGAGTGGGTCGGGACACATTGTGTAGCTGGTGAAGTGGTGCTCGACCGACCAGATCGAATCGAAACCGAGCGGCTCGGCGAGAGCAGCGAGTCGCAGGTCGTTGCGCCACACGTCGTGATCTTGAGACGGATCGTTTGATCCCTGGAAGATTGCCGAATAGCCGACGTGCATATGAACCTCCTGGCCAGAGCCGCGAAAAGAGGCGGCGTTGGCCGAGCGTAGAGCCCCGCAGTTCGAAGGTGCCAGTCGCCATCGGTGAGCCGCGAGTTTGGTGGCGGCTGTGCGGGTGTGCTGAAGTGCGGGGATGAGTACTCGTGACGCCTTTGATATGACCGATCGCGTAGCGATCGTGACCGGTGGGAGTCGCGGTCTTGGCCGAGAAATGGCGCTGGCCTTTGCCGATCACGGTGCCGATGTTGTGGTGGCGAGCCGCAAGCTCGAGAACTGTTTGGCCGTGGCGGAGGAGATTCGCTCGCGCGGGCGGCGAGCGCTCCCGATTGCGTACCATGCCGCGTCGTGGTCCGATGCCGAGCGTCTTGCTGACGCCGCATACGCCGAGTTTGGTCATGTCGATGTCCTCGTCAACAACGCTGGCATGTCGCCGCTGTATCCCAGCGTGGATGCGATCAGCGAGGACCTTTACGACAAGGTCATGGGTGTCAATCTGAAGGGCCCGTTTCGACTCTCGGCGATCATCGGTACACGTATGGTCGCGGCCGGACATGGTTCGATCATCATGGTGTCGTCGACGGCGGCTGATCAGCCAAGCCCCAACGAAGTGGTGTACGGCGCAGCAAAGTCTGGTGTCCAGAACCTCGCCCACGGTCTGGGGGTCGCGTTTGGTCCAGCAGTTCGCGTCAACTGCATCCAGCCGGGGCCATTCCTGACTGACATCTCGAAGGCCTGGGACCTCGAGCGCTTTGCGAAACAAGCCAAAGACACTCTCATGTTGCAACGCGGCGGTGAGCCGCACGAAATCGTTGGTGCGGCGCTTTATCTGGCCAGCGATGCGGGCAGCTACACCTCCGGGGCCGTGTTGAGAGTCAACGGCGGTCCGCGCTGACCTTGTGATCGACAAACGATCCGTCAAGTGGCTCGACGGGGGAAAAGTCTCGGTGATGCTGGTGGTCGCCGCGACGGAACGCCGTTTGACGGTTTCGCACCGGGTTGAGAATCAGGGAGAAGATCCGGCGGTCCCACGGTGACATGTTGATCGGCGATCCGTGGACGAGTGAGTCACCGAAGATCAACATCGTTCCCGGATCGCCTTTGGGGCAATACAGCCCGCCGCGTTCGACGAGTGAACCCACGACGCTGTTGGTGACGGTCCACAGTGGGTAGCTGGTCGTGACGGTGTCGAGGGCGGTCGGTGCAGGGCCGTCGGTGTGGGATCCGGGTATGAAAATGAGCGGACCGTTGAACTCGTTGACCTCGTCGAGGAAGATATGCAGGTTCAGTGCGAGGGGTTCGGGGACGCCGTCCTCGTGATGGTGGGTCGCGAAGTCGTAGTGCCATTGCCATTGCTCGCCGGTGAACGCCTCTTTTGCGTTGACCTTCACCTGCTGTACGTAGAGCGCGTCGTCGCCGAGAATCTGTCGGGCGGGAAGCACCAGTCGTGGATCGCGAACCAACCGGGCGAAGAGGTCGTCGCGAAGGTGCAGTCCCATAGCTGTTCGAACGACGTCGCTCGACTTCTCTCGGAAGTTCTCGACACACCGCTCGCCAAAAAGGCCGGGGAGCCGATCGTTGATCGCTGCGACGTCGCTCGCCGAAAACGCGTTTTCGATAGCGACAATGCCATCGCGACGAAAGGTCGCCAGTTGTTGTTCGCTGAGATGCATGGTGGAGACGTTACCGTGCGACGTAGAGTTGCGAGATGGACCTCGTACCCCTCGTCGATATCCGCAATCCTGGAGCGACGTCGCTCGCCGATCTCGACCGGGCGTGTCGAGACCATGGGTTTTTCCTCCTCACCGGTCACGAACTCGACCGCGTCGTCGATGCGACCTTCGCTGCGGCCAGACGATTCTTCGAATCCGGCCCCGACGTCAAGGATTCGATTCGAAGAGATGCTAGGAATCCACTGGGTTACAACGATCGGGAGCTGACGAAACGAAAGCGTGATCACAAGGAGGTGTTCGACTTTGTCGATCCGACCCAGGGCCGCGCGTCGCACTACAACCGCTGGCCATCGGGTGTCGGTAGATTTCGTGACGCTATGTGCACACACTATGACGCGTTCAGCGACCTTGCCCTTCGTACCACTGAGCTGGTGTTTGCCGCCCTTGGCCTGTCCGAAGCGGTGGTAGCTGAGTATCGGGGCGACCGAACGACAAGCAACATGCGCCTGAACCACTACACCATTGGTGACCCGGTTCGAGAAGAGGAACGAGAGGGTCTCAACGAGCTTGGCGAGGTGGCGCTCGGTCACCATACTGATCTGGGCCTTCTGACTCTCCTGATCCAAGACAACGTGGGCGGCCTACAGGCGTTGTCGGGCGAGGACACGTGGATCGATGTCGAGCCGCGGCCGGGCACGATTGTGGTGAACCTTGCCGATTGCATGCAGGTTTGGACGAACGACGGTTACCGGGCCGCGGTCCACCGAGTGCTCCCGATGAGCGGCACGGACCGAATGAGCATTCCCTACTTTCTGAACCCCAAGCGCGATGCGGTGATCGCGCCGATCCCCGAACTCGCCGGTGCCGCGCCGGTCTACCGTGCGTTCGAGTTCCGGGCCTTTATCGACGCCCGTGGTGCCGACAACTACGCCGACGTCGGCACCGACGACGCCCAGATCTCGAATTACCGAATCTCGGCCTGAAGGTCGGCCTCTCAAAATAGGAACGAGCGGCATTCCTTTGCCAGACTGTGGCCATGACAACGGAATCACCGAATTTTGGCCTCTTGCTTGCGCCGGTGCTCGGTCGTGTCGATGCTGCTGCGCGTCCTCGCTTCCTGGCCTTGCTGGAGCGGACTGCGGCCGACCGATATCGCCACTGGGCCGCGTCGCTCCCCGGCGGCGCAGACGTGTTGCTGGAGTGTGCCGCACGCGAGGACGAGATCGCGGATCGTATCGAGGCGGCGTTTTCGATCGACGATGCCAAATTGGTCGAACTCAAGGCCCTGCTCCCCGAGGCGCGAGACCTGTACTACGCAGCGTTCGACGGTCATAGCGTCCACGAACAAATTCGCATGCAATCCGATGCCGAGCTGCAGGGTGCAAACGCGTGGCGGTCGGTCGCGACGAAAGTGACCGACCCGAAAGTGCTCGCGGAGCTTGCTCGGTGTTCTGAACTCGAAGAAACCAGCTCTCGCGCCGCCAAGGCGCTCCTCGCCGGAGTCTGACGACGGCCCTATGAATTCTGTGGAAGATGTTCACAGTTCTCTCGCGGAGTATTACGATCTGCTTGACGGACAACTGACCGGCGTCCTGACGACGATCGGCCCCGATGGTCCCCATGCCGCGCCCGTATGGTTCGTCTTCAACGACGGATGCGTGTGGGTGTCAACGCGGCGGGCAACACAGAAGCATCGCAACATTGTCCGTGACCCGCGGGTGTCGTTCACGATCGTGGACCCGGCAAACACGATGCGATATGTAGAGATTCGCGGACGAGCGACAGTCACCGACGATCCGACGTACGAGACCCGGGAGCGCGTCGTTGGCAAACACGGCTTCGCAAGTGGGGCAAGTTTTGACCCGCCGGGTACACAGCGTGTCTCGATACGAATCGAGCCCATCCGAATCGTGTAGCACTACGGCATTGAGCACGGTTTGATGCGCATGCCTCCGATTCGTACGAACTGATTCTCGGCGTCCCAGCGGCCACGCTCGCGAGCGCGACACTCGACTTCATCGATCGAGACGACGTCGATGTCGATGCCACTGAGTCCTTCACCGCGTCCATCGGTGATCGGCACGAACCGTAGCGTCGCGTTGTCAAGCACGACGCAGGGGATGGCGTTGTCGTCATCGACCACGTCTATCTCGGCGATGTCTCCCCACCGTTTGGCGGTCGCTTGAGGATCGTCGACCTGGAGTTCGGCAGCAATGATGCCGAGGCACACGTCAGTCTTCTTTGCACGCTGCCAGTTGGGGCCCGCAGGGTGCCAGGGGCCGTCGAGGTCGTGGGCCCGTTCGCCGAGTTGTTCGTCGATTTCGAAGAACGTTGCGCCCGTGTCGCGAGGATGCAGCTGCATGCACGTGTATTCGCCCGGAGTGCTGAACTCCCAGGCCACCCGAACGCCAAGTTCAGCAGCCCGAGCGCGCCGACGGGCGTGAACGTCGGTTTGGGTGATGACCATGTATCCGCCGTCGCCGCCGCGACGGTCGAGATAGCGCCCTCCCGCTGTGGCGTCAGCGACCGGCGCGACCACCTCGATGAACTGGTTGCCAACGGGCATCAACGTGTTCTCAAGCCCGAACGTTGCGACACCGGGGTCGACATAACAGGGTTCAATTCCGAGAACGGCGACGAGGTCGTCGATGACCGGTCGAAGTTCGCGAGCGACGAATGCAATCTGGCGGAGACGTAACCACATGGCCGCATCATGACGCCTCAGCGTTACGCGCGCAATTACGGGCACGGGTGGAGTGTAGGCAGCAGGACACAACGCGTAAAGTGCAGAAACCATTCGACGCGAAGGAGAAGCTGTGCTCACTCGAAAGACGGGCTACCTCACGATTCGTGATGGGAGCGACACGGCCATTCCTGAAGCATCGCGTGAACTTCAACGAGATGGGTTCACGGTTCTTCGGCAGGTGCTGAATCCCGAGGAAGTTCGCTCGCTGTCCGGGGAGATCTCTGCAGTCTTCGATCACGTGGCGCCCGACGTCCGCTCGACGCGGATCGCTGACGGGCACTTCGAACCCTTCCGATACGAGATGCTGAATCGAAGTGCACTGGTACAAGAAGCGATTGGTCGACCAGAGATTCTCGAAGTGGTCGAGCCGTTGCTCGGCGAAGACTGCCACGTCATTGCCAACACGGCGTGGCGTCAGGAGCCCGCCGATGATCGCCACGGCGGACGCTTGTGGCATCTCGATGCTGGACCGCACATTCCGCGACCAAACGGTGTTGCGTGGGATGACCGGATTCCGTATCCGATCTTTGCCATTGCCTGTCACATCTTCTTGATGGACTGCCCACTGGAATGTGGCCCCACCGGAGTCATCCCCGGAAGCCACACTTCAGGGCAGGCACCGCCCCAAAATCGCGCCGCCGATGAGACGCTTACCTGGAATGGTGTGGGGATCGTGCCCGTGCTCGCGAAGGCGGGCGATGTGTCGCTCTTCGTATCTGACGTGTGGCACAAGCGCATGCGGAGCCTTCCCGGTGACCCCGGTCGCTTCTTTCAGCAGGTCCACTACGCTCGCCGCGACATCGCACAACGACTCCGAACGACCGCAGATGCGAACCACGTGAGCGACGAAGCAATCGCTCGCGCAGTGACGCCACGAGAACGATCGCTGATCGGCTTGCACGCACCACGGTTTTACGACGGGTGAATCCTGGCGGTGTCGACGCTGCTACCGCTTCGGGGGTGTTCGCCTAACGCGCGCACGAGTGCGACGACTGAGCCGGAGCATTGGAAGGTGATCCGGCATCGTATGGCGGTAGGGGGTCGTATTCGATGAAGAGTTGCACGGCCTGAGCCACGTCGTCGCCGTACATTTCGCCGAGGAGGGTAACGGTCATGTCGATTCCGGCGGAGACGCCGACGCCGACTCGTCGCCAAACGTAATCGGCACCTATCGCACTTAGGTTCGAGCAAAACTATGAAGGCGAACACCGGGGCATTCGGGGGAGATAAAGCATATGGCCAATGAACTCACAACCAGCGTCGTAATACCACTCTGGCAGGACCGACCCGCGCTGGAGAACCTCGAGGTTGCGGTTGCTGCTGAGGAACGTGGCTACCGCGAGCTCTGGATTGGCGAGATGGCGACCTTCGATGCGTTCGCGTTCGCAACAGCGGTTGGACTGAAGTGTCGCAATCTGAGTGTTACCGTTGGCCCCCTAGGCGTACACATTCGAACGCCTATGACGATGGCTATGGGTGTGGCCTCGGTGGCAGAACTGACCGGGGCGCAGGTCCGCCTGGCCCTTGGCACGTCGAGCGATATCGTGGTTGGGGATTGGCATGGGCTCCTTCGGCGACGCCCCGCTCAGACGCTCGAGGAATCTGCGATCGTGTCGGCGATGCTTCTTGGAGGCGAAAGGGTGACCTACGAGGGCGAGATGGTGCGCTCGGTCGGCTATCGCCTTCGCCTCACTGCGCAGAACCCATCCGTAACGATCGCCGCGTTCGGGCCTGAGGCCATCAATGTGGCGGCCCGGCGCAGCAGCCGTCTGGTTTTGAACATGGTGACCCCCGAAGCGGTGTCCACCATTCGTGCGCAACTGCGTGAAGAAGCCGAGCGTCATGGAAATCCTCATCCAAAGATCGCGATCTGGCTCGGGACCTCGGTGGACCCGTCTGAGGATGCACTCCTGCAGATTCGACGATCGATGGTTGCCTACCTCGCGGCACCGGGCTATGCCGAAATGTTTTCCAAGGCTGGATTCGGGGAGGTTGTAGCCTCGCAAAAACACGACCCCATCCCCGTGAGGTGCTGGCCGCCATGCCACACGAACTCTGCGCAACGGTGGGACTGGTCGGCGACGTCGAAACCATTCGTGCACGTATCGAGGAGTATCGCCTATGCGGTGTCGACGAAGTGTGTTTGGTCCCCGCCACTGCTGATGATCCGGCAGGTCGACGGACGCTTACGGCGCTCGCTCCCGACAGCCCATAGGTGTACGTGTATTCAGTAGCTATTGCTCGCTAGGGTCTTCAGTTGCCCCAACCTGCGTGCCGATAGCTCCCTCGTGAGCGATACCGGCGAACTCGACGTCTCCCCACCAAAGACGCGCGACAAGTTGGATATTCCGTTTCAGGTCGTTTGTGACCTGGTCCTTCGGCGCACGCTTCGTGAAGAAACGACGTCGGTTTACCGATTGACGAAATCGTTGGGAATCGCCGGTGGAATCATCATGGAAGCATTCGACGAACTCCGGGGTCGCAAACTGCTTGATGTGCAGGGACTCAACGGCAATGACTACATCTTTTCGCTTACCAGCTTCGGTCGAGAAGAGGCGAAAAGCCGATTCGAGTCGTGCCAGTATTCGGGCATTGCGCCTGTTGCATTCGACACCTACGTGCTTGCCGTGCAGCTACAGAAGGCGTCGATGAAGGTGAATCGAATGTCGATTCGCCAAGCTTTTGCTGACCTCGTTGTCGCCGACGACATGCTTGACCAGTTAGGCCCGGCGTTTAACAGCCAGCACTCGATCTTCTTCTACGGTCCGGCCGGTACCGGTAAGACGTCACTCGCCGAACGTTTGGTCCGGCTCTACCCAGACTTCATCATCGTGCCAAGGTGTGTGTACATAGAAGGCGCTTACATCCTGATCTACGACCCCGTTGTCCACGAGGCGCTGCCCGCCCAACCACCCGACCTCGACCCGCGCTGGGTCGCCTGCAAGCGTCCCCTGGTGGTTACCGGCGGTGAACTCGAAATAGAAATGCTGTCCCTCAGCTATGACCCGGTAAGCGCGATCTACACAGCGCCGCTCCAGGTAAAGGCCAACAACGGGATGTTCCTCATCGACGACTTCGGCCGTCAGGTGTTGAGCCCTGAGCAGCTCCTCAACCGCTGGATCTACCCGCTTGTAAAGCGGGTTGATTTTCTTGCCCTGAAGACGGGGGTGAAAGTGGCAATGCCCTTCGAGTTGATGGTTATCTTCTCTACGAACATGAATCCCAATGATCTTGGCGATGAGGCATTCTTCCGTCGTATCAAGAACAAGGTGTACGTAGGACCGGTGACCGACGATCAGTTCGGTGAGATCGTCACCCTCGCCGGGCGCATCGAGAAGGTCGGCATAACCGCCGAGACTCTGTCGAACATGAAGCGAATCTGTCGGGAACGAGACCCGATTGGTCTGCGCGCGAACTATCCCTGGGATTTGTCGAAGATGGCCAAGTCCATTTGCGAATACGAGGAGCGCGAGACCATTCTTGACACGGCCACGCTCGAGGCGGCTGCCCGTCTGTACTGGGCGACATCGGATTCGGTGATGACCGCAGCCGATGTCGAAAACCCCCTCGCCTCGGTGTAACGAAGCCCGAACGGCGTTCGCCCGTAGGGCCGATGTGGGGGGTCGGCTACTTCGTCGCCAGCGTCCTCAGCTGTCGCAACGCGACGGTCAGGGTCGAGGCATTGAATACACCCTGAGCCCGTACTTCAATCCAGACCGCTGTCGCACGAGCGAGTGCGGCAGCGTTGCGTTCCATCCAGCCCGGCAGCCTGCCCGGCGTCGAGAGCACTTCGCTTGTCAAATCGCGGATGCCGAGGAGGAGATCCTCGCGCAGCGCAGATCGTGCCTGGGCGAGCCAGCGATCAGTGCGAGGGAGATTGGCGACCTCCTCCCACATCCAGACCAATTCCAACTGTCCGAAGATGGCCCAGTACAACGACCCGACAGCGGTTGGGTCGGCGACGTGATCCGTGGCGAGTTTCACGATGTCGAGTGCGGTGTGGAGATACGGCCAAACAGTGACCTGGCGCGCCAAGGTCTCCGGCAGGCTCGATCCGCTGGTCTGTGGCGGTTCACTCGACTTCGTGGCGAGATGGCCGAAACACGGGTACACGAGTTCGTGATAGCAGCTGGTCAATGCGCCGACCCCCGGCCGGAACGCGTCAACCGTGGAGGAAATGTCCATGGGAGCCCGGCGGTTGCGGAGGAACCACAGGACAGCGCGCTCGCTCAGTCGGCGCAGGGACAAGAAGAGATCGATCTCGTCGGCCGACGTCAACGTCGGACTCGCAGCATCGACTGACTCCCACAATCGTGCGATGTCGAACACCGCGTCGGCCACGACATAGGCAGTAACGATTTCTTCGACCGTGGCACTTGTTTCCTCAATGCTTCGATGGACGAAGGAGAGTCCGGCCCGATTCACCAAGGTGTTCGCGACGGCCGTCGCTACAATTTCGCGCCGGAGAGGGTGGTGAGCTATCGATTCGCTGAACTTCCGTCGCATCAGCGACGGAAAGTATGTGTGCAGGCTAGGACGGAGGAAAGCGTTGTCGGGCACCGACGACCGCAATATCGCGTCGGCTGCGCTTTCCTTCGTGTACGCAAGGAGAACGGCGAGTTCGGGTGTTGTCAGGCCTTTTCCGGAAGTAATTCGTTCGGTCAGTTCTTTGTCGTCGGGCAGGAACTCAACCCTTCGATTGACTTCTCCGGTGAGTTCGAGGGCACGGATCTGGCGGGCGTGGACATTTGTCAGCATGGCGCCCTGATGTCGGGCGATCGCCAATGCGAGATTCTGGGCCCGGTTGTCGTCGAGGACCAGTTCGGCAACTTCGCTGGTCATCGCAGCGAGGGCGGAATTGCGTTGCTTGTTCGAGAGTTCGCCTGCGGCCACGATTCGATCGAACGCGACTTTGATGTTGACTTCGTGATCGGAGCAGTCGACCCCCGCGGAGTTGTCGATCGCATCGGTGTTGATGAGGCCACCGGCGAGCGCAAACTCGATGCGAGCTCGTTGTGTGAAGCCCAAATTTCCACCCTCCACTACGACCGTGCATCGAAGTTGCGACGCGTCAATGCGAACAGAATCGTTGGAGCGGTCGCCGACGTCGGCGTTGGACTCCGGCGTTGCCTTAGCGTAGGTACCGATGCCGCCGTTCCACAGCAGGTCGACCGGGGCCTCGAGGACGGCTCGAATCAACTCAACGGGGGTTGCGGTGGCCCGATCGAAATGGAGCGCCGAACGCGCTTCGGCGGAAATCGAAATGGCCTTGGCGGATCGCGGAAAGACGCCACCGCCTTTTGATATCAGCGACTTGTCGTAGTTGTCCCAACTGGACCCGGGAAGTGCGAACATTCGCTGCCGTTCGGCGAACGACGATGATGGATCTGGGTTGGGGTCGATGAAGATATGGCGGTGGTCGAATGCAGCGATGAGCTTCATATGCGAACTGAGCAACATTCCATTTCCGAACACATCGCCCGACATGTCTCCGATTCCCGCAACCGTGATCGGATCAAGGTCTGCATTGCGTCCGAGGGTCCGAAAGTGTCGGCGCACGCTCTCCCACGCGCCGCGAGCCGTAATCGCCATCGCTTTATGGTCATAGCCGACGCTCCCTCCTGAGGCGAAAGCATCGCCCAGCCAAAATCCATAGGCTGCGGAGACGGCGTTGGCCGTGTCTGAGAACGTCGCTGTTCCTTTGTCAGCAGCCACGACAAGGTACGTGTCGTCATCGTCATATCGAACAACTCCGGGCGGGGCAACGACCGCGCCGGCCACACGATTGTCTGTGACGTCAAGAAGGGCCCCGACGAATGCCTGGTAGCACGCAACCACTTCGGCCTTTCGGGCAAGTGGTTCGACAGGTTGCTGCTTGACGACGAATCCGCCTTTCGCACCGACCGGGACGATGACCGAATTCTTCACCATCTGTGCCTTCATGAGGCCAAGGACTTCGGTGCGGAAGTCTTCGCGTCGATCGCTCCACCGCAAGCCACCGCGGGCGATCCGACCACCCCGAAGATGTATGCCTTCGACTCGGGGCGAGTACACCCAGATTTCGAACAAGGGCTTGGGGAGCGGGAGGTCCGGCACAAGCTCAGGATTGAGCTTGAAGGAGAGCGCGGATGAAGTCGGAACGTCAGGGGCATACGCAGCGCGAAAAGTATTCGTGCGTAGTGTTGCAGTGATTAGTGCGAGGAAGGACCGAAGAATCCGATCTTCGTCGAGGCTCGAAACCGCATCGAGGGCCTGGAGTAGCAGCGACTCGATGGAGGCTGTATCGCGCTCAACGCCGGTGAGCGAACCCCGAGCGGGATCGAATTTCGCGTCGAACAATTCGACGAGAAGCCTCGCAATTTGTGGATGAGCTCCCAGCGTCGATTCGATGTACGACGGAGTGAACGAGTTCCCTACCTGACGCAGGTATCGCGAGTAGGCCCGAAGAACGACAACCTGACGATTGGTGAGGCCAGCGGTCACGACCAGCCGGTTGAACCCGTCGTTCTCAACTTCGTTGCGCCAAATCGATCGGAACGTAGCTTGCAACTCGTCGCTGATCGCGGGGTCGGCGAGGTTCGATCCGGACGCAGCGATCACGCCGATGTCATGTAGCCATGCGCCGTCGCCGAAGCGCAACTCGTTTGGCCGTTCATCGACGACGATGAGGCCGAGGTTGTCGAGGAGCGGCAGCATGGCCGACAGGGGAAGCGCCGCACCGCTGGTATATACCTTGAATCTCCACTCGTTCGGACCGGCATCCTCGGATTTGCACAATTCGGTCACGAGCGAGTCGGTGGGGGACAGCAGACCAACACGCTGGAGATCCCCGACTGCAACGTGCGCGGTGTAGGAGCCTCGATACGCTTCGGAGAAAACGTCAACTGAACGATGGAACATCGACACGCCGACTGCCTCGCCGTACACCGCAATAAGTTCCTCCTGGAAGTCATCGACCCATCGGCGGGTGAGTTCACCGATTCGTGACTCAATCGTTTGTTCGTCGACATCAGTTCGAGCCTCATCACCAAGCTGTATCCGCACATGTACACGGGCGAGTATCCGGTCGGTTATCCGATGCTCGATCTCGGTACTCCGTCCTCCGTACGCTTCGCAGAGCATGTCACCTATTTCCTCTGCGATCTCCGTGGAAAATTGTTCCCTCGGCACATACACGAGGCAACTCAGAAAGCGTCCGAAGCCGTCGCGACGTGCAAACAGAGCAATCTGCTTTCGCTCCTGAAGATTCGTGATCCCAATCGCGATTCGCTCCAAATCAGCAGCGGATATCTGAAACATGTCGTCTCGCGGAAAAGCTTCCAGAGTGTCGAGAAGCTCTCGTCCGCGGTAGCTCGACAACGAAAGTCCACTCGCCCGAATCACCGATTGCACCTTGGCATGAAGGGGCGCGATATCGAGAACACTCCGGCGAAAGACCCCCATGTCGAAGAGCCCCAGGAACCTATGTTCACCTACTACACGGCCGCGTCTGTCAAAGATTTTTACGCCGATGTAGTCGAAGTACTCGTTGCGTAGGACGGTGGAGCGCGCGAGGTCTTTGGTGACGATGACCAGTTCGGCTCGCTCAAACCGCCTGCGCATGTCGGGGGGCATGTCGAGAAGTCGGTTTCCTTTGGGTGCTCGCACCGACTCTCGGAGGAGGCCAAGGCCAGACCCTTTTACGGCCCGGAGAACAACGCCGCGGGCGTCGTTGGCGATTTCGTACTTGCGATATCCCAGGAACTGGAAATTGCCTTCGGTCAGCCACTCGAGAAAGGTGACGGCCTCCGATACTTCGCCGTCGGTGACAGGAAGCGTCTCGGCGGGGAGCGATGCTGCGAGCTCCAAAGCGAGATTGCGCATCGAGTCGGCGTCATTGGCCGCGGCTGTCGCCTCGCTCAGCGCGTCGAACAGCTCTCGTTGGAGCGCGTGCATGGTACGGGGATCGATCTGGCGTTGAACCTCAACGTGCATCCATGATTCGGGTCTACCGTCGTTTGCGCCGAAGCCCAGCAGCGTTCCGGAAGGATCGCGCACAACGTCAACTACTGGGTGCACAAGAAGAAGGATCCCGATGTTCCTTCGTGCCAAAACGATGCGCAACGCGTCAACAAGAAAGGGGCGGTCGTCGCAGACCAAATCGATGACCGTGTGCGCGCTTCGCCAGCCGTGCGTTTCAGTTTCGGGGTTGATGACCTGAACCAGTACTTGCCCGTCGAGGCGTTGAGCGGCCAGGTTCGCATGGGCTGTGACCGCGCCGGCAAGGTCACCTGGCGTTCGTTCTTCGAGGTCTTCAAGAGCGATGTTCGCGTAGTAACACCGCACGAAAGTGCCGATCGCCTTCGTTGGTGCACCGGCGGAAATCGTCGTGAGATGTTTCGCTATTCGCGACAGGAGTGCACTGAAGCGTCGGCGGACGTTGGCTTCGGCCGACTCAGAGGAGACACCTGCCACGAACACGCCGCCGGGCTGAGTTGGCTTAGTCTTAGAAGACACGGGTGCTCCTAACTCGCCGACGCGTTGCGTAGGCATAGTGGTCTGGACAGACACTACGGTCCTACGGCTGCGTGGGCAGCGAGTTGATGGAGATTTAGCGCAGGGTTACCCGGCTGGGCTGAAAGGGCTGGTATCCATTGGTGGCCCGGGGACCTAATGTATGTACATGGCCATTCGGCGTGTGATTGCCCTCGTGCTGACCGTTCTGGTGATAGCCACCGTCTCCACCCTTGCCCCCGCCATCGTGTCGCATGCCCAGGGAAACGAAATGGTGGTCCGCGTCGTGTTCGACGATCGGATCGGCAGCCTCTTCAAAGACGAGAGCTGGACGAAGCGCGATGATCGCAACCGCGAGGTGGTTCGGTCCGGAAAGAACTCCCTGGCCTTTGAGCCGGACTGGTGGGGCGGCGTCGCCTATCACGGTGAACTGGTTGACCTTCGCAGAGCAACAGCATTCTCCGTGTGGTTAAGCGGGGGTGCGACAGGCGGGCAAAACGTGCACGTCACGCTCAAGGTAAACGGGAGGCAGTCGGACCGCTATGTTCGGGGCCTCGACAAGCCGTGGCAGGAAGTTCGCATTCCACTGTCCGACATCGGAGGGGCACCCGGTGCACGTGCCGATGTTTCGGTGGCAGTTGTCGCCGACGTCGACGCAGACCAGCCAACTGTCTTCGTCGACGATATGTACTTCGTGGGCCCCGCAACCGCGAATTTGCGCCCCACTGGGAACCGGCCATTTCCGGGCGGCCTCGTAAGTTTCACCTTCGACGACAATGCCGCCGGCCAGGCGGCAATCGCGCGGCCCCTGTTGAACGCGGCCGGTTTCAAGGCGACGTTCTATGCGCCGACGAGTTTCATCCAACCCGACAACGAAGCGGCCCTCGGTTGGTCGCAAATGAAAGCGATGGCCGCTGAGGGCCATGAGATGGCCGGCCACTCGATCACGCATAACGACATGCCCCAGTTGAGTATCCCGGCTCTCGAGAAGGAACTTTCGGAACCGATCAATCTGATTCACCAGCAAACGGGCGCCAACGTCCGTTCGTTTGCGACACCGTCCGGGCTCTATACCCAGCGCGAGTTTCCGTATTTCGAGAAGTACTACGACAGTCATCGCAACGCGTTTCTTAACCTGAACGACGTCGCAGCTGATCGCTATCAGCTTTACGGTGTCAGCGGCGACGCCGACATCAACAAGGTGCTTGCTGACCTTGAGGAAGCGGCCGCTTCGGATCGGTGGGCGATTCTGATTTATCACCAGATCAACGAGACGGGAACGGGCTTCTTTGCAGCATCGCGAGTCAATTTGGCGAAGACGATCGATTTTGTACGTTCACGTGGTATTCCGGTGGCTCGGGTCGACGAGGGGGTCGATCGTCTCCGTCGCCCCGTCGCTGTTGCTGATAGGCCAAATTCGAACGGCAAGCCGAATGCGATCCTTACGGCGGAGCAGGCAAAGGTCACCCCGATCGGCGCAGAGACCGCTTCGGCTCCAGCACCCGCTCCCTCGCCATCCCCGGCGCCCGCACCGCCTGCGTTGTCTCCCTCGACGGGTGCGCCGAAGGGGGTGGTGCCGACGGGGGTTGCGTCGACGGGGGTTGCGCCGACGGCTGCCGCATCCAAGGTGAAACGGTTGCCGGTGATCGTGCCGAAGGGCAAGTCCGCCTCCTCGAAGGGCTTCGTGGTGTTTGCCGACGCACTGGGGGTGGGCGTCGACGATTGGAGTTGGGCCACGCGCAACCTTGCATCGACCGCCCCGGCCCGGGGACGATCAGCCATCAGCGCCGATCTCAGCGAGTGGAAAGGCATCTATTTCCACGGAATGGCCGACCTCACCGGTACGACGACACTCGAAATGTACGTGCACGGAGGAACGAAGGGCGGGCAAAATCTCAAGGTTGTCGGCCGCACCGGTGCTGGTGCATACAAATCAGTCGTGCTAGCACCTGTGATGGCGAACACGTGGACGAAAGTGCGCATACCAATGTCCAAGCTCGGCATGAGCCCAGGTAAGGTCTCGTTCGACGTGCAACTCGCCGATGCGTCAGGGAAAATCCAAGAGCCGATGTCGCTCGACGACATCCGTTTCACCCGCTGAGGCTGTGGTTATGTCGTCGCCTCGGCCGACTCCCGATCCAGTCGGTCCCGGTCAAGAGTCGGTGTGGGACTACCAGCGTCCACCTCGCGTCGAGCGCTCCGACGAACTTGTTGAGGTGGAGTTCGGTGGCCGCTTGATCGTGTCGACGACGCACTCCATTCGTGTGATGGAGACAAGTCATCCGCCCACGTACTACCTACCGTTCGAAGACATCGCCATGGAGTGCTTTGTACCGGGTAGCTCCGGCGGGTCTTTCTGTGAGTGGAAGGGGATGGCGTCTTACCTGACTTTGCGAGTCGGCGACCGGGTCGCCACCGATGTCGCATGGACCTACCCGCGTCCCACGCGCGGGTTCGAGATCATCGCCCAGGCGCTGGCGCTCTACCCCGGACAAATGGATGAATGCCGCGTGAGCGGGGAAGTGGTTCGGCCGCAGGCCGGGGGTTTCTATGGCGGCTGGATCACGGACCGGATCGTGGGCCCCTTCAAGGGCGAGCCAGGTTCGCGGGGTTGGTAGCCCGGTGTCGGAAAATGCTCGCCTTCCCCGTTTGTTGGGCGTAGTCTGTGGTTCTTGCGTTCGTAGCTCAATGGATAGAGCATCTGACTTCGGATCAGACGGTTGGGAGTTCGAGTCTCTCCGAGCGCGC
>JANOYY010000106.1:0-17846 GCA_031429095.1 Acidimicrobiia bacterium | reverse complement strand
CCCACGACCCGACTCGCTCACAGACAAGCACGACTACACAGCAGTTCTGACAACGTTTCGGTCATCAAGCCAACCAGTTATGCACACGAACAGCCTAGCGACGCGATTCGATCTCCCCATGCCTGCGTGGGACATACTGCTTGCGTGACTTCGCCAACGAACACAGATCCGGTATTCGACTTGGCCCAGCGACTCAGTCGACTGCTGGGTGGGCAGATCCTTCGTCTCCAGCGACTCTCCGGTGGCGCCAGTCGAGAAACCTGGTCGTTTGACCTCGAACGCGACGGTCAGGTTGAAGGACTGATCCTGCGGCGTGATCCGCCATTCACCAACGCCGGTGTCGGCCGATCCGGTGCGATGCCACTTGAAGCCCGCCTTTTTGCAGCCGCGAGCGCAGCGAAGATGCCGGTGCCGCGCGTCGTGGCGTCTGGCGAGGCGGATCCCGACGGCGTCGAAACAGGCTTCCTCGTTATGACGCGGATAGCGGGGGAGACCATTGCTCGTAAGATCCTGCGAGACGAACCGTACGCCCACGCACGAAAAGTTCTCGTTCACGACCTCGGTGCCGCAATTGCGAAACTTCACGCTCTTCCGGTCGACGCAATTGAGGGTCTGGAGCCGTCCGATCGATTGGAGCGCTATCGAGAGATGCTCGATGCTCTGGAGTACCCGAGCCCGACCTTTGAAATCGCTTATCGATGGCTGAAGGAGAACCAACCCAAAGCGCCGCGCCAGGCAGTAGTGCATGGCGACTATCGACTAGGCAACGTGATTGTCGACGAGAACGGGCTCGCCTCGGTACTCGATTGGGAGCTCGCACACATCGGCGACCCTATGGAGGATCTGGGATGGTTGTCCGTTCGAGCGTGGCGATTTGGCGGATCGGGTGTCGTTGCTGGACTGGGAACTCTCGAAGAACTCTATGCGGGCTACCGTAGCGAGGGAGGGGAGGTCGACGAACACGCGGTTCTGTGGTGGATCGTGGCCGGCACATTGATCTGGGGAATCATGTGCGCGCTTCAAGCAAGCGCGCATACCTCTGGCGTCAACCGATCAGTAGAGCTCGCCGCGATTGGGCGTCGGGTGTCTGAACAAGAACACGATCTCCTTGAGCTCCTCGGCGCGCCAGCGTTCGATCGAAGCGTCGTGGCGGCAGCTAGGAACGCATTCGCGGTACCGCCCCCGCTCCTGAACTTGGATCCGACCGCCGTTGCAGCAAGCGTCCGCTCGTCCGTATCTGACTTTGGGGTGCCTCATGCTGCAGGATTGTTGGAGGCAGTACGCGAGTACATCGAAGGCGACGTCTTTCCATCGACGACTGGCCGCGTGCAATTTCACTCCCGGGTGGCAGCGAACGTTTTGTCGACGGTCGCGCGCGAACTCATCCTTGGCGACGATGCTCGGCGGTCGTTCACCGCCTGCCATGGCGCTTTCGGAGTGGCGGGCGAATGCGAACTGGCAGATCGAATCCGGACCGGCGAGTTCGACGACCGACGACGCGAACTACTGGCCTCCCTGCGAGACGTCGTCACCTATCGTTTGGCCATCGCGAATCCGAAACACTTCGGTTCGCTCAGTTCCAGCGTGTGATCAGTTCAGGTTCGGGTCCATCTCGCCCTCGCCGCCCCCATCGCCGCCTTGCGCAGGAGCCAATTGGATGATTCCTTCGCTGGCCAACCATGTCCAGAAGGAGATGATCCCATCGACCGCCTTGTGCGTGAACTCGTCGATCTGCATCTGTGAAACGCCGGGCTCGAGCGACACGTTCTGATCCACGATTATCTGGCCGACGGCCGGCGAATCGTCCGTGGCATCCTGGGTGATCAGGTACGCCTTGGTGAACAGCGATTGTGCATTCCAACGATTGCACGTTCCGATCATGGGGCCCCAGAATTCCTCGGGGACGGGAGCCGCGGCGGTGCCGCGCACGCTGTAGACCTCGGAGTTGGTTCCCGTTGCCAGCAGGAACATTGCGAGGTCGAGACCAACTTCTTGTCCCTCGGCAGCGAGTCGCATAGTCACGCTGAAATCACCATCAACATCCGTCGTAAACGGCATCTCTCGCCGCTCGAGACTGTCGCGGATCATGTCTCTGTCGAATGGTTGCAGACCGAGTCTGCGGGGATGCTGGGAACTCATACCGTAATTGTTCTACGGATTCTGCGACTCGCTGTGCACGTCGCTTCCCCAGTTCTCCAAATCTTGCGTATAGAGGATTGGGTCGCATAAACAGGGCCAATAAGATCTCCTGCGCATTTCCGCCTGTTCCGGACACACCGAAACACATCGAGTTGGCGGAGCGACTCGGGTACAACACGGCGTGGGTCTACGGCACTGCGTGGCTACGACACCCCCGCGCTCCAAGTCGACGTGCGGAGGACACCTGCGCTTTTAATCTGTGCACCTATCATCAAACACCCATGGCGTGAAAGCCGCCGTCGACATGGATCATGGACCCCGTGGTCATGGGAAAGAAGTCCGACATGAGAGCGACGCAGGCGCGTGCGACGCACTCAGAGTCCGTTGCATCCCACCCGAGCGGAGCCCGATCCGACCAGACGTCTTCGAATTTCGAAAAGCCGGGGATGGACTTGGCCGCCATTGTCTTTACCGGACCCGCAGCGATCAAGTTGCACCGAACCTTGTGCGGTCCGAGATCGCGAGCCAAGTACCGACTCAGTGATTCAAGGCCAGCCTTCGCCACACCCATCCAGTTATAGGCCGGCCAGGCGACCGTGGCGTCGAAATCCAGGCCGACGATCGACCCGCCACCAGCCGCCTTGAAAAGGGGAAGGAGGCCGTGGGCGAGAACTTTCAATGAGTAGGTCGAGATCTGTATCGCCATCGACACTTCCTCCCACGTGGCCAAGCTCAGGTCGTCACCGAGACAGTTCGCCGGCGCGAATCCGATTGCGTGCAACGCGCCGTCAACGCCGCCCCATTTCTGCTCTAGGTGGTCAACGAGACTTACAAGTTGGGCGGCGACGGTCACATCGAACTCGACCACGTCGATACCGACGTCTTCGCCGGTTCGACCGTCGGGTCGGTGCAGCTTGCGAGCGGTCCTCGTGGTCAGCGACAGACCTCGGCCTGCACCGGTCAAAACGATGTCCGCGCCCTCATCCAGAGCCTTCTGGGCGACCCCGAACGCGAGGGAGGCATCGGTGAGCACGCCCGTGATCAAAAGCCGCTTCCCGTCGAGAATCCCCATGATGTCTGCCTCCGTAGTCTTGTTGCGTAGGTCCAAAGGTGTGCTTGGTTTGACCGCGCACGGTTGGGGAACGTTACGCTCCGCGGCCCTTCGACGCGGTGACCTTCGTTGCGACGCTGTTCTCGCCGCGCTGGCGCTCCCTCGGCAAAGCCAGCAGCGTGGTTTTGTGGCTGCGCCCGGAACGTGTAAACCTGCAAGCCATGGAAATCGCTGTGTTGGGTGGAACCGGTCCTGCCGGAATTGGTCTTGCTGCTCGATTGGCTTCGGTGGGTTATGACGTCGTGATTGGTTCGCGGTCCAAGTACAAGGCGATGGAGGTAGTCGACGGTGTGCTGGCGCGATGGCCGGACCACAACTTGAAGTTGCGAGCTGACACCAACGAGGGTGCGGCCGCAGCCGATGTCGTCGTCATCGCGACCCCCTGGGACTCCACGGCCTCAACGGCCTTGAGCGTCGCTGACCTGCTGAAAGGCAAGGTCGTTATCTCGATGGCCAATGCGCTGGCGAAGGTTGGCAACGAGTTTCAACCGCTCGTCCCCCCACGCGGCTCCGTCGCGGCCAGCGTCCAAGCGATTGTTCCCCGTTCGCTGGTTGCCGCCGCGTTTCATCATCTTCCTGCTCGTGAACTCGGCAACATCGTCGAGCCCATCGAAAGCGACGTGCTGATCTGTTCGGACCATGAGAAAGCCACTGCGGTGACGAGCGACATCGTGCGACGCATCCCAGGGTGTCGGCCGCTCGATACAGGTGGACTCTCGAATGCTGCACCGGTGGAGGCTTTCGCGGCGGTGCTCCTGCAACTCAACATGCGGTACAAGACCCGGAGTGCACTGCGAATGACCGGTATCGACGCGTAGGCGAGAGTTCACGGCCAACAGAAAAGCCAACTAGAACGGTGTCCCTATGTCTATGCGTCTCTACGACACGGCGGCCCAAGCCATTCTCCCGTTCGAGCCGCCGCCTTTGGTTCGCCTCTACACCTGCGGGGTGACGCCGTACGACACGACTCATGTGGGTCACGCAGCCTGCTTCTTGGCATATGACATTCTGCAACGGCGGCTTCGCGACCTCGGCCACGAAACGCGATGTGTGCGCAACATCACCGATGTCGACGATTCGATTCTCGCCAAGGCGCGCGAGAAGGGAATTCACTACCTTGATCTGGCGGCGGCCGAGCTCTCCAAATTCGATACCGACATGGCGTTATTGGGCGAACTTCCGCTGTTCTCGGCGCCTCGAGCGACGAGCGCAATCCCCGACATTCTCGGCTTCATCAACATGGTCTTGGACTCGGGCCATGCGTACCAATCAGGTGGTGCGGTCTATTTCGATGTGAGTTCCTTCGCGAAGTTCGGTTCGATTAGCAACTACAACGCGGCGCAGATGCGGGAGTACGCCGCCGAGCGCGGCGGAAACGTCGAGGATCCGAACAAGCGAAACCCTCTTGATTTTGTTCTGTGGCAGCCCTCACTCCCTGACGAGCCAAGCTGGGAGTCGCTTTGGGGTCCCGGGCGCCCGGGATGGCATATCGAGTGCTCCGCACTTTGTATGCGCGAACACAATTCTTCAACGATCGAGTTGCATGGCGGTGGCGAGGACTTGATATTTCCGCACCATGAGTGCGAAGCAGCGCAATCCGAAGCAGCGACCGGGCAACCGCTCGCCAAGCGTTGGATGCACGTGAGCTACGTGAAACTTGGCGGTGTCAAGATGTCGAAATCGCTCGGCAACCTTGAATACGTGTCGCGGTTGGTCGACCGCGATTGGGATCCAATGGCCATTCGGTTGAGTGTTGTCCAACATCACTATCGCGACGGGTGGGAGTGGCACGACCAACTCATGCCGGTCGCAGCACTTCGGTTGGAGAAGTGGCGAAGCGCAGGCCGCGGAGTCGGAGCTCTTGACGAGGTGCGTGCCTGCCTTGACGACGATCTGAACACACCGGCTGCCGCAGCTGCAATGGATCGAGCAGCAGCACGCGGCGAAGGCGTTTCGACAGCAGCAGAACTCCTCGGGGTGGTACTCGGTTGAGCGCGAGCGAATTCGAACCCGACGCCCGCAACGTCTTGGGTGAGGCCCTCGTGCCGTGCTCAATGAACCCACTCACCGGGTACTTCCGTGATGGGTGCTGCGCGACTCGTGAGGACGACGTCGGAACCCATGTCGTATGTGCACGGATGACCGACGACTTCCTTCGGTTCTCCAAGGCGTGCGGCAACGACCTGTCAACGCCAATGCCGCAGTACCAGTTCTCGGGTTTGAAGGAGGGTGACTGGTGGTGCCTCTGCGCGTTGCGGTGGAAAGAGGCTTACGACGCAGGGATGGCTCCCGAGGTCACGCTCATATCGACACACGCAAAGGCTCTGGACTACGTGCCACTCGAGGCCTTGCTTGCCAAGGCCATCGACAACCCGAACTGACGCTACGCCGCCGCTGATTTCCGGGGAGCCTGCTCGATGGACTGTATGAACGTCCGGTCGGTGCTGCACCTCCTTCATCTTGATGAAGTGACCTATGGTCCGTGTGTGCAAAGTGTTCACGATTTCGTCGATCGGGCTTGGGAGAACGAGGTCATCCCAGCTCTGGTCAGGTACATCGAAATTCCGAATGTCAGCGCGAGCTATGACCCAGAGTGGAAGCGCAACGGACATATGGATCGCGCCGTGGCGCTGGTCCTCGAGTGGATGAGAAGTCGTGCCATCGTCGATATGGTCGTGTCGCTGGTCGAGCTTCCTGGTCTGTCTCCCATGATCGTCGTCGACGTCGCGGCTTTCGGCTGCGCCGAGCCCGGTCCTGCGGTGTTGCTCTACGGTCACCTCGACAAGCAACCGGAGATGACCGGATGGCGGGAGGGCCTCGGGCCTTGGAAGCCGGTGCTCCATGGCGACCGGCTCTACGGCCGGGGTGGGGCCGATGACGGGTACAGTTCGTTCGCTTCGCTTCTGGCGATCGAAGCGGTGCAGGCCCACGGTGGCTCGCACCGTCGCTGTGTCGTTTTGATCGAGGCTAGCGAAGAGTCTGGTAGCCCCGATCTTCCGGCTTACGTCGAGCACCTGGCCTCTCGGATCGGCGATATTGACCTGGTAATTTGTCTCGACTCTGGTTGCATCGACTACGACCGAATGTGGGTGACCACGTCCCTCCGGGGCTTGGCTGGCGGATCGCTTTGCGTCCGAGTACTCGAGGAAGGCGTGCATTCGGGCGATGCGAGCGGAGTCGTGCCCTCGTCGTTTCGTGTAGCGCGCGCATTGCTCGACCGAATCGAGGATTCATCGACGGGGAGTCTTCTCCTCCCAGAACTGTCTGTGGACATACCAAATGACCGCTTGGAGGCGGCTATGGCTACGGCGGCGGAATTGCCCGAACCGATAAGCGCGCAGTACAAGTGGTCCGGCACGACTGAGCCAATGACCTCGGACTGGGTCGAACAACTTCTTGCCCGCACGTGGAAACCGACGCTGAGCGTCATTGCCGCCGACGGGTTTCCCGATTTTGGACGAGCCGGCAACGTGCTGCGGCCCTTCACCCGCCTGAAGTTGAGTGTTCGCCTCCCGCCGACTTGTGATGCTCGGGCCGCAGTCGCCGCGTTGCAAAAGGCATTGACCACCGACGTGCCTTACAACGCTGACGTTAGCTTCGATGACTTGGAATGCACAGCGGGTTGGAATGCCCCATCGTTTTCCCCGTGGTTGGAGGGTGCCCTGAACCGAGCGTCGGAGGCGGCCTTCGGATTGCCCGCTCGGACGTTCGGGGAAGGGGGCTCGATCCCGTTTATGGGAATGCTCGGCGAACGATTTCCGAACGCCCAGTTCGTGGTGACCGGCGTTCTGGGCCCCGAGTCAAATGCGCATGGACCGAACGAGTATCTCCATCTCCCGACTGCCCGACGGCTCACGGTTGCGATGGCGATGATCCTCCATGAACACGCAACCATCGATCGCTCGTGAAGCTCGTGGCGCGTGCCGCAAGACTCGATCCGTAATCGTGCCTCCTACGCGCCGCACCGAAGTCACAGGCATCTCACAAGTTTCAGCGTATGCGGTCTCCCGGGGAGACGGCGAGAGCGAGCGCCAGAAGGGCCGTCAGGCCGAGTCCCCCGACATTGGCGATCTTGTCCACAGCGCCAATCAGGTCCGAAGAATGGGCAGCGTGGTAGATGAAGTGAGGCACGGCGAACGGGAGCCAGACGATGCCTGTGATGCGCACGATCGTGCGAGAACCAATGACCAGCGCGCTTATGGTTAGCACGACGAGCGACATATTGAGTCCGCCGACGTCGCGGATGAGATGCTCGTTGTACGGGCCATCAATCAGGATCCACTGCCGACCGCCGCCCGGAAACGAGTCGTAAAACCCGCGTGGGCTAAGCATCGCCCAAAGCCCGATGAGCAAGCCGGTGATGGCGAGCACGGTGAGCGCAACGCGACGCAGGTTACTCAGGTGTGAATGCATACCAAACATCCTTAATGATCAGTAGGGGGAAATCGCGCGCTGAAACGCAACAGCCGTCACACCGGCGATCACGCCACCGCGGCTGAAGTCAACGCCGTTGAGAGCGCGCGTCGAGCCGAATCGCTTCGTCAGAGCGATGACCTCGAACGTCGGCGGCGTGGTCGTGTTGGACGTCATAGCGTGCGCCAGTTCGGGAGTGTGTTGCGTCGTCGGAAGCTGATGCCAACGGCGACCATTGCGACAATGAGGCAGGCGAGCTGCGTTCCGCGTTGGCTCACCAGCAGTTGTCCGATTGCGTACTGCGTTGGGATGCCGCGCCAATGCGACCACCATCCGCCGACGAGCACCGCCCAAATGAGTGACAGTGCTGCAGCGACGCGGGTCGGGGCAACCCACGTCCCGATGGCGGTGACCGTCGTTGCGAACGCGAGTCCGGGAAGCAGCCATACCAGCGTGGTTTCGACCGGCAGGGAAATGAACATGCTTGCGATGAGCCCAGCGACCAAAGACACCAGTGCGGCTACCAATGCGCGCATGTACGGGACACGTCCGCCGGCTAGCGGGGTCGCTATCGCAAGTTGGCCTGCGGGATCTGTGTCGGGGTGGAACGCGACTGTCGCCGCGAGCATGGGCAAAAGCGGTGCGATAACGAGAAGCACCCACAACGACGATTGCGGGGCGCCAAAGCTGACCGCACCGAGCGTGGCGACAAGGGTGAGGGCCGCCCCGAGCGTCGATCCGATGAGTGGTGCACTCCCCCATCGTTACCTGAAAGGCCGGGGTGAATCGGAGGAAAGCTCGGCGGGGATGGTCGATCCGATTGGCCACACGGTCCCACATCTCAAGTTGATCGCTCGTGATCTGCGCGTCGCCGTGTCGCCGGGCTGCAAGAAGCGTGCGACATTGCGCACATTCGAGCAAATGGGCTTCGATCGATGCGGTCGCAAACGATCGCGCGTGTCCTTGCGTGTAGGCCACGATCTCATCGTGATCGACATGCCATTCGCCCTGTCTTTTGCCTCTGCCGCTCATACCAGCGCCTCTCGGAGTTGAGCCTTCGCGCGCATCATTCGGGTCTTGACGGTTCCAGACGGAATACCGAGCAGCCGACCGGCCTCGTCGCACGTGAGGCCGTCGAGCACGGTGGCCTGCACGACGCTTCTCAGCTCCGGAGAGAGGCGCAGCAATGCCGTGCCTGCGTCTCCGTGCTCAACCGCGAAAAGCAGTTGGTCTTCCGCCGAAATGACATCCACGAACCGCTCCGCCCGGAGTCGGTCCAGGAGAGACCGTCGTGGTCGCACCGCATGGAGCAGCGTCCGAATCCCAATGCCCCAGATCCACGCAGCGACGGCGCCGCCACCGCGGTACTTCGTCGCGCTTCGCCAGACCGCGACGAACGTGTCCTGGACGGCCTCCTCAACGATGCTGCGATCGCCGCACCGATGCGCAAGCCGCGTCGAAAGCCACGGCTCATGGCGGACGAAGAGTTCGTGGAGGGCACCGCGGTCACGTTCGGCGATCGCCGCTATGAGCTCAGCATCGTTTCGAACGTCACCTCCCCGGGAGCTCATGACCAACTGTGGCACCGAACGGGCGGATTGGTTCAAACCGGACCGCATCGCCGACGCAAACCCTTTGCGGACTCAGGCCAGCGAACGAATGTCCCCGACAATCGCGACGAGGCCGAGCACAGCGATGAACAGCCAGCACCCGCGAATTGCAAGCGCGTATCCGCCCTTCGCTCGCAGTCGGCGGACTCCATCGACGTCCCCAAGGAGCACGGCACAACTGAGCACGAGCATCGAGCCGACCACTGCGGTGGCTGCGACGCCTGTAGTGAGCCGACGGAACCACAATGGCCCAATCAGCCATCGTGAGACGTCGTCTTTCCATCGGGTTCGTCGCCTGTCCATGTAGGCGGTCTCCATCGTGCAATCGGTGGGGGAGAGGCCGACAATCTTTTTCACCTGGTGACTTCCACGACGCCACACGCCAGTCGGTCTCCGGAGTTGCCGGTGTTGCGCGTCGCGGTGGTCGCGTCGGTGGTGTTCGCCTTGTACTGAGTCACTGCGTCACCAAGCGGCACATTGGCGAAGTTGTCCGCTCCGGCGTGGAAGATGACTGCGCGGTTGAAAAGTTCGCCGGTCTGGATCCGGTCGATCACGATCTCCGACGAGCCGGTTCCGTCGCGGTTCACCCACACGCTTGGAAGGTCGCCTGCGTGGTTGGGGTGAGCATCGGCTGCGTCACGCTTGTAATGCCCGTCGGCCGACACAAACCACGTCGAGGCCGCCCCCTTCGGATCGGCGACGCAATCGATCCCGTTGGCTGCGTTGTCGTTCGCATGCAGGTGAAAGCCATGGAATCCCGAGTACCCCGTCGTCGTCTTCAGCGTGACTTGCACGCGAGTCACGAGCGCATCTTTCTCCTGGAGGAATCGAACGCTGCCGATTGTCTGGCCGTCGGCGTTGCGCAAAGTAGCCATGCCGATCGTTTCAGCAGCGCTTACGTGCGAGGCTCGGAACACAGTGAACGCTCCCGCGAAGAGGACGAAACCGATGCCGAGGCCGGTAAGTCGACGGCGAGTGCGGTTGGCTGGAATGGTCGCTTGTACGTTCATCAGCTCCTCCGTGGTGGTGTTTGGTGTGTATGCGGTGAGGGTTTCGTGCACCCGTCGTATCGCTGGCATGGGGTTAGTACCCGTCCGTGGTGTCGCTGGTTCATGGGTTCGTGCTCATTCGCCGTGTCAATGGCTTAAGACCGAGGTCTCCGGGCGATCCGAGCGGACAACCGCCGTTACCTGAGCGATTCGAAAAAGAATCGAGAGATCCACTCGGCAATGATTCCTCGATCAAGTGGCCGGTGGAGGGTGCTTCGTGCGACAGCGACTCGCTCCGCTCCGATGAGTTCGATGCGTCCGGCGAGGAGATGGTCGGCAAGCGCAGGAATGAATTCCGGGTGAACCTGGAGCGTCCACGCTCGATTCCCGATCGCGAACCCGCCGAGCGGGCAGTAATCGGATCGAAACAGAAGCACTGCTTCGTCAGGAAGGCGCACCACTTGATCCTGATGACTTCCTATAAGGGAAATCTGACTCATCTCTGGCGTCATCCAAGGACGTCGGGCCGACACCTCGTAGTCCTTTACGCCAACGCCCCAACCGTAGGGCGACCGCTCAACCAGACCACCAAGAGCCTGGGCCAACAGTTGGTGGCCGAAACATATGCCCACGTAGGGACTTTCCGCCGCCACAATGCGACGCAACAGTTCCTCGACGTCCTTCAGCCAGGAGACGTCGTCGTACGTCGACATGCGACTCGGCGAGCAGATCCATCCGTCGACCTCCTTGACATGGTCGGGGAATCGGCCCTCGTCGAGGTCGTAACGGACGAGTTCTATTCCGAGGGGAGCGAGGATATCGCCGAAAAGTTCCGGATAGTCCCCACCGATGTGTTGGCTCCTCGGATCGACATGTCCAACCATCAAGAGACCTATCCGCAACCTCTGTCTGTCACTCATCTGTGCCTCGACCTAACGAAACGAGAACACGGGAGCCTCGGCGCGGCCCAGTTCCGGAAGAAGACCGCGCTCGCGAAGAATGGGCATGACCCCTTCCCCGAACCAGAGTGCCTCTTCGAGATGTGGATACCCAGAGAGGATGAACTCGTCGAATCCGAGGGCATGATACTCCGCGATCCGATCGGCAACCTCTATATGTGAACCTACGATTGCGGTTCCGACTCCACCGCGAACCATGCCGATTCCCGCCCAGATGTTTGGGTAGATCTCCATCCGTTCGCTGCCCACCGCATTTGCGGACAACTCGGCCTGACGTCGTTGGCCGACCGACGCAGTTTTCGCGAAGTCCTCGTGCGCCGCGGCGACCGATGCCGGATCCATTCCAGCCACCAGTCGGCCAGCCTCTGCCCAGGCCTCCTCGCTGGTCGCTCGTGTGACGACGTGAAAGCGGATTCCGAATCGGAGTGTTCGGCCGGCCTTGCTGGCGAGTTGACGCATTCGATCCAATCGCTCACGAACCATTTCCGGCGGCTCACCCCAGGCGAGATACACCTCAACCTGTTCGGCTGCTACTCGTTCGGCAGCGTCGGATGCGCCCCCGAAGTACACCTCTGGAATCGGGTCGGGAATCTCGCGTGTGGTCGCGCCCTCCACTCGGTAGTGCACGCCGGAGAAATCGGCCGGTGTCGCGCCCCATGCTGCCTTCATGACCTGTACGAACTCGCCGGTGCGTTCGTAGCGAGTCTCCTTGTCTTCCCAGATCCCGAAGCGCGCCAACTCTGCCTGTTCGGCTCCGGTCACAATGTTTATCTTCAGACGCCCACCAGACAACCGCTGGTAGGTCGAGGCCATCTGTGCAGCAAGAGTGGGGGAGAGCAGCGTCGGACGAAAGGCCACGAGGAACTTCAGCCGCCTTGTAACCCCGAGGAGAGCAGCAGTCGTGAGCCATGCGTCTTCGCACCCGGTGCCACATGGTGTCAGAACCGCTCCGTAACCCAGTTGATCACAAGCCACGGCGACCTGTGTGAGGTAGGCAAGGTCGGGGGGTCGGCGATGTGGATTCGGACCCGACGGCAACACGTCACGTGAATCGCCGCCCGTGGGTAGGAACCAATGGATTTCAAGCACGCAAAACCCTAGCGTTGCGAACGAGAAATTGACGCGCTGCGTGGTGAGGGTCGCCCTATCCTGGGAACCTATGAGCCAGATCACCGTTACCCTTCCCGATGGATCCGCCAAGGTTCTCGAGGCCGGTGCAACGACGGCTGATCTTGCGGCTTCGATTGGTGCGGGTCTGGCCAAGGCGGCGCTTGCTGCGAAGGTCAACGGTCAGGAGTGGGATCTCAACCGGCCATTGCCCGATGGGGTGAGTGTGAGCATCATCACCCCGCCAACCGACGAGGGCCGCGATGTCCTTCGTCACTCGACTGCCCACGTGATGGCCCAGGCAGTTTGTGATCTGTTCCCCGGTGCAAAGTACGCGATCGGCCCGTCGATCGAGAACGGCTTCTACTACGACTTCGAACTGCCTGACGGTCAACGTTTTTCGGAATTCGACCTCGATCGCGTCGAGGGCCGAATGAAGGAGATCGTCAAAGAGAATCAGCCTTTCGTCCGCGGCGAGGTCACGAATGCCGAAGGCCAGGAACTCTTCAGGGACCAGCCGTTCAAGCTCGAGATCATCAAGGGCATCGGCGGAAACGAGGATGCCAACGAAGGAGGCGGCGGTGCCGTCGTAAGTTTCTATCGAAACCGTCCCGACTTCGTTGACCTGTGTCGCGGCCCGCATGTCCCCTCCACCGGTCGGCTGGGCAGCTTCAAACTGATGAAGGTCGCCGGAGCGTATTGGCGCGGCGACGAGAAGCGCCCGATGCTTCAGCGGATCTACGGAACCGCGTGGGAGAGTGACAAGGCACTGAAAGAGCACCTCACCCGCCTGGAGGAGGCGGAAAAGCGAGATCACCGAAAGTTGGCCGTTGAGCTCGATCTCTTGAGCTTCCCGCACGAACTGGGGGGTGGGCTTGCCGTGTGGCACCCGAAGGGTGCGATCATCCGCAAGCTGATGGAGGACTACTCGCGGAAGCGTCACCACGACGGCGGCTACGAGTTCGCGTACACTCCGCACCTTGCGAACGCCCGACTGTTCGAAAAGTCTGGACACTTAGATTTCTATAAGGACGGAATGTACCCGCCCATGGAGATGGACAACGGCGTGTACTACCCAAAGCCGATGAACTGTCCGATGCACACGCTGATCTTCAGTGCCCGGCAGCGGTCATATCGCGAACTTCCGCTTCGACTTTTCGAACTCGGCACCGTGTACCGCTATGAACGTGCGGGGACCCTTCATGGCCTTCTGCGCATCCGCGGGTTCACGCAGGACGATGCGCACATCTTCTGCACGGAAGAAAGCGTCGCCGACGAGATCATCAGCCTGCTTAACTTCGTGATTGATCTTCTTCGGGCCTTTGGTTTCGAAGAATTCCAGGCGATGCTTTCGACCCGCGACCCGGAGAAATCAATCGGGACCGATGAGATCTGGGCGTCTGCCACTGAGGCACTTCGCGCTGCCCTGGTTCACGAGGGTATCGAGTACACCGTCGACGAGGGCGGTGCTGCGTTCTACGGGCCGAAAATTGACGTGAAGGTAAAGGATGCGATCGGTCGGCAGTGGCAACTTTCCACGATCCAGGCCGACTTCAACCTTCCGGAGCGCTTCGACCTGGAATACGTCGCGTCGGACAACACTCGCAAACGTCCCATCATGTTGCATCGAGCGTTGTTCGGTTCGCTGGAGCGATTCTTTGGCGTGCTATTGGAACACTACGCCGGGGCATTCCCGACGTGGCTCGCTCCCGTCCAGGTGCAAGTACTTCCCGTTCGAGCAGACCACGAGACCTACGCGCTTGAATTGCTCTCGCAGTTCAAGGCAGCAGGGCTGCGCGCTGAGTTCATGGAGGCTGACGAACCGCTCGGCGGTCGCATCCGCAAAGCGAAAATGGAGAAGACCCCCTACGTTCTCGTGGTCGGCGACGACGACGTTGCGGCCGGAACTGTTGGTGTCAACGCCCGCGGTCTCGATGTCGAACGCGGTGTTCCCGTGAGCGACTTCATCGCTCGCGTGTTGGCAGAGGTGGGAGACCGACTCGGCTTGTGATCAGCGCGCGTATGATCGCTCGCGAATACCGAAAATCCACGCAGGCGTTCGGGCAATGCCAGATAACGCAACTCAGCAGTCGAGTCTCACACCCGTATGTTCACCGACTCTGGAATCTCGGTGCCGAATGCTCTACGTGGTCGACGCGGTCCCCCGTCGCCGGTGTGATCGTTGTGGTGGTTCGTCACGGTGCACATTTTGCACGATCTTTCTCCGACGCACTCAGACGGTGCCAAAAGCGATTGGGGGGCGAACCAGCGGCGGTGGTTCGAACGTAGGATGGCGCCGATGAAGGATCGAAAAGCGCTGATTTGTTCCTTTTGCGGGAAGGAAGCATCCAACTACCTTCACCTGATCAGTGGGCAGGACGGCTCGTCGATATGCACCGAGTGCGTCGCCCTCTGTGTGGAGATTCATCGTCACGAAGATTGGCCGATTGAGGGAGCGCCGACAACCACTACCCGTGGCGATCCGCAGCCCGCGCCCGCTTTGGGAAGGATCGACGCGTCGTGGCGCGGCGAATACATCGAACGTGCCTCCCAGGAGGAGCGTGAGCAGGATGCGTCTGGCTTAGGGACCGGGCGAGGCGATTGTGTCTTCTGTACGGCATTCGCGTCGTCCGACGACGACGACGGACTTATTGTCCATCGCGGAACGTGGGCAAATGTCGTGCTGAATAAGTACCCGTACTCAAGCGGTCATCTGCTCGTGCTGCCAACTCGACACGTTGCGTCGTTGTCTGCCATGAACACGGAGGAGCGAACCGAACTCTGGACGCTCGTGACGAGTTTCTCCGAAGTTACCCAGCGCGCATATCATCCTGACGGCTTGAACATCGGCGCGAACCTCGGTCGCGCGGCGGGGGCAGGTCTGCCCGCCCATTTACATGTGCACGTACTTCCTCGATGGAGTTCCGACACCAACTTCATGACGACAATCGGTGACGCTCGAATTATTCCGGAGTCTCTCGGCGTCAGCCTGCTCAAGGTCCGGGAGGCCTGGGCGACGATGTAATTTCGGAAGGCAGCGACTAGCACACGACGTCGCGGCGGAGGGGAATCACAGAGGTCTCGTCGCGTTTGCGTGGCTTCGTCGTAATCTCAAGAAGTGTTGTGGCATCGGCCGGTTTGAGCGGGCGACTCGCAATGTAGCCCTGTACTTTGGTCGCACCGAGATCTTGAACGAGTTTCAGGCCGTCGGGTCGCTCGATGCCCTCGACGGTCGTGGGAATCCCGAGTTTGCGGGCGAGGATCACCATGGTTTCGAGAACTATCCGGCTCCTATCAACACTGAGGTGGCCTTCCTGGTCGTGCTCGGCCACGATCCGCGTGGCATCGACCAGGAACTGCCTGTCGATTTTCAGCTCATCGATCGGCAACTCGGTCAGCCTGGCCAAGCTTGAATAGCCAGTTCCGAAATCGTCCATCGAGATCCGCACACCAAGGTCACGAATACGCTTGATCACCCCAATGGCATCGACGCCGTCGAGCATCATCATCGACTCGGTGACTTCGACGATGAGGCGCCGGGGTGCGACGCCGTAGTGTTTGAGCCGAGCGTCGATCTTTGAGACGATTTCGAAGTCGAGCAGGTTCGCCATCGAAAGGTTTATTGCAATACCGATATCGAAACGGTTCCATTCGGCCAGCTGTGCGCACGCAAGGTCCAGCACTCGCTCGGTTACCGCGTGAATCTGCTTGGTCCGTTCGGCGATCCGGATGAAATCGCTCGGCATGATCATGCCGGTCGGGTTCTCGATGCGGGCAAGCGCTTCAAATGATGCAACTTCGCGTCGACGTGAAGGTAGGAGGGAGTCGGCCATAAAAATTGGTTGCAGGTGGATGCGGAGCTGATCGGTGGCCAAGGCATTCGTGATGTCAGCGGCAAGTTGGTCAGTCTGCTCGTTCTGCTCATCGCGTTGGACGTCAAAGCGCAGAGGGTGAGTCTGTTTCGTGCGCTTTGCCGAATACATCGCCGCATCCGCGTGGCGCAAGAGCAGCGCCGTGCATTCGGCAGGGTCCTTCGCGTTGGTGACGTCTTGGGGGTACGCGGCATATCCGACGGAGGCTGTGCCTTTATAGGTGGAGTGCCGATCCGGATGGAAGATCAGTTGGATGGCCGCAGCAATGTCACATGCAGTTTTTTCGACGTCGATCATCGACTCAGCGGGAAGGACGGCCGCAAACTCGTCTCCTGAGAAGCGCGCCAACTGGCAGCCTTCGGGCATCACGGCCAGCATTCCCCGAGCGACATGATTCAGGTACTTGTCGCCGACCGCGTGTCCCCAGGAGTCGTTCACGGTTTTGAAGCCGTCGAGATCGATTACGACGACACCAACGGTTCCTTCTCGGGCGACAGGAAAACGCTCGATCTCGGTTTGCAGAAGCGTATGGAGGCGCTCACGATTCGCGAGTCCGGTAACTGAATCGTGGGTCGCTCGGCGCTGTACCTCCTCGAGACGCCGACGGGCGTCGAGTGCATTGACCACACCCCAGCACATCGACGTGAAGGGTTCGTGGAGGCTGGCCTGAAAATTCTTCCGCTTCGTTTCGGTCCTGCCCGATGCGGCCCAGACAGAAACGACGTCGGTGGTTCCGACCGTGACCACAAGTGCGTCATCGACACTATTGATCCATTTCGGGACCGGCCGGTCATCACCGAACTGCAACACCTCACCCTGCTTGCCCTCGCTGTGGGCAAGCCACATGGGGTCGTTCCGAACCCCGTCGGGGAGCGTAACCTCGTGGAATCCGGTCTCGTCGAACCAGACACGGACGAGGTCAGAGCTTTCGGGATCGAAGCGAATCCCCAAGTCCACGCGTTTCACTCCGAGTTGGGTCCGCATCAGGGCCATCATCTGTTCCAGCGTCGACTCGGGGTCGTCAACGGTGCGAATGAATCGACCGTGGCGTGTCCACTGGTTCTTGTCCTCGATGAGGCGGCCAACATAGGGGCCGGACGCGATCAATGCCGCAGGGATGACCAGCAGGAACCACATGAGCCCTAGGTTTGAGATCGCAATACTGACAAGCCCGAATGAACCTGCGGTGAGCAATACCGACAGCACCATTCCGAATAGCGTGCCTCGAACGAATTCTCGGGTTCCAGGCTTCTGGTGAAGGATTCGAAAGACACACAACAGGGTTGCGGCTCCGAAAAGCTCCTTTACGATCACTGCGCCCAAGATCGCCAGTCCGGTTCTGACGTCTGTCGTCACGGGTCCAAATGTCTTCACGCAGAAGGTGAGGAGGGCGAGTTTTGATGCAGCGAGACAGGTGTTGAACGAAATCTTCCAAACCGGTTTTGGATAACCGCGCCGAGCGCCTGCGAATGCCGCTCCCCAAACTGCTCCGATACACACGGTGAGGTGGGTCGTTGGATGCAAGAGAAATAGTCCAGCGACTACCGATACCTCGGACCAATTGACTATGAAGCTGTGACCGCCGTAGTGGATCTCGGCGGGCCGCAATTCAGCGAAGAATGCGAGCGCCGCCACGATTGTTAGGC
>JANOYY010000105.1:0-29552 GCA_031429095.1 Acidimicrobiia bacterium | reverse complement strand
ACTTCTCAGTCGCGGCTTCTATGGCTCGTTGGTGTTCGTCGAACATGTCGACCACTCGTGCGAAACCATCGCATAACATTACCGTTATCGAGCGGATGCCGCAACCGACGGCTTCACCTCCGGCGATCTATGGACCTTTCCTCGAGCGTTCGGGGAACCCGTCGACCAACCTGACGACGGAGCAGCTCTACTCGCGATTCGTCCCGATCGATATGACCTCGCCGAGTGTCTCGCGAGAGCCGACCACTTCGATACGACCGTGATCGATAGCGCGAACCAGACGTGCGTCGCCGCTCGGCCCTGGGCGCCTGTCATTGAGCCGCTGGCCTTTCCAGCGGAGTCGGAATGCTCATTGCCTTGATGTCACCTTCTTGATGAGCTGCAGCGGCGCGACCTTTGGACCCAGAGTGATTCAGCTGCCGGCCCCTGATGAGACCTGCCCGACGACGCGGGCGTCCGGAAATGCCGGGTCATCGAGGGAACACCAAAATCGCACGTCATCACATATTTGCCCTATCAATATTGTCTCAGCGCTGTCATACTCGCCGAAGCGTCTGGCAGACAGCATGGCGCTCACCATTCCGGGGGGAACCAATGCATCGATCATCGATCCGTCTGCGAGCGGCTGCATCGCTCATCGCCGTACTCGGCCTTGTCGCCTGTAGCTCGGACAAGAAGTCGAGTGACACCACGGTGGCCGTCACCGAAACGCAAGCCGCCGCCGAAACCACAGTAGCCGCCGCCGAAACTGCCGCTCCGGTCGCGGAAACACAAGCCGCCGCCGAAACCGCAGCCGCCGCCGTCACAGAAGCCGCGGCTCCCGCGTCCAACGAACCGCAGGAATTGACGATCAGCTACAACAAGACCGGCGACTGGCCCGAACCCGAGGCCACGCTCCAGGCGGCGAAGACCGGTTTCGAGGCGGCAAATCCTGGGGTGAAGATCAACCTGCAGTCCGAGGTCGCGGCCGACGATGCCTTCCGGACCAAGACCCAGCTGCGTCTCCAGTCCGGTAAGGACTTACCGGACATCATCCCGACGACTGCGAGTTTCGTGGATGCCGACGTCAAGGCCGACTACCTGCTGCCCATCGACTCGGCGCTGGCTACCTGGGCGGAATGGACGACGATGTACCCCGAGGCCATCCGTGAAGGAGCGAAGGCGTTCGACGGGAAGACCTACTACATCCCGCAGGCCTCCAATAACATCGGCATCTGGTACAACAAAGACGTCTTCGCCAAGGCCGGCCTTCCCGAGAACTGGGAGCCGCAATCTTGGGCCGACCTCCGCACGGCCGCTGAGACCATCAAGGCCAAGGTGCCTGGCGCCATTCCTGCCCATCTCTATGCCGGGAAGGCGTCGGGCGCGATTGACGCTATCGGCAAGACGTTCCTCCCGCTCCTCTACGGTACGGGTGATTCGCTCTTCGACTTCAAGACCAACAAGTGGCTGCCAGCAGGAAAGGGCTTCGTTGACTCGATGGCGTTCATGCAGGACTTCTACAAAGACGGTCTGACCGCCAAGAAGGCCGACGTGCTCAGCCCCAACGTCTGGTCGTTCATCGGCCCGTGGATGAAGGAATCCAAGCTCGGCTTCGTCCCCGACGGAAACTGGATGTCATTCGCTTGGGTCAAGGGTGGACCGAACGAATGGACCGAGTGGGGCGATCGTCTCGGCATCGCCACCATGCCCACCCAGAACCCCGGCGGCAAGGTGACCATCGGCTACAAGGGCGGCGGGTTCGCCGTCGTCAAAGGAACCAAATCCCCGAACCTGGCCATGGAGTTCATCAAGTTCGCCAGCAACGAGAAGATCTCGGTCGGCTTCTCCCTGCGCTCCGGGCAGTTGGCCGTGCGCAGCGATGTGGCCGCCGACCCGACGTACGCCGATCGTCCGACGATCAAGGAGTTCACCTCCATGCTGCAGTACGCCAAGTACATCCCAAGCACCGAGCAGTCCGACAAGAACTGGGCGCTGCTCTCCGACATCGTCGAGAAGGTTGCCTTCAACCAACTCACGCCGCAAGAGGCCGCCGACAAGTACAACGCCGAGATGCCCAGCGTCGTCGGCAAAGAACACTTCGCCGGCTAAGTGAGGTCCCCGGCTACGGCGGATGGGGCCCGGAAGGGCTCCATCCGCCGGAGCGCACGCTGGGCGATCCCGATGGCGCCGGCGATTGTGCTCCTCGGTTCCTTTCTGGCTGTCCCGATCGGCTACGCCGTCTACCTTTCGCTGACGAACACCCGCCTCACCGGTATCGAGGCCAAAGAACCCAAATTCGTCGGGCTCGACAACTTCACCAAGCTGTTCGGGTCCGATGATTTCCCGAAGGCGGTCTGGCTCACCCTTATCTTCGTGATCGGGTCGGCCCTGATCGGCCAGAATCTGCTCGGCCTCGCGCTGGCCCTGCTCATGCAAAAACGCGGTCGGCTGATCCGAACCTCCGTGGGGATCACCGTGCTCGCCGCCTACGTGTTCCCCGAGATCGTCCCCGGTTTCATGTGGACCTCGTTTTTGAACGAGAACGGGGTGCTCAACGTCGTGCTTCGGTTCTTCCACCTTCCGGAGCAACAGGTGCTGGTGAACCAGCCGATGATCGGGGTGATCTTGGCCGACATCTGGCGGGCCACGGCATTCTCCATGCTCGTGTACTCGGCCGCGCTCGGAGATATCCCGGAGGAATTGATCGACGCCGCCGAGATCGACGGCGCCAGCTACACCCGCGTGCTCCGCCACGTCGTCGCGCCGCAGCTCCGCCGAACTGCCTTCACCAACCTCATGCTCATCACGCTGCCGACGATGTCGGTGTTCACCATGATCTTCGTGCTCACCGGTGGCGGCCCGGGCAACGAAAGCGAGACGCTACCGATGCTGATGTACCACAAGGCGTTCCAGTTCGGCGAGCTCGGCTACGGAACAGCTATCTCGGTCGTGCTTCTCGGCTTCGGCGGACTTCTCTCGTTGCTGTACGTGGTCGCGCTGCGCCCGGGAAAGGGGGAATAGCGTGCAGCACCGTCATCGTCAGAGCAAAAGGGCGAGGGTGGGCGCCAACACGGCCCTCATCGTCATCATGCTGGCGTTCCTCGGGCCGATGCTGTGGATGGTCACTGCGTCGTTCAACCGCGTCGCCCAGCTGGGATTCGAAGTCCCCACCAACCCGAGCCTGGACAACTTCCGGCGCATGGGGTCGTGGGACCAGGTCATCCGTCCGCTGCTCAACAGTGTCGTGCTCTCCGTTACGGCTTCGATCGTGACCGTTGTCGCCGCCACGCTCTGTGCGTATCCGCTTTCGCGGTACAAGCTGCGGTTCAAGATGCCGTTCCTCTATCTGATCCTGATGACGAGCGGTCTTCCGATCCTGGCCATCATGATCCCGACGTACCGGTTGTTCGCCGAGCTCAATCTGATCGACTCGCGTGCTGCAGTCGCCGTCTTCATGGGGGCCACATCGCTGCCGTTTGCCATCTGGTTGGCGAAGAACTTCATCGATGGTGTGCCCGTCTCCCTCGAGGAGGCGGCACGTGTCGACGGAGCGAGCACGCTGCAGGTGATCACGCGGGTGCTCCTCCCGCTCGTGAGGCCGGGGATGATCGTCCTGTTCATTTTCGCGTTCATCGGGAACTGGGGGAACTTTTTCGTGCCGTTCATCCTCTTCTCCAGCTCGGACAAGCAGACGGCATCGGTTTCGATCTACAACTACTTCAACAGTCTCGGTGGCGTGTACTTCGGACGCGTCGCCGCATTCGCCATCATCTACTCGGTACCTGCCGTTCTTCTCTACGCCGTCATCTCCCGCACGATCGGCCGCTCGCTGTCATTCGCCGGCGCGGTGAAGGAGTAGTACTCGACGACCCGTGGCCCGCCGCGTTGATCGGAAACGACATGCGTGTGCTTTGCGCTCGGCTCAGCTGACCGCTCCGATTCCGAAATCATCACACAGAGGAATCCAATATGAAACACCAGTCGTCCTATCTCCTACCCGTAACCGAACGTCTGCTCGACTGCCCCACGTACCTCATCTGCTCCGCGACCTTGGCTCGCCGATTAACCCAACATTGATGTGAGTAATACGCACCCGTGCCCCGGACACGAGTTCTTTCCGGTAGCGGCCCCTGGCCGCGTCACGTTCCATGTCGGCGCGAACGTATGCGCACAGATCGAGAACGGGCCATTCGGGATCGCGCAGAGTGGCGACGACCCGAAGGGCTCAGCTCAGTGTCCGGGGCGGTGCTGCAGCGACCTACCACGGCCTCGGACGACGACTTACTCGCCGAAGATCGGGTCCGCCGAGGAACTTGATCCGGGTCGACGACGGGCCCAAGCGCCGTTACCGACGCGTGCGGCGGCCAGAGCGTAAGGTCGCGCACTCGTCAACACGTACCGATCGGAACGAAAATGGAAGAAGAGACGCCTCGAGGAAGCTACACGGCCGAACAACTCGCCCTTGTCCGGCGGCAGATCTCGATGTGGGAGAACAATTACGACGGAGTTGGGGCCGCCGACGACTGGTGCGCCGATGGGGAACTAACTGCCCCTCGCGGCGTTCGCGTGGTGGCCGGGGACATCGCCGATACCATTCGAGGTTGGCACGAAGTACTCACCGACCTGTACGTGGAACTCACCGCACTATTTGCCTCACCGGACGGAAATTGGTTGGCCATAGAGTGGTCGTGGCACTGCACTCGGCGGCGCGATATGGCGAGAAGTATCACCCCGGACGCGATCGTCGTAGAGCTTCGCAACGGGAGAATCGCCAGTTGGCGAGAGTACTTCGACACTTTCGGATCCATCGAGTTCGAATAGTGCGATTCGCAGTAAATGTGACTGGCAGTAAATGTGACGTCCGTTGAATATATGTGTACATACTATTTTACCTTTTCCGAGGCGGCCTTCGCTCGTCGCTAGTTCATCTTGACTGGTCCGCCGCGGCTCGTCGACACCCGGGCCCGCACAAAGGTTGGCACCACAGCGCCAGGATGTGCGCCACGGTGTCGCACGGAAGCGCCAACTTGGCACGGAGGCGCCAACCTTCCGACCGGTCCGCGCAAAGGTTGGCACCGGCGCGCAAACCCGAGTCAACCGGGCGCGGTCCACAACTCGGTGCCAGGGTGGAATTGGGCCCACGCAAACCAGAACGCTTGATGGCTAGGGACGTCGCTCCCGTCGGCCGTGGCGCGGAGCCCTCCGCCATCGGTGGTGAGCGTGACTCCATGCGCGCGTACTATCTTGCCCGCTTCGATTGCAGTGCGTGCCGCTTCCACGGGAAAGCCGATGCTCGTACCGTCGGGAGCAACCACGCCCAAAACTTGCGTGTGGACACCGAGGCGCGTGTCGCTTCGACGGATCGGGAAGATGGGCCCGCTGTCGTCGCGGCCCTGTAATGGGTCGAGGGGGTAGTCCTCGCCGACGCCGCCGCTTTGGCCGACGATGCGAGTATCGGGATGAGCCCGCCGCCAATCACCCCACCGTGAGACGACCGTGGTCAGCATCGGCAACGTCACGACAGCGTCGTGCAGCGGTCCGGAAACGGCTCGTCCGCGAAAGGTGTCGAACGCGGATCCGGTTTCGAGGTCGTACATGACCTTGTTCGAAAGCGACAGCAAGCCGCTCGTACGAAGCACCAGTGGACGTGCTGCACCGGGCACCCGGTCGGTGAAGAAGGCCTGCGCCGAACCGCAGAGCGTGCAGTACGGCATCGCGATGCGACGATTTCCGATGGTGAGGTTCACCATCTCGTGCACCTCCATGATGTTCTTCGGGAATGCGACGTGTTCCCCATTGACCGTAACGCCGAACACGAAGCGGTCGTCGGGATACCAGTTACCTGTCGTGGCCGAAGTCAGCGGGGGATCGTCGAGGGCAGGTATGCAACCGCGGATGCACCGGCTGAGGTCGCCAAGCTTGCGATCATCGGGAAGCACACCGCCCCAACTCAAGAACCGCCAGTCGATGTCTGCGTTGGGGTCGTTGAAGATCTTGTTCCACCGCGGTTCGAGGGCAAGAAACAGCCCTGACTTGAAGCGGCGATAGTTCGCAGGGGCGGGCGTGTCCCAATAGATCAGGAGATCGGTCGACTGCCTCCAGACGTCGTCGTTTCCTCCAAGAGTGGCACCCGTGAGTTCGGTGAAGGCGCGACCCAGTGCCGCGTGGTCGGTTCCGCTGCTGAATCGCATGATGTCCGACAACATCCACGCCAGTCGCGCGTCCCCGGAAGCGGCGATGGAGTCGAGCGCGCCCGTGTCGAGTGCATCGGCTTGAAGCGAAGGCACGATCCGCTTGATTGCGTTCTCGACGTCGGCCGCCACGGCACCTCTCGGCACAGGTGGTGCCGCGGGGAGCGAAGCTTCGTTTGCGGTCTCGCCCGAAGGGCTCGACGTGCCCGTTGCGCTCGGGGCCCTCGGTGCGTCGCTTGTTGCGGTGCAGCCGAAAAGCAACGCGGCACAACACAGGCTCGAGATCAGTACAGCCCGCGTGCGACGTCGACGCAGTGCATAGGGGTCAACTTGCATGGGTGTCAACTCGCATGGGGGTTACCTTGCATGGGGGTTACCTTGCATGGGGTTACTTTGCATGCGCCGTTCCTGTCCGTCCTATGACTCGATGGACATCACCCTAGAAACCAGCGCCAGCCCGATGCAACCATCGCGCTGAGAACGCTCACAGGGGAGGGCGGCGCTGGAGGCTGCGCAGCGTGGGTTCAATATGCGTACATAGGGGATCTGAACTGGAAGGGGAGTGGATCGGTGAGAAGCCGCCAACTCCGCGATGACAACGGTTTGCCATGAGCAGGACCTTTAGCCCTGGTAGTACCTTGCCATGACGTGCACGCTCGTGTTGCGACCCATGGTTGGGCCGCTGAAATGAGGTACGGATGCATTGGGAAACTGGATGGCATAACGGCTCGGTAGGTTGGGACTGGTTGTTGATGGGCATGACGATGTCTGCGGTCTGGGGTGGCGTCGCATTGCTCATCGCAAGTTTGATTCGCCATAGACGAACTAGCCAAAGGCTTCGCATGACCACCGGAGATCCGCTCCTGGCTCGAACTGATGGCTGGAGTCGGGGGAAGCGTGTCATCGGCTTGACCGCAGTCGGTTTCGCATTATCCGTGTCAGGCTGCAGCTCTGACGAGTCGGCCGCCCCGTCGTCGGACCAGAATAGGCCGACCTTTACGTTGAGCGAATTCAAAATCAAGCTGTCACAACCCACGTTGGCGAGTGGGCGCGTGATGCTTACTGCCACCAATGTCGGTGGTGAGGAACACGAACTTGTGATTGTTCGCGTGTCATCTGTTGGAGACCTGCCGAAGAAGGTGGACGGATCGGTTGATGAAGAGAAATCCCGGAAGCCGACAAAATGGGCGAGATAGAACACGTGGGACCAAACCAGGCGAAGTCTGCCGAATTCGAACTTGCTTCAGGTACTTACGTTGCGTTCTGCAACCTGATCGACACGATGGACTCGGGCGGATCATCCGACTCGATGATGGGCGGTGCGAATGATTCGTCGATGACAATGGGCGGCGGGCACGTGCACTTCGCCCAAGGGATGTACGAGGTGATCACCGTCGCTTAATGAAGTTTCAAAACATATGCGCGCTAGGTGTGTTGACAACATGGTTGGCGCCACGGCGCCACGTTGTGCGCCACCGTGCCGCACGGTGCCGCCAACCTGGCACTGTGCCGCCAACCTGCCAACCTGCCAACCTGCCGCACGGTGCCGCGCTCGCGCCCCGGGCTCAACGCCGCGTCACCCAGGCGCGCCAGTGAACGTGAGCGAAAAGAGCGAGTCGTAGGCGAGTCCCCACGGTGGACGCAGAAAGCCAAGCGCGCGTACATCTTGGTGCCATTGGGCGAACGGGCTTCGTTGGGAAAACGCGCCTCCTCCGATGACCTTGCAGAGGCGAGTCAGGATTCCTTCGGCCAGTTCGGCGATCGTTTCCTTGGCACAGAGCGCAGCAAACATCGCAGTTGGCACCTCTGTCTCAACCGCATGCAGGGCACCCTCATATGCTTGGACGCAAAGCCAGTGGTCGCACACCGCCCGGGTCCACTCAACCTGTTCGAACGCACGCAGGTCCGCGGCCTTTGGCGCGAGTTGGGCGCGGGCCACCGCAATGGCCTCGTCGAGCACGCCGATGATGACGGCGGCGAACGACGTGGCAACGAACGGCCCTGGCTTGGTGGTGATGTCGCTGAGTCCGCCACTCGTGCTCAGTCGGACGCTGCGTGCATTGTCGAGGCGCATGGCGTGGCTCTGTGTGGCGCCCATTCCCACGCCGTCCCATGGCGCGGTGAGGGTCCACCCGGAGCTGCCGTCCCATTGTCTGTCCGTGGAATCGAGCACAAAGATCGATGGCGCAGTCTCGCCAGCGGCGATGGCCGTTGTCACCATGCGATCGGCGATGCCCGATCCGCTGCCGAAGTGTTTGTCGCCGCTCAACGCGTATGCGTGGCCGGCCATGAACGCTGACGCGGTGATAGGCGTGGCGGTGGCTCGGGTCTTGGCCATGTCGCCACCGCTTCCAGGCTCCGAGGTGATCGTGCCCCACTGTTCGCCGGCCATCGCACTCGCGAAAACGGCCTGGCGCTGCGTCTCCCACTCAGGCTGCGTTGGATCGGGATTCAAGAGCCAGTATCCGACGACGGCAGTGTGCATGGCCGACACAAGGGCCACCGCGGGATCCGCCGTAGCAAGCAGCCGGAGGGACTCGCACGCGTTTCGCGCCGATGAGTCGACGCCGTGCCAGAGCCCTCCAACTTCGACGGGCACGACGCTCTGCAGCAAGCGTGCGTCGCGCAGAGCGTCGAAGTCGGCCCGTTCGAGATGCCTGCGTTTCTGACGCTCCGCGCGCTGCGGCTTCCATTCATCAACGATGCTCTGTAACGAGTGGGGCAACGGCTGTTCGGCATCTGTCGGTGTGGTCACCTCGTGCACGTTAGGCGGTTCATGCCCTCCCATGCACTCGAGTCCACGAGGCGTGTATGACCCATCCCGGGTGGGCTGGGAGTAACGGACCGTAATACGTAAGCGCGCGTACCATTGCTTCCTGCGATGGATTTGCCGCGCCGACCCAAGGGTGAACACTCGAGGTTGTTCTCTCGCCATGCGGTGGAGTGAGTCCCGTCATGCGTCGGATGCGTATTGACGCCAGAGTTTGTAAGGTAACGACAGTGGCCAATTTGTCGAAAGGTACTTCATGAATGGCACTTCGAGTCGCCCTGAACAATATGCGAATGATCGATCAGCCCGCCCGGCATCTCGGTCGTTGCTCTCCACGGTCGGTCGTGCCGCCGCCTACGGCGTAGCGTGGGGAGCGGCGGCTCGCGTTTGGATGCGCTACATCTCGGAGGATCCGGAATTCACTATTGCGGGCACGTCGTTCATTGTCGGCGTTCCGACCCTCATCTGTTTATGTAGCGTGCTGGCGAAGCGCTGTCTCGCCTGGCGGGCGCTCGCTCGACGCCCGGCGCGTGCCGTTGCAGGGTTCTCCACTGTTCTCCTCGGGACCGCGGCCGGGATATTGATGATGCCGACCCTTGTCCTCGGCGGCGTCGCGTGGGCTCACCGGACGCGACTCCCCAAGGTTTTGCTCGGAATAATCTACGCGCTCGCCTGCGCTCCGATCCTGGCCGTCATCCAGGAGATCCCGTCTCGACGGATGGTCACCGCCCTCCCTGCCTACCTGCTTCTCGTCGCCACGTTCATTCCCGTTTACGCACGTATCTACAATCCCTCCGGAACAGGTTCACCAAAATGAACAAACTCCCCGACAACTTGTCTACACCTACGTTGTCCTCCTCTACGTTGTCCTCCTCTACGGTGTCTTCCTCTTCGTTGTCCGCTCCCGATAGCCGAAGGCGATGAGCGACGATGTTGCGGTACGCAAGCGCGATTGCCGCGACAGAGAGCGGCGCGGGTACTTGTGAGTTGCGCTCTCGCTGGCATTGAAGACCACTCCATAGTGCCGCGGCACCGCGGGTCAAGCGTGTTCACGTGGACAGTAGGGTCGACGAGGTGTTGACGGCCTTCCTGACCCATAACCCCGAAGACCTCGAGGCCTACTACGGGCGGGCGCTGCCCGAATTGGAAGCGGTCGCGACCGTCGTGCGGAACCCGCTGGACCGCGACCTCGCGCCTCACGAACTGGTCGATGCGGCCGCCGGCTGCGAGGTCATCATTGCGCACCGGTCCACGCCAGGACGACCCCAAGTGTTCGCCGAACTGCCGGATCTGCTGGCGTTCCTCCGGTGCGCCGTCGACATCAGCACCATCGACATCGAAGCCGCGTCGCTAGCCGGTGTCCTTGTCGGTCGGGCCGACAAGAGTTTCGTTGCGTCCACGGCAGAGATCGCCTTGGCGTTGCTGTTGGATCTCGCCCGAAACGTAAGCGAATCAACCATCGACTTCCGATCTGGGATCGTTGCGCCGCAACGCTCGGGGCGCCAACTTCGCGGACGGACAGCGGGGATCATCGGCTACGGCGCGATCGGTTCGTACCTTGCGCCAGTGTTGCGCTCCCTTGGGATGCATGTGGTGATCCACGATCCAGCGGCTGACGCGACGATCGACGGGTTCGACCAATGTGGATTTACCGAACTGCTTGCCAGGTGCGATGTCGTGTTCCCCCTCGCCCCGGCAATTCCGTCGACATACAATCTGATCGACGCCGCCGCCCTCGCGTCGATGCGACCTGGCGCCCTCCTCGTGAACGTGTCGCGCGGTGAACTCCTCGATGAGGACGCCGTCGTCGCCGCGCTCGACAGCGGACACCTCGGCGGTCTCGCAATGGACGTGGGTCGAGCACCGGATCAACGGCCTTCATCGTTGCTCGCGTCGCGCCCCGGCGTAGTTGCCACGCCGCATCTTGGTGGGCTCACGCCAGAGAACGCCGACGCGCAGGCTCGTTCGTCGGTCGAACAGGTACGGGCGATCGCGAGAGGTACGGTACCTCCCCGGTCGGTCAACCCCGAACACGCAACGCGCCTCCACGTCTGGTGGGCCGCACACGACGTCACCGGTTTCCAAGGACAACAATGACCTCCTCTTCCGTTCCTATGTACGCTTCCTATCCGTCGCTGGTCGATCGAACCGTGTTTATTACCGGTGGGGCCGATGGCATCGGCGCAGAACTTGTGGGGCAATTCACTCGTCAGGGCAGCAAGGTCGCTTTCGTCGACAAGAACGTCGAGTACGCAACCGAGACCGTGCGACGCTGTGTCGAAGCAGGGGCGAAACATGCGCCGCTGTTCTATGGCGTCGACCTGATCGACATTGAGGCGCTCCGGGCGGCGTGCGCCGCGGCTGTCGAGGCGCTCGGCTCCGTGACGGTGCTCGTGAACAACGCTGCGAACGAGGACCGGCACAGCTGGGACGAGGTCACGCCGGAGTACTTCGACAACCGCATCAACACGAACCTGCGCCATTACTTCTTTGCGATTCAGGCTCTCGCGCCGCAGATGATTGAGGCGGGGAGCGGTTCGATCGTTAACGTCGGGTCGAGCAGCTACATGATGAAAGAGGACTTCTTTCCCGGTTACGCGATAGCGAAGTCTGCGGTCGAGGGCATCACCCGCACAATGGCCCGGACCTTCGGCGCGCATGGCATCCGTGTCAACACCGTCGTTCCTGGCTGGGTGCCGACGGAGCGTCAACTCACCAAGTGGTGGACCGCCGAGGGCGAGGCCCAGACGATGGGCGACCAGGTCATCAAGCGCCGGATCCTCCCGGCAGAGTTCGCGCAGATGGTGTTGTTCCTGGCGGCCGACGATGGCGGTGGCTGCTGCGCTCAAGAGTTCATTGTCGACGGCGGCCGCTTCTAGAGCGAAGAGGCAGATACGTACTCAACCATCGCAGAACGGCCGTTTGGCACCGCCATGGTGCAGCTGTGCCCTTCTTCGGACCACGTGCCATGAGCCGCTCACTAGGGGGTGCCCTTCGGTCCCATGAACTCCGAAGGTTCTCTCGTCCGCCGGTCAGCGTTGACGATACCGCATGATGTCGTTCGCGGTGATGGTTGCCCCGGCACCGATCCCAGCGGCCTGGATGTCGGGGTCGGCGAGTGGCGCGGTATCGAAGTAGTCCGCGGCGTACACGACCCAACCATCGAAATATCGCCGCACGCTGGTTCCGCGCAACATTGTCGTTCGAGAGCCGTCGGGCGCGATGGCCATCTGCTTCCACTCGAGTACCGAGGTGTTGCCGTTGAATAGGGGCGGCCCGAGTGGTTCGAAGGCGAGCGCGCCCGCACGAGGCATGATGTCGGTGAGCCAGCTTCGAATGGCAGCCTGGCCGTGGAACTCGCCGAAGAGCGGGTCGATGTACACGGAGTCGGTGGGATGGAAGAGGTCGCTCATGAGGTCGAAGTCGTACCCGGCGACCGAGTCATGTGTGAGTTCGTGGATGTCGGCGTGGCTCAGGCCGCTCGGAGTTTCGACGAGCGACGACTTTTCGGACGTTCGTCCTTGGGAAATCCACGCCGACGCAGCGGGGGAGAGGGAGACAGGGGCGACGGAGGCGTCGGTGGTCCAGTCGACGCGAGGCCATGGCGGGAGCGGTGGAGGCGGTTCACTCGGCAGGCCAGGAATGCCTGCCATGTCGGGCGGAGGCGGCTGGCGGAACGCGGCGGTGTCGTACACGTCGCACGCCCATGTGATCCAGCCCTTGCGGTAACGCCGAACGCTGACACCACGCGAAAGCGGGATCCTGGTGTCGCCGAGGTTCATGACCATTTGCCATTCGTCGAGCGATGACCCGCCTTCGCCGTCGTCGAAGGTAACGGACTCACCCGTCGCCACGAAGTCGATGAACTCGATGTCGGCCATCGCTGGCAGGAGCCATCCGCGGATCGCCCGCTGCCCACGGTAGGCACCGAAAATGGCGTCGTAGTAGATCGATCCCTCAGGTGCCATGCAATCGGCCATGAGTGTGATGCCAAGTCGCCCGAGGTCGGGGTGGGTAAACGCCTCGATCATCTCGGCGGTACTCAGTGGGCTCGGTTCGGTGACGAGACGGTCAAGGTCCATGGCCTTGCCGGTCATTTCGGCGATGTAGGACTTCACGAACTCGTCGGTGCGTATTCGCATCGGCTGACGATAGCTGTCGCAACGTCGCCGACACCATTCCCGGAACCTTACGGTCACGAGGTGCGTGCGATGCGCGCGATGCGCGTCCCTGTGTTTGCGAGAAAACGGCCACGCCGTGCAAACGAACGGAACGGATCCGACAACGACGAGGAGCATCCACACCACGGCCTGACACAAAATGAAACAACGCCCTTAACCCAGCGGAGTCTAAAAACCAGGCGCATGTTCGCTTCGCCGGTCGTGACCAGGCAAGATGAGCGACGGTTCCTACGAGCACATATAAAGTCACCTGGTCCGGAACGGGTCACTTCACAGCCTTGAGGACGGTGCAGCGTCGATCAGGTCGTCGAAAGGCACTCTTGCGAACGACCGGTAGCGTGTCCGTCGTGACCGCCAAGTCTTTCAGTGAACGCAAACGAGAGGTCCCGGCCGATTTCGACATCGTGGCTGGTACCTACGACACGCTCGTGCAGCGTAACCCGGGGTACGTCGAGCACTTGGAGTTGAGCGCGGAGCGTCTCGGGCTTGCGGGGCATGGTTCTGGGATGCGGATCCTCGATCTGTGCTGCGGCACCGGACTTTCGACCGCTGGCGTCTTGCGCGCCTACCCTGAGGCGACGATCGTGGGGCTCGACGCGTCAGTCGCCATGCTCGATCAGGCGCGGAGCAAGCCGATGTTCCGTTCAGCGCCGAACGTGAGCTTCCTGCACGGCGACGCGATGGATCCTGGTGCGACGCTCGGCGATGAGCCGTTCGACGCGATCGTAATGGCGTATGGCATTCGCAACATGGCCGACCCCGACCTGTGTCTCGAGCGGTTGATGCCGCTGCTCAAGCCCGGGGCACCGATCTGCTTCCACGAGTACTCGGTACGAGACTCGCCCCGCGCGATCGGCACCTGGACCAGCGTGTGCTGGGGCATCATCATCCCGGCAGGTTTTATCACCAGCCGCCACACCCGCATCTACCGCTATCTCTGGAGGAGCGTGCTGCAGTTCGATGGCGTCAAAGCGTTCGAGGGCCGCCTGAGGCGTCACGGTTTCGCCGACGTCCGCACCGAGCCGGTGGTGGGTAGGGCACGGTTCGATTTCTGGCAAGACGGCGTAGTTCATTCGTTCCTGGCGAGGCGCCCAGCGTAGGGTCCAGGTGGGCGAGTGCCTCCAAAATATGATCGTGGTCCCGGTCACGTGGAAGTGCTATGCGTACATATTGTGGGAAGTCGATGATGAGCAGTCTCGAACCAGGACGGGTTGTAACTCGTCCGACGTGGAGCGGTCTGCGTCATGGCTTTGCGGTCAACGTAACAGCGCCCGACGTCACCCGACCCGAAAATTGCACACTTTTGCGACGATCGGCCTATGTTGGCCCGACTGCGAGTGATCCGGGGGCAACACATGAACACCTTCGATGTCCATATCAAGAACGGCACAATCGTCGACGGGACCCGGGTACCGCGCTACCGCGGCGACCTCTGGATCAAGGACGGTCGAATCGCGCAGATGGGAGGACGCTCCTCGAGGGCGTCGGACCGCGTGATCGACGCACAGGGGGCGATCGTTGCTCCAGGTTTCGTAGACCTGCACACGCACTACGACGCACAGGTGCATTGGGATGCATACTGCTCGATCTCGAGCTGGCACGGTGTCACGTCGGTGGTGCTCGGTAACTGCGGGTTCGGCTTCGCGCCGGTGAAGCCCGACTTCCGTGAGCGTTCGATGCTCACGATGGTCCGAACCGAAGCCATCCCGTTGGCGTCGATGGTCGAAGGGATGCTTCCGAACTGGGACTGGGAGACCATCCCTGAGTACCTCGACACGCTCGACCGCATCCCGAAGGGGGTGAACGTCCTCCAGTACATGCCGACAGCGTCTCTTATGATCTATGTGATGGGTCTCGAAGCCGCCAAGTCGAGGCCGGCGACTCGTGCGGAGCAGAAGGAGTTGCAACGTCTGCTGCACGAGGGTATGGACGCCGGGCTGTGCGGGTTTTCGATCCAACGATTCGGACCGAACTCGTTGCAGGCCGACTTCGACGGTTCGCCGATGGTGACCGACACCATGTGCGACGATGACATCCTCTGCCTCGCCGAAGTGCTGCGCGAGCGCGACGAGGGCTTCATCCAGATCACGCAGCAGACGAGCCCCGATGTGAACGACGCCGACGATCAGGCCTTCAAGCTGCGCCTGGCTGAAGTCGCACAGCGCCCGATCATCGACAACGTGGTGCCGGTGAGCCAGCGCAACCCGCGCGTCCATCAGGAGCGCCTCGAGTGGATCGCCAAGGCTCAGTCCGAGGGCCTTCGCATCTTTGGCCAAGGTGCGACGATGCGCGCCGGATTCGCGTTCGCTCTCGACAACTGGAACCTGTACGACGCGAGCCCGGCGTGGCGCGAGGCCACCACCGGTACCACCGAGGAGAAGATTGCCAAACTGAAGGACCCGTCTATTCGGGCTCGCTTGAAAGACGAGACCGAGGCGGCTTCGACACAGTTTGCGCAGACGCAGTTGGCGGTCGGCGGTCCACCCCGAAGGTTGGTGGTCCAGGGCGTTGCCCGCCGCCAGGATATGCAGAACTATGTGGGTAAGAGCCTCGAGCGCATTGCTGAGGAGGAGAACAAGCACTACATCGACGTCATGTTGGATCTGTCGCTCATGACCGACCTCAAGACCGAGTTCCTCGGCGAGGGTCCCGAGTTCAACGTCGATAACATGGCAGGAGTGCTCAACGAGTCGCCGTACACGGTGCCGGGCGTGTCCGACGGTGGCGCGCACACCAAGTTCTTCAACGGTGGCGCGTGGCCGACCGACCTGCTGACGTGGATGGTGCGCGACACCGGACGGGTGACCCTGGAGGAGGCGCATTATCGGATGTCCGCGCTGGCTGCGCACGCGGGTGGGTTCAAGGACCGGGGCGTGCTTCGAGAAGGTGCCGCCGCCGATGTGGTGGTGTATGACCTCGATGAACTCGCGATTGACCCGCCCTGGATCGGGGAACCGGTCTATGACATGCCCGGTGGCGAATGGCGCCGGGTCCAGCATGCCAAGGGCTACCACCACATCTTCGTCAATGGCGTAGAGACGTTTGCCGACGGCGTGAGCACGGGTGCCACGCCTGGACGCCTACTTCGCCACGGCCGAGGCTGACCCGAACGCGGCGTATTGCACGATTGCGGAGCGGCCGAGCGCGCGCACTCAGGCTGGGTAGTTCTACGGTGGCTTACCAGTAGGTGTGCTTACAGTTTCAGGGTGAGTTCGTCGAACGAAACGCGAGTTCAGTTTGCGGATTGTGTCGCTGAGGGGCCGAAGCTATATGCAAGCAACGTGTAGTAGTGGCCAGAGCACAGTAGGTTCGCCCTAATTGTCCGCCTTCGTCGCGATGGAGTAACAGATGCCCTCACCCCAGGATTGTCGGACCGAACGGTCAGTCGCGCGTAGATCATTACCGGTTGCCCTCGTAACGTTGGTTGCCGTATCGAGCGCATCCTCGCCGGCTTGGGCTGCCGCCAAAAAGACCACCAAAAAGAAGACCGCTGCAACCACCACCACGGCGGCTACGACAACAGCTGTTCCGGCCACCACTGTCGCTCCTACCACCACAATCCCCTCACCGCCTCGGGGAGGCACTCTCGTTGCGGCCATCTCGCAAGACCCCGGTCAGCTGAACCCGGCGATCACGACATCGGGGGCAGTTCACTCGGCCTCGGAGCTCATGTACAACGGACTGGTCGAAATCGATGAGAACGGCAAGTTGGTTCCAGAACTGGCGGAGAGCTGGACAGTCAAGAGCGGCGACTACACGTTCAAGTTGCGCAAGGGCGTGACGTGGCACGATGGCAGGCCGTTTACATCCGCAGATGTTAAGTACACATTTGAAGACCCTCTACCGAAGTATCACGCCCGCGCCCGGGCCTCGTTGCTCGACGCAGTCAGCCGAATCGAGACTCCCGATCCCCAAACCGTGATCTTCCGCTTCTTCAAGCCCTACTCGGCGTTCCTCCAGCAACTGAACGTGACGGAAGCCCCCATCCTGCCCGCCCACCTCTACAGCGGAACGGACGCCACAAGAAACCCGTTCAACCTGAAGCCAATCGGAACCGGTCCGTTTGTCTTCGACTCGTACAAGCCGGGTGCGGAGCTTCGTCTGAAGGCGAATCAGAACTACTTCAAGAAGGGCCTGCCCTACCTCGATGGTGTTGTCCTCCGGGTCATTCCCGATGTCGGCAATCAGTTGATCGCGCTCGAGGCCGGCGAGGTTGATTTTCTTTATGGCGTAAACGGAGCCGATTTGTCCCGTGTCAAAGCCAACAAATCGCTGTCGACGTTAGAAACCCTCACGAATCCGGGCGGTTCGAACTGCATCATGTCGATGAGTTTCAATCTGGACAAGCCGATTTTCGCCGACCAGCGAACCCGTCAAGCGGTGCTCCAGGGCCTTGACCGGAAGCAGTTTCTCGATCGAATTTTGTTCGGCCAGGGCAAAGTTGCGACTGCACCGATCGCCAGTGGCATTCCATTCGCGTACGCCAAGGATCTGAAGATTCCGGGATTCGACAAAGCCGCCGCGGCCAAGCTTCTTGACGACGCCGGCTGGAAGCAGGCCGGGTCCGGCACCCGAACCTCGCTTGGCGTTACCGGCGTCAAGGATGGCACGCCGCTACGGTTCCGATTCTTGAGCTTCCCGACGTTCGCTCTGTATGGCCAGCTGATCAAGGCACAACTCGGAGAGATCGGGATCGACGTGCAACTCGAAACGGCAGACAACGCGCCGTTCGCCGATCGCGTTTTTGTGCGACGCGACTTTGACACCAACGTGATCAGTTACTGCAACGGAACCGACCCTGAGATTGGCGTTCGACGTATGTATGACTCGGCCCAGATTGGGCCCGTTGCCTTCTCGAATTCCTCGGCCTATCGCAACGCAGCCGTGACAAAGCTATTCGAAGACGCCGCAACCCGAGATGAAGCTGTCGTTCGCGGTGCGATTTACCGGAAGATCCAAGAAGCGGTGGTTGAAGATCTGCCCTACATCTGGCTTGTTGAGACCACCGCAACGCGGGTGTTCCGGGCCTCATGTTCGGGCTTCAGCGAATCGGGCCACTTCGCTGAAGCGGCAAGCTGCAAGAAATGAGCACCGCAAAGAACCTTCGGTGAGGGGCAGCCTCCGTTACGCAGCACGGCGTTTGGGACTTGCCATCCCGACTGCCGCAGCCGTCGTCACACTGGCGTTCGCCCTCATTCATCTTGCTCCCGGCGACCCCGTGGTCGCCTTGGCCGGCGATGGTGGTGACGCTGCGTATTACGCCGAGACCCGGGCCCGATTTGGTCTCGACCGACCGATTCCGACACAGTTCGCTTCCTACGTCGGACGACTGATCCGCGGTGATCTGGGAACGTCGTATCTGCAAGGTCGGCCCGTTCGCTCGTTGATCGCCGAGCGCGTTCCAGCGACACTGCTTCTGACCGGAACTGCTCTGGTGCTTTCGACTCTGATCGGAATCGTGGCTGCGGCGTATGCGGCAAGTCGTCGGAACCGCCCCGGCGACGTTCTCGTGAACACACTCAGCGTCCTCGCGGTGGCCACACCGACCTTTTGGATCGGGCAGATCGCGATCCTCTGGCTTTCGTTGCATTTCGGATTGTTTCCCGTGCAGGGGATGACAGACGCCCGCGAAGTCAAAACCGGCTTCGCGGCATTTCTCGACGTAACGCATCATCTGGTCTTGCCAGCCGCGATCCTCGCTGCCCAAGAGATTGGCGCGGTAACTCGCATCCTCCGGTCAGGTTTGATCACCGAATTAGAAAGCGCGCATATCTTGATGGCGCGCGCAAAAGGTCTTCCGGAGCGTATGGTTTTGATTCGTCACGCGCTGAAACGTCCGTTGCTTCCCGTTCTTGCCGTGATCGGTGGACGAATCGGCCAGCTTTTGTCGGGCACGGTAATTGTGGAAATCCTCTTCGGGTGGCCCGGCATCGGACGACTCCTGCTCAGTGCCATGCAGAATCGCGACACCCCGGTCGTGCTTGGAGTGTTTCTCATGACGTCGGTGACGGTCGTCGTGGCAAACCTGGTAATCGATCTCGTGAGCTTGCGCATTGATCCGCGTATTGGAGCCTCAAGAATCGGCCACCCGAAGCTCGCCCGCCGAGCCCGGGTGTCGCCGTGACCATCGTCCACGTCCCTGATATGCGGTCGAAAACGCTCGATACAACCGTGCCCGAACGCCGTGTGTTGGCCCGTATCATCGGCTCGCCGACGGGAGCTCTCGGATTCGCCGGTTGCGCCACGGTCGCGCTCGTGGGATTGGCTGCTCCGATCCTGGCGCCCCACAGACCCTTCGCAATCGTCGCCCCTCCGTTGGACCCGCCCAGCGCAAGATTTCTCATGGGCAGTGACGCACTCGGACACGACCTGTTTTCACAGGTTGTTCACGGGACTCGGAGTTCGCTGCTGGTGCTCGTCGTCGTCGCCGTCCTTGTCCTGTGCATCGGAACGGCTGTCGGCCTCGTCGCTGGATCCTCGCCGCGGTGGCTGGACGATTCGATCATGCGAGTGGCGGAGATCGTGCAGATCATTCCACGGTTCTTCCTGGCACTGGTGGTCAGCTCGATCTTCGGTGCGGGTCTGGGGCGATTGGCGCTCCTCCTCGGGCTTACCAGCTGGCCGACGCTGGCGCGCATCGTGCGCGCCGAGACGCAATCACTGGTCGAACGTGACTTCGTGCTCGCCGCCCGTTCGATCGGAGCGACTCGGCGAAGAGTGCTTTGGCGAGAGGTTGTGCCGAACGTCGTGCCGACAACGCTCGCCTATCTTGGCCTCGTTGTTGCTCAGGCGTTGCTGATCGAGGCTGGCATCGGGTTTCTCGGGCTCGGCGACTCGAACCGGGTGAGTTGGGGACAGCTGGCCGGCGACGCGCAACGCTACCTGCGAGTCGCCTGGTGGCTTCCGGTGTTCCCGGGTGCCTGCATTGCATTTACCGTGCTGTCGCTGAATCTCCTCGGCGATCGCATCGCCGACGTGGTGGTGCGCCGTCGATGAGGTGGTGCGCCGTCGATGAGGTGGTGCGCCGTCGATGAGATGCTGTCGCGTTGCTTCCCGGCTCACGACGGCAAGCGGTCGTAGCCTTGAGACCGACGGGTCCCGTCGACGAAAGCCACCTGAGAAGCGATTCCGACCGACCGAGTACCAACCGCCTATCGAGCCAGACGAGTCAGGGCGGGCGAACCCGCTGTCATTGTTTCGTTGATAATGGAATATCCACCGAGACGGTGGTGGTCCCATCGTCGTGTTCGACGGTCACGTCACCAATCGCTTTTACGATGGCCAGCCCTCGTCCGCGAACGTCGTCTTCGTCGGATGTCTTTCGGTTCGATTCGGAATCATCGCCATGATCCGATTCGAAATCATCTCCATGATTCGAAACGCTGACCCGAACATCATCGTCCGAGAGTTCCATCGCAAATGACACCGCCTCGCTGCCGCTGCTCGCCTCAACCGCGTTCGTCACCAGTTCCGACGTGACAAGAGTTATGTCAGCAACCTCCTCAGCGTTGGCATGGTCATCCTGCAACGCTGCCGAAGCGACGCGTCGGGCCACGGCACCCTCTCGAACGGTCGGCTGTACTTCAAGCTTCACGACTCTCCGCATGGCAAATCCAATCGCTTCGATTTTCGTGGCAATACCGGCAATACCACTCGTGTCGTGCTACTCCGGCAGCGAACACGTCAAACCTTTCGGTTTCGACGCTTAAGGACCTTGAGGACTCGATACGACGTTTGGGCCCGTCCGCATCGGGTAGTCAACGCTACGTGTCCCGTGCAGGTGTGCCTATGGTAGATACCCGAGAACGGGTTCGTTCTTGGAGTGTCGGTGCGCAGCGCAACAACTGCGCCGAAAGGGCCGCGCGGCCGGCGATTGACCTCGGTCACCGACCGCAGGTCCAATGACGTCTGAGAACGACGTGGTGGGGTCATCGTCGCCACCGTCGCGTCCACCGGTGCACCCCGTTGTTGACCGGTGGGCCGCGTACTCGTGGCGACTCAGCGTTATCGCGGTCGCTGCGTTGGGTTGTCTGTGGTTGCTCGCTCAAGCGCGCGTCGCCGTCTTCCCGATCGTGATCGCGTTGTTCCTCACCCGCGCGTTGGCACCGGTGTCGCACTGGTTACGGCGACACCGGTGGCGGCCAGGACTCGCCGCAGCAACGACGGTTTGCCTCTTCCTTGTTTTGCTGATCGCGCTGTTGTCGGTGGTCATCGGATCCATCGCCGACGAAGCGGACTCGATCGGACCCACCCTTACCCAGGCGATCGACGCCATCGAGGATTGGCTCGTCGTCGAAAGCCCAGTCCAAATCTCTCGCAACAGCATCGAGCTCATCCGCGAACGCGCCGCCGAGGCGTTCGGACGTCTCGCTCGTTCCACAAACGGCGCGATAACCGACCAAGCGACGCTGATGGCAGAACTAGTTACCGGAACCGTGCTCTCGCTGATACTCACGTTCTTCATGCTGCGAGACGGCGCACGCTTCGTTGACTGGATCAGTCGTCGATCACGCGACCACGAGGCTCAAGTACGTCGGTCGCTCGATGCCGCCTGGGCCACTCTCGGTGGGTACCTTCGCGGAGCGGCGCTCCTGGGCGTCGTGGAATCGACCGCCATCACCGCAGCCCTACTGGTTACCGGTAGCAGCCTCGTCGTGCCCGTGACGATCGTTACCTTCCTCGGTGCGTTCGTTCCTCTGGCCGGAGCAGTTGTCGCAGGACTGGTTGCGGTGCTCGTAGCACTCGTCACCGGCGGTGCCGGCGCCGCGATCGCGGTTGGGGTCGTAGCCTTCGTCGTCCAGCAACTCGATAACGAGCTATTGGCTCCAGTCATCTATGGACGCGCCCTCAGCCTTCACCCGGTGATCGTGCTGCTCAGCGTCGTCGCCGGCGGCGCCCTCTTCGGCATCGCCGGAACCGTGCTGGCCGTGCCGATTGTCGCGGTCGCCGTGAACTCCACCAAAGAATTTACCCGAATCGATCGAATCGATCCGAAGTGAAATGGCGATGCTCTCCTTCGGGAACCTCGATGGTGAGCGCGGTCTGGCCCCGAGAACATCTGCACAGGTCAGTGGGCTTATTGAATCACGCAGCTCGCGCATTTCCGGCCATGTCTTTTGGCCGTGACGATTGCGTACTCGGATAGCAACCGTTCCGTGATCGCATTCGCCGTGCTTGCCTTCTGACGGTTGTCGACTGCGGCGCAGAGGTGCTTGAGGGACCGATCGTTGGTCATTGCGCGCTTCGGGTTGGGAATCAGCAAATCCGGGGGAGTGGGTCCCCAACGAGCAAATCAACGATGCGCTCGCCGCCAAAGGCGGTTCGCACCATCACGATGCGGGCCGGTTCTGCTGTCACGACCCCCACGAGCGCCGCATATCGGCCGAGCGGATGGGACCGCAAGGCGTCGAGTGCGGCTGTCGCTTCTTCTTCCGGAACGACCACCACCACCTTGCCTTCGTTGGCCACATAGATCGGATCGATGCCCAGCAGTTCGCACGCCCCAGCAACGGCTGGTGCAATCGGCAGCGCTGTTTCCTGAAGGGTCACCGAAAGACTGTTTGCCCGAACGAGTTCGTTCAGGACGCTCGCCAGGCCGCCGCGGGTCGCGTCGCGCATCCAGCGGATGTTCGGTGCCACGCGTACGACTGCGTCGATGAGGTCGTTGAGGGGAGCGCAGTCGGACTCGATGTCGGCGGAGAGTGCAAGGTCGCCTCGGGCGATCATCACTGCCATGCCGTGATCCCCCAACTGGCCCGACACGATCACCCGGTCACCAACGCGCACATGTTCAACGCCCAATGCCCGGTTCCTCGCCCGCGTGCCGATGCCTGTTGTCGTCACGTAACAACCGTCGGCCGCCCCACGCTCGACCACCTTGGTGTCACCGGTGACAATACGGATCCCGCTTCGTTTGGCCATCGTGGCCATATCGGCGACGATGGCCCGCAACTCCTCGACTGCGAAACCCTCTTCAAGTACGAACGCGACCGACACCCATTGCGGTTGCGCGCCCATGACCGCCAGGTCGTTCACCGTTCCACAGATAGCAAGCGTACCGATCGATCCGCCAGGAAATCGTCGCGGACGCACCACGAAGGAGTCGGTCGTCATGACGAGATCGACGGTGCCTGCAGTCGAGGGGTCGAGTTCGAGAACAGCGCCATCGTCGGCCTTCAGCAATTCAGCATCGGTGAAGGCGGCACGAAATACCGAATCAACGAGAGATTCGCTCGCGGAACCTCCCGCACCATGGGCCATGGTGATGACCTGATCATTGAACCGCGGCCTTGTCCGGCGACCGATGATTGCTTCCCTCTCGTTCGCGGCCGTCATACCGGACGGACCGGAATGGTGCGGCGCTGCGAGAGTCGTCCGTAGTTGTAGAAGGCGGCACAGGCACCTTCCGACGACACCATGCACGTGCCAATTGGGGTCTGGGGGGTGCACGCCGTACCGAACACCTTGCATTCCCAGGGCCTGATTGCGCCCTTCAACACCTCGCCGCACTGACATGCTTTTGGGTCGGCGATACGGATTCCGGGCACCGTGAAACGCTGCTCCGTGTCGAACTCGGCGTAGTGTGCGTTCAGTCGGAGACCGGACTGCGCAATGAATCCGAGTCCACGCCACTCGAAGTGCGGGCGAAGCGCAAACACTTCAGCCATTACCTCCAGGGCGCGCGGATTTCCTGCGACCGGTACCGCCCGTCCGTACTGGTTCTCGACCTCGCAGCGCCCCTGTTGGCGTTGTTGCAAAAGCATCGAAACGCCTTGGAGTATGTCGAGCGGTTCGAACCCGGCGACCACGATTGGCTTTTCGTAACGTGCACTTACGAATTGGAATGGACCAAGCCCGACAACCGTGGCGACGTGGCCGGGGCCGAGAAACCCGTGCAAATCCAATCCCGGGCTGTCCAGAATCGCGAGCAGCGGGGGAACGATCGTGACGTGATTGCAGAACACCGAGAAGTTCCGGACGCCGTCGCGTTTGGCATGGCGAAGGGTGATCGCCGTCGATGGTGCAGTTGTCTCGAACCCGACGGCAAAGAAAACCACCTGCCGTTCGGGATTTCGTCGGGCCAGCTCGAGGGCGTCGAGTGGCGAATACACCATCCGGACGTCGGCTCCACGCGCCTTGGCTTCGAGAAGTGTGGACGTTGATCCGGGCACTCGCAGCATGTCGCCGAAGGTCGTGAAGATTACCCCGGGAGCCTGTGCGACGGCGATCGCGTCGTCGACGCGGCCCATCGGAATCACGCAGACCGGGCACCCTGGACCATGAACGAGTTCAATATTCGCCGGGAGGATCTGTTCGATCCCGTGGCGATAGATCGTGTGGGTGTGCCCGCCACACACCTCCATGAACTTAAGCGGTTCGTCGCCGGACAACGATTCGATCTGTTTCAGCGCCAGCTCAGCGGTCTGCGGATCGCGATACTCGTCTACGAACTTCACTGCTGTGCCCTTGCTAGTTGGTGCGCCACGCGCTCGGCAAGTTTCGCCGAGAGCGCACCTTGCGCTTCTTGGATCCGGTGAACGCTTGACGACTCCACCGTGAGGCAGACGTCCACATTGGGGTTGGCGGGGAGTTCGGCTCCGCCGTATCCGGCAAGAACGATGGTGTGCGCCCCCTGTCGACGGGCACGGGCCAGCGCGGCGAGGATGTTGGCTGATGTGCCGCTCGTACTGAACGCAACCACAACGTCGTAGGCCTGCACGAACGTTTCGATCTGCCGGTCGAAGATTCGGTCGGCGCCCACATCGTTGGCAAGTGCGGTGATGACCACCGAGTCCAGTAGTGACTGGGCCATGATCGACGGTTTTAGTAAGCGCACGAAACGTTCGGCGTCGCAGGCGCTGCCTCCGTTGCCCACCACGAACACCCGTCGAGACCTCGCGGCGCACGCGGCGATCAATGTCGCCGCCTCTTGGATTCGTTCAGTGTTTGCGGCCAAGGTCTCCTCGTCGAGGATCTCGCCGAAGGTCCAACTGGAGCGGGCCGCTCGGGCCAGTTCCACAAGTGCCTTGTCGTCGGGGTCGCCCTGCGGACGGTGCGCGGGATTTGTTGAGGAATCTCCGTCGAGGAACGGATACAGGAACGACGGTTGAATCATTGCGCTGCTCCTGGCCATGTCACTTGCATGTCAGGTCCAGTCGGCGAAGTGCTATTCCGGCGTGAACCAGTACGAGGTGGTTCGCCTGCACATCGTCGATCAGGCTGACATCGACGATCTGAGGTCCGCAGGCGGTGCGCACTCGGGCCATGCTGTCGGTCATTACCTCCACAACTTCGCTGATGATCGCCTCGTCGGCGCAGACCGGACAACTCGGAGAGGCAGATGGGTTTTCGGTGGTCCGCTTCGTCAACCGATTGTTCTGAAGGCAGATGAACGTAAGTTCCCAGAGCAGGTGGTAGGAGCGGGTGAGGAACCGTTCTGCGGAACTGTCGGCACCGAGTCCGACGAGGAACGTTCGGGGGTCGAGGGGAACTGCCGACGTTTCGTCAAGCCAGCCGATGTGGATGTGGTCGGTGCCCCAGGCGACGGTGCGTAGCGACAGATCAGTGATTGGCGCTGAACCGGTCGATCCCATCGAAACGATCACATCCCCGTGCTGGGCCTGGTTGCGGAGCATACGGATTGCGACCTCCCATCCCCCATGTACTGCGATCGCTGGCACGGCCATGGCGCCCACGGAAGCCGGATGGACGTACTCCACGGCCAGGTGCCGGGCATGGTCTTCCAGGCCCGGTGCCACCGTCCACAGGGTCGACCCTTCGGCGATACGTCTCGCGAGGTGGCGCGCCGCAACGGCCAGCGCATCGCAGGCGTCGACCCGTGTCATGTTTCTCGTGGTGCTGCGAACGCTTCGAAGTCTTCGTTGTCGCCGCCGAGAAGGGTGAGTAACTCCAACGTGCGGCGCGCTTCATCCTCGTCGAGGATGCTCATCGCGAATCCAACGTGCAACAGGACCCAATCGCCGATGTTGAGCCCGCTGCCATCGGCTTCGACGACCAGGGAAACATTCACGCTGCGCCGAACTCCATTGCATTCGACCATCGCCTCATGGGTGGTCCAATCGACCGGTCCGATTACCTGAGCGGGAACTCCTACACACATGTACGTTCCGCTTTCAGTACCATAAGTATACCTAATATATTCTTGATTCCCTCCACTGCCGGGCTGTTCGGAGCGGAATCGACAAGTGATGCCCGCACCCGATCAGCATTCATTACATCGTCGGACCAGGGAATCCGGCCCCAGAGGGGAATCCCCAGGCCCTCGACAAACTCCGATACCGCCTGCCCATCTTCGGGGTTGCGAAGCTTGTTGGCGATCACGCCGATCGTCACGTCGGGAAGCTCGGCGGCCAGCCGGGCCTGCAGTCGCACCGCTTCAAGGGAGCGGAAGTACGGTTCGGCAACCAGGATGAGGACATCGGCATGACGCGCCGTGCCGCGGCTGAGGTGTTCCGGCGAAGCCTCAAGATCCATGATCGTCCAGGTCTCAGGTTGCGACCCGAGGTCGCAGAGCAGTGCGGACCCGGCCGCATGAGCGGAGCAGAGACACCCTTCCTGCGCATGGTCGGGCATACCCATTCGCACCAGACGAACGCCGTCAGGGCCGCACACGCCGTGAGCGTCAAGCACGTCGTCAAGGGGCACCCGCAATGCGGCGGAACCGTCGAGGCGACGCGAGACGATGTCGGTGCGCAATATCGGGACCTTGGAAACGGCGTCGAGATCGAACCCCATGGCCGCAGCAAGGTTCGGGTTTGTGTCGGCGTCGATGGCGACGACTGTCTTGCCGTCACGCGCAAGGAGGCGTGCGGTCGTAGCGGAGAACGTCGTCTTCCCGGCTCCGCCCTTGCCGGCGACAGCAATCCTCATCGGATCGGGTGGCCCGAAACCGGCATAGCAGTCTGCGCATCGCCAGACGGCGCGAAACGGAGTAGGACATCGAGGTGGTCGCGGGCTGTCTTGAGCGCACTGCGATGGTGATCGGTCGCCCTGTGACCGAGCGACGTCAATTCGTAGACCCGCCGCGGTGGTCCGAGTTCGGAGTTCTCCCACTCCGAGCTGAGCAGGCCATCGTGTTCCATCGACTTGAGGGACCGATAAATCCCCGCAAGGTCAACGGTCGCCAGACCAAAGAGTTTTACCTGCTCCACGAGTTCATAGCCATGGGATCGTCCTGACGTAAGTGCGATGTGCAAGGCGGCGCGGAGAAAGTGGCGGGGAAGTGAACTATCACCGCCGTTTGACTCCATGTCTGCGATCGGTGTCTGAGCGCTCACCACTGGCTCCCAGGTAGATCAGGTAGATCAGGTAGATCACGTTCATGGTCGGGTTCGTGATCGTGGTGGCGGCGCGCCGCCGAGCATGCTTCGGCCTCGTCGGCAGATTGGTGGCACCAACAGTCTGCGTCACATTCGCCGTGGGTCGGGCGCATCAGGTCGGCAAACGATGAAGCGAACTCTGTTGCACCTTCGGTTCGCCCCTTTTCCGACAATGAGTAAAATGGGCCATCGGCGACGAGGTAGTCCTCGTCGACGAGGCGATCGAGGTAGGTGACCCCAATCGCCGCATCCACTCCCAAAAACCGCTCGACCAACCCTGCGTCGACAATGTCGCCAAACCCTTCACCGCGCAGCCAGTACATAACTTGCAGGATCTCGCTGCGCCAGTACATTGCGGCAAGAGCCGGAGACTTCGGAGCGGTGACCGGTTCGCCGTAGGGCTCAGTCACGGTCTTAGGACGCTGAACTGTTGCCGAGCGTCTCGGCCTTGGTGGCGATAGCGTCGAGCGCTCCGGCAATGGTTGCCAGCTGTCCGTTGACTTTCACGACCGACGGGCCGATTGAAGCGCACTGGGTCTCGATCGCGCGCACACCGAAGGTGACCTTGGCCAGGTTGGCCGATGAGGCGCGCAGGGAACGAGCGATCCGAACGAGGTAGAACGCAAGCGCTCCGACCACGAGCGCGATCTCAAGAACCGAAAGAACAATCAAAAGGGAGCGCATGATTACTGGCCTCGCGCTGGTGCGCCGGAAGCGGCCAACGCGTTCGTGAGAAGGGCATCGTGGCGTAGTGCTTCTTCGGTGAGGCGATCGAGCCGCTCCGGAGTTTGGGTAATCATCCACGTGGTAGCGGTGTTCCGAGCGACTTCCTTGCCCATATTCCAGATCGCAAGTGTGCCGGTTTCCACGGCGCGCACTTTTCGGTAGAACGTTTCGAGCAGTGCAACGGTGACGACGGCGGCGATGAGCCCGAGGCCGAGTGTGAGCCACCAGGCGGTGTTTGTACTCATCAGCTTCCCTTCGATTCGATGTGCAGTCGGGCGGCGGTGGCAGCATTGGTGATACGGCGCACGGTCTTGTTGGTGGTGTCAACCGCCCATAATCCGGCCGTGTTGTCTCGGCTCTGCTCCAGCGCGGCAAGGATGTTGCCGGCTTTTACCCCGGCCCGGGTCGCTCCCCGGATCATCGTGAGCAGAAGCGCCACGAGTGCCAGCACGACGACGGCCCCGATTGACCAGCCGACGATCCATCCTCCCATTGCGCTCTCCTTCTCGACTGTCGAATCAGTCTTGATCACTTGCCGAACATGATGTGTTCGTAACCCGCGCGTGGCGTGGGTCACATACTATGAGTACTCTACAGGTACCGTCCAACACGAAGGTCGACCTATGGCCCAGTACACCGTCGCCGATCCGAACTACGTCGCCGAGATAGCGCACAAAGCGCTGAGCACGGATCCGCACGACCCGTTCGCCCCGATCGGGATCCGCAGTCGCCTGCGCGAGCCGAGAACCGACATTCTCAACATCGGGCCGCTTGAGAAGGTGTTCCTGCTGTGGATAGTGGGGGCGTCGTGCGACGGCTGTACCGTTGCCGTCACGGGTGCCACGCACCCACGGCTCGAAGACCTGCTTAACGGCATCATTCCCGGTCTGCCCCGAGTCGAGCTCGTCCACTGCGTGGTATCCGTCGAGTCAGGCCCCGAGTGGGTCGAGAACCTTCGCATGGCCGCGGACGGCGAACTCGATGCGCCGTTCATCGTCTGCTGGGAGGGCTCGATCATGGACGAGACCCTTTCAGGTAACGGCTACTGGATGGGTCTCGGTGAAGATCAGGCAACCGGTCGCCAAATCACCAGCCTTGAGTGGCTCGACCGATTGGCGGGGCGCGCCGCCGCCGTACTTGCGGTAGGCACGTGTGCAACGTGGGGGGGAATTCCTGCGGCGGCTGGCAATGTAACCGGCGCGAAAGGAGTTATGGACCACCTGGGAAAGGACTACCGCTCAACGCTCGGGCTCCCTGTCGTCAACATTCCAGGATGCTCACCAGTTGGCGACAACGTACTCGAAACTGCCGCCGCGGCATTGCTGTTCCTCAACGGTTTGGCCCCTCTGCCGGAGTTCGATGA
>JANOYY010000104.1:0-2001 GCA_031429095.1 Acidimicrobiia bacterium | reverse complement strand
GCAGCCCGGGGTGCGGATCCGTCGGTCGAGACCTTCGCCGTCTTCGACCTGAAGCTCCGAGATGCCGCCCTCGCCGAGGGCTTCGACCTGCTCGACACCGATTGACGCGAGCACTCAGGACCGCACTTGGTGCTGGTCACGATCAGCGCTCAAACCGAGCTCGGCGACAGCGCCGATGTCTCGGCTCCAGCGGAAGTTCGATGCACTTTCCGTCGATGAAGCGGTAGCGACCAGCTACGGACAACTCGCAAACGCCGTCGCCCAGGTCGGCCGCCAACCTCGCTCGCGAGTCATGGACCTCCAGATCGCTGCGAACGCACATGCCGAGGCGCCGGCTGCGCACCCGCAAAGCCACAGACCTTGTCGGGCTCCAGGGGCTTCTCGAAATCCCGCCGTGTAGGTCGAGGCCGCGTCACCGTCGCATCCTGGCTTTCTGAGCAGCACGAACGTGCTATCCACGGCACTGATGCGACGCTTGGTGTTCCGGCCGAGGAATTGGCGCGCTACGCGAAACCTCTTCCTGGTCGACTCAGCACTCCATGCGCCATCGGCGGGAACCGGTGACGTTGACTTCTGTCTATTTTGGCTACTACGTCCGCTTACGTTCTCAGGTTTGATACCCGCTCGTTTCGGGTCGTTCGCGGACGAAGTGATGACAAATCGCTGACAAGCAACACAAGCGGTTCGTAGGCGCGCATAGGATTTTGCGGCCGTCAACCAAGGAGCGTTGACAGGCGTGCGAGCGACGCCCGCGCCAGCACTTGGATCTCGTCTTCAACGAACGTCCAGTCGCCGTTCGTCTTGACATGTTCCAGCATGTTTCGCAGCCAACGTCGATCGGCCTTCGAAAGCGGTTCGACGAGGTCGGCCGGGCGCAGTGTGGCGGTCAGATGGATTGCGTCGAGCAAGTGACGGTCGCGACCGTCCGGCAAGCCGAGGGCGGCTGACTTTCCGATGAGTGCGGCAAGCCGTGAAGGCAGGGGAACCATGAGGCCATCTAGTGATCGCGCCCCGTTTCGAACGGTGATGGCGATCGGCGCAGCTCGCCGAAGAAGTTGCGTACCACCCGGGGCAAGCAGTGTCCTCGCCTGCGGGATGGTGATGGGGCCTGACCGGAGGCCGTCCGGTCCGAGAATGTCGACGATGCCGCCCTCTAGCGAGGTGAAGCGGTGCACGACGCTGTCGACGCCGCTCCCCACCCAACCCACAAGCACGAGACCAGAAGATGCCAGCCGCGCCGCATCGGGGCGAGCGCGTGCGTCGACGATCGTGTCGGCGTCGATCGTCACGCGAGGGAACGGAAGATCGGCGATCAGTGGTGTAGCGCCACCATCTGTCCGCTGGCGAGAGCCCATCCAGAGCTGCCCAACGTGTCGGCGATGACCGCGACGCCCTTCCATGACTTGAACTGCCGCGCCGTTGGCTCGACTAACACCAGTCTGCCATTCATCGATTCCAGATCCTCAGGGCTGCTTCGATCGGTCGGGCCCCGCCAAGTTCGGCAAGGTCGACCGCAACAGCACGCGGCGGCACGAACCGCCCGTGCCGATCACGAAGCGCTCCAGCGATCTCGTCGTCCACGACATGGACGAGCAATCGCGGCGACGACGACGGAACGACCCAGTGACGATCAAGCCACGGCCCGCAGGACGCCGCACCGACGTACACAACGTTCGACTGCGATCGGTCGACGTCGAGCCGATCGTCGTACGACAAGCCTGCAACCCATCCTCCAAGCCGAACGTCGGCATCGCCGAGAGGGGCCGCGATGTCAGGTCCGTCGAACTCCAAACGAACGGACCGACTGCGATACCGGGACCGCAACATCGCACTGTCGGCGATCGGCACCTCCCGCTCGCCGTGCCAGGCGAAGAGTCCATCTCGCGCGAGGCGTCGGGCCATCGCCATGGCCTCGTCAGCGGATACTTGTTGGATCTCGTCGACCTGGTCGGGCTCCCAGAGCGGCGGTATGAACCCGATGCCGATGCCCTCTATCCGGTT
>JANOYY010000103.1:0-6436 GCA_031429095.1 Acidimicrobiia bacterium | reverse complement strand
CCGTCCCCACCGCACCGCGTCGTGCAGCGCCTTGTGCAGGATCGTGTGAACCTCCTTGACGCTCTTCGGCGCCAGCCCGCCGGTACCGTCGGCTCGGCCGTTGGCAAGAAGATCTGCGTACATGGCATTCAGCGCGGCGGGCGACAATGCCGACAAGCGCTGTGCGCCCAAGCGGGGCACCAGGTGCTGACGCACGTTGCGCCGGTAGTGCGCATGCGTCGACTCCTTCACACTCGCCTTGATCGCCGGGAGCCACTCGTCAACGAGGTACTCGCCGAGCCGAACCCGAGACGTGTCGACGTGTCCACCCCGCCGCACCTCGTCCCGGTACTCAGCGAAGCCAGCCTCGGCCTCCCGTCGGGTGCGAAACCCGCAGCGGGACACCTGCCGACGCTTTCCGTCGGGCCTGGATCGAGCTCAGCCTAGAAGTACCACTTCTCGGCGCGCTTCTCGAAGTGCCCTTTCACGTCCTCAAGCGTACGGTGGAGCCTCGGCTTGATGCGGCCAGACACCTCGCAATTTTGATCGGAGGTGGGTTGCCCCCAGCGTTGGGGCAACCTCTCTCGCAGTGCGGGCGACAGGACTTGAACCTGCACGTCTTTCGACACCAGGACCTAAAACCGTCATTTGCCGTTTTTCTGGTGTTGTCGGGTGGTGGGAAATGGTGTCTGAGCTGGGGTTTCGCGAATGGACGTGTTGGCGCGTATTGGGGAGTTTCGGCCTGTTTCGCGCAGTTCCGTTAGCAATCCGTTAGCAAATTCTGGTCAATGACGGGCGCTCGGAGCGTGTCGCCATTGATCCCTTCCCGTGATTGTTGTCGAGGCGTACGATGGGGTCGACGACATGGCTCCTGAACCCGCCTCCGCCCCGCTGCGCTCCACTCGACCGTTCACGATCGAAGAGCTTGCCGCGGCCCAGGGCGTGAAGCCTATGGAGTCGACGGAAGAGTGGGCTGCCGACATCTTCGAGTCGGACGAGGAGCTCGACGCCTTTCTTGCCGACGTACGGGCCAGCCGGGACGCCACTCCGGCCTGACCGTGGCGGACATCGTCGTCGACACCGACGTTGCTTCGAAGCTCATCAAGCGCCACGAACCCGAGTGGGTTCGGCGTGCCCAGGTTGGCAACCGCGTGTGGTTGACGTTCGTGACGGTCGGCGAGTTGTCAAAATGGGCCGAGGTGCGAAGTTGGGGTCCGCAGCTTCGGACCCGAGTTGATGGTTGGGTACTCGGGAAGGCCGTCGTGCCATGGAACGACGCCATCGCAGTGACGTGGGGTCGGCTCGCAGGCCGTGCGCACCTTCGTGGTCGGCCGCGGCCGCAGAACGATACGTGGGTTGCTGCGTGCTGTATCCAGCTGGGGGTCGGCCTAGTTACCCTGAACCGGAAGGACTTCGTCGACTTCGCAGAGCATGAGGGCCTCGTATTGCTCGGCGACGAGGAGCGTTGATGGGCACGCAGAAGTGGTCCGAGATCAAGAAGCTCAGCAAGGCGACTGAAGCTGACCATGCCGACGCGCGTGCAGAACTGGAAGCAGAACTCGGGGGAGCGGTTCCTCAGCCGCCGCGCACGATCCAGTGGGTGCTCGATCATGCGGATGAACTGGCGAAGCGGTTCGAAGACTTCGACCCGGCGGAGGGCCGTGAGGTCCCCGCGGACGAGTACCTCGCTCGTAGGCGGGCTCGCTATCGCATTGAACGATCCCCGGTTCTGAGCGACGACATTTCGACGCAGAAGTGAATGACGCTGCGACTGGTTTCGTTTGTCAACAAGACGCGTTGTCAACCTCTTCCTGCGCTTGGTAGATATTGGCCTTAATCAAGGCGCTTCGAGTTGCACGTTGGCAAGCAGCATTCCTTCGGTGGGTCCACTGATTCCCATCGAGAATCTTCCATCAGTGCCCAGCTTAAATGCAGCGAAACAGTTGCTGAAGGAGTTCGAAAGCGCAGTAATTGAGTCACTTCTCATACCCTGATTATCGAAAGTAATCATGCCTTGAGCCGTCTTGAGAGAAATGGAGTTCGTGTTGATCGCTAGCTCGAAATCGTGATCGTCTTGATAGACAACTGTGTCTCCCCCGGCCTGCCATCCTCCGTGGATCGCAGGCTCGCTAGCCTTGATTTCGCAGATCGGGCAGCGCAGGTCCGGGTGCCAAAGAAAAACATCCCACACAACCTTTCCGTTGAACTTGTACGCGTGAAAGTAGTGGTCGCCCGCCATACTTTCAACGATTATCGGGAACAAGACGTTAGTCATTTCGTTCGTCCCGACAATGATCCCGCCGGATGGTGACGGGTAAACGGTTACGGCAGTAGGTGGAAACGTCACAGAGGTTCGTCCTTTGTTATCGCCGAGCGCGGTAGCAGAAGAAGGAGTTTCTCACAGGACTCGGCCGTGCCACCGAGCATTTCACGCATCTGGCTGATCCTCGTGTCGGCGTCAAGACCGTTCTTCCTCGCTGCGCTGCGGGAGCTCCGTCTTGACTCCGCCGCTGCGGTCAGCGGGAGGGGCAGTCAAGGTCCGGCTGGCGCCGGATGCTGAGCATTCTGTTGCGCTCGGACGGCTCTCGTTGCAAATGGAAATGGTGTGCCGCGACAACGCGTTTCGAAATTTTTGACAATTCTTGGTCGCACCAGCCCACCTCGACGGCGGATATCTAGATACCGAGAACGCAACACCGCTCGGCACGACGCAACCACACCAACCCCGTGGAGGTCCTCATGTCCCGTTCCGTCCCAACTCTGCCGACGTCCTCGGACCGGCCATTCCTGACCGTCGAGGAGGCCGCCGCTGTGCTCGGCATCAGTCGTACGCTCGCTTACAGCCTCGCCAACGAGTTCCTGACGACCCGCTCCGGGCTGCCTTGCGTACGACTCGGCAGTCGTCGCATCGTCGTTCCACGCGCCGCCCTGGAGCGCTGGACGAACGCCGACCTGGCGACACCGAACGACGCAGCGTGACCCGTCCGAAACCTCGGACCGATCGTCACGCCATCCTCATTGGTCCGGACACCACCGACGTGATCTGCATGGTTGGCCCGCTCGCCTGGGTGGTGCTCATTCACCTCTACGGATCACCGACCGCCGCCAGCAGGTCGGTCACGGCATCAACGCGCACCCTTGCCGCCGACCTCCGCCTGAGCAAGGACACCTGCGGTCGAGCCCTTCGAACACTTCGCTCCGTCGGCCTCATCGACGTCGACACGACACGCACCGAGCACGGCCGCTTCGGCACCATCCGTTACCGATTACTCGCTCCGCCCAAGCTCATACGTACACAGACGAACCCAGTCCACGATGAGGAGCCGACACAGCCAGCAGCACCACCGATAGCTGGACCGACACCCACTCGACCCGTCGAGCAGCTGACGCTGCTCGCCTTCGATTGACGGACATGCGCGCCCACTCACGTCGGCAGCAACCAAACAAGCCAATGGAAGTTCACGAACTTGCATCAGTGATGGCGGCAAGGTTGCTGCCGTCCGCCGTGCCTGGGCCGGTTCGCCCGTGTCCGGTGAACCGAGACACGGAGTCATACGCGTGCTGAGCATCGCCAAAGTCGCCGACGCCGACTACTACCTCAAGGCCGTCGTAAGCGGCATCGAGGACTACTACGCCATCGGCGAGGAACCCGGCCGATGGACCGCCCACACCCACGAACTCCTCGGCATCGATGGCCAACTCGAACCCGCCCAACTCACCGCCGTACTCGCCGGTCGACACCCGGTCACCGACGAGCCGCTTATCGGATCGGCCAACCGCAAGATCCCGGCATTCGACCTCACGTTCCGTGCCCCGAAGTCTGTCTCGCTCGCCTTCGCCCTCGGCTCTACGGAGATGACCGCCGAGATCACGGCCGCCCACGACGACGCCGTAGATGCTGCGCTCGGCTATCTCGAACGCCACGCCGCCGTGTCCCGCCGCGGTCACAACGGCACTGAGCAAGTGTCAGCCGACGGGTTCATCGCCGCCGCCTTCCGTCACCGGACTAGCCGCGCCGCCGACCCGCACCTCCACACCCACGCGCTTGTGCCAAACATGGTCCGCAGTACCGACGATGGCCGGTGGCGCACTCTTGACGCCCGCCACCTCTTCGCCCACTCGCTCACCGCCGGCTACGTCTACGAGTCGCATCTCCGCGATGAACTCACCCGACGACTCGGCGTGACCTGGGGACCGATCGTCAACGGCATCGCCGACATCGACTGCCTCAGCAAACCCGTCCTGCGTGCCTTCTCGACTCGACGTGAAGACATCGAGCACCGCATGGCCACCCTCGGCACCACGTCGGCACGAGCAGCCGAGATCGCCGCACTCGACACCCGCGCTCCGAAGGACCACACCCTCAACTACACCGACCTCGTCGACGACTGGGCCCACCGCGCAGCAAACCTCAACGTCTGGCGCACCACCATCGACGAACTCGCCGACCACCAAGCCCGAAGGTCAATGGCCCCGGGATCGCCTGTTGAGGTCCGGCGCATCGAACGTCATCTTCTCGGACCAGACGGACTTACCGAACGAGCGTCAACATTCGATCGACGGGACGTCGTGCGGGCCCTCGCTTCCGCTTACCCAAACGGTGGAACGGTCGCACTACTCGACGCTCATGCCGACGCGATCCTGCGCCACAGCGACGTCGTGAAGGTCATCAACTCCACCACGCAAGCGCTTCGATCCGACAGCGGACGAACCGTCACCCGAGTCGACACCGGAGCGAGGTACTCGACCAGGGAACTGATGGCCCTCGAACGCCGATTGGTTGATGCTGCTCTTGCGCGCATGGGCGACGGAACCGCAGCGGTGCCGCCGGGAATGGTTGATGCCGCCATCGACCGCCGCGCGACGCTCGCGATGGAACAGGTCGCCATGGTCGAGGAGCTCACGACCGGAGGCGATGGTGTCGCCGTCGTCGTCGCTCCCGCCGGAGCAGGGAAGACGTTCGCGCTCGCAGCCGCGGTCGACGCCTGGCAATCGGCTGGAGTCACCGTCCACGGTGCAGCACTGTCGGCACGCGCCGCCGCAGAGCTGGAGGTGTCGACCGGGGTGGTCTCCACGACGCTGGCGAGACTCGTCATTGACCTCGAAACGATTCGACTGGGCGACGTCGTGATCATCGACGAGTTCGGCATGGCCCCGACCCGCCTCGTCGCCCCCATCTTCGACAGAGTGGCCGAGGTGAACGCCAAGCTCGTGCTCGTTGGCGACCCACGCCAGCTTCCCGAGATCGGGGCCGGGGGGTTGCTGTCCGGACTGGCCGCACGAGTGCCTCCGATCGAACTGACGGAGAACCGTCGCCAGCGCAGCGAATGGGAACGTGTCGCCCTCGAACAGCTCCGGTCAGGAGACGTCGGCAAAGCGCTCACCGCCTACCAACAGCACGACCGAATGCGCACGTACGAGACGTCCCGCGACGCGAAGGCGAGGGTCGTCGATGACTGGCTCGCTGCCCGTGCCAACGGTTCCGACGTGATCATGCTCGCCTCGCGCAACGCCGACATCGCCGATCTGAACAACCTCGCTCATCGCCACCTTGTCGAAGCCGGCGTCGTCCACGGCCCCGCCCGAGTTGTCGACGTCGGCGATCGGCGTCGAGAACTCCAAGCCGGAGACGAAGTGCTGTTCCTGCGCAACGACCGACGCCTCGGCGTCCGCAACGGCATGCGGGCGACCATCGAGCGCGTGCACCCGATGGGGAGCGTCGATCTCACCGTGACGACGAGCGATCGTCAGCGTGTCGACGTTCCCCGCTGGTACGTCGACCAGGGCCACCTCGCCCACGGCTACGCCATGACGATCCACAAGGCGCAAGGCCTCACGTGCGACACGGCGCTCGTCTACGCCACCGACGACCTTTACCGAGAGCTCGGCTATGTCGCCCTCAGCCGTGGCCGTGACCTCAACGTGATCTACACAACCGGCGACGTGAAGATCGATCCCGAAGCGCACATACGGTCTCCGCAACGAGTGCCGTCGGAGATGCTCATGGCAGGACTGTCGACAAGCCGAGCCGAGGAACTGGCGATCGACGTCGCCGACAGGGGAGCGGAGGCGCCGATCGAGCGCCTCAGCACTCCAGCTCTGGTGACTGAGCGACGACGGCTCCAGTCAGCGCTCGATGCTGCACCTGTACTTCTGCCTCGCCCCTACGCGCACGAGGTTGAGTACACCGAGCGGAACCTACGAATGACCGAGGAACGCATCCAAGAGTTGGAGGACCGCAAACGCCCGCTGCGAGAGCGGCTCAAGGGCGTAGACCCCGAGCTCGACCGAGAGATCTCTCTGCGGGACCGCCTAAGCTAAGCGGAGACATGACAGATTTTCGCAGTAGCCAACGAGCAAGTGACGACAGGTTTGGCGCCCGCAAGCGCTATCTCGCCGACCACGACGGCGACCGCCAGAAAATCGAACGAATCGACGAACTCCTCGACGCCCGTGC
>JANOYY010000102.1:0-2944 GCA_031429095.1 Acidimicrobiia bacterium | reverse complement strand
CGTCCTCGGTGGCTGCTGCGGCTCCGACGCCCGCCACATCGCGGCGATCGCCGCGGCCCACCGAAAGGGCTGAGGCGAACCCGCAGATCTCAGCGAACCCGCAGGGGGTTCACCGACATATCAACCTTACGAGCGGGGTCACCGGACGGACGCAGACAACCCGGTCCGCTCGACGCATACAGGCGCGACTTGGCAACCGTTGCGGGTTGTGCCAGCGTTACACAGTCGAGGTGATCGCAGTGTCGGATTCGTCGTACTTGATGACTAACACGAGTCCGGAGACGGTCGCACGATTCGAGGGGCCCAGCCCGCTCGGCACAGGCTGAAACAACGATGGCGACTCTTCGAAGGGCTATGGGGTCGCTTTCGGAGGCACCGATCCATGTCCAGGATTCCCGGGTGGTGAGCCATTCGCTGTCTTCGGGGCCTTTGGGGCCTTTGTGGGCAGAGGAGGTTGGCGAGCACGACGTGGACGTCGAGGTTCGATTCTCCTGTGGTCCGCCGAAGTCGTGACAGCCACGGCCAAACTGAGCTGATGGGCTATGGCGACCTGCACGCCGACAGGTGTGGCTCACTCACGGGTGCATGGTCGATCTGGTGATCATCGGGCTACTTCACTTTGTAGAGAAAGTGAACGCCGAAGTTGGAGAAACAACCCACATACAACTCGGCCGTAGAACCCGGAGTCAAACTCGCCGGCTTCAACGTAACCGACACCTTCAACACATTCGTTTCACCCGGCGCCGGACTGAACGCTGCAGCATGCAAACCCGGCGTGGCCGTCGCCACAAAACCATTCCCCTTCACCTCACACTCCGTCGCCAAATTGCCCACCGCAGCCGTCGCCGTCAACGTCCAAACAAACGTCACCCCACCCGCCGGAACCACAGCAGGAGCAGGAAACTCACTCACCTGCGTCCCGTTCGGACCCGTAAAACTCGCCGACTTCCCATCCCCAGAAACCGACCACAACACCCCCACCGCCGGCCGAAACGACTCCAACACCAAACCCGAAGGCACCACCGACGACGGCGCAACCACAGAAGCGGGCACCGACGACGGCACAACCGACGTCGTGCCGGTGGGGACCGTTGACGGCGGGCACAACGAAGGCACCTGAAGCTCGTTGCGTCCCGAGGAAACCGCTGCGAGCAAAAGCCGCTGGACTTCCGGACACCGAGCTGTATTGCAATGCTTCAACTGCCGTATCAGTGACACGACGTCATTGTGTTGTTGTGCCGCCGTGAGTCTGAGATCTCTGAGCTTTCGCTCCACGGCCGCCCGCGCTTTTGTTGAGCGCGTCGAAAGCTCGGCGAGCGCAACGGCCAGCCTATCGAGGCTGCGGGAGTTGCTTTTGAGCCCCGCAGTCAACACTGTTGCATCGGACAGGGTGACAATCGCAACAGGAGCCGTGACCCGCCCCGATTTGTCCACAATCACCACCCGCTCGATCTTCGGGAGGTCGCGCCTCAGAATCGACGCCAGCTGATTAACGATGATTTCGAGATCGCGAGACACCGGCGGGGCGAGCAACCACGACTTTGCCATCACGATCGGACCCCCGCCTCCGACGCTAAGCCCGTCGAACGCGTCGAGCGTGGCGGAGAGCTGGGCCTGTTGTTCGTTCGTCCTTTTCTCGGCCCGCGCATTCAATTCATAGCGCTCCAAAAGGTCGGCTTTATGTTTCTTGGTACACGGCGCTGCCCCCGTCTGGGCCTCAGCGCTAGGCACCGCGAACGAGGTAGCGGTGTCGACCAGCCCGAGAGTGCCAAGCGTGAAACAGACGACTATGAGGGTCGGTCGGCGCGAAACCATGTCGAAGAGTTTCGCACACAGGCGTCATTCAACGTTGGTCGGGCGACTGCGTTCGCCCCCGCTTGGGCTGCTCGAAGGCAACCGCCTCGTCGGAGTACGAGAACTCGACCTCGTCACCGGACATCCCCGAGGGCCATGGGATCTGATCCACGAGCGGCTCGTGCTCCAGCGCATCCCAGCCCGACTGGAAGTCCTCGATCAACTTGGCGACCGGCTCGCACCCGGAGGCTGGCTCGTCGTCGAAGACTTTGACACGGGCGAGCTGCGACAGACCGTCACGGGCCGAACCACGAACTCATCGTTCGCACGGGTTGCGCCCACCGAGGACCGCAACCTACGAGGGCCGAGTAAACGTGATGTGCACCGTGGCGCTCTCGGCGGTCTCGGTCCTCACCTCGTAGCCGTCCTCGAACCCGCGAAGATCGTTCCACAAGTTGATTCCGCGATCGAGCAAGATGGGCGCGATCGCGACGTGCAACTGGTCAACGAGACCAGCTCTGAGGAACTCTCGCACGGTGGTGACCCCGCCCCCGACTCGCACGTCTTTCGCGCCGGCGGCAGCGGTGGCCCGAGTGAGGACCGCCTGCGGGGTCGCCTCGACGAAATGGAACGTCGTGCCACCGGACAGGTCGATCGAGTTGCGCTTGCGGTGGGTGAGGACGAACACAGGCACTCGAAACGGAGGCTCGTCACCCCACCATCCCGTCCAGTCCGGGTCATCGGGGTATGTGTGGAAGCCGAACATTCCGGCGCCCATGATCTCGGCGCCGATCCCTTCGAAGTACGCCGCGGCGTAGCGGTCGTCTATGCCGGCGGTGCCCTCGCCGCACGTGTCGTGGAAGACCCGTTCGCGGATCGTGCGGGTGGCGGCATAGGCCGCGGTGAGCTTGTTCCAATCCTCGCCGAACGGGTTGTCCGGCGTGGCGCCTTCGGTCGTGGCGTAACCGTCCAACGAGACGTTGAGGTCGACTCGTACTCCCATGAGCAGTTCCCTTCGAAAGTGATTGTGATTCGCAAGCACTACAGTATGGCGGCCAGGCGAGATCGTCAAGGAGGCGACATTGGAAGAACCACGCTCGGGGTGCCCCATCAACGCGGCGGTCGAGGCGCTCGGCGACCACTGGTCGCT
>JANOYY010000101.1:0-3629 GCA_031429095.1 Acidimicrobiia bacterium | reverse complement strand
TATTGGTTTCCATACAGGCGGCGCCGGGAACGTCACTCGGGGCTATGCAGCAGATCGCTACACAGATGAATGCCGAACTCAGGACCGTGGACGGGGTTCGTCGGGTAGGCGGCCACCTCGGTCGGGCCGTTACGGGTGATCAGGTGGTGGGCGTGAACGACGCCGAACTGTGGGTTCGCCTTGATGAGGACGCTGACTACGATCGATCCCTCTCTTTGGTGAAACGTGCAGTCGCAAATTTTCCGGGCGTGCGGAGCCGGGTGATGACCTACACCGATCAGCGGCTGAACGACGTGTTGAAGCCGGCCAAGTCCCCGATCGACGTACGGATCTACGGGGAGGACCGTGACCGCCTGATTGCGAAAGCAGAGGAGATCAAAGAGGGGCTTTCCGGGATTTCAGGAGTGAGAAATCCTCGGCTCGAAATCAGCGCCAACGAACCGAGCCTGTTGGTCAAGGTCGACCTGACAAAGGCGCAGATGTCCGGGATTCTCCCCGGTGATATCCGTCGAGCCGCCGCGACCCTCCTGCAGGGCATCGAGGTCGGCAATTTGTTCGAGGACCAGAAGGTGTTCGAGGTCATCGTCGTCGGCACGCCGGAGCTGCGAGCGAACGTTACCTCGGTGAAGAATCTTCTCCTCGAAACACCGTCAGGCAATCCGGTGAGACTCGAGGCCGTGGCTGATGTTCGGGTCTCGGCAACCCAGGCAGTGATTGAGCGTGATGCCTCCGCCCGAGTGATCGACATCGTCGCCGACGTGAGCGGTCGGAGTGGCGCTGCGGTAGCGTCGGACGTCGAGAAACTCATCCGTAAGGAGAAGTTCAACCTCGGTTATCACGCGCAGCTGATGGGCGACTATCAGGACCATCGCGCCGCGGTGCGCCGGGTATGGGTCACCGCGATCATTGCGGGACTCATTGCACTGTTAATTCTGCAGGCGGCTTGTGGGAGCTGGAAGCTTGCCGCGGCGATGCTGCTCACCGTCCCCGCAGCGATGGCCGGCGCGGTGCTCGTGGTCATGATCGACGGAGGTGATCTGACTCTCGGTCACCTTGCCGGTCTGGTCGGCACCATGGGCTTGGCTGTGCGCAACGTCACCTTCATCGTCCGGCGAAGTCAACAACTCGAGCTCGATAGTACGGGCGAGGATCGAGCCCAGTTCATTGGGATCGCGTCAGCCGATCGGGCCAGCTCGGCGTTGATCTCGACACTCGTGTCTGCGGCAGCGTTCATCCCGGTTGTTGCGCTGCGCGGCTCGGCCGGCGGTGAGATCGTATCGCCACTCGCCGTCACGCTTATCGGCGGAATGGTCAGTTGTCTCGTGGTCGGCCTATGGATTGTCCCCGCCTTCTACACCTGGTTGGCGCCAGATCTGCGGCACAAACAGCTCTTCGTTGATGAGGCCAAATCCGACGTGTTTTCCCTTGGAGGAACATATGCATAAGTCCGCCGTTCTCGCTGCCATCGCGATCGCACTGACTATGGGCAGTTGCTCGGACGGCCCGGCTGATGTCGCGAAACCGGTACCGGCCGTGGTCGACACCGTTGTCGGCGTCCCCGAGAAGCAAGTCACGCTCAACAAGGACTCGGCTGAACGCATCTCGCTTGCGACCGAAGCGGTCAAGTCCGGCAGCGGTTCCGAGACGGTGGTGCCCTACGGGGCTGTCATCTATGACGCTGATGGCCTCGCGTGGGCATACGTCGCAAAAGGGGAGAACATCTTCATTCGAGAAGCCCTCAAGATCGACCGGATCGACGGCGACAAGGCGTATCTGATTTCGGGTCCGGCTGTTGGGACCAAGGTCGCGGTCGTCGGAGTCGCCGAACTGTACGGTGCCGAGACCGGCATCGGAAAGTAGCCGCTGCCGTGCGCTGGATTGTCTCCCAGAGCCTCCGGTTCAGATTTGTCGTCGTCGCATTGAGTGCGACGATGATGATCTTCGGGTTCGGCCAGATCCTCAAAGCACCCGTTGATGTGTTCCCGGAGTTCGCTCCTCCACGCGTCGAAGTGCAGACGATGTCGTTCGGCCTCTCGGCCACCGAAGTCGAGTCGCTCATCACCGTGCCGATCGAGCAGGTACTCGCGGGCGTCCCGGGTTTGAAGGAGATGCGATCAAAGTCCGTCGTGCAGCTGTCGTCAATCGAGCTCATTTTCGAACGGAATGTGAATTTGTTCGCCGCGCGCCAGAACGTGCAGGAGCGATTGGCCACGATCACCGCCACCTTACCCACTTGGGCCTCGCCGCCGTTTATCCTCCAGCCGCTATCGGCCACCAGTCGGGCCATGAAGATCGGTATGTCGTCCAAGGAGATGTCGGTCATCGACATGTCGATGCTCGCGTACTGGAAGATCCGCGCCCGTTTGTTGCGGGTGCGAGGGGTGGCCAACGTGACTATCTATGGCGAGCGCATCCGCATGACGCAGGTCCAGGTTCAGCCGGACAAACTGGTAGAGCACCGCGTGTCATTGGACAAGGTGATGGAGGTCACGTCGAATGCCCTGGCCGCTGGCATTCTTCGATATGAAGCCGGTCACGTCATCGGCACGGGCGGGTTCATCGAATCGAAAAATCAGCGGCTGCAGGTCGAACACCAGCTGCCGATTCTGACGCCTGCCGATCTCGGCGAGGCAATCGTCGAACAGCGCCCTTCCGGACCTCTGCGATTGAAGGACGTCGCTCTCCTAAAGGAGGGAGCGCAGCCTCTTATCGGAGACGCTGTGATCAACGGCGGCCCAGGCCTGATGTTGATCGTCGAGAAGCTGCCTTGGGGCAACACCCTCGACGTAACGAAAGGTATCGAGGATGCCGTCGATGAGCTGCGTCCCGGCCTTCCCGGGGTCGACATCGACACGACGATCTTTCGCCCGGCGAGCTATGTACAGAAGTCGATCGACAACCTCACCGGCTCTCTCCTACTGGGGTCGATTCTTGTACTCGTCGTACTACTGTTGTTCCTCTTCGACTGGAGAAGTGCACTAATCAGCGTGATCACGATCCCGTTGTCGCTCATGGCCGCAATGATGGTGCTCACGTGGCGGGGCACAACCATCAATACGATGATTTTGGCGGGTCTTGTCATCGCCCTTGGTGCGATTGTCGACGACGCAATCGTCGACATAGAGAACATTATTCGGCGACTCAGACTTGCCCGCATGACCGCGAGTCGGCAGTCAACGGCCTCGATAATTCTCGACGCTTCCTTGGAAGTCCGCGGCGCAGTCGTCTATGCCTCATTGATCGAGGCACTCGCGCTGCTCCCGATCTTTTTCCTGCAAGGTCTGACCGGGGCATTCTTTCGGCCGCTGGCATTCTCCTATGCGCTCGCAGTGATCGTGTCGATGTCGGTGGCGCTGGTAGTTACACCGGCAATGAGCCTCATACTGCTCTCAATCGGAAAACTCAACCACCGCACATCACCGATAGTCGTCTTGCTTCAGCGGGGATACGCAAAGGCACTGACGTGGATGGTGCGGCGGCCTCTGCCGGGGATAATTGGCATTGTGGCAATTGTGGGAACCGGCGTTGTCGTCGTGCCGCGGCTTGGTCAGGAACTCCTTCCCGACTTCAAGGAGCGCGATTTCCTCATGCATTGGGTGACGAAGCCGGGCACCTCGATTGGCGAGGAG
>JANOYY010000100.1:0-67087 GCA_031429095.1 Acidimicrobiia bacterium | reverse complement strand
TCTGACGATTCTGGTTGGGGCAGGCACTGCATGGCGGCCGGCATCGGACGCCACGGTGAAGTCGGGGCAATCCTGCACGAAGGCCAAGGCAAAATCAGCAACGTTGACCTGCACCTTGAAGGCCGGGCGCCTTGTCTGGGCAGCAACGCCAAAGACGACCAAACGATCACCGGTCACCACCAAACGGGGAACCGGCACGACCAAGGCTGCGCCGGTGACCACGAAAGCCAAGACCCCTCTCCTTTCGAATAAGCCGATTCCCACGGTGACGACCAAACCTGGTTCGGGCCCGGCGACCGCAGCACCGGCACCCGCCGCGTCATCGGCACCCGCACCCGTACAGCCGCCGGTCAACGGACCGACGCTGCCAACCATCTCGTCCCCGGCATCAACCATCGCGGTCTCCCCTTCGCCTGCTCCCGCGCCGTCTCCTTCGCCGTCGCCCTCGAACCCGGGCACGGCAAATCTGGACGGCGTTTGGAAAGCCAACTCCGCCGAGGTGGGCTACCGAGTGAAACAGACGGTAAGTGGTCAGAACATCGAGGCGGTTGGACGAACGAAATCTGTCACCGGGACCATGACGATGGAGTCGACCACCCTCAAGAATGTGGAGATGAATGTTTCGCTGACAACACTGACCAGTGACGATGCCAAACGCGACAGCGGCGTACGGAACCTTCTCCAAACCTCAGTGTTTCCAACCGCCACCATCGCGTTGGCGGCTCCCTTCAACATCGGTGAGATCCCGGCCGACAAGGTCGAGGTCACCAAGACACCCACTTTTCGACTGACCCTTCATGGTGTATCCAGAGACATCCCGATCGCGATCAAGGCGCGCAGAAACGGTGCCACCATCGAAATCGTCGGCTCCACGACCATCAAATTCGACGACTACGGCATCGCCGACCCCAGCCGGAAGCCGCTCCTCATCAGTGAAGACAAAGGAATCGTGGAGTTCCTCGTCGTGTTCGGACGATAGCCCCCTCTACGAGGCGGTAAGGCCGAACACCAAAAAGGCCCGATCATGGACCCCTGCACCCATGCGGTCGCGCATTTTCTCGCCCGCGACGTTCCCGGTCATGTCAATGGCCAGGGCAGCGTTGGGGTCGTCGAGCAGCGCCGCGGCTTGCATAACATATGCATGCATATTTTCGGGGCACTCATCGGGAGCAACGTTGTCTAGCGCAGCGCGCTGTATCCAGGTGCCAAGCTTTGATCCATTGACGCCCTCGGGTACCGCTACCTCGCGCACCGAGGTAATACCTGCGGGTAGCGGCTGCAACGTGCGGTCGAGAACGCCCTCGGCCGAGGGCCCAATTCCGAACGTCGTGAACGCTTTCATATGCACACCTATTTCTTTGCGACGAGAGTGATCGGGCGCGAAACCGATTGGAAGAAGTCATTGCCTTTGTCATCGACGACGATGAAGGCTGGAAAGTCGACCACGTCGATCTCCCAGACCGCTTCCATCCCCAGTTCTGGGTACTCGAGGACGGCAACTCGAGTGATGCAGTCCTGCGCCAAGCGCGCCGCAGGCCCACCGATGGATCCAAGGTAGAAGCCGCCGTGCTTCGCACAGGCATCCGTCACGGCTTTCGACCGGTTTCCCTTCGCCAACATCACCAACGAACCCCCTGCCTCCTGGAAGGCGTCGACATAGGAGTCCATCCGCCCTGCCGTCGTGGGCCCGAACGAACCGGAGGCCATCCCCTCCGGTGTCTTCGCCGGTCCGGCGTAATAGATCACTCGGTCCTTCAGGTACTGAGGTAGGCCCTGGCCGGCATCGAGACGCTCTTTGAGCTTCGCGTGGGCAATGTCTCGGCCCACGACGATCGTGCCGCTCAGCGACAGACGGGTCTTCACCGGATGTTTGGAGAGCTCGGCGCGAATCTCACTCATCGGAAGGTTGAGATCGATCTTCACGACATGATCGGTGAGCTCTTGTTCGTGAACATCGGGCAGGAATCGTGCAGGATCTGTTTCGAGTTGTTCGAGATACACCCCGTCGGAGGTGATCTTGCCGATCGCCTGACGATCGGCGCTACACGAAACCGCGAGGGCCACCGGACAGCTGGCCCCGTGGCGTGGCATGCGGATCACGCGAACGTCGTGGCAGAAGTACTTGCCACCGAACTGCGCACCGATCCCCGTCGCCTCTGAGATCTTCAGAATCTCCGCTTCCATCTCCAGATCCCGGAAGGCCTGTCCGATCCGACCGCCCGTCGTCGGCAACGTGTCGAGATACCTAGCAGAGGCGAGTTTGGCCAGCTTCAGCGAGTACTCCGCACTCGTTCCGCCCACCACTACCCCGAGGTGATACGGAGGACAGGCTGCCGTGCCGAGCGTCCGGATCTTTTCATCCATCCATGCTGCGAAACTCGCTGGATTGAGGAGCGCTTTCGTCTCCTGGAACAGCAGGCTCTTGTTGGCCGACCCACCGCCCTTGGCCATGAACAAGAACTTGTACTCGCTCCCGCCGACTGCTTCCACTTCGATCTCCGCGGGGAGATTGTTGCCGGTGTTGACTTCGTCCCAGAAGTTCACGGCCGACATCTGCGAATACCGAAGATTCGTGTGGACGTAGGTGTCCCACACACCTCGTGTGATCGCCTCTTTGTCGTCGGAACCCGTGATGACAAACTGACCCTTCTTGCCTTTCACGATTGCCGTACCGGTGTCCTGGCAGCCCGGGAGAATGCCACCCGCGGCAATGGCGGCGTTCTTGAGGAGATCGAGGGCGACGAACTTGTCGTTCCCGGTCGCCTCCGGGTCGTCGAGGATCTTGCGGAGCTGGGCCAGGTGACCGGGACGCAGCAGATGCTGGATGTCGCGCATCGCCTCCTTCGTCAAGAGGGTGATCACTTCGGGCTCGATCTGCAGGAACGTCCGCCCGTTGGCATCGAAGGTCGACACACCCTCCGTCGTGAGCAATCGAAACGGCGCGTCATCGTGACCGAGCGGGAGCATCTCGTTGTAGTGAAACGACGATTCAGCAGGCGTTCGAGGCGTGGAGGGCGCAGACATGGCTCTAGTTTGCCCGACGCTCACCGCCACGTGGGACAGCCTTGCTTCGTTCGCCCTGCTTCGTTCGCCCTGATTTCGTTAGCCTCGCTTCGGCGGGCGAGGGAAGAACGAACTCGTTTTCTTGATGTACTCGGCATAACCGGGTCGACGCTTGGCGATCGAGTGCTCCAACATTGGAACACCGCTAACCCGCATCAACAAGACACTCATCACGATCGGTCCAACAATGCCGACCACGGCGACCGGCGCGGAGACCGCCATGACCCAGATCCCCCACCAGACGCAGAAGTCGCCGAAGTAGTTCGGATGACGGGTGAAACGCCAAAGTCCTCGGTCCATAACCTGCCCTGAGTTGGCGGGATTGGCCTTGAACCTAGCGAGCTGCAGATCCCCAACGGTTTCAAAGATCATACCGATGAGCCAGATCACAAACCCACCGACGAGAAACCCGTCAATGCCGCGATGATCGGCATCGCGCTCGAAATTCATCTGGGCGATCTGCGCCGGAATCGACACGACCAGCATGAGCAGACCCTGCGTGAGAAATACCGTACGTAAACTTATAATTGGAAACCGGTCGCCGTGCTTCTTGCGCATCGCCCGATATCGATAGTCCTCGCCCTTCCCGAGGTTTCGCCACGCAAGATACGCCGCCAGTCGCAGCCCCCAAAGGGAGGTGGCCAGCAGCACCATCTGGTGCCGGAGAATCCAGGTCCCGCCGGCGGTCAGGCGACTCACCCAAACGACGAGAACGAATCCGAGACCCCACACGATGTCCACGATACTCGCATCTTTAATACGTATACTTATGAACCAGATGGCAGCCATGAGCACCAGGACCGCAACCGCGCTGGCCAGAACCACTGAACCCTGCATTACGCCACCTTCAATCCCGTTGGCTCTTTACCATTTCGTCGCTCTGTATCGAGTTGCTCGACAACCCATCGATCCATTCGCTCAAATTGATCGAACAACCAGTCGTAGCGCTGGTCAGGGTTGGTAGGAATCTCGCGGGCCACGACCCGCCAGCAGTGGATTGCGACCGGATCGCGTAGTGGGATGTTTCGAACGATGTTTGGAATCGACGTAAACGACTCCAAGCCTGCATGTGCAACGAAGAGGACATCGACATCGCCGGCGCCTTCGAGCATCGCCAGCGCACCGCCGGCTCGCGGAGGGAGGGTGTGTCGCATCGCCTCCGCCCGCGCCACCAGATGAGGTGCGTCGGACTTCAGACGCTCGATGGCTCGCGCTTTGCGTCGCGTGTTGAAAAACGTCCCTTCGGGAAACAGCACGACAGCATCACGATCCTTCATTCCAGACGCAAGCGACGAGATGGCCGCCGTCTCGCCGTCGGTCCGTTTCCCAGTGCGGTCGACAAAATGGATCGGCAGCATGTGTCCGCCGACGTCGAAGGCGGGACCGTAGGCCAGCGTCTTTTTGATGACGTAGCGCAGCGAGAAACTGCGGCTGGCCAGAAGCTCCACAGGGAGCGCGGAGTCCAAAAGGCTGGTGTGGTGCCCAAAGACAACGAGTGGACCACCCTCGGCCACCGCTTCGTCGAGGCCCGTGACGACGAGGCGCACTCCGAGGGCCTGCTTCGTGCAGCGAACGAGACCCAGTGCGTAGTGTCGCAGGGACCGTTGCATGCGCTCTTGGCCAGTGTCGGACCACACCCGAAACCCGAATCCGGTCCGAACCCACAGAAAGCCGAGAAAGATAAGAGTACTGATCTCATTTATCGCCAGAAGCAGCACCACGAAACCGATTCGACAAAAACGCATTCGCTTCGGAGCGGTGATGACGTCGACCAGGGCGGCCGTAGGCAACCAGATCGGCAACAACACGACCGCCAGCACCACAACGAGGACAACACCGGGAATCGTGATCAATCGTCGTATGTACTTCGGTGGCACCCAGGCAGTATGTCGCACTCCAACCGAATAGGTGGGTCAAATCTGCGCGTCTGGCGAACAGAAACGTCCCCGCGTCGATCCCGGGGAGGATTGAACGTGCAGACGCCGGGGCGGGTTCGACAAGACTGGGCAGATGCCGAACGACCGCTTCGATGCCCTTCCGCGCTGGGAGTATGCGACACCGGGACCGCTACGTGAGCGGTTGAATGGCCTCACCCTTGCCGGCGCGAAGACCACGACCTTTGGTCTGGAGATTTTTGAGACGATCGATGCTGACCCGATTCCCACGCCCGGGCAGCGCTGGGTCATGGTCGGGAGCGACGGTGCCGATCTCGCCGTCGTCGAGGTCATTGCCCATGATCGGATGCGCTTGGGTGAGGTCACCTGGGAGCTGGCCGAGAAGGAGGGCGAATCCTTCGTTTCCGTTGACGACTGGCGCGAGCAGCACGAAGCCTTTTGGTCTCAGTTTCTCCCTGAAATCCGCGCCCGTCTCGAAGATACGCAGTGGTCACTGGACGACGACGCCGCGGTCACCTGCACACACCTCCGCGTCGTCGAGCGTCTGTCCGGTCACGCCACCGTTCGATTTCCCGTCGTCGAATGCGTGGTACCTGCAGCCGAGGTGGAATGGGTCAGCTCCGAGTTGATCGACAACGATGCAACGGGCATCGAGGAGCTACCGGGCGGCGAACACACCGTCGCCACGAACGGCGACCGGGTCCCGGCGACATCGGTGATTCTCCGAGCGGGGTTCGCTTCCGACGAAGCCGCAGTCGCCGCAGAAGCTGCCATCGACCGACGATGGCGCCCGCGTTTCGAGGTGCTCCTGGGCGACGACTGGCTCGATGCGTGGCGCGAGCACTTTGAGCCGCAGCGCGTTGGCCGCATTTTGGTTGTTCCCGACTGGGACGGCGCACCGGTGGACGCGTCCTATGAATCCGACGCAGCCGCGACGATCCTTCGGATGGATCCGGCCCGTTCCTTTGGGACCGGTGCACATGCCTCAACTCGGCTCATGATCGAAGCGCTCCAACAATTTGATCTCTCGGGTCGCCGAGTGCTCGACGTGGGGTGCGGCAGCGGCGTCCTCAGCATCGCCGCCCTCCTCCTCGGCGCAACTTCCGCCCACGGGACCGACATAGAAGACGCGGCGCGAGAAGTCATGCTTCAGAATGCGACCCGAAACGGGGTGGCTCATCGGTGCAGTACGTCACGCGAAATCCCGACCTCCGACATTATTGTGTATACATATCATATTGTGCTGGCAAATATCCTGGCCCCGGTGCTCATCGACCTTGCACCAAAGCTTGCGAGCGCACTGGCCCCCGGCGGCCGACTTCTCCTCTCCGGGCTCATCGACGTTCAGGTTGATCGCGTTGTCTCTGCGTTTCCGGGGTTTGCGCTGGTCGAAACGTTGGCCGACGGAAACTGGCGATGCCTCTGCCTCGAGTCAGCTGAAACATGAACGCACTACTGAAACATGAAAGCACTACCGGTTTGGGCTATTTCATCTTTGCCTGCAAACGGGAGTTGAGTGCTTCCAAGAAGTCCTCCGTGTGCAGGAAAGGCGTGTCCTTGGAGATCAGAAGTGACAGATCTTTGGTCATCTCGCCAGCCTCGACGGCTTCCACACATACCTTTTCGAGCGTGTCGGCAAACTCGGTGACCTGTGGAGTGCTATCCATTTTTCCGCGGTAGGACAGACCTTGCGTCCATGCGTAGATCGACGCAATCGGGTTGGTGGAGGTCTTGTTGCCCTTTTGGTGTTCACGGTAGTGACGGGTGACGGTTCCGTGAGCAGCTTCTGCTTCAACGGTCTTGCCATCAGGAGTCATAAGCACACTTGTCATCAGACCAAGCGAACCGTACCCTTGCGCGACTGTGTCGGATTGGACGTCGCCGTCGTAGTTCTTGCACGCCCATACATAACCGCCCTCCCACTTCATGGCACAGGCCACCATGTCGTCGATAAGACGGTGTTCGTAGGTCAGACCAGCCTTGTCCATGTCGGCTTTGAACTCGGTCTCGTAGATCTCTTCGAAGAGATCTTTGAACTGACCGTCGTATGCCTTCAAGATCGTGTTCTTGGTCGATAGGTAGACCGGCATGTGGCGGTCGAGCCCATAGCGAAGCGACGCCCGAGCGAAGTCCCTGATGGAGTCGTTGAAGTTGTACATGCCCATCACCACGCCACCGTTGGCACCGAAGTCGGCAATTTTCATTTCGACCGGCGCTCCGCCATCTTTGGGAACATAGGTCATCGTGACGGTGCCCTCACCCGGAACCTTGTAGTCGGTGGCCTTGTATTGATCGCCGTGTGCGTGGCGCCCGATGATGATCGGCTTCGTCCACCCTGGCACGAGACGCGGGATGTTCGAGATGACGATCGGCTCTCGGAAGATAACGCCGCCGAGAATGTTGCGGATTGTGCCGTTTGGCGACTTCCACATCTTTTTGAGGCCGAACTCCTCGACGCGGGCCTCGTCGGGGGTGATTGTTGCGCACTTCACGGCAACGCCGTACTTCTTCGTCGCGTTCGCCGAATCGATGGTGATCTGATCGTCGGTCTCGTCGCGCTTTTCGATACCGAGGTCGTAGTAATCGAGCTCAATGTCGAGGTAGGGAAGGATGAGCTTGTCTTTGATGAACTGCCAGATGATGCGAGTCATCTCGTCGCCGTCCATTTCGACGACGGGGGTGGCAACCTTGATCTTGGCCATGATGGCTCCTCAACAGTGGGGGCTGCTCGTCTGGTGCAGCGCAGTGGCTCCCAGCCTATCGGCGCGAACACCCCCCGATGTGACAAGTACGAGACAAGTTGACAGTGCCCCGATGCCAGATGTGCGAGGCTCAACCGGTGACGACCCGACACCGCTGGACCACCGTGGCAACGGTAGTCCTCTCCTGCTACGTGGCGCAGAGCTTTGCCCGGTTCAGCTTTGGTCTGCTCCTTCCGGCCATGAAGACCGACCTGAAGATCAGCTACGGACTCGCTGGCTGGCTGGGCACGATCAACCTCGCCGGATACCTCGTGGGGACCGTCGCTACGACCGTGATTTCCATGCGGGTGCCCGCGCACAGACTTGTGCAGTTTGGAACGGTACTCTCGGCGCTCGGCCTCGCAATCCTGTCCGCCACGCGCGATACCCCACTCCTGCTTTGCGCGATGATGCTCGGCGGACTGGGTGGAGCATTTGCGTGGATTCCGGCACCGTCGATCACGGCGAGCGTGTTTGCGCCCGAACGACGTGGCTTTGCGATGGGAATAACCAGCGCTGGGATCGGCAGTGGAATTGTTGTAGCGGTCGGACTCACCAACCTGGTGCGCGCCGTCGGACACGACGACGGCCTGTGGCGACCGGTCTGGCTGATTGAAGCGCTGGTCAGCATCGTCGCAGTTGCATGTTCACTTATCTTTCTAAAACCTATTCCCATCCGTGCCGGATCTCCAGCACGCCTATCCGCCTTGCGACAAGTTCCTCGATGGTGGGCACCAACCTTCGCCTACACCGCATTCGGACTTGGGTACGTACTCTTCACAACCTATGTGGTGTCGATGCTGGTCCAGGATTCCAACTTTGAACCAAGTCATGCTTCACAGGTTTTCGCGCTTCTGGGCGTCGGCAATGCAGTAGGTGCACTTAGCATTGGGCGACTTTCGGATCGCATCGGACGCCGCACCACAATGGTCGGGGCGTTCAGCGCCGCCGCCGTGGCATGTCTCCTCGTTCTGGCTGGGACCGAGCCAATCGTGTCAATAGCTACGTTTTTCTTCGGGGTCGCGATGGCTGGCTGCGTCGTTTCGATAGCGGCATATCTCGGCGACCATGTTCGCCCGCAAGAATTCAGTGCCGCGTTCGGCGCAGTGACGGCCGCGTTTGGAATCGCGCAGACGGTCGGCCCGCGACTGGGCGGATGGATGCGAGACCGCAACGGAAATTTCAACGCCGTTTTTTGGGTGGCTTCCGCCGCATGGGCCCTTGGCGCCGTCCTCGCCCTGTGTTTAAAGCGCAAACCCGCCCTGTAGTGCGAGGCATTACGCGGCACTACGAGCCACTACGCCGTACTACGAGCCACTACGACGTACTACGCGGCACTACGACGTAGCGTGCCGGTGATTGGATGGACGTTTGGTTCTCGCCTAGCAGTTCGGGTCGTCGGTGGCACAGGTGTCGCCCGCCGTGACTCGGGCTTCGGCCGCAGCCTGGTTTCGTGTCAGGACTCGTTCGATAACTCGAACGAGCGTCTCCGGGTCTTGGGCACCGGGTACGGCCCACTTGTCGTCGAACACAAAGGTCGGCACGGCCGAGATGCCTCGCTCAAATCCTTGATTGATTTCGTTGCGAGTCTCCTCCACCCGAGCGGAGGAAGCCAGGAACGCTGCAGCCTTCTCGGTGCTTACAAACAACCCACCCTCGACCGCCATGCGAGCCAGTTCGGCACGCGAGCCAACGTCCACACCCTCGGTAAAGTACGCATCGAGCAACCGCTGTTTCACAACATGTTGCAACGCGGCACCGCCCACATCGAACGCGTGACCGATCAGGCGATGAGCATCGAAAGTGTTCGCTCGCTGCGCAATGTCCATGCGAAAGGTGATCCCTTCCTCAGCCGCCGCCGAGGTGACCTGATCGATGATCTGGGCAGCTCGCTCAGGGCCACCGAACTTCTTCGCATACCCAATGGCCACCGACGTCGGATCCTTCGGCGCTGTCGGGTCAAGCTGGTAAGGACGCCACACGACCTCGATGTCCGCAGCGACGGAAGGATCGATCATCGTCAGAGCCTTTTCGAAACGGGCCTTTCCGATCGCGCACCATGGACACACAACATCGGAGTAGATCTCGACGAGCATGTCAGGAGCGTACTTTGCTTCGGAAGCAGTCGCTCGCCCCACCCATTTCGAACTTCTCCGTCGATCTTGGTGAAAGATCGCGAGAGGAAGGTTCGACCTGCGAGAATCAATTCCGTGGGTCTCGGAGAAGTCATAACAATTGCGCATACCAAGGGCGGCTCGGGCAAGAGCTCCCTCGCATCGAACCTTGCCTATTGCCTGTCCGAACGCGGGTTTCAGGTCCTGGCGATCGACCTCGACGGGCAGGGCAGTCTGGGGGCACACCTCGGATCGGTTGCCCCACGCCGCAGCCCGCATGACGGACGAATTTTCGACTCCGGTGCAGTACTCGCCGGGATCTGCACAGTTGGCGACGCATGCATTGACGATGTCTTTCCGGGACTCAGCGTGATTCCATCCGACGAAGTTTCACTCGACGCTGCCGTTGGAGAACTCGAAGGACAGGGAGCACTCGGGCAGCTCCGTCTCTATGAACTGTTGGACCGAGAGCGGCTGAATTGGGACTTCATCATCATCGACACACCCGGGCATCAAGGCATGGCACTGGCCACCTCGCTCGTTGCGTCGACCGGCATCATGATCCCGGTGATCCCTGAAGCAGGACCGGTGGCGGAGCTTCGCACCGTACTCAGTAGCATCAATGCGCTGTCGGAGCAGACTCTGCCCCTTGAGGTCTATGGGCTTGTACGCATGCGAGTCGGTGGAAACAGCAACTATCGACGTGTTGCCGAACAGCAGGCGCGGGACTTCGCTGCGCGAGCCGGGGTGCCAATGTTCCGAAACAAGATTCCCGAGGACGCACGGTTCGGCGAAGCCCAGCTGATGGGGATACCGGTTCGTGCCCACGACAAACGCGCTCGATCCGCAATCGCGTTTCGCTACCTCACCGAGGAACTTCTCGAGCGACAGCGATGGCACGCTCCGCTCGCTCTGAACCACGACTCGGTTCGCGTGGCCGCCGCGGCATCGGTTGTGGCGGCGCCGCCCGAAATCCAGGTGCCTCAACCGGTGATGGCCTCTGACGGTGAGCGATGAGTCGTCCTACGCCTGAGGAGCTTCGACGTCGTCTTAGCGAGCGCCTCGCCGCAGAACCCCAACGCGGTCAGACCATGACCCAGGCTCCGCCAGCTGCGCCCGCCGCGGAGGAAACTCCCGAGCGTGAACCTGCTCCGCTCGCGCAACCAGTTCCGGAACGGGTTGCGAAGGTCGATGGGTCCGCGCCAACGCGGCCCGCCGACTCGACTCCGACGCTCCCAGCACCCGAGCTTGATGAGAAGAGGAAGTCGGCACCCCTTCCCAAACCACGGCCCGCCATTAGCGGGGATCGGGCCGACCAAGACTCCCCCGTGCTACGTCAGCCACGCACCATCGTGCGTCGCAACGACGAGAGCGGCAGGCTGCGCAGTCACCCAGTTTCCGAGGCCCTATATCTCGACATCGCCCGGACGAAACTTCGGGCGGCGCGGGGAGAGAAACTCACGTGGGATGCCATCGTGCAACATGGCCTCGATCTTGTTCTGGCTCGACCCAGCCAGCTCGAGTCGCTGCTCAACGAAGTCGACACCCTCACCTCGAAAGCACGTCGCACGATCGCCGCCACAATCTCCGTCGATCACGACATCGCGATGCAAGAACTGTTGCTGGATCGTCCCTCGATCGGCACGGTTCGCGCACGGCTGAAGCTTGAAGACCTATGGTGCGCCGCATTGATTGCCTGGAAACGGTCGGTTCCCTAACGCGATGGCGCAATGGCGCAATCGTGAGATCGTTAGACCGCGTTTGAACGCCAGTCGGCAAGATCGAGGCCAAGTTCGCCCAGTCGCTCGATTGCCCACAACGGTGCGGGAAGATCCCCACCGCTCGACAAGAGGGCAAGCATTGGCCCTGCGTCAGCCCAAACGTGGCAAGTATTGCGATTCCGAGCCGCCGCCACGGTCATGTGCTCCCGCCGGGCATCTTCACCCGACACGGCTTCAGAACCGCTAGCGGCAGGCTGTTTCGCTTGCATAAAGGCCCACACGCATTGCATCGCGACAGGCGCCATGGCATTGATAAGTGCGCCTATGTGCGTACAGGCTCGCGGGCCACCGAAGAGTTCCTTCACCTTCTGGGTGAATCCGCGGGCTATCGATAGCCCGATGAGCTGCTCGTAGGCGGGCACGATTGTCTTGCACTGCATATGCGGATGCGTGTTCATTGCTGCAACTGCATCAGTAATCGTTAGGTCATGAACCCGAACAACCATCTCAAGGGTCATATCGTGAACAGACATGGCTACGCTGTCTTCGACCCCCCACAGACCATCGGGCTTGACATCGTGGATACGACCGATCAATCGGAAGTGTGCGTCGTCGACAACCACGGCCTTCACATCATACGTACGAGTATGAAGTACATGACCAGGAATGAGGTCTGCCATGCTCAGCTGGCCGTTCGAACGAGGCCGGCCCGTTCGCCACGCGAAACGAACTTGATTGCCATCTTGCGGCTCGCTTCGTCGATCATCTCCGTGCCGAACATGACCGCTCCCTTGCCTTCTTCCTCCGTCGCCACGCGGTAGGCATCGAGGATGGCGTGTGCTTTGTCGAACTGCTCCTGAGTGGGCGAAAACACTTCGTTGAGGATCGCAACCTGATCAGGATGAAGTGCCCACTTGCCGTCGTACCCAAGGGTGCGGGTTCGCTTGCAGTAGTCCCGGAATCCGTCGGAGTCGCGAATGTACAGGTACGGGCCGTCGATGACCTGGATCCCATTCGCCCGACCTGCCATCAAGATCTTGGAGAAGACGTAATGGAAGTGATCGCCGGGATAGTCGGGGATTTGCACGCCTCCGGTGAGGAACGGAATCTCCATACTGGCGGCAAAGTCGGCCGGGCCGAAAATGATCGTTTCCAGTCGAGGCGAAGCGGCGCAGATTTCCTCGACGTTGATAAGCCCACGAGCGGTTTCGATCTGCGCTTCGATGCCGATGTGGCCGACCGGGAGACCGGCGGCAATCTCGACTTGGCGAAGGAGCAGATCTGTGGCCACGATTTGGGCAGCCGACTCGACCTTCGGCAGCATGATTTCGTCGAGGCGTGTGCCCGCTTTGCCAACGACCTCAATGATGTCGAACGCGGTCCACTTCGTCGACCAATCGTTGACGCGTACGCACAAGACTTTGTCGCCCCAATCGAGAGTCTTGATGGCCTCAACGATCTTGGGGCGAGCCGCTTCCTTTTCACTCGGGGCGCACGCGTCTTCGAGGTCGAGGAACACCATGTCGGACCCGAGCCCCGGCGCTTTCGACATCATTTTCTCCGATGAACCCGGTACGGAGAGGCAGGAGCGGCGGGGCAGGTCACGTGATCGAGCAGACATAGGTCCTCAGGCTAGGAGCGCAACCCGGTTCATCCCAAACCGACGGCCTGTGACCCTCAGCACACGAACATGTCGCCAAGAGCGGACTTCTGGTCGCTCGGGGAGCGGCGGTGCGTTCACTGACGTGGTAGCAAGCTCGTTAGTCGAGTGCCTTCAGCAACTCTGGCGCAACGGGACAATCAGCGAGCGTTACTGCCACATCTGGTGCCAGGGCGCCCCATGGTCCGACAACGGAATCGACAAGTGAAAGGGGCACGAGCTCTAACTCGTTGTCCCAGGCGTCCGACGCCTCGGTGAGGCGACCGGCGTAGGTGTCCCAGAGGCGGCCAGGAAGCACGCGGCCCACCCCGGCCGCAGCCCACACCTGTTTGCCTGACGACTTCGCCACCGCTGCGGCAGCGTGAGACCCACTCAGTGCAGCGATCGAATTGCCACCGATACCGAGCGCATCGAGCAACACGATGTCCACAAAGGCGGCCGCCGCACCTAGGCCGCGCTCGTCGACCAACGTCGGCTCCAGACCGGCTCGTTCCAAACGACGAACAAAGCCACCGCCCTGATCGAGCGTGTCGACCACGAATACGTCGAGGTCACCACGTTTCGCAATAGCCGGAGCGATCGTTTCCGGCCATCCGAGGACCAGCACCTTTGCGTCGGGCGGCAGCAGATCGATCAGGTGGATCGGTGTTGTGTCTTCGTCGACCGCATCCGCGGCACGCCACGCTTCATGGGCCGGTTCAGCGGCCACGAGGACACGAGCGGCCAGCCACCAGACGGAGGCAGCATGAGCCTGTCGATCAACGAGGCGTCGACACGCGGTGACCAAGGCCGCAGGGTCTCGGCTGAAGGACGCCAGGGCGGCAGCCGATTCGCGGACCAACATTGACGGTGCATCGTCGCCGGCGCGTGCAACATAGCGGAGACGTTCAATGGGGTGCATAAACGACAGGTTACGTCGGGCGCGCACCATCGAGGGCAGGCAGGCGCCCAGACGGGAAGTGCGTGCTGGTCAGCTGATGAGAAGACGAATAGTTTGGTTCTTGCGCTGGTTCACCTTTGGTCGTCGCACAGTCGACTAATCTCGCCGCCCGTGGCTACGAACCCTCCAGCCGACTTGATGCTCACCCCACTGACCGGCAAGGGATTCCCCATTTCCGGCTGGTTGGTGCAATACCACCTCCTTCTGGTGACGCTGGATCCTTTTACCAACGAGTCCGCCTGGCTGTTGAGGACAAGCGCAAAGATCCTCGAGGCCTTTGACCAGGCCGATTGCCGAGTCGGGTTCGTACTGGCCGGCGCCGATGTCGACGAGACCCGACAGTTCCTCGGCCCATACGGTCGCGAGATACTGGCCTTCGCGGACCCCGACCGAGCCATCACGCGTGCCTTCGGGTTCGAGCGTTTACCCTCGATCGTGCATGTCGATCTCGGGGGCAACGTAGTGAACTCCTGCGAGGACTGGGACCCGGCCGGATGGCAGGCCGTCACCGACGAACTCGCCCGCATGATGTCGTGGACGGGACCGGTACTGCCCTACAGCGGCGATCCTGGCCCGTATCTCGGCACCTCCGCCACCGGCTGAGACGCGGGCCGATGGCCCGGATAATCCGGACCAGCCTATCCTCGGCGTTGAGATCGTTACCCTTCCAACGGTGGACGCCGTGTCGACGATGCATCATGGAGCGGTGCATCATGGAGCGGTGCATCATGCAGCGGTGCATCATGCAGCCATGCAGCCATGTAGCCAGGAGGGTACGAAACCTACGAGGCACTGACCGTAGTGATCGCGAGATTTACGGTGCTCTCCGTAGTTTTCGGTCAAGTTTTCTCGGCATCGTGTCGAAGAAATGAATGTCTGTTCACCGCCATCACACGGCACCACCACAAGCAACCTCGCACCAGGACTTGAACAGACGACGGAGTCGTCATGCAAAACCCTCATCGTTCGACCACAACACGACCACGACGCCATGACAGTCGCGGAGTCAACTCCCTAAGTGTGCGAATCACTCTTCGACGAACCGCCGTATTACTTCCCCTCTTCGCCATTGTCGGGATCTGGCTTACGCGTTCCGCGGTAGCGACGTCGTCGAGCGCGAAGACCTCGAAACCATCCACTTCGACTTCGCGAATCGCTCGACTGCTACCGGTTGGCACGACTGCATCTTCAGCTGTTCCGTTGCCGGCCGATGTCAGCGACATATCAGTGCCCACGACAGGCGGTGCGGTCGCGCTCGGGCCTACGCTTCCGGTTCCTACCCAACCCGTCCCCCCGCCGACGCAAGCCCTTCCGGATCCGACGCAGCCAGTCCCCTTGCCGAAACAAGCCGCCCCGTTGCCGACACAACCGCCCAACACAATTGCGATCGTGCGCGGACCCTCCGTGCCCGCCAAAGGTTCGGTAGTCCCGCTGACCATCAACGGTCAAGACCTGGCCACCACGACGACCGCGACACCCCCCACGCTTCCCATAGCCGGGCAAACCATCCCCGTCCAGACCATACCGGTCCAGAGCGCCACTGCCCCGACCCTGGCGCCGATTGCTCCGACACGGCAGCCAAATCCCACGACGCCAGCCACTACGCCAGCCACTGCGCCGACAGCAACGAAACCAGCGAACAGCACCACAACGACCACAACGCCGACCACAACGACCACAACGCCGAGCACAACAACGAGCACTACAAGCACTACGTCAACCACGACCGTCAGCACAACTACAAGCACACCTGCCGCCGCGCCGAGCACGGGCATCACGCTCCCGGTCGTGGAGATCGCCCCCGCCTACAAATCACGCGTGCCCTTCGTCATCGTCAACACGGCCCCGCCGACCACGACCGCGCCCCCCACGGCGGCACCGGACCCTGCTGCTGCTGCGGACTCCGCGCCACCGACGACCGTTCCGCGACTCTCCTACATCGATCCGACCATGGATCCACCGGCCCCCCACGGCCGTTCACTTGAAGTTGTCGAGTTCGCGCGAGCCCAACTCGGCCTTCCCTACCTTTGGGCCGGCGAAGGGCTGGCCGATGGCGGGTTCGACTGTTCCGGCCTCTCCAAGAAGGCGTGGGAAGCGGTCGGGATATCGCTGACCCACCAGTCACAGGTCCAGTGGAACCAAACCGCTCGGGTTGCCAAGGCCGATCTGCAACCCGGTGACCTCGTGTTCTTTGGAGCACCCATTCACCATCTCGGCATCTACATCGGTCAGGGGAAAATGATCGAGGCCCCGCGAGAGGGCTTTTTCGTGCGTACCTCCTCTATCAACCGACGAGACCTGGTGGGCGGCGGCCGAATTCGAAGCTGACGTCCGGTCACCGTCGCACCCGCACCGCACCCAACCCTGCGGCCATCAGTAGGATCACGACCATGAAGGCTGTCGTTATCTCCCAGGGGACCCTTGTCGTCGAAGACCGGCCTGATCCCGTGCCCGGCAACGGCGAAATACTCGTCCGGGTGTTTGCCGCTGGTTTGAACAGTGCCGATCGTATGCAGATACAGGGTTTCTATCCGGCGCCGCCGGGCTCTCCGGCTGACATACCCGGACTCGAGATTGCGGGCGAAGTCATTGCGTGCGGAGAGAACGTCTTTCGATTTGGGGTTGGTGACCGCGTGATGGCAGTCGTCGGCGGCGGAGGAATGGCGGAGCTCATCACTGTTCACGAACGGACGGCCATTGGTGTTCCCGACACCGTGGAATGGAACGCAGCCGGTGGTTTTCCGGAGGCTTTCACGACAGCTCACGACTCGCTCATAACACAATGCGCGCTTACTAGTGGTGAGAAGCTGTGCGTGCATGGGGCAGCCGGTGGCGTCGGCATGGCTGCCGCCCAGATCGGGGCCTTGGTGGGCGCCCGGGTGACGGCAACGGTCCGAAACGCAGACCTACGTGAAACAGTCCAACTCCTGGCCGCGGGCATCACTGCCGTCGACCCGGCCACGTTCAGCGATCATGGGCCCTTCGACGTCGTCATCGAGTTAGTGGGAGTCTCCAACCTCTCAAGCAACATAGGTGCACTGAGTATTGGTGGGCGGATCAGCGTCATCGGCGTCGGGGGGTCAGGCTCGAAAGGCGACATAGATCTGCTTGGACTCATGACGAAGCGCGCCAAGTTGATGGGGTCGACACTGCGTGCTCGTCCACTCGAGCAAAAGGCCGACGCGGCCGCTCGGGTCGAAAAGCAGCTCGTGCCACACTTCGCCAGCGGGCGCTTGCAAGTGCCAATTGTGGAAGCGTTCCCTCTCGACAGCGTGAACGATGCCTACGCGCGTTTCGCCGCTGGCGCGAAGTTCGGAAAGATCGTCGTAAATCCAAACCGGTGACTCCCCCACCGATTCCTACGCTCGACGAATACTTCGATCGCTGGCAGGTCCTGCACAACGCCCCTGACGTCGATCCCCGTTCGAACTTGCTCTTGCGTTTGGTGCTCAGCGCTTTCTATCGACTGTCCAGACCGTTCGCGAAATCGGGCGTGTCACCGAACTTCATCACCTTCCTGGGCCTGGGCCAGGCCGTTCTCGCTCTCGGCCTTTCGTTTGCGTTCCCGCTAGGCGCTGCAGTGTTGATTCTTGTCAGCTCGCTTACCGATGGAATCGATGGGTGCGTCGCGGCGCTGACCAATCGGTCGAGCCGAGTTGGCGCGCTGCTCGACGCCATTGCCGACCGCCTGAGTGAGTGGTGCTTCGTGGGGGCTGTGGTTGCGGTTGGAGCCAAGCCGTGGCTCGGCGCGTCCGCTGCCGCATCAATCTTGTTGTTCGAGTACATTCGGGCGCGTCTCCTCGCCGGCGGACTGCACGAGGTCGGCCCCGTCTCGGTTGGCGAACGACCGACGAGGGTGATTGCGTGCACAATCGCCGTCGGAGCAAGCGCCTTCACCGATACCGCGGTGGCGGGAAATGTGGCGATGGCGATAGTGATTGCGACGTCGTGCATCGCGATCGCACAACTTCTGGTCTGGGCAACTTCGAGGCTTTCCTAGCCACCACGAGCTTCACCGATGATGCGTGCGACTATATGCGCGCTTAGCGCTACCAGCGGCAGGCCGCCACCGGGGTGTGAGGATCCTCCCACCAGATAGAGACCGGGAATTGGCGACCGGTTCGCTGGTCGCAAAAACGCGGAACGCACACCGTTCGACGACGTCCCGTAAATGGATCCGCCGATAGCCCGAGTCTGGGCTTCCAAGTCTTTGGGGGTACGGATTTCTCGCCAAAGAATTCGATCGCGGACATCGAGCCCACGCGATGCCATCAGCGTCAGCACGTGGTCGGCATAGGAGTCGCGGAGTCCAGGTGCTCCCCAGTCGATTCCGCCGTCACCACTGGAGTTGTGTCGCGGCGCGTTCACGAGCACGAACCAAGACTCGTGACCGGCCGGTGCAGCCTCTCGATCACGAGGCACGCTCACGTACACCGTGGGATCGCGGACTGGCTTCGGGACCGCCCCGAAAAGATCTTCAAACTCATCGTCGTAGCGAGCAGGGAACAGGACCGTATGGTGGGCGAGATTGGGTGTTTCTCCCCGGACCGCCAGACAGAGAACGAAGCCGCTCAGACTGGGCTGGGCGCGCCGCAAACGACGAAGAGCACCAGCGCATTTCGTTGAGCCAGAACGACGAAGAAGGTCCTCATAGAGGTGACGGGCGTCGGCATTTGCGACCACCACGTCAGCCGAAATTCTTTCACCCCGGACCACGACACCCGATGCACGCCCTGCAGCGACAGATACTTCTTCGACGTCGGCGTTCGTCTCGATCGACACGCCGAGTTGATGGCATCGCTCTTCAAGTGCATCGGCCAGCCGGCGGAGACCACCCTCCACATACCAGACCCCAAACGCTCGTTCAACGTACGGGATCGACGCCAGCGCGGCGGGTGCACGCCGAGGGTCGGAACCGGTATAGGTGGCGTAGCGATCAACAAATGTGACCAGCCGATGATCGTCGAGATAGCGGTTGGCCAAAGATCGCAGCGTGCTCCACGGCGCGATAGTCCGAAAGTCCGCGAAACGGCGCGCTGCCATCACGAGTGCGGTCTTGGTGAGTGCGTTCTCCAGGAATGTTGCATGGGTCGCGTTCCAGATCAGGGTGCTGCGGGCGAAGAACGCCGACAATTGTGCGGCGTTTCCGGCCCTCATAGCTTCGACGTTTCGAAGAAGATCGTCGCTCGATGCTGCTGCGTCCAACCATGTGCCATCGCCAAATCGATACCGGGCGACGGGATCGATCCGACGAAGTTGTAAGACCGACGACATGGGCGCACCGGTATCGGCAAAAAGTTCTTCGAACACGTAGGGCATCGTGAGAATGGAAGGGCCCGTATCGAAACGAAATCCGTCGCGTTCGTACCGCCCGAGCTTGCCACCGACGTGATCTGCCTGTTCGAACAATCGAACTGTCCAACCCTGCCGTGCCAGACGAGCCGCAACAGCGAGGCCACCCACCCCGCCACCGATGACGATAGCCGTCGGCCGATTCGGCGTCATAGCGTTCTTCCCTTCCAAACAATCAGACCTCGGTTGTGGTGGCGCCAGCTTCGGGCAATCAGCATTACGAGAGTTACGATCGAAATGGGGTGCGCGAGAGAGTCGGCGACTCTCGCTCCCGTTGTACGCGCGCTTATTAGCCTACCGATGGCCCCTGCCACCGTACCGAGACCGCCGTACGTCGCCAAGCGGCGTCGACCCGCAATGGATCCCAACACACCGGCGACGGGCGGGACAACGTAGGCGGCCGTCAACATTGCGCCGAGCGCAACAGCGCCCATGGGTGACCCGGTTGCCGACCAGAGATTCTTGGTGTAGCCATCTCGGAGTGCTGGCCACGAATCGTACATGCGACAACTTGCGAGCTGCGTCCCGTCGACCACCGCTACACGAAATCCGGCTCGCTTCAGGGTCCGACCAAGTGCCACATCGTCGAGAACCTCACCAGCTACGCGGCGAAAGCCGTCGACGGCGGAAAGCGCTTCTCGTCGCGCCACCATGAACTGTCCATTGGCGGCGACCATCGTCACGGGTTGGCGCTGCTCCGCAAGGCGAAGCGGGAGAAAGGTCAGCCAAAGCCACTGAAGCAGCGGTTGCACCAAGCGCTCGGCGGCTGTGATTGCGATCTGGCGAGGGTACGGGCTCACCAGATCCAGATCTGCAGTGTTCAACAATCCAATGCTGGCGCGAATTGCGTCCGGTTCAAGCCGCACATCGGCGTCGACGAACACGATGTACGTGCCGGTGGACCGTTCGAAGAGTTGTTGGGCTGCGTTGGTCTTGCCGATCCACCCCCCAGGAAGCTCCGGCCCCCCTCGTACGGAGGTGACCCGACGGTTACGGGCAGCGATCTCGGCTACTTGCACCGCCGTGGTGTCGTCCGAGGCGTCGTCGAGGACGATCACCAGCAACTTGGGGATCCCCGTTGAAGCCAGTATCGAGGCGAGGCACGCGTCGATGTTTGCCGCCTCGTTCCGCGCGGGAACGCATACGCAAACCTCCTCGAAAACGGTCGGCGGGTCAATGCTGGGTCGTCGCAGGAGCTTCTGATTAACAAATGTATGTGCAGTTAGAAGTCCGGCAAGTGCCGACGAACAGGCGACAAATCGTTCCGTAGTCATCCGGCGCATTTTCGCGAAACGGAGTGAGACGCGTTTTCGGAGTGTGATCGAACATCGCTTCGAACGCATCGAGCCCAAGGGACGAGAACGGCCCCGAACACGGCTCCACCGATGACACCTACTCGGGGCATTCCGAAAAACAGAAGGTGACCGACCGATTCCGAGAACCAGGTCCATGCCAACATGACCCATGCGGGCCACAGTCTCAAAAGGGCGCCCTGGTGCTCCAAACCGGTCGGCGGAAGCAGCCGATCCAACAACGTCAACATCACAAACGCAACACCGAACCAGCCCAACGAATTGACCATTGGTATCTCGTTGAGGGCCGGCCCCGGAGTCGGCGACCAAACCCAATGACCGGCATCGACCATCTGCGGGTCAAGGAGAAGGTCCCATGCGGTGAGGATCAGCGCCCCATAGACACTGACTCGAACACCCCTGCGAAACGCCCGGCGCGCCGCCAAGAGCGCAGGCCATCCCATCATCGCCCAGGCGAGGGGAACAACAACGGGAACACCAAGGACTCGTAGTCCGAGACTTGTCGTGTAGCTGTAATTGCCGAAGGGAATACCGGTCCGAAATCCAACGGCTTCAACAGCGAGGCCTATTCCGGCACAGACGCCGAGGACGCAAAGCACCCCCTGTAGTCGATGAACTGAAAGCGAGTGCACGCACGAGAAGGCGCAAAACGCGAGGACGGACAAGATCGTAAGCATACGTCGGGTCTCTCCATGAACCAGCGGGTGCACGACCTGGGCGAGGATGGCAATTACACCAGCGGTGAGCGATATCCCGAACCAACGCGAGGCCGGAGACCGGTCAGCTACGGTCGAGACCATCGAGGTTTCCTTTGCTCGACAATACGACAAATCGGGCGAAGAGCTCTTCGGCGTACCATCCGGACCGGTGCGTCTCCCGGATGACGTCTGTATGTGCTCGGGTTTTATACGCAAACGTATTAATGCTCTCGTTCGACTCCCAAAGCGAGAAGGTTCCCTGGAGACCAAGGGGGGCCTCACCAATTCCGACCCGATAGATAAGTCCGGGTGTTTCGCGCATCGATGCCGCCACTGCCGGAACGGCGCACCAAAACGAACGCCACTGACGGGGGCGAACGCGAGCCCTCGTAACCGCAGCGATCACTGGCTCGTCAGCCGAGGTGGCCGATTCGATCGGATCGAATCCAGCGAAGGGATCCACGCCTGACCAGCTTCCCTTCCAGGCCAGCGGAGCAAGAGTGGCTGACCATGTTGCTCTCGAAAACTGAGCCCAACTACGAGCCAGATCAGAGCTCTCGAAACGGTCTCGCTCCGCTTCCGAGTCCCACACACAGAACAAGGCCCAGTGAAACAAATCGGCATCGCGAACGCCAAAGGTGTCCCCGCTTCCGGTCCCGAGAAGCTTCCAAAAACGCAGCCCACGCATCCTACGAAGTGCAAAACGGTCCGCGCCCATATGAAACACCGCGCGAAGGACTCCCCAGCCACCGACACGATGGATATGGACTGAACAGACCGGACTCACGGCTGGCGTCGAGATCGTCGGACCTACTTTGCTGACCAACCGCCATCGACCACCAAGGTGGCTCCGGTTACATACGTCGATGCCTTGCTCGCCAAGAACAACAGCGCGCCGTCGAGTTCGTGCGCATCGCCGATTCGACCCATCGGTGTCTGGTCCACGAGCCACTTCGATCCAAAATCACCCTCGATCAATTCGTGGGTGAGTTCGGAGTCGAAGAACCCCGGGCAAAGAGCATTGACCCGAATGTTCTTCCGAGCCCAAAGGCACGCCAGCTCCCGAGAGATGTTCACCAGCGCGCCCTTCGATGCGGCGTAGCTCGCCTGGTTGAGTCGCCCTGAGCTCACCAGTCCAAGAACGGATGCAACGTTGATGATGTTTCCGGAGCGCCGCACCAACATGTCCTTCCGAGCGACCAACTGGGAAAGATGAAACGCCGCATCGATATTGATAGCCATGACCCGACGCCACTCGACCATTGGTTCTTCCTCGGGGCGATGCGTCGAGACGGTGCCCGCGTTGTTGATCAACACATCGATCTGGCCGAAACGAGCGAGCGCCGAATCTACGAGTGCTTCACATTGCGAGTCGACCGAAACGTCGCACGCTATTGGCACGCTCCCGGGCAGCTCCGTCGCCAATGCTTCCAAACGGTCGAGACGCCGAGCGGCCATGACCAGTTGGGCCCCGGCCGCATGAAGCACCCGAGCGAACTGCGTTCCGATTCCCGAACTCGTTCCGGTGATCACGACCACCTGACCGTCGAGACGAAACATGGACGTTGGGTCGAGGCCTGCATTGGGCGCGGCCGTGGGCTCAGGGACTGAAATAGCACTCACCCTGTTGAGCCTACGAGACCGCGTGCACAACAGGAGCTTCTCACCCGCTGCGTGGTTGCGGTCTCTCGGGAGTGCCAAGTACGTTCGTGGCCGTGAAGATTCGAATTGGCTACGGGCTTGGAACTCAGGGAATGCCATGGACCGGCGAAGACTACGGCCGATTCGTTGATGACCTCGAAGGCCTTGGTTTCGACTCGCTCTGGTTTTCCGAACGGATCAACGGTGATGCCCCGGATCCTGGGTCGGCGATGGCGTTCGCAGCCGGACGCACCACCAAATTGAAGTTCGGGATGAGCGTCATGGTGCTACCCGGACGAAACCCCGTTCTGGTGGCCAAGGAAATGGCAAGCCTTGCCATGCTGTCGGGTAATCGGATCCTCCCCGCGTTTGGCTTAGGCGCAGCAGATCCTCGAGAACATGCCGGGTTCGGCGTTGTTCGTGAGGAACGTGCGCCGATGTTCAACGAGGCCCTCGAGCTGATGCGCCGCCTGTGGACCGAGACCCATGTCGACCATGAGGGCCGGTTCTACTCTTGCGCCAACATTTCTGTGGGTCCGCGTCTTGCGAAACCACTCGACGTATGGCTCGGTGGAATCGCACCGTCGGAGCTGAAGCGAGTCGGACGCCTCGCCGACGGCTGGTTGCCGAGCTTCATAACTGCACCCGAGGCCCTCGAAAAGAAGCGCGCCGTCGAACAGGCCGCGGAAGACGCCGGACGCAAGATTGACGATGATCACTTCGGTGTCCTGATCGTCTACTCGTCCGGAGAGCCGCTCCACGGTACGTTCATCGATCGGATACGGGCCCGTCGGCCCGATATCACTGATATGAGCCAACTGTTTCCGGTTGGAGTGCAAGAAGTTCGTGCACTTATCAATAGGTTCATCGACGCCGGCTACTCGAAGTTTGTGCTGCTTCCTGCGAATCCGGTCACGAACATGACTGCAGAGTTGGAGCTTCTGGCTTCGGACGTGTTGACTCTGGAGAACTGATCCAAACGCGCTGACGGAGCGCAGCTGAGGTTTCGAGAAGAAGCCTTCACCAAACTGTGACCGACCTGAGCGCATGGCCGCCTGTCACCCGTCGGATCCGCCATACCTTTATGCGGTGAGCGCATCGAGACCGTTTCGTGCCCTATCCCTACTCGGTTCTCTGGGCCTCGCGGTACTCGGGCTGGAGACGACACTCGCGAAAAACAGCAACGCCGTCGCGGCCTCCAAGAGCTCCAAGGCCTCAAGGTCTCCGGTCAAAGCGACACCGAAAGGCGTGAAGTTCAATGTGGACGCGCCGACCGCAGCACCCGAATTCGCCGTGGGCGGAACGTGGATCAACAGCAAATCCCAAACCCTTGCCGACCTACGGGGCAAGGTCGTGCTCGTGAACTTCTGGACCTTTGGCTGCATCAACTGCCAACGCACGCTTCCCCACGTGAAGGAGCTCTACGCGAAGTACCACGCCAAAGGATTCGAGATCGTCGGCATCCACTCGCCCGAGTTCGACTACGAAAAAGAAATCGACAACGTTCGCAAGGCCGTTGACGACGAGGGGATTACATGGCCCGTGTTGCAAGACAACGGATTCACGACGTGGAAAAGGTATCGCAACCGATACTGGCCGGCGTTCTATTACGTCGACAGAGCAGGCAAGGTTCGGCACTTCCACGCAGGCGAAGGCGCATACCTCGAGCAGGACAAAGTCGTCGCCGCGCTGCTCGCCGAAGCGACATCAGTTGCAAGCCCGTAGCGCTGCATTGCGGACACACTCCAGACTCGCAAGCCTAGGATCGCCAGCATGAACACCAAAGGTCGTATCGTCATCGTCGACGATGAGGTTGCTCTTACGGAGAGCTTGCGTGAAGGCCTTAGCGCCGAAGGCTTCGATGTCATCCTTGCCCACGACGGCGACGAAGGATTCATCCGATGCGCGGAGGCGGGCGTCGACCTCATCGTTCTCGACATCATGTTGCCGAAACGCAACGGCTACCGGCTCTGCGCGGACCTGAGAACGGCAGGTGTGAACTCGCCGATCTTGATGCTGACAGCCAAGACCGGCGAGTTCGATGAAGCCGAAGCTCTCGACACCGGTGCCGACGATTTTCTATCGAAACCGTTCTCGTTCGTTGTACTGCTTGCTCGGTTGCGTGCCTTGCAACGCCGACGTCAATCTGCGGAGGCAGCGACCGATGGGCGTGTCGAACGGGGAAGCCTCGTGATTGATGTTCGCCAACGGCGATGTTGGCGAGAGAACGTCGCGATCGATCTGACGGCGCGCGAACTCGACCTCCTTGGTGCAATCATCCAGGCAAGTCCCGAACCAATCGCAAAAATCGCTCTTCTCGAACAAGTGTGGGGCCCGACCTTCGAGGGAGATCCAAACGTTGTCGAGGTCTATGTGGGGTATCTTCGTCGCAAGATCGACGTACCCTTCGGTCGCTCGTCCCTGCAAACAGTTCGCGGCATCGGGTATCGCTTCGATGCCGACCGCTAGTGACAAACCCTCGTTCAATGCCACGAACGCAACTTCGGCTGACGACCAAGATCACTGCTCTTGCCGGAGTAGTCCTTGCTGTTTCGCTCGGAATTGCCAGTGTGATCCTCGTTCGATCCCTTCACACGGCGCAGATGGATGAACTTGACAGCCTCGCCAGGATTCGCCTGAACCACACAACAGAGCTGGTTCGTGCGGGCAACGCACCAACGCGGCTGGTATCGCAACGAGACTCCCCGCTCATGGTGCAAGTCATCAACGAACGCACCGAGGTCGTTGCGTCGTCTCAAAACGTCGGCGACATGCACACGATGTTTGATTTCAGCAAACTTGGTTGGCTGTCGAAAACGGGAGACGGTGTGCACAAAGCGACTCTGACGATCGACGGCGCACCCTGCCTTGTCGTTGGAAAGACCGTCGCGACCGATTCCGGTTCCCGATTGGTGGTCGTCGCGGCACCGCTCCAGATTGCTCAGAACGCCGAAGATTCCCTGAAAGGGCAGCTCGGCCGTTTCATGCCACTTCTCCTCGCCGGCACATTGGCTCTGATTTGGTTCGTTGTCCGAAGTGCGATCCGACCCGTGGACCGACTTCGTGCCGAAGTCGACGCGGTATCACCGTCGAATCTTGCGGCCCGAGTAACAACGCGCCCGGTCGACGACGAACTCGGCCGACTCGCTCGCACCATGAATTCCTTGCTCGATCGTCTACAAGCGTCAAGTGATCGTCAGGCCCGTTTCGTGAGTGACGCATCGCATGAATTGCGGAGTCCGCTGGCCAGCAACCGAACTCGTTTGGAGGTGGCGTTGCGCTCTTCGACGGGTCCCGACTGGCCAGCGGTAGCCAAGAACGTGCTCCATGAGAACAGCCGTATGGAACGCATGGTGCGTGACCTTCTGTATTTGGCGAAGTCGGATTCCGGACCCAAGGCACCATCTCTTTTGGAGACCGACCTTGACGACGTCGTCATGCAGGAAATAGAAAGCACACGTACATTCTCTCGGGTCCCGATTCAAAGCTCACAGGTGTCGGCTGCACGAATTTCCGGCAACGCCGATCAACTTCGACGCCTCGTGGCGAATCTCCTCGAAAATGCCCAGCGCCATGCGGCCGCTGCCGTCACGGTACGACTCGTCGCCGCAAACGCGAACGCGGAACTGCGCATCGCCGATGACGGTCCCGGCATCGCACTCGAAGATCGCGAGCGCGTGTTTGACCGCTTCACTCGCTTGGACCATTCCCGCTCACGAACCGACGGTGGCTCCGGGCTGGGCCTTTCAATCGTGGCCGAGATTGCGGCCGCGCACGGGGGCACCGTTCACATCGAGGACTCACCCGGTACCGGCGCGACCTTTGTCGTTCGGTTCCCCCTTTCCGACTGACGAAGTCAAGCCGTTCGGTTCGGCCGTTCTCGTTGCTTCGGTGAACGACTATGGTCCGCGTAGCGTCGCATGGGCGTTCAGGCCGTGGCGTCGGGCCCTTTCCAATAACAAGGTGTGACTATGGCTCAGGAACACGAACTCAAGATGGTCGCCGGCACAGACACGGTGCTGCCCGACCTCACGGGAGTGGCTCCCGGTGTCGTGCTCGGCCCGACGCTGACCCAGGAAATGGTCGCCGACTACTACGACACGCCAACCCTGGCGCTTGCTCGATGGGGTGCATCGCTACGCTGGCGTGACGAACGCCCCACACCGATCTGGACGGTGAAGCTCCCAGAGGGCTCAGACAAGTCGGTCGTATCGCGTTGCGAGGTTACGTTTGCCGGACATCGGACGAAGGTCCCTGCTCGGGCCGCCGAACTTATCCGGGTGTTCAGACGAGGGCAGCCATTAGGGCTTGTGGCGAACGTTCGAACGAACAGGTCCGACACGTCCTTGCTCATCGATGGTGTGTCGATTGCTACCGTGTCCGATGACCTGGTGATGGGCGAACCGGTCAACGGTCCCTCGGTGTCGTTTCGCGAAATCGAAGTGGAAGTTGCGACGGAAGTGGATGCGGACTCAATGCTTCGCGCTCTGCGTCGCCGATTGCAACAAGCTGGTTGCCAGGTAGAAAACCCAGTGCTGTCGAAGGTCGTTCGCGTGTTGGGATCTGATGCGCAACGAAAACCCGACGTGCACGTCATGAACCTTTCGCGCCGAGCAACAGTGGGCGATCTCGTGAGCAACGTGCTGGCCGGATCACTTGAGCAACTCATTCAGCGCGATCCCCTCATTCGGGCAGGCGACGAGCCCGAAGATCTGCATGATTTCCGTGTCGCCGCCCGCCGCTTCCGTTCTGATCTCACGACGTTCGCGCCTGTGCTCGAACCAACGTGGGCAAGACCGCTGCGCGAGGAACTCCGTTGGATCGGCACGGCAGCAGGTGTCGTCCGAGACGCCGATGTTCTCCAACGCCGCCTCCGAGATCGATTCCAAACCCTCTCGCCAGGCGACACGACCATGGCTGTTCAACTGCTCGCCCGACTCGCCAACGTCCACGGACGCGGCCGTTCGCAACTGCTGCGGGCGATGTCCACGGATCGATATGACGCACTCATCGAGGTTCTGATCGCTGCGACCAGGCAGCCACACTTCGTCGATGACGACGAAAAAATCCCCGCCAAGGGGGCCCGACCGGTCATGTCCGAACTCGTAGAGAAACGATGGCGACGGCTCAAAACCGCTGCCGGGGCCCTCGACGTCGATTCTCCTGACCTTGCTTGGCATGAAGTGCGCATTCTTACCAAGCGGTGCCGCTATGCCAGCGAAGCAGCCTCGGTGGTCTTCGGAAAAGATGCCCGCCGATTCTCCCGGGCGCTCGCCGATGTTCAAGAAGTATTGGGTTCATTCCAAGACACCGTGATCGCCGAAGAATGGTTGCGTGCTGCCGCAAAAGCCAACCCGGCGACCGGACTCCTCGTGGGGTTGACCATTGCCGAGGAACGTTGCGATCGGCGGCTATTCCGGGAGCAATTCGCGTCGGTCTGGGACACGGCACGCGACCCTGAACTTCGTTGCTGGCTTCGGTGATCGGAAGGAAACGGGTCCGACGAGCGAACTAGATCACAGACTTCGGTTGGACGACGAGCGTGAGTTTCATTCCACCCTCCCAGTGCCCCGGCTGATGACAACCAATCAGAAGGCGCCCCTCCTTCGTGAAGCGATAGGAGAGGGTTTTCGTCGACTTGGGTTTGACCAGTACGTAGCCCTTCGTGGAGCTATTCATGTGATCCATGTGATCGGAGCCCGCGCTCGTCACCGCTTTCATCTCTTTTGCGTGCTTGATCTGGACGTCGGTATCGCCGATCAGCGCCTCATGCGGGGCCACCGTTTTGTTGATGAACCGGAACTGAATAGTCTCGTTTACCCCGATCCGAATCAGCGTGGGCTTGAAGGCGTTGGCCATCATCTCAACGTCAACGGTGCGGACCTGCGGCTTCGAATCCTTCGTCTTCGCCGCAGCACCCGCCGCAGCCGTAGAAGAACCAGTTCCGAGAACCACGAGGACAACGCAAACCCCGACCGGTCCCCCACGACTCCGAGCGTGTCTCAACCGCCAAGACCTGCGCAAATGCTTCATATATCGAGGCTAGCTCGTGCGCATCGTTACAAGATGAGCGTACTCAGCCAGAGTTTGGCAGCGCCTACGACGCGGGAGCGGCCGCAATGGCGGTTGCCCATTCCTGCAATGAATCGAGCATCACTTCGTCGGTCGTGATCCAACGCAACTGTGCCCCGTCGACAAGCTTGAAGTAGCGAACGTTCAGTGACTCGTGAGCCGTGCCGAACTCAAGATCGGCGCGCCCGGGGAGATCCTTGTTGCCGAAGCGGGGGTCGGAATAGTCCGCGCGCAGATAGTTTCCCCGTTGCCATGACAACGTTCTCTGGATCTTGGAGATCAACGGCCTATTCGACACGTCAACTGGTCGAAGGGTCAACTCCATGCCATCTTTCAACGGCTTCCAGTTCTCGACGACAAGGGAGGGATCGTGCAGGGTCGTGGCATCGCTTCGCCGCAACTTTTCTTCGGCATTGTTCTGCCGCGCCGCAAAGAAATTCACCGCAAACACGGCGACCAGGAGGAGATTGATGATCGCGATGAGTGTCGTTCCTTTCACCGATCGAACCTTGGCCAATATGTCGACCGATGCTCCCGTCGCAGATCCAGGCTCGGTCATCACTCAGCTCTCTTCACCGGGTGGCCGCCAAAGGAAGCCCGGAGCGCCGAAAGCACCTTCAAACCATATGCGTCGGACTCTCGGCTCGCGAACCGGGCGAACAGCGAACTTGCGATTGTGTACGCCGGCGCCCCAAATTCCACGGCGGCGTCGACCGTCCATCGGCCTTCACCGGAGTCATCCACATAGGCTTTGAGCGTTTGCAGTTCGGGGTCCTTCGCCAAGAAGTCGGCCAAGAGTTCAAGGAGCCACGACCGAACCACCGATCCGTGGTTCCACACCGCAGTGAGTTTGGCCTGATCGACATCGAACGGGCTCTTCTCAATGATCTCCAGGCCTTCGCCATAGGACTGCATCATCGCGTATTCGATTCCGTTGTGGACCATTTTCGTGAAATGTCCGGCACCGGCCTTCGAGTCGACATGCAATTCCCCGTCTTGGGGGGCGAGGGTCTTGAAGATTGGCTTGCAGTGTTCGTAGGCCGCCGTCGGCCCTCCAATCATCAGGCAGTACCCGTTTTCCAATCCCCAGATACCGCCCGAGGTCCCGGCATCTAACATCGAGATCTGTTTCTCGCCAAGCATCTCGGCACGTTTTTGCGTTTGCTTATAGTTCGAGTTTCCGCCGTCGATCAAGATGTCACCCGGCGCCAGGATCTCGGCGAGCGCATCGATGGTCGCCTGGGTCGGATCGCCAGCCGGCACCATGACCCACACGACTCGCGGCCCGTTGCCCAACGCCGCTACGAGTTCACCGAGTGAGCCGACCCCTTGGGAACCGCGGGCAACCGATGCAGCCACCGCATCAGATGAGCGATCGAACGCAACAACACGATGCCCTCCGCGAACCAGGCGCTCCGCCATGTTCGCACCCATTTTTCCCAGTCCTATCAAGCCAGTGTCCATACATCCATCTTCGCCGAGTTTTCGGCAGTATCGAACGACAGGCGCTTTTCGCCCTGGGCGTAGAAACCTCCAAAAACTGTTCAACCCGAGTAGAGGGAGTGCCGATGTCTCCGGAGTGCAAGTAGAACGTGCAACCCCTGCTCAAAGCGCCCCAGCACCGGATCCTCGGATCTCCGGCCTACTTGAGCTGCTCCAACAAACTTCCAACGGCACCATGCTTCTCAACACGACTGGTGAGGTTGTCTACTTCGGCGGAGACGCCCCCCTCCTATTGGGTCTCGATCCCCACACAGCAGTGCAGCGCAGCATTTTCGACGTGACCCCGTTCGTCGCTCAGGCCCCCATCCAATCTGCGTTCGAACACGCTCTCTCCGGAGTCACTGACCCGCCGTTCCTGGTAGAGACCGACATGGTCGATGGAAGCAAGCGAAGTCTGACGTTTCAACTCGTGCCGCTCATCGAGAACGGGTCAGTTCTTGCGGTCACTACCGCTGTAATGGAAGTGTCGTCGCGCCAGGCAGCCAATGCCGCGCTGCACGGCGATTTCATAAGTTCACAGATAATGGCGAAAGGGTCGAGCCTTACCTTTTTCCACCTCGATGGGCGCGGTCAGTGCACCTTCATGGCCGAAGGTTGGAATCGGGCGACGGGCCAGCCTCTCCCCGACGCACTCGGAACCGGGTGGCTCCAGGCGATTCCCGAAGATGGCCGCCAGGTGTTTCGTGCCGTAGCCGGTGCGGCCCACCAGATGCGTCACGGATGGATCACCGACCTCCCGATTTTTCGCCGGTCGGGTGAAGTCGTCGACACCAAAGCGGCAGCGAGTCCCATCATGGATTCCAGCGGTGCGACAATTGGCTACGTCGGAGCAATTCACTTCTCCGACCTGATGATCGACCCGGCCAAACCACACGCGGTTGCGCCCCTTCCCTCGACTCTCATCCCGACCGAGCACACGAGCCTGTTGGCCGCGGCGTCGGCCGACGACTTCCTCGCTGACGAACCTGCACCAGCCAGCCGGCCGAGTGCGAACGCCGCAGTCGCCGAGCATGAAGACATCGCCGAAACACACGATTATTCGACGACGCCGACTCTGTCCGACTCGCCAACCCCGGTCGCCGACACTCCCGAAGCCGCAACGGGTTGGTCGATTGGCGCAGAGGCCAACGCGGGTTCGCCCGTCGCTCCAGCGCCCAAGTTTGGACTGCGAGAAGCACCGATGTCGGGCGAGTGGACTCCACCGGCCCTTCAGCAAGGCTTCACCGATCCCTCATTGCTCCTCGGCCACAAGCCTGCACCGGTGCGCGAAGAGGTTCCCGTTTCCAACGAGGAGCCCGGTGTCGACAAGACCACGGGCCTCGCGAACAAGCTGCTCTTCGCACAACACGTTCAAGCGACGACTGCGCGAATGCGAGCCGATGCCCTTACCGTGTCGGTCTCCTTCATCGACCTGCACGGACTCGAGCTCCAGCAGGCCGCTGTCGGGACTCGTGTTGCAAATGATTACCTGTTTCTCCTGGCAAAACGGCTTGAGGCGACCATCCGCAGCATCGAGATCGCGGGCCGCATTGATGGCAACATTTTGGCGGTGCTCAGCATCAATTGGCTGTTCGCGGAAGACCTCCCCGTCGTTGCCCGTCGCCTGATTGGCAAGCTCAGTGAACCGCTCGCTGGCAAGGAGAACAGCGATCTCATCGTTGGCATGAACCTCGGAATGGCCGTTGCCTCGCCGAACGAAGACGTCAACAGCCTCTTCCGTCGGGCTTGGGAAGCGCTACAGATTGCGAAGGTGCGCGGCAACGGAGAATTCGAAATCAACATCACGGCGTAAACCGACGATCGACTCGGCAAATCCCTCATCCGATCGTGGTGCCGCCGCCAGCGGCATCAGCGCTGATTGGAGGCTGAACGCAAGCTCGCTGCTACGGTACATTCTGGAGCGGCGCAGTGCGCGCCGAAGTCTTTTCGATTCTTGAGAGGGATCCGATGAGTTCGAACGATGTGGTGTTGTGTTCCATAGACAGGGGTGTCGCGACAATCACCCTGAACCGTCCCGAGGCAAACAACGGATGGACCGGCGCAATGCAAAATCGGTACTTCGACCTTCTTATCGAATGCGAGGCAGACCCCGATGTCCGGGCCATTGTGGTGACCGGAGCCGGCAAATCCTTCTGCCCCGGGGCCGACATGCAGATGCTCTCGGGCGCCACGACCGACGCTGGCGGAATCGGTGACCCCGAACATGCGGCACGCCCCAATTACACGCCGATGCTGATATCGAAACCGATCATCGGTGCGATTAACGGGGCATGTGCTGGCGTCGGCCTGGTCCAGGCCCTCATGTTCGATCTGCGTATCGCCGCCGAAGGTGCGAAGTTCACAATCGCGTTTTCACGACGCGGACTCGTTGCCGAATACGGTTCAGCCTGGCTGCTGCCTCGGCTCGTCGGACATAGCGTTGCGATGGATCTCCTCCTGTCCTCTCGAACGTTCGTCGCCGCTGAGGCCAAGGAGATCGGCCTCGTCAACAAGGTCGTGCCGAAGGAACATGTACTGGAGGAGGCTCTTTCGTACGCGTATGATCTTGCGACCAACTGTTGCCCGACTTCCATGGCGATCATGAAACAACAAGTGCTTGGCGACTACAACCGATCGCTGATGGAAGCCACCGATATGGCCAACCGCGAGATGGTTGCATCGCTCAAACGCGATGACTTCAAAGAAGGCGTACGTAGCTTTCTCGAACGACGCCCGCCGGCCTTCAAGCCGCACACCGCCTAATGCGTTTGCGTCGCATCGGTCTCGGATTGCTGGTCGGTATTTTCACAATCGGTGAGCCCTGCCTGGCCGATGCCGCGACGAAAACAACGAAAGCATCACCACGCACGACGAACGGTCGTCTGCTCCCGGACTATGCGGAACTCCCGGTCGCCATTTTGGTGCGACGGGCCGCGCAAAGCCGAGGTGCACGCGAGGTGTTCGGGACGTTGCGCTTCATTCAACCGGAGATCACGCCACCCGAAGGCGTCTATGGACTGAAGGGCCGCATCGATTTCAGTCGGCGTTTGGCCGACCTGAACGTGACCATCGAAGGATCCCCCGAACGGTATGTCTATGTGGACAGCGCCGCGTACCAAAAGGTCGACTCCGCAGCGATTGCCGAAGTTGGCGGCTCCTGGGTCCGATCGAGTCCCGGAACTGGTGCTGTTCCGGCCGGCGCAATCTTGATGGAGATAACGTTCGCAACTCCGGGCATGGTGTCGAGCGTCGCGAATTGGAAAGACAATTCGACGAAGTCCGACAAGCAAAAGGGAGTGCGCCGACTCCGCGGAACCGGATCGCTCGAAGCAGTTTCCGCGTACCTCAGCCCCGACCGCTACAAGGACAGCGTTGCCGTTGAAGCCCTGATTGACAGGCGAGGTTCGATTACTGCGGTCAAGTGGCGACTTGAGCCGCTCGACGGAGCCGACGCCGCCGAACCGGTCGAATTCTTGAATACCTACACCCCTGCCAAATCACCCATCACGGTCACCGCCCCCGAGGACGGCGTCGTGGAATACGGCGACGTGGTGGAAACTCAAACGCCCTCGAGCTAGCGCGTCGGAGGGGCTTTCTTCGGGTCCGACGTCGGTCGCGTGTCGGCCGAACCCTTTGCGGCTTTCGGGGTAGGTGTTCTCGAGCGACTCGCGAACCCGGTTCTGCTGACCAGATCACCCACAGCGCTGAGGCCGCGGGGCAGGTCTCGGAATACCTCGAGAATCGAGATGAGCTGTCGCTGTAACGACTCGAGCGTGTCGGGCAACTGCGATATCGAAACTCGATCGAGTGACGAGATCGCACCTTCAAGGCCGGGAATCAAACGATCGAGAGGTCCCTCGAAGGCTTCACTTACCCGCACCAGACGCGCCGTCGCCTTTTCCAGCTCGGGAGCCAGGACCTTCAACGGCGCTTCAATCTCCGCCACGACAGCATCGAGGCGAACCGCCAAGGACTCCAGCGCCTTCGCTGCCCGCTGGAGGGAGGCAATCGTCTCGATGACCCCGGCAACCGTCTTACGGCCACTATCGGCCAGGCCGAGGACACCGGTCATGATGTTCGCCGGTCCGACAAACAGCGACGCAAGGTCAAAGTCTTCGGCGGCTTTGTTGCCGCGTGGTTTGGAATCTTTCGCAGACCGGTCAGTAGGCATCCCCTAACCGTAGCCAGCGATCACCGATTGGTTCACAACCGAGCCAATACATACGACTTCGTTCCTGGCAAGTCCGACTTTTCACTGTGCGCCGGGTCGGGGGACTCGGCCGACGTGATCGATTGCAACACTGACCGTGCGATGTCGCCACTGGTCATGGCGAAATAGGTTGCCCAGGCCAGCGCACCCAAGAACTTCGGTCCATCCTCGAACAGCACGGTGAAGTCATAGCGTCCGGGTCCTACGAGAACATCCACCAGGAGCGACGTGGCATTGGCCAATATCGACGCAACGAGGACGGAATAACGGGTGCGGTGCAGTTGGCCTCGGTATCGAAGCGCCCAGAACGCCGCCGGCGCAATTATCAGTAACTGCGCGATGGTCTTCGGGACGCCGATTTGGGGCAGCAGCACCGCATGAAACGCAAAGAGATCGTCGGCCAGAAGTACCGACGTCGCCAACGCACCCACGAACAGAAACCGGCTCGCTTCTGCACGGCCACCGACCCGCGCCAACCACGCACCGAACAACGCCGAAACACCGGCCCCCGTCCACGCCACGGCCCCCAGCTGCGATACTACGCCCGCATACCATGCCGCTCCACCCACCCAGGTTGGATCGAGCATGAGTTCACCAACGTCGCCGCTTTGTGCCACGACGGCAAGGCAACAAAAGCCGAAGGCCCATGCGACAACCAGCGGAAAGATCGGCTTGAGCTGCTCGTCGAGCGCGTAGCCGCGCCGACGCTCCGCGGTCGCGCTGGGTCTCGTCGCCGAAGGTTTGTACGCGTTCCCCACACCGACCTATCGACCAGAATCCCTTCCTCCTGAAGTCAACCCCGACGAGTTGTCAATTCCGGCGCTACACGTCGTCCGTACCCAAATGCGAGCACTGCCCTACGTTCGAGCGCGACCGACTGAACGGTCAGTAAGCTCACAGCGTGCCCCCGTCGACCCCGTCACGTGTCCGCTACGACGTCGACACACTCACCGACGTTGCACTTCGGGTGTTTCGCGAACGGGGCTACGACGCCACGTCGATGGAACATCTCGCTGCTGCTGCTGGTATCACGAAAGCAGCGTTTTATCACCACATCGGCGCGAAGGAGGAGCTGCTGGGGCGAGGTTTCGACCGGGCCCTCGACGCGCTGGTGAACATGCTCAACGAACCAGAGGCAACGCGAGGCCCAGCAATCGACCGCGTTCGACACATCGTGATCCGCGTTGTCGAACTCACCGACGCGTTGCTGCCCGAGGTGACGGTGCTTCTTCGCACTCGGGGTAATTCCGAAATCGAACGGACTGCCGTAGAGCGACGTCGCCAATTCGATCGTCGAGTAGGCGCGATCGTGGCCTGCGGTCAGAGCGAGGGATCAATTCGTTCCGATCAAGACCCGCAACTCGTCGCTCGACTCGTCATCGGCATGGCCAACTCCATTGTCGAGTGGTACCAACCGAGTGGGCGTCTCAAACCTCGCGAGCTCGCGGAAACAATCGCCGAACTTACACTCGCCGGAATCGCCCTTTATCCAGGCCCCCACGGAGTGGCGTAGCGCGTCGTTGGTCGCGGGAGGTCGGCCGAGCCACAAGTGGCGGGCACGCCCCAAGACGCGTACCGTCGAGGGATGGCTCCTCGCTCAACTCGTCACCGCTTTGACTCCACCCGACTCGCAAGGATCGACGCTCACTTCCAAAAGTTCGTCGACGACGGACGATTGCCCGGATTTCAGGTGATCGTCGGTCACGGTGGCGAGGTGGCGTACGAGACGACCTACGGCTGCCGCGACATCGAGGCGAGGACTCCGTGGTCTGCGGACACGATCTTCCGTTTGTACTCGAACACCAAAATTGTGACCGCCGTTGCGGCGCTCATGCTCTGGGAGGAGGGTGCATTCGAATTGCGAACTCCTCTGCACACATATATTCCCGCGTTCAAGGACACACCTGTTTACAAGGTTGGCACCGCAGCCGCCCCGATAACCGTGCCACAGCTTGAGCCCATTCGGATGTGGCACCTGTTCAGCCACACAAGCGGTCTCTCCTATGGTTTTCTCCACGCCAATCCGGTCGATGCCATCTACCGGAACAACGGCTTCGAATGGGGCGTCCCATCGGGCATGAACCTCGAGGCCGTGTGCAACAAGCTGGCCGAACTTCCGCTCGCATTTCAGCCTGGAGCGGAATGGAACTACTCGATGTCGACAGACGTACTCGGACGCGTCGTCGAAGTGTGCAGCGGCATGGCTCTCGACGAGTTCTTTCGTACACGTATCTTCGAACCGCTTCAGATGAGCGACACTGCGTTCTGGTGTCCGGAGTCCAAGCAGGACCGACTTGCGGCTCTCTATGCGCCCGTTGGACCCGGACGCACGGCCGCCCGCCTCGACGCGATGGGCAACCCGGCGAAGGAGCCACCGGCGGCGCTCCTCGGCGGCGGCGGTCTCGTCGGGACCGCCAACGATTACCACCGATTTCTCCAGATGCTCAACAATGGCGGCGAACTCAACGGCGTTCGCCTGCTTTCACCGACGACGATTGCGATGATGGCGTCGAATCATCTCCCGGGAAATGCAGACCTCACCGCGTTCGGTCGTCCTCTTTTCGCCGAGACGTCCTTCGACGGGGTCGGCTTCGGTCTTGCCGTGTCCGTGACCCTTGATCCGGTCGCGGCCAAAGTTCCGGGATCTGCTGGCGACTACGGGTGGGGTGGGGCGGCTAGCACCTGGGCCTTGGTTGATCCGGTTGAGGACCTCACCGTTTTCTTTGCGACGCAGCTTCTCCCATCGAGCACCTGGCCGATTCGAAGTCAGATCCGCCCGTTGCTCTATCAAGCGCTGATCTAGCTGGCTGGTCAGAAAGTCGGTGAACAGCTCTACAGTCGCGGTTCGATGACGAATCCGCCGAGTCGCGCGCTGCGTCCGCGGAATTCAGCGATTCGCCGACCACCCGCTCCGGTCACCACGACTTCGGTGACTCCCCCGCGACCATTGGACCAGTCTTCTTTCGCTTCGGCAGTCAGAAGTTCACCCATGCGCGCCGGTGCCATGAAGTCGATCGCCGCCCCTGCGGCCATCGACTTGATATTGCCGCTGTTCGAGGCGTACTCAAACGCGGTGTCGGCGAGCGCAAAGATCAACCCGCCGTGGCAAATACCGTGGCCGTTGACCATATCTTCCTGGACCGGCATTTGAACCCGGCTGTACCCCGAACGAACTTCGATGATTTCGATTCCCAACGCCATCGACGCTCGATCTTTCGCGTACATTGCAGAGGCCACGGACATCGGGTCCACCGCCGGCGCAATTCCATTGTCGCTGTAGGCCCCAGAGTCACCACCGCGCGGCGGGATCAAACCGGACAACGTCGAGGATTGACTGTTCCACGGAGACAAATCCAGGATGTCGCGTGCGCCGGAGGTCGATGAGCGCTCGTTCATCTCGAGAATCCGTGACGTTGATTGGAACTCGGCGTCGTTGCCCATACCAACATGCGTCGACAACCTGTGCCCGGTACTTGAGCCGATCCCCCGGATTCATCCCAAGTTCGAGCAGCATCGCGTCGGCGGCGAACCGCTCGTAGGAGTCGCTGAGCCGTTGGCGGCCGATCTCCGTGTCGCACAGGCGTTCCACCAGTTCCGTGGCGTGTTTGCGGTGAAAACGCTCCTCAACCAACACCTTTTCTGCAAGTTGGGCCAGGCCGGCAACACTCGCGCCGAAGCGCTCGACGAGGCCGGTCCAGCGGAGCACTTCTGCGGCGTCGTAGAGGTAATGCCGCATCAACGCGTCCTCCCACGGACCGTTTTCTCGCTCAACCAGGCCGCACGAACGCCATTGTGTCGCCGGCCGTCGGATCACGAATGCGTCTCGCTCAATCCAATCGGGCCAGACGAGGGCGTAGAGCGCTCGGGCATGCCCCAGTTCATCTTGGGCGATCGAGGTGAGCGTCAGGTCTTCTTCGAGGAACGGCGAGAGCCCGAGCCACTCGGAATATCGATGGCCAATGACAAACTCGTCGTCGGCGAGAGCGACGAGCAGTTCGAACGTGTCGTCGGGCAGATGACTTGCGGGTGAAGGAATCGAAAGGTCCATGGTCGCCCCTTTAGATTCCCGAGCGAGCGTCGTTACGACGTTGCTGGCGTCGGGCAGCAACGATGGAGCCGTCGTTGATGCCGCGATTACGTTCGGCGGTCACTTGAATGTCGATCGGGTCCAGCACGAGGATGGCTGACCGGCGGACAACCCACGCATGCGCTCCTTCGCCTCGCCGAAGGTATGTTTCGCGCGCATAGAGCTGGGCCATCTCGTCGTCGGGAGCGTCGAGGCTTCCTGCGTGCGTAAAACCTTCGCGGCCATCAGGCTTCAGGAATATTTCATACGTATGCATATTGCTATCTCTCCAACGACGCGCGCATCACGTCGACCACCGTTCGACACTCCGAGCACCATGACACGCTTCGACACGACGTCGAGCCCACCGGCACACGCGAAGCGAGTTTCCCGCCGCCGCAATAAGGACAACGTACCGAGCCGTCGGCCGCCGCGACACCGATTCCAAGTTCGACAAGTTTCGCCCTTCCCTGTTCGTTGATCTGCGATGGACTCCACACCGGGCTGGCCACGAAACGGACGGCCACTTCGGAGACGTCAAGGGTCTTGAGCACCCGACAGACATCGGCGGCGATGAGTGACAGAGCAGGGCAGCCGAGGAACGTCGGCGTGAGCACAACTTCAACGTTTCTGTTTTCATCGACAGTCACGCTTCGCACGAGCCCAAGTTCTCCAATCGTGACACTGCCGAGCTCGGGGTCGACGATCCCGCTTGCGACCTGCCACGCCTGCGCTTGGAGCAAGGTGACTTCAGTGGCGGTCACGCGGCACCAAGATTCGCGTTTCGGATGCGCTCCGATTCCTCGAGCGCCTCTCTCACCCAGGCAGTATCCTCCCAAGCCCGCTTGGAACGTGCGATACGAGCTGAGGAATCCTCGCCAACGTTGGACTGCGTTGCACTGAGCGCTGACCAGTCAATCGGTCCAATGTGCCATCGTTGAGCGTCGTCTTGATGGAGTTGCTCGTCGGGAATCTGAAAGCCGTAGTTCATCAACATTGGGACGAACTTCTGCACGAACTTGTCTCGGAGCGCCTCGTTCGTTTCACTCTTGATTCGCCAACGGATCAAGAGATCACCGTTCTTGGTCGGCGGTCCGAAGAAGTGCATAACTGCCTCCCACCAACGATTGAGTGCTTCTTGAAACATAACTCGTTGGATATTCGTACCATCGGCAAGGGTAAGAAGCATTTCCTCGCCATGTCGCATGTGAAACCCTTCTTCGCTTACGATCCGCCGAAGAACTCGCCGATAAGGCCCGTACGAGCAGTTCTTCAAGACGGCTTGTTGCGTGGTGAGAGCAGCAGCGTCGACCAGGAACGCGATCACAATTTGATCTGCCCACGTATGGGTTTTGTAGTGGAACACGTTGTGAAACTTCGAACGACCGGCAAAAAGATCTTCGAGCATGGTTTCTCGCGACTTCAGCCCGAGATCCGCAGCCACCATGTAGAGAAGGTGCGCATGTCCAATCTCGTCTTGTGTCTTGGCGAGAAAGGCAATCTTTCGGTGGACGCCCGGGGCGCGGCTCACCCAGTACTGCTCGCACAGCCCGCCAAAGAGTTCAGAGTTCGCATGCATCTCAATAAAGCGAAACACCTCCCATCGGTATCGATCAGGCATTGCATCACCCGGTTCGACGATCCCGTCATTGCCGATGAACTCATCGAAGCTTTCCTCGTTGCTCCAGGTACGCATGACCTATTCTCCCTACCGAACGTTCGGTTTGTCAACCAGTTCCTCAGATTCGCCCCAACCGTGCTCCAGTTTCCCCCGATCGTGGTCGATAATGGCCGCCACATACCTTGCGATAGTGGTGGCTTCTTCGGTTGCCATCGTGACAAGAGGAACGCGACCCGCCACCGGGTTGCCACGACGAAAGGAATTACCGATGTTCTCATCACGAAAGGGCGCCCGAGCGATGGTCCTCGGCACCATCATCGTTGTTGCCAGCGGGATCGGATTGACGAGTTGCTCCAAAGACGACGCCGCCACGACGGATGTGTCGAAGACCGAGGCGGCCTCCGCGGCAGTGGCTACGGACACCGCAGAGGACTTGGCATCGCAAGCATCGGCCGCTGCAACCGAGGCAGTCGGCAGCGAAGCCATGGCATCGCAAGCCGCCTCCACCGACGCCATGGCGGGTTCCGATGCAGCAGGGGGCGCGGCCTTGAAGGCGACCCTCATCGGGGAAATGCTGAAGGGCATGAACGCTGGCGCAGCCGCCGACCCGGCCGATATCGACTGCGTTTCATCCAAGGTCACGGAGAAGGACGTAAGCGCACTTATGTCTGGTGCTGCTGCCGGTGGCGGACTGCCACCGGAAGGTCTCCCCGTTATGAAGGCAATCTTCGGATGCAAGCCCAAGCCACTCATGGACTCCTTCGTGAAGTCGTCCTTCGACGATATGCCGGCCGAAGTTACCGATGACCAGAAGACGTGCATGGCCAACAAATTCTTCGACTTCATCTCCACCGATCAGGAAACACTCGCTGCAATGGTTGGCGACTCATCGAAACCGCCAGCGAAATTCAAGGCCGAAGGCGCCAAAATCGTGAAGGACTGTGTTCCAGCGGGCGCCGCGCAGGACAAGCTCATTGCCGAAATCAGCAAAGACTCCTGAGTAACCTTCGGTCTGGGCCCATCAGACGGCCGACGTGAGTTGGGCCGGTTGGTCTCGCGACAACGCGAACGGCCGACCGGCCCCTTTTTTTGGAGCCAATCCATAGATGACGTTCTTCGGGCGAACGACACCGTAGGCTCGCTGGCCAGCCTGTGACCGCTTGCGAAGAAGGAAAATGACCTGTTCCGAACGTCGACCACGTCGGGTAAGCCGCTCTCTCGGGTTGAGTGCGGCCGTGACCTGCCTGACCTTCCTCGTGGGGGCCTTTTCGGTAAACGCGGCCACTGGACAAGAAGGCACCGCTTCGCCGCGGGCTGTCGCTGTAGATCCGCCACCGTCGTCGTCAACGATTGCGTCTCCGCCTACGGTGCCGACAACAACGCTCGACACCCTTCCCCCCGAACGGCCCACGACCACACAAGCTCCACCGTCCACCGCCCCACCGTCCACACCCCTACCGGGCTCGTCCACGACATCGACCCCGTCCCCTCCCATTCAAACGTCGGCGCTCCTCGACCCAACACTTGCTCCGGTATGCGCGCAGATCGCGCGCCCCGTTGCCCTCCGGGCGGGGCGCCCGTGTCGAATCGTTGCGTATTACGGAAGCCCGCTCTCCACCCAACTTGGAATTCTCGGTCGGACACCTCGAACACAACTCGCATCGTCGATCCGGGCTGAAGTGGAGCGATGGAAACAAGCTGATCCGGAGACGGACACCGTCTGTGCGTTCGAGATCATCGCGGTGACGGCACAAGCGGCCCCCGGTCCGAGTGGCTTATATCGTGCCCGGATCCCCGCGAAGTCATTGGACGCCATGATCGCCATCGCCCGGGAGAGCTCCTGCCTTGTGCTACTTGATCTCCAAGTCGCATGGTCCAGCGTGCCCGTTGAGTTGCCCTACTTCATACATTGGTTGTCACAACCCGATGTTCACTTAGCACTTGACCCCGAGTGGGATATGCCTCCCGGGGTGCGCCCCGGCACACGGATTGGTTCCATGGAGGCCGGCGACATCAACAACGCCATTTCCGTCCTCCGACAGCTATCTCGAACGCCGGGAGCCGACGGCGGGGTTCGCCCAAAGTTGCTTGTCGTTCACCGGTTTCGAGATTTCATGATCGTGAATCCCGAACTCGTCAAGCCGACGCCGGAGGTCCGGCTACTGGTCAACATGGACGGGTTCGGTCCGCCGCAAACAAAGCTGAACGTCTATCAGGTCGTTCGCCGAGGCCTCGACACGAACCTGACCGGTTTCAAACTGTTTACTGTCAACGACAAACCGATTCTGCAGCCAAGCCAGGTGGTCGGCCTCACACCACCACCCATGTTTGTCAACTACCAGTGAAGTTGTCGGACATGACCATCTGTACATAGAGCATTTCGTATTCGAAGTTCAACGCTCGAAGGTCTTGACGACGAACCCATCGCTCAGCCAATAGCCCCAGAGCGGCGGCGAACACGAGAAGAACGACAATCGGTCCGTAGGCCAGAAACGGATTCACGGTGCCTTCTTTGATTGGAACAGCTGACCGGTGTAGTCCGGCATGGTCGCGAAGTTCGCCACGCAGTAGATCAAATTGTCAGCCTGATCCTGAACAATGCTGAACGCAACGACGGTGCCCTCGACTTTGGTGATCTGCTCGGGGTAGCCGACGAACGACACAACGGAACGTTCGCAGTCACCCTCCGGATTGAATGTCGAAACAACCTCGGCGTTGTGCGCCACAGCGCAGTCGGTCGGTGTAATTGATGCACCGGAAACCCGATGCGTCCGGTCGTTCACCGAACCGATGACCTTTACGCACAATCCGACTTCGAACCGTCCCGCGGAAACGGGGGCTGCGACGGAATTCGTCGTGATCGTCGCTACGGCCGGCGACGTGTTTGCTGATCCGCTCACCGAGGGATCCGTCGGGTCACCTTCGTCCACGACGGTAATCGGCTGGATCGGTGCCTCGATGGCCAACTCGTCACTGCCGCTGTTCCCCTCGGAAAGCGGGTCAGCGAGCGCAAGGTCCGGGGGAAGTTCGACTTCAGACGCCGCCTCCGACAGGGGGGTTCCGGGAAGCGACGATTCGACCGACGCCGACTCCGTCGCCGCGCCGCCAGCAACGGAGGCGACGACAACTGCAGCACCCGGCGTCGATCCGCCACGAACAGCAACATAGGCGCCACCACCGGCCACACCGACGAGCGCCATTGCCGCTGGGATCACAAATTTGCGGGGGAAGCGGCCGGTCGATTCGGCTGCATCGCCGGGTGCTTTTGGCGCACTTCCCGAACGGGCGAGACGCCCCGTCTTCCTTGATTCAGACATCGAAGGGACCAGCGCTACGAACGGATCAGCCAGGCCCGACACGGTATCGGCGAGCGCAGAGGGCGCCAATGCCGAGGGAGCCAATGCCGAGGGAGCCAACGTGGCCGACGCGGGCACGGCTAGCAGATCGTTCATCGACCCATCCGACTTCTTTCGCCCGAAACCAAGTTTTGTGCCGTCCTTGGCCGGTTTCTCGTCCTTCGTTTTCGCAACTTTTGCCGACTTGGATTTTGTCTTGGCGGCCGGTGCAAACTCGTATGCGGCATCTGATTTCTTTTTTCGACCAAAGCGGGACTTGGTTCCTTGGTCCTCTTGTTGCGAGGATGGCGGGTGGGCAAGGTTTTCGAACATCGAAGTGAACGACGGCGGCATCGAAGCGTTGGGGTCTGAAGGGGCCGAAGCGAAGCCGACTCCGAGCGGGTCAAATGTCTCGGATCCTTGTTGTGCTGACTCCCCAGCAGCAACCTCAAACGACGGAGCCTCAAAGTCTGACACGGCATCGAAGGATGATGGTGCCTCAAAAGCCGATGGGATCGCAAGGGTGCGTAGCGGATCGATCGATGGTGCCGCCTGGGCGGTGACGTCCAGGTTCGGCGCTGGAGCGAAAACGGAGCCTTCCTCAGGCTGGTTGTCCGCGAACTCGTCGTTTGGCGAAGTGTTACCCATTTCCATATCGAATGCATCGGGCAATTCGGAACTGAACTGAAGCACAAAGAACGAAAGGTCGATCGATGTTCCTTCGGGGCCTTTCGCCGCGTTGGCGTTGGGGGCAGGTAGCGTAGGTCCGTGAACGTAGCTCATAGTGGCGATCAGGGTTCAAGCATCGACGATCTCGATGCGCTCGCGTTCGACAACCGATTCACGGCAGCGATGCCGGCCGATCCGATAACCCAAAACAGTCGACGTCAGGTGAGCGCTGCAGCGTTCAGCCGTGTCGAACCAACGCCCGTCACAGCGCCGATCACGGCAATCTGGAGTTCAGAGGTCGCCTCGCTCTTGGGCCTCAGTGAGGCAGTCTGCGGTTCACCCGATTTCGCCGCGGTGTTCGGCGGGAACCGGACCCCGTCGGGAGCTGATCCATTTGCGATGTGTTACGGCGGGCATCAATTCGGCAACTGGGCTGGCCAGTTGGGTGACGGTCGGGCGATTGCACTCGGTGAGATTCGCGACGTCAACGGGGATCATCAGACACTGCAACTAAAAGGGCCAGGACCGACGCCTTATTCGCGCGGTGCCGACGGGCGCGCGGTCTTACGATCATCGGTGCGGGAGTTCCTATGCAGCGAGGCCATGTTTCATCTGGGCGTCCCCACGACACGGGCACTCTCTCTCGTTGTGACGGGCGATTCAGTCATGCGCGACATGCTCTACGACGGAAACCCGGCTGCCGAACCAGGAGCAATCGTGTGTCGCGTGGCTCCTTCGTTCATTCGGTTCGGAAACTTTCAGCTGCCCGCATCGCGCGGCGACCACGACCTCCTCCGTCAAGTCGTCGATTATACGATCGCGCGCGACTTTCCCCATCTCGTAATGAAGTCGGCGATCGTTGATCAGACATCGATCTTGCGATTCTTCGAGGAGGTATGTGAACGTAGCATTTCCCTGGTCGTGAATTGGATGCGAGTTGGGTTCGTACATGGAGTTCTCAACACGGACAACATGTCTATCCTCGGGCTCACCATCGACTACGGACCCTACGGCTGGTTGGAAAACTTCGACCCCGATTGGACACCCAACACGACTGATGCCGGTGCGAAGCGCTACCGATACGGTGCCCAGCCGCAGATCGTTCACTGGAACCTGGTGCAACTGGCAAACGCCCTCGTGCCGTTGCTCGACGATTCGGCCCCGTTACAAGAGGTCATCGACCAGTTCAGTGAGAAGTACGCGAATCAGTTCCGTTCCATGATCGCGACGCGGCTGGGCTGGGGAATCCATCGCGGCCTGGACGACGACCATCTGACGCAGGACCTGTGGAAAGTCCTCGTGTCATCGGAGATCGATCAAGTCATCTTTTACCGGCGGCTTTCGCTGGTTTGCGTAACTCCCGATGCGACCGATGAGCAACTCCTCCTCCCGCTCGAAGCAGCCTGGTACCAACCTGACGAAATCACCGGCGACGTTCGCGTAGGCCTGGTGAATTGGCTGCGTTCGTGGGCGCAGCGGGTACGGTCAGAGGGGACAGGCGACGCCGATCGGATCGCAACCATGAACCAATCGAACCCGAAGTACGTCCTTCGCAACTACTTGGCCCAACAGGTGATCGACGCCGCCACCGACGGTGATTACGGCCCGCTTCACGAAATGCTCGAGGTGCTTCGACATCCGTACGACGAACAGCCGGGAAGGGAACAACTCAGCGCGAAACGCCCGGAGTGGGCACGTCATCGGGTGGGTTGCTCGATGCTGTCGTGTAGTTCTTGAACGATTTGCGAAGGCAGTACTATCCCTCCCATGAGTGCTGACCAGACCCCAACAACGCCCGAAGCTCCCACGGGAGTCACGATCACGATGCGGGCCAACGGTCCCCTCCTCGTCCAGGGCGAGGTGACATTGATCAATAGCGACGGCGAGGTTGTCGACCGTGGCGGGCGCGTGGCGTTTTGCCGGTGTGGCGCCAGCAACACCAAGCCCTTCTGCGATGCTTCGCACAAAGCAGCGGGCTTTCAGGCCTAGTCGAAGAAGTCGCAACACCGCAGCCCGAACAGGACTGGCTGGTTCAGGTCGAAGCAGCGTGTCTATGCTGCGGCTATGACCGATCAGGCACCCTTCGAAAACCGAACACTGTTTCAAACGGCTTACCTTGTGAACGATCTGCAGGCGTCGATTCAGAAGTGGAGCGATTTGTTTGGGGCAGGCCCGTTCGTGGTCACTCATCATCACAAGACCGATCGTTTCACCTATCGGGGCACGCCGACGGAGGCCGACGTTTCGTACGCGTTCGGTTATCTGGGCGACATGATGATCCAGTTCATCGTCCAACACGACGACACGCCGTCAATATATCGAGACATGTACACGCCGGGCGAAGAGGGCTACCACCACATCGCCTACCTGGTGCACGACTTCGAAGCCGAACATCGGCGCCTTCTCGATATGGGATTCGAGTCGGCGTGTCGTCTCTACGCTGATGGTGTCGATGCCGCCTACTTCGACACACGCGCCGTGAACGGTGGCTTCACCGAGATTCACGGTGACCCTCCTCGAATTCTCGCCGCCTTCGCGTCATGGCGTCGGGCCCATGAACTGTATCGCCCTGGCGCGGACCCGGCCATCATGGTCCGGCCCGACAAAGCGCAGTCCTGAACACTTGGAGATTTGCGCTTCGGCGAGCAATTGGGACGAGGCTGTCGGTGCGATAACTACGCTCCCTCGGCAAGTTGATTCACACGACCTCGAGCAGCGTCACGATCGGTGAACCACAACGCGTTGGTCGCCGCCCATGCTGCGATCGGGGCCGGCCCTTGGCCGTCGACGAAGATTGCACCAACCGGGCACGCCGGTAGGCATAGGTTGCACCCCGTGCAGCGGTCCGGGTCTATGTAGCAAACTCGGTCATCGTCGCTCGTTTCGATGCAGTCGACCGGGCATACTTCCACGCAGGAGCGGTCCTTCACATCGATACAGGGGTCGGTTATGACGTAGATGGCAGACATCGCACATCCAAACCTAGAGTGACGCCAGATGCTTTGCCACTAGCCCGTTCGGAGATTCCATGACGACTTCTGCACCCGGCTGTCCCTTCCATAAGTTGTTCGAGACGGAGTTCAATCTGGTCCGTGGCGTTCCTCAAGAGCCGGGGGCTCGAATCGATTTTCCTCACATGCCGCTAGGTTCGGCCGTCAACATGGGTTGTGCTGCCGACGGGACCCCACTCGTGGATCCCCGGGTGTTCGACTCGACCGAATTCGCCCGCAACCCCTATCCGTATTACCGGATTCTTCGCGATCACTATCCGGTGTTTCATGACGCGCTCCACAACGCATATTGGATAACCCGATACGACGACATCACGAACTGCTACAACGACGACAAGGGTTTCAACACGATCCCCAAGGGTATGTCGAACGGCGTCCTCGGGAACACGCAGTTGGAGCTGAGTGGAATCGAACATCGGCGTCGACGCAATCTCTACGGTCGACATCTGGTTGGGCAGGCCCTCGACCGTCGTATTCCGATCATCGAGCGATTGGCCGACGAAATGATCGGAACATGGTTCGACGGTTCGGCCCACGACGCTTCGATCCACACCGATCCCAACGACGAGTCAGTCCGTTCGGTGGAGTTGGGCCGGGCCTTCGCCAACGAGTTTCCGATTCGTGTGGTGTGTCAGGTTCTGGGGTTTCCCGACGAAGCCCGCTCGCAGTTTTTCTACTGGTACTCATCGATGATGAACGGGCTCGGCGGGTCAGAAACCGCACCAATTGGCATTGGGGCTCGACAGGACCTTGAGGACTATGTGCACGCGATTGTTGAGGAACGGCGGATCAGGCCGACGTTTCTCTACGACATCGATGGCCACGAAATCGGCCGCGACATCATTTCGGAGCTGTGCCACACCATGGTCGACGGCGACGTGTTGTCAACGGAGGAGATCACGTCGAACATTGCGCTGATTGTCGGAGGTGGCGGTGAAACCACTCGGGGCGCGATCTTGAACATGTGGTACCTGCTCTTGCAACATCGGGAACAATTCGATCGTGTGTCTGCTGACGATTTGCTTTGGGCTCCGGCGTTCCATGAAACCCTTCGTCATTCGAGTCCAATCGGTGGACAACCACGCCACAACACCGAAGATCTCAAGATGCATGGCGTGTGGGTTCCGGCCGGTTCTCTGATGAACATGGTGGACTTCTCGGCCAACCACGACGATCGGGTTTTCCACGATCCTGAAAGATTCGACATTTTTCGAAATGATCTGTATTCAGGCAAGATCATTCGCAGCGGGTACAGCAGGGAGGGCCGATCGTCGCACATGGCATTCGGCGTCGGGCCCCATCTTTGCCCTGGGGCGTGGATTAGCCAGCAGGAAGCAGTGCTCGGTTCGCGTGTTCTTGCCCGGGCGCTCGCTCGCCGGGGCCTGTCGGTCTCGATCGATGAGGCTCGAATGCCAAAGGACATCGATGGCGAGTCGTTGGCGCCAATCGGTCTGGGCGCAATTCGTTCCCTCTGGCTGCGTTTGAGCCCGCGTGACTGAAGGCTCGATTCAACCAATGGCCGCGCAACGAGAGGACAGCTGGCGGAGCTACGAGGTGTACCAGCGTATGCGGGTACGCGACGCAACCACGTTGATCAAGCCCCGCCAGTTGAGCAGCGACGCCTACCTGACCGACCCGTTCTCGCTTGTGGCGACTCTTCGGGAGAACTACCCGTGCTATCGCGACTGGCCAGGGAATGCGTTCTGGGTCACACGCTACGACGACGTCACGAGCGTCTTCACCGATGCCGCAAACTTCACTTCGCGTTCGGCGGGAGGCGTGATCCCAGGGAACGATCTTCATTGCGAGACCGCAATAAGTGCCTGCATTGCCCAACGCGGGGATGCTGTGATCGAGCCAGTGGTGCAACGAATCATCGACAAACTAAATTCCGGACTCAACGACGGCCGACGGGTCGACGTTGCCTCGGAGTTCTGTGCACGCCTTCCGTTTGAGATGCTGGCCCTCACACTAGGAGTCTCGCCGCATGAGGAACTCGCAGGAATCTACCTAACCTTGCGAAACGGCAGCGGGTGGGAACCACGCTCGCTGGCCAGGGCCAGCCAGGGGCGGGCTGCCCTCGTCACGTTCATAGATGCACATATGTTTGCCGGTGATTTCGAGCCTGGTTCGCTGCTCGATATTGCTCGGGACTTCGGCGCTACCGGAGTCGACGTGGCAGCGACCGTGTGGGCGATGGATCATCAGACCCTTCACGGATCACTCGCCAATTGCCTTGCTCTCCTGTTCAGCCACCCGACTCAGCTTGAGGAAGTTCGTTTGCATCGTCGGCTGGTGAAGGCGGCGTGGCTTGAAGCACTCCGGCACAGTCCTCCGATCATAAGTATCGATATGTTTGCACGTCACGAAATCGAACGCTTTGGCCGATTGCTTCCTGAAGGTGCCCTCGTTCGTCTGTCGTCGGCGGCCGCGAACCGAGACCCGCGAGTTTTCGATGAACCGGACACATTTCGAGTGGGTCGTCGAGACCTGACACTACGTGAAGCGCGGGGCCAGTTCCGCGCCGATGGATTGCCGAGCGCAGTTTCCTTTGGCACAGGAACTCCTTCCAAGGATCCGGCCCTGCCCGATGATCGCCCTCGTTCGGTCTTTGCCCGCACCCGTGACCACGCCGTTATTGCAATAGACAGCCTCCTGACAGCCTTTCCGAAACTTCACCTGGCTGATGGGGCCATAGCGTCCTCACGTTCGCTACGACTCGGCGGCCTGTATACCTGCTGGTCACTGCCCATCGTTGCGTAACGTCGGGCCCTTCCGTCGGCCTATGACCGAATAGCGGCGATTTGGCGAAGGCTTTCGTCACGTGGGGTTCCGCTGAAGCCGACGTCGTACACCTGTCCCATCGGGCCCTGGGGGCCTTGATCGATGATGGCCATCACGGCGTCGGCCATATCTTCTGCGCGCATACTATTATCTGCAACTGCCGGAGCGACCGATCGCAGCATGGGAGTATCGGTCGCTCCGAAGGCAAGTCCGTTCACACGGATCCCTTTCGGCCGCAGTTCCCTGGCCCAGCTTTCGGTCAGACGCCACTGCGTGAACTTGGCGCCGTCGTAGCCCGTGGCTACCGCTCCGGTGATGAGGCGATGACTTCGAATGTGCTCCGTGATCATGTTGACCACGTTGGAACCCGGACCCATAGCAGGCACTGCGGCGGCAGTACAGTGGAACGACCCCATGGCACAGGCGTCGAAGGCTCGGTGAAAGGCACCGACTTGCTGATCGTATGTTCCACCGGTAAGGGTCGTATCGTTCCAGACGGCAGCGTTGTTCACGAGGACGTCGATGTGAGCGTTGACGGCGATGATTTCATCGAATACCGCTTTCACGTCGGCAGAGTTTCCGATATCGCACGCAACGGCCGTCATAAGGGCTCCGATTAGCGAAGCAGTTTCAAGATTCGAATCGTGATCTATGTCGAGACCGAAGACAAGGTACCCGCGCTCAGCAAACGCGCCGCACAGGGCGCGTCCTATTCCTACCCCCGACCCGGTCACAATGGCGACACCGCGAACGCGAACCTGGGGAGGTGGGTGGGTCATCGAACCCAGTTGCCTTGGGCGTCGAAGACAAGGTCAGTAAGTGCACCTGGCTTCAACCACACATCGACCCCCAGGGCCACAGGTACTTTTTGGCCGTTCCACTTCATGATGTCGAGCGTGATCTCGATCAACTGGGCATCGGAGAAGTGCTCGCGGAGCTCCGCAACTAATCCTGATCCGATCCGGCCGGGCGTGGTCATGACGGCATCGGACAAAGCGAGCGCCGCCCGCCGTGCGGGGGAGAACGAATCGTCATTTCGTTCGAGCACCTTTGCGATTGTTGCTTCATCGAGACCCTCGTCCCTGGCAACTGCCAGGCGGACAGAAAGTCAAGTGCCGCAATCATGATGGTGGGCGCACCGCATGCGGACGAGTTCGGTCGTGACCGGGTCGACCTGATCAAGCCGAACCGTCGAGGCGGCGAGCGCCGCAAGGCCCCCGCTTAACGCCGGGTGCGACGCCGTTCCCGAGGCAACTCGGCGACTCCGCTCCGTGACCCACTCAGAAACAATCTGTTCGCCTACCGTATCGCTCATGTCTGTTCTCCCCCGAGAAGTTGGTCCCATACGAGACGAAGACGGATTCGTTGTTCAACCACGAGAAGCGCTTTTGTGAAATCGTTGAGGCCTGCGTCACCCAGGTGTTCGCGAACCTGGGCTGCAGCATCGTCGGACAATGACGCAACGTCGGTCACGAATTGCTCCGTGAAGGCGAGCACGGAGCGCTCTGCGTCACTGAACGCCGGCGAGGTCGGCCACTTCGGCAATTCAGAGAGAACGGCTTCGTCGAGCACCACGCCGACGGTCCTCGCAGCCATCTCGGCATCACAGTGCAGGAGCAACGCCACGAGCAGCCGAGCAAGCTCGAGCAATCGTGGCGGTACGGCGTCCCATGCCGCGTCATGGGCCTCGCTCATCGCCCGGTGAACGTCGCGAAGCACCGGCGTCGTACCGAGAACGTCGGCCAACACCTCATCGGTGGTCAAGGAGGCGAGAGATCCCACGGCGTCAACCTACCCCAGACCGTACCTATTTTGCAGTCGGGGTGAGTCGGGGAATCACCTTCGTGCCGATGTCGTGGAGGACCTTTTCCTTTGAGGCAAGCGGCGGGAGGATCATCAGCTGGGACAGCCCTGCCCCGTCAAGTTCGTTGAGTCTCGCCACGAGCTGATCATCGGTACCAACAAGACACGTCCGCTCGATCAACTCAGGAGTAACGAATTGCTCTTCCTCGGGTTCCACCCAGCAGTTGTGCCCGGCATGGATCCGCATATGGCGTCGCTCCTCCGGCACCCGTTCGAGCATTGCGACGTAGTCGCGCCACATTTCGGGGTCGAACCCCGGCGCACTTCGACCGAGTTGGCGAGATTGTTCGTATGCGTAGTGAAGGCCCGCAATAGCGAATGCTCCGCACTCGTCGGCCACTCGCCTGCTTGCCACCGTCTCACCCTCCTCCAGGACGACCATAGTAGTAAGCGTGCATGTTAGATAGTTGTCGGGACCAATGGACCGTCCGACTTGAGCGGCTGCGTTGCGCAACCGTGTCCACGTGGCCTCGACGGCGGCAGGGACCGGTGGTACCGACATAACGAGCCCATCGCCCAGCTGAGCGGCGATAGCCATTGCCTTGGGTCCGAACGCCGATACGTACATGGGGATGCGATCTTTGAAATTCACAAAACCACTGTCGGGCATGAGGTGTTTTGTCGGGGCGGTCGCTCCTCGAAACGTTACCTCGGTCTCCTTCCCGTCGAGCAGGGAGCGCAACTCGCCGAGATATCCCCCGAACTCGCGCATCGGGATCGGCTTGTGCCCCATGATCCGCATCGCGGTGTTTCCGGTGCCGATGCCGCAGAACACGCGTCCCGGAGCAAGTTGGTTGATCGTTGCGTGCGCTGCAGCATTGACCGCTGCCGGCCGTGTTCCAGCCACTGCGACGCCCGTGCCGATCTGCATCGTGGTTGTCGCCTGGGCGACGAGCGCCAGCGCGGCGTAGCAATCGGACCAGATCATTTGCGAGTCAGCAGCCCACAGGTGCGAGAACCCCAGCCGCTCCGCCTCCACCACGTAGTCGATGTCGTCGATCTTCGATGCCCAGCAAAGCCCAATGTCCATGGCCGCGATTCGATCACTTTTGGGGTCCGCCCTCAAAATTGACACCGGGCTGGTCGCCCAATTGCGTGCTGTGCTGCGCTCGCAACAGCCTGCTCGACGCAACGCAGTACACAATTACCGGGCGGAAGGGGCAGGATAGGGCATGACTTCACGCCAACTGTCGCTCGCCGCCGGCACGATCCTCGACGTGGATCCGGCCACCGCCGTGCGAGTCGCCGAGGCGGCAGGCTTTGGCGGTGTTGGGATCTGGTTTGACCCCGAAACCTGGTCGCCGCAACGCGCTCGTGACATCCGGAGTGCTTTGGCGAGCAGTCCCGTGATCGCCCTCGATATCGAACCGGTGATGCTGACTCCCGGGGGTGATCACGGAGACGCCATTGTCGACGCTGCGCAAGAGATAGGTGCACGGAACATCCTGGTCGCAAGCCGAGAGGCCGACATCGGTCGGGTCGCCAACCGCTTGCGCGAGCTGGCCGACCGTCTCCGCGATTGCGACATCCGTCTGGTGCTCGAATTCCTGCCGATACTCGGCATCAAGACGCTTCACGACGCGCTCGCCGCAGTCGAAGCCGCCGACCATCCATTAGTCGGCGTGCTTATTGACTCGCTGCACCTCGCAAGGGCGGGACACTCCCCCGCGGACCTGGCGGGCCTTGACCCGCACTTGTTTCCCTACCTGCAACTGTGTGATGCACCGGCGCTTCTCGAGGAGGACTCCATGAAGGCTCGCCTTCACGAGGCGCTTCACGGCCGCCTGCTGCCCGGCGATGGTGGCCTGCCTCTCAAGCAGCTCCTGACCGCAGTGCCAAACGTTCCGATCTCCCTGGAACTACGGAGCGAATCGCTCATGGCGTCGTTTCACGACCCGACCGACCGTGCTCGAGCGCTCTACGCAGCGACGACGAGGTTTCTCAACTAGTCATCGCCGCGGAAGTTCCGTTTGCGTGCACTAGTAGGTGTGGCCGCCTCGACCTGAGGTAGGTTTCGTGCATGCACGGACTGAGTGATCCCGCCGTACAAGACGACCCGTTTCCATACTACGAACAACGCCACGCTACGTGCCCGGTGTGGCACGAAACCGACGTCGACCTCTACGTCATCGGTTCTATGGCGCAAGCTCGCAATGCGCTCACCGATCCGTCGACGTTCTCCAGTGCACCAGCTCGGCGCAGTGCAGGAGTGAACCCGGTCGCCGTTGCGTACGTCACCGAATTGGCGCAACGAGGGTGGGCCCGGTCCGTCACACTGCAACGCACCGATCCGCCGCTGCACACGCGATATCGCAAAGTGTTGAACCGCGTGTTCACGCCAGCACGGGTGAAGGCGATGACCCCGGGCATTGAATCGATCGTGCACGAACTCGTCGACGGATTTATCGGTACGCAGCGCTGCGAGTTTGTGAGTGACCTCGCACTTCCGCTCCCCGGCATTTTCATAGCCGAACAGCTCGGACTCGACCGCACCGACTACAAGAGGTTTCGACGCTGGGCCGAAGCGATGCTGTGTCTGGCGAGTCGGCCGAACCTCACCCTGGAGGAGGCGATGATCGAAGTCGAGGTGGAGTTGGAGGCCCAGCGGTACTTGGCTGCGGAGTGCGAGAAGCGGCGAGCAAATCCCGGTGACGACTTGATCTCGCTCCTCGTGCACGCGCATGGCGACGAAGCGCCGTTCACAATGCACGAGTTGCAGGACCTTATGCACCAGCTCGTCACCGGTGGATTCGAAACCACGACGGCGGGCCTGGCCGCTGGCATGAAGTTGCTCGTGACCCATCCGGATCAACAAGAACTCCTGCGGTCCAAGCCCGAGTTGCTCGGCAATTTCGTCGAGGAGTCGTTGAGGTTCGACTCCCCTGTGCAGGGCCTGTGGCGCCGTTGTGTCCTTCCAGCTTCGGTCGGCGGCGTCGACGTCCCCGCCGACTCCTCGGTCATGGTTCGATTCGGTGCTGCCAACCGAGATCCCGAAGTCTTCGACGATCCGGGCCGCTTCGACATCACCCGGGACAACGCGAACCAACATGTGGCCTTCGGTCTCGGCGCGCACTTTTGTTTGGGCGCGGCGCTCGCCCGTCAGGAGATGACGAGTGCTTTTCGCATTCTGCTGGAACAGACGACGTGGATCGAACTCGATGGCGAACTCCCTTCGCCACTCCATGAGCCGAGTTTCTTCTTGCGGCCTATGAAAGCACTGCCTCTTCGCCTTACCCCCGCCTGACGCCGCAATGAGCTGACCCTGGCGTTTCCCCCGGGCTACCCCGACTCGTTTTCCGCACAAGCTCCGCCTGGTCTTCACAACTCTGTGCGATCGTTGGTGCATGGCGATCGTGACCGCAGTTGGACTCACCAAACGGTGGGGAGACAACGATGTCCTCGTCGACACATCGTTCGAGATCGGCACCGGTGTCACCGGCCTCCTCGGATCGAACGGTTCTGGAAAGACCACCCTGTTCGGGATGTTTCTCGGTTTGCATTCACCAAACGAGGGAACGTTACGCGTCCTCGACCTCGACCCCCTACGCCAGGGCGCCGAAATCCGGCAGAGACTTGGCTATGCACCCGAACACGAGGCACTACCAAGTGATATGACCGCATATGACTTTGTGCGGCATGTCGCTGAGCTTCACGGGCTCCCCCGCCGCGCCGCGGCCGGACGCGCATCGGATGCCCTCTACGAAGTGGGCCTCGGCGAAGAGCGGGCGCGTCCGTGCGGAACGATGTCGACAGGACAAAAGCAACGAGTCAAGCTGGCGCAGGCGATCGTCCACGATCCGTATCTCGTCCTTCTTGACGAGCCGACGAACGGGCTCGACCCAGTGCAGCGCGACGAAATGCTCGACCTCATTCGACGTTGCGGTCACGAGCTCGGGCTGAGCGTGATCCTGTCGTCGCACTTGCTCGATGAGATCGAGCGGACCTGCGACCGGGTGGTCATCGTTGCGAACAGGGTCGTGACCGACGGCGGATCGTTGACTCGCCACACAACCTCTCAGGACGAGGTCCCGCTGGTTATCGACCTCGACGCTGCTGCGGCTGACGTCGAGAACTTCGCCGTTCAGTTGCAACTCCTCGGACTGGCGGCCACGGTTGATCCCCTCCGGCCGACGGTTGTACGGGTCAATCCGACGGACCAAATCAGCGGAGTACAGGCACGGGCGAAGATCCGTGACCTTGCCGTGGATGCCGACCTTCCGATTCGTTCGATGAGGCGACTCGTGCGATCTCTCGAGGACATGTTCTTTGAGGCCACCGCATGAGTTCGACACCATTGCCGAATCCCCTCGGCACCTCGCAGGACCGAGTGAGCGCATCGTCGGCCGACGCCCGAATCTTTGATCGCGGGTATCGACGATATGACGGAGAACGACGTTCCGCGAACGGCGCAGTCTTCACGCTCTATCTCGCCACGTTGCAACGCATACTTGGTATTCGCCGTGGTGCAAAGGCGAAAGTTCTTCCGGTGCTCGTGATTGCGATCTCGTATCTACCGGCGATCGCTTTCATCGGAATTGCGAGCCTCTTTCCAAAAGCACTGCTCGACAACCTCCCGGGATATCACGAGTACTACGGCTATGTCATCGCAGCCATTTTGCTGTTTGTGTCGTTCGTAACACCCGAAGCACTGTGCCCCGATCGCCGCTACCGCATCCTGGGTGTGTATCTCGCGTCGCCCTTGACGAGGTTCACCTATGTAGTCGCCAAACTCGGCGCCGTCCTTACCGTGCTGGCGATGGTAACGGTCGGCCCTCCGCTGCTCCTCGTCATCGCCCGGTCCCTCCTCGACGCCGGTCCAGCAATGAAAGATCTTCCCGCGTTGGTGGGCCGTATTCTCCTGTCGGGGAGCGTCATGTCACTCTTTTACGGCTCCCTCGCTTTAGCGGTGGCATCGTTCACCAGTCGCAAGGGCTTCGCATCAGCGGGATTCGTGCTGCTCTCGATCATGACGCAGGCCGTCGGCGGCATCCTCGGCGACAACCCTTCGGGGCTACGACAGCACGCAGCCGGGATAATCAGTATTGTGACCGGGCCGTTCGACCTGGTGCAGCGGATTTTCGGTGAGAGTCCGGTAACGGACGCGTCCACGGGCCTTCTGGTCGCGGCAATGGGGGCAACGATCGCGGTGTCGCTCGGAATTCTTGTGCTGGCGTATCGTCGGCTGGAAGTGACCCGATGACTTCGGTCGCATCAACGGCAGGCGGCAACACTGCAGTGGTGTTCGAGCAGGTCTCGAAATGGTTCGGGCCAGTCGTGGCCGTTTCCGATGTCTCGTTCACCATCAGCGCCGGCGTCACGTCGATCCTCGGCCCGAACGGCGCCGGGAAATCGACGGTCATGCGATTGCTCTGTGGACTTACCAAACCCTCTACCGGAATAGTCCGGGTCTACGGCGAGGACCCTCGGGCAAACCCCGGGATCTATCGTGAGCTCGGACTCGTCGCGCAGCAGGAGACGGTGATTGAGCCGATCACCTGCCTGCAGTTCGTCACCCTTGCCGCTCAGCTGAGCGACGTGAAGAACCCGAAGCAAGCCGCAATCGACGCAGTCAGAAAGGTCGAACTTGACCCCGATGACAAACGTCCGATCGGTAGCTACTCCAAGGGCATGCGACAACGGGCAAAGGTTGCCGCAGCAATCGTCCACCGACCCAAACTGCTCGTGCTCGATGAACCGCTCAACGGGCTGGACCCCCGCCAACGTGCCCGGATGATCGAGCTCTTCACCGAACTTGGCATGAACGGTCGAAGCGTTATCGTCACGAGTCACGTCCTGGAGGAGATTGAACGTTTCGGCTCGCGAATCATCCTTATTGCGGAGGGACGTTTGGCTGCCGAGGGCGAATACACACAAATACGCGCACTTATGGACGACCGGCCGTTGCGTGTACGGATCGATTGTGACGACCCACGGCTTCTGGCATCGGAGCTGATGCGGTCGGCCGCGTTGAGCGCCGTCTCGGTGTCGGGTGAACACGTTACTGCCGACGTGGTCGACGCGCCGGCGTTTCGGCGTTTGATCGCACGCGCTTGCCAGGAACACAACCTCGATCTGCGTGAGGTCGTGCCCCTCGACGACGACCTCGAAAGCGTCTTCCGATACCTCGTTTCCCGACGGCACTAGCCATGGACGTCCCTACATGATCCTGACGCTTACAAAGCTGTTCATTCGGCTCACTGCTACCAAGGCTCGGCTCGTTGCTTTGGGCCTCCTTTCGCTCGGTATGGTCCTCCTCGCGTTCCAAGCCGAAGAGAATCCAACCCGCGCCTGGCAGTTGTTCTCGCTGTATGCCCTCGGTGGATTGGTGCCGGTGGCCTCGTTGGTCATCGGGTCATCGACCTTTGGCGACCTTGTCGAGGACCGTACACTCGTGCACCTGTGGTTGCGACCCGTATCTCGGCCGCTCCTCCTGTTGAGCGCGTGGAGCGCAAGCGTGGCCCTCGCATTACCCTTCACTGTGATCGTGCCGACCATTTCCATGGTCGTTGCTCGCATGCCCGCATCAACGGTCCGAACGGCTGCGTTCAGCGCCGTTCTCGGAACGTTTGCCTATTGTGCAGTGTTCGTGTCACTCGGGCTGCGGGTCCGTCGGGCACTCGGATGGGGCCTGGCTTACATTTTGATCTGGGAGGGTGCCGTCGCGAACGCCGGCGCCGGTCTGGCCCGACTCGCACTGCGCCTGTCGTCGCGCTCCATTGCATACCGGTCGTTTGATGGTGAGTCGATCAGGTATCCGGTAGCGACAAGCACAGCCATAGGTGTACTTACTATTGTGACCATCGGGGCCCTGGCACTCGGAGTCCGATGGGTTCGCCGAGCCGAGGTTTCCTAACCGTTCTGGCCACGCCTTCCCGGGCTAACCCACGGCAGCGCCCGCCTCACCGTTGAGGCAGTCCCGACCTTGACCGGCTAGTCGCGCTTCTTCAGCAACCGATCGTGCCAGCGACACGTGGGATCATCGTCGCTATCCACACAGACCGGCACGAGATCGTATGTGCGCCGACGAACGAGCAAAAGAAGCAATCCTCCGAGAAGCACCAGAAGCATCGCTGTCTCGGCCACATTCTCGCTGTCGGCACCGGTGAGTGCCAGAACAAGATCGCCGTTGTCGGCATTGGAGCTCGCCACATCGCCCCCAATCTTGCTAGGGTCGCCGAGGCCGGAGTTGACGGGCTTCTTCGTGGCGGCCGTCGTGGCAGCAGGTGCCTTGGCCTTCGGGGCTGACTTGGTCAGTGAACCCTTCGGGTTGTCCTTGGGAGGGTTCGTAAGCCATTCGTCCCACATACGGTCGGTGTCTTTGTCGCTGTTGTTCGCAGCGTTGGTATCGATAAAGTCCGCGGGGATCGAGACGCTTGCCGAGTTTGTCATCGCGGTGACAGCGTCCTTGTCCACCCGTCCTCGGACAATGAACATCACGCTTGAGTTCGCACCGAGGTCGACAGCCACGTTGGTGATGTCACCGCTTCCCGATGGGACCGAGCACGTGGCCGAACCCGATACCGACTCACATGTCCATTCGACCTCGTTGAAGTCCCGCGGCATCTGATCGTTGACCAACACGCCACGCACCGCAGACGGTCCCACGTTTGAAACGGTTATCCCGTAGGTGTTGTATCGACCCTGGATCACGTAATTGCGACCGTCGGTCTTCTCGATCGAAACGTCGCCGCGATGGATTGGAACGACTTTGTCCGTCGAAGTGTTGTTACCGGCGTTGAGATCCTTGGTGCCTGGGCCAAAGGTTACGGTCGCGGTGTTGGTAAGTTCGCCGACCATATCGGGACGAACCGTGGCTTTGAGTGTGAAGGTCATCGGGCTATCGGGCTTGACGGTGACCTCTGCGTCGATGGAACCAGAACCCGAGGCCGGGCATGAGCTGCCAGCAGAGGCCGTACACGTCCACGTGGCATCGAGCAGGTCCGCCGACAAGGTGTCGGTCACCTTCACCTTGCGGGCCGTAGACGGACCGGCGTTGGAAACCACGATGCTGTACGCAATCTCGCTACCGGCCACGATCTCTCCACCTATGTGTGTCTTCACAACCGACACATCGGTTTCTGCGATCACCTCGTCCGTGTCTGAGGCTTCCGTGGGTCCCGGTGTCGGATCGATCGTGTCGGGACCGGGCGTTGCGGTGACCGTGTTCTTGATGGTCGCGACTTCCGTGTCCGGGTCGACCTCGACGTTTAGCGTTATCGTCGCAGAATCGTTGGCCAGCAGCGAAACATCAACATCGACATTGCCCTTTCCGGTCGGGCTCGAACAGCTTGAGGTTGTCGGTCCGGCGCAGTTCCACGTCGCGTTGATCAGTTCCCTGGGAATGATGTCGCTGATCTTGATCGGACCGGAGGCCGACGGGCCCTGGCTCGTCACGACAATCTTGTAGGAGGCTGTCTTGCCTGAGGTCACGGTGGTAACACCGTCGTCCTTCGTTATTGCCAGGTCGAATTTCGGAGTGAGCTGGGACTCGTCAACGGCCGTGTTATCCGACGGATTCGTCTCCGTGAACCCCGGGCCGCCGTTGATCACCGCAGTGTTCTTGAGGACGCCGGTCGCCGTCGGGTCGATGAGGCTCTTGTAAACAACCGAGGCGCTGCTATTGGCCGGAAGGCTAATGTTGAATGCCTTCAGCGTATTGTTTCCGCCGCCTGCGCAGATCGCCCCCAGGCTGGCCTGGCAAACCCAGGAGATCTTGCTCAGGCTCGGCGGGGCGAAGTCGTCGAGGAGCGCATTTGGAGCTGCTGACGGGCCGTCGTTGTACACGGTGATGACATAGACAACTTCCTCGCCCGGGATCGCGGTCTCGGAGTTATCCGTCTTTTCCACCCGCAGGTTTGCCGTTGGTTTGAGTTCGGAGGTGTCGCGGCCCGTGTTGTTTGTGGGGTTCGGATCGTTGATGCCGTCGGGAGTTGTCACCGACGCAATGTTCTTAAGTTCACCTACGGCCTTGCTCGAGATCGTCGCCTTCACGACGAACGTTGCCCTTGTGTTCGCCTTCAGGTCGACGACTGTGACTATGTCACCCGACCCGGCGGCGTCAGTACAACGTCCGCCGGCTGGGGTCGCACACGTCCAGGTGACGCCTTCGAGAATCGCCGGCATGACGTCGGTAACGGTCGCGCCTGTCACGTCGGACGGTCCGTCGTTATACACAGAAATCGTGTACGTCACAGGAAGGCCAGGGACCTGGGTCTCGGAATCGTCCGTCTTCACCACTCGAAGATCGGCCTTCGGGGTAAGAGTATCGGTGTCGGTTGCCGTGTTGTTTGTCAGATCGGAGTCGACTTCGTCGCCTCCTCCCGTCGCCGTATTCGTCACGGTGCCGCGCGAGCTCGGAGTGATCTGCGCACGAATCCGGTACGTTGTCGACTCGTTCGGTCCAATGGCGGCGATGGTCTCGTCGACCGACCCGGCACCCGAAGAGTTCGGACAAGATGCTCCCGCCGTTGCAGTGCAGGTCCACGTAACGTTTGCGAACTGCAAGGCCAATGCATCAACAACACGGACGCTGGTGGCGGTTGACGGACCACCATTGCTCACGACGACGTTATAGGTGACGTAGTCACCGGGCGAGCTATCCGTCGACCCGTTGTTCTTGGAGACAGCTATATCCATGACGGCGGTAATTGTCGTGGTGTCGATTGCGGAGTTGTTGGCGCTGTTGGAGTCGTCCACGCCATTCGGCACAGTTGCGGTCGAAGTGTTGGTGAGCACGCCACGAAAGGCCGGGTTGACAGTCGCGTCGATCGTGAAGGTTGCAGCTGCGCCGGCGGCCAGCGTCACGGGCGAGTTCACGTTGCCCGTGCCACTGGCTTCGGAACAGGAATTCGGAGTGGTACTTGGAGAAACCGAACACGTCCACGTTGCGTTGAGCAGCTTCGTGCCGAAGGTGTCGACGATCGATGCACCGACAACGGCGGACGGTCCAGCGTTGGTGACGGTGATCGTGTACGACGTCTGCGAACCAGCCACGGCAGTCGTTTTGAAGTCGGTCTTGGTCACGGCGAGGTCAACGACCGGAACGACGGTGTCCGTATCGGTGGCGCTGTTGTTCGTCGGGGTCGGATCACTGGTGCCGGACGGGGTATCGATCGTGGCGGTGTTCGAGAGAGCTCCGGGAAGGGCTGCCTGGTCAACTGTTGCATTGACCGTAAATGTCGCCGAGGAACCTGAGGCGAGATCAACCGTCGTCGAGACACTTCCCGAACCGCTCGGTGTTCCACACGATGCACCGGAACCAGCAGCACAGCTCCACGTGGCATTCATAAGTGTACTTGGGAGATTGTCAACGACCGAAGCACCGACCACGGAAGACGGACCGTCGTTCGTGACCACGATCGTGTAGGTCGTCGGCATCGATGGCGTCAACGTAGTGACTCCGTTCGTCTTGGAAACTCCTAAATCAGCCCGGACCAAGATCGGCAGTGTGTCCGTCGCTGTTGTCGGTCCCGGGGTTGGGTCGGTGAGAGCAATCGGATAGGTCACCGATGCCGTGTTGACAAGGTTTCCGAGGGCCGTCGTCGCCAGCGTGGCCGTAAGGGTAAAGCGAGCGACACCGCTCGGGAGCAGATCGACGTTGGCAAGAATCGAACCGGTTCCCGACGGCGAAGCGCACGTCGAACCGCTGGTTGCGGAACAGGTCCATGTAGCGGCGCTCAAGGTCGACGGCAGCGCATCGTTGATCGTCAGACCGTTCGCCACCGAAGGACCGTTGTTCGTTGCGCGAATGGTGTAGGTGACCTGTCCACCGGCGACGACGCCGGCTGGTGCAAGGTTGTCGGTCTTTGTGATCGCGATATCTGCGGTAGGCACGAGCGTATCGGAGTCTGTCGATTCGTTGTCGGTGAGATCGATGTCGGCGACAGTTGGGGGCATGGTGATCGTTGCTGTGTTGACCAACGAACCGGTTGCTGCGGCGTCGATTTGTCCGCTGACCGTGAAGACTACCGAACCCGATGCTCCGACGTTGACCGTCGTAGCAACGCTGCCTGAGCCGCTCGGGGCAGTACAAGAAGAAGTGGCGTCGGCGGTGCAACTCCAGGTCGTGGAGCGAAGCGTGGAGGGAAGTACATCGTCGAGCAACACACCAGGGGCGCCAGAAGGTCCTACGTTGGTCACGGTAATCGTGTAGGTAACGATCGATCCAGGGACCGCGGTCGTCACGTTGTCGGTCTTGACGACCGAGACGCTGGCGCGAGGGGTCAAGGTATCGGTATCGCCCGGGTTGTTATTCGTCAGCACCGGATCGCTCGTGCCGGAAGGTGGATTGATCGTTGCACTGTTGGTGAGCGTTCCCGTTGCTGTCGGACGGATCGTCGCATTCAGGGTGTACGTGGCGGTCGCACCGACGGCGAGGTTGATGGCTTCATTGATGTTGCCGGTTCCTGATGCCGCGCAGGACGCTCCGCTGCTCGCCACGCAAGTCCACGTCGCGTTGAGAAGCGTGCTTGGCAACGAGTCGGTGACTACTGCACTGACCACGTTCGACGGGCCGTCGTTTCGCGCCACGAGCGTGTAGGTCACCGAAGTGCCCGGAACGAGGTTCGTTACTGAATTTGTCTTCGTCAGTGAAAGATCGGCAAGACCTCGAATGGTGTCAATGTCTGTTGAGCTGTTGTTCGATGGAGTGGAATCACCGGTTCCCGAAGGCGGGCTCACGGCGGCAGTGTTGGCGAGGGAACCAGTCGCATCGGCCGCCAGCGTTGCGGTGAGGGTGTACGTGGCAGTTGCGCCAACGCTCAGGTTCACCGTGTCGCTGATCGAGCCGCTGCCCGAGGGTGTACAGGTTGCGCCGGACGAAGCTGCGCACGACCATGTCGCGCCGCTCAATGACGTGGGCAGTGTGTCGGTCACTGAAGCACCGGTCACGCTTGAAGGTCCGGAGTTCCCTGCGACGATCGTATACGTGACCGTGTTGCCAGCGATCGCCGTGATCGACGAGTCCGTCTTCGTGATCGAGAGGTTCGCATCGGGCAACAACGTGTCGGTATCGGTCGCCGTATTGTTACCGGCCACCGGATCGACCGTGCCCGAGGGAGTAGCGATCAATGCCGAGTTGACAACCGAGCCCGTGGCGCTCGCCACGACGGCTGCCGTCACCGTGTAGGTAGCAGTCGATCCAACGGCAAGGTTTATCGAGTCGTTGATGTTCCCTGTTCCACTGGCCGCACACGTCGCACCGGACGAAGCAGCGCAGGTCCAAACGCCACCCGTAAGTGTGCTTGGCAGGTTGTCCGTAATGGTAGCTCCGACCACATTCGAAGGACCGCTGTTCGATGCGACGATCGTGTAGGTAAGGCTGTTGCCGGGGACTGTGTTCGTCCGGCCATCTGTCTTCGTGATCGCAAGATCGGATCGAGGAGTCACGGTGTCCGCGTCGGTATCGGTGTTGTCACCGGGAGTCGGGTCAGTGGTGCCAACCGGGGTCGAGATCGTCGCCGTGTTGGCGAGTGTGCCCGTGGCGCTCGGGGCCACCGTGGCGGTCAAGGTGTACGTGGCGGTCGCCCCGACGGCGAGGTTGATCGTGTCGGCGATAGCGCCGGTCCCGGCCGACGTACAAGCCGCTCCCACTGTGGCAGTACAGGACCATGTCGCGTTGGTCAGTGTGCTGGGCAGGGTATCGGCGATTGACGCACCCGTGACGTTCGACGGACCGGCGTTTGAAGCGACGATGGTGTAAACAACTGATGCACCCGGGACGGCGGTCGCTGAGGAGTCCGTCTTCGTGACCGAAAGGTTCGCCGTTCTCGTCACCGTGTTGATGTCGGTTGAGGTGTTGTTCGAGCTGGTCGGGTCGGTGATGGTGATCGGTGCGGTGATGGTCGCACTGTTGCTCAGCGTCGTGGTCGCAGCCGGGCTCAGCGTGGCAAGAAGCGTGTACGTGGCACTGGAACCGACTGTCAGGTCGATGGTGTCAGAGACGTTGCCTGAACCCGACGCTGCGCAGGTTGCGCCCGACGTAGCCACACAGGTCCAGGTCGCGCCGGTCAACGAAACCGGCAGCGTGTCGTCGATGGTCGCGGCGACCACATTCGATGGGCCGGCGTTCGAGGCCACGATGGTGTAACTCACTGATGCACCGGCCGTGACGCTCGTCTGTGCGTCGGTCTTCGTGATCGATAGATCGGCGAGGCCGGTGAGGGTATCGACGTCAGAGGCTGAGTTGTTGGTGCTGTCCGGATCGGTCGTCCCGCTCGGCACCGCAACCTGCGCGGTGTTGGTGAGGGTTCCAGTTGCTCCTGCGCCAATCGTGGCGTTCAACGTATAGGTGGCGGTTGCGCCAACGGCGAGGTCAACGGTGTCAATGATGTTTCCCGTGCCAGATGCGCCGCAAGATGCGCCACTTGATGCCGAACACGTCCATGTCGCGCTGTTCAGTGTGCTTGGCAATGTGTCGGTCACGCTTGCGGCGATCACGTTTGATGGTCCATTGTTCCTGGCGACAACGGTGTAGGTCACAGAGGTGCCAGCGACCTCGCTGAGCGAGCCGTCGGTCTTTGTGATCTGAAGGTCCACCGACGTGGTGATCGTGTCCGTGTCGGTCGCCGAATTGTTCGTGCTGACGGGATCCACCGTTGCGCCCGGCACGGCGATGGTCGCCGTGTTGTCGAGCGTTCCGGAAGCGCTGGCCGCGAGGTTCGCGGTAATAGTGAAGGTCGCTGTCGCGTTCTTTGGAATCGACACGAGGGTGTTCACGTTGCCAGATCCGCTGGAGGGGCACGAAGCGCCCCCGGTGGTCGTGCAGGTCCAGGTAGCGCCGCTCAGGGAGCCGGGTAGCGTGTCGGCCACTGTTGCGCCGATCACGTTCGACGGTCCGTTGTTGCCGGCGACGATCGTGTAGGTCACAGAAGTGCCCGCAGTTGCGGTCGTTGCCGAGTCGGTCTTCGTGATCGTCAAGTCAGCTCGGGGCGTCAGCGTGTCGGTATCGCTTGCCGTGTTGTTAGCTGGAGTCGTCTCGGTTGTGCCGACCGGGGCAGTTACCGTGGCCGTGTTCACAAGCGAACCTGTTGCACCTGGAGCAAGCGTTGCGGTCAACGTGTAGGTGGCCGTTGCGCCTACGGCGAGGTTGACGGTGTCGCTTATGTTCCCCGCGCCGGAGCTACTGCACGTTGCGCCGGAGCTGGCCACGCACGTCCAACTCGCACCGCTAAGTGTGCTTGGCAAAATGTCGGCGACCGTCACGCCGGTCGCGTTCGACGGGCCAGCATTCGTGGCCACGATTGTGTAGACGATCGAGTTGCCGGGCACGGCGGTACTTGCTGAATCCGTCTTCGAAATCGAAAGGTCGACCTGGCGAGCCAGCACGTCCACATCGTTTACCGTGTTGTCGCCGGGCGCCGGATCGGTTGTGCCCGATGGCGGAGCAACCGCTGCCGTGTTCACGAGATTCCCAGTGACAGCGGCGCTCACGTTCGCCGTCAGGGTATAGGTGGCCGTGCCGCCAACGGGGAGGTTCACGACGTCGCTGATGTTGCCCGTGCCACTCGCCGCACAACTTGCCCCGCTCGACGCAACACACGACCACGTCGCACCACTCAACGCGCTCGGCAAGGTGTCAGTCACACTCGCTGCTACGACGACGGACGGGCCCGCGTTTGAGGCAACGATCGTGTAGGTCACGCTGCCGCCGGGGACCGCCGTGGGGGAGCCGTCAGTCTTCGTAATGCCCAGGTTCGCTTCGGCACCCAACGCATCAACGTCGGTCGCCGTGTTGTTTGCCGAGATCGGATCTGTTGTGCCCGAAGGAACCGCAACGGTCGCCGTGTTGGTGAGTGAACCAGTCGCACTCGGCGAAATATTCGCCGTCAACGTATAC
>JANOYY010000099.1:0-30432 GCA_031429095.1 Acidimicrobiia bacterium | reverse complement strand
CGTTGACGGCCCTCAAACACATCAAGAACACGGCGGGCCTCAATGTCAGATACTGCGGTGACGAACGAGCGGCGACGACCAAGGCCTGCAGATTGAAACACGGTCTCATCAACACCAAGTTGATTCACGGTTCGGATTCTGGACACTGAGCGTGCGGCAATATCGGGCCGTTCTTCGGTCCACGTCTTCCTTTCACCAGGGCACTCCCACCGATACTTGTGCCACCGCAAGCCGGGGTGTGGAAGGTGCGCGCCTTCTCGGGACGTGACGCGGATTCTGTCGGAGTGTTGTTGAGGGTGAAGGATGAGCCGGTGGCGCTTCGGGCTGACGATTCGTTCGTCGATGAGTCGATCTGCGCTCAGCGGTACCTGCTGGGCGGCGTGCTGGCCGAGGCGCGGACCTTGAACGACGTACGCGCTGAGGTCGCTGGGTCTGTCACCCGCAGTGGGCGCATCCACTTCCAGAACGAATCGGCGGCGGAACGGGCGAGGCTCTTGCGCACATTCGCCGAGTTGGCGATTGCGGCATTCGTTGTGACTGTGCAGCGCGACACGCGATGACGCGGCCAATGGCCCGAGCGTTGTGCGTTGGCGGGATTGACCGGCACGCCAGGACATCGACCGATGCGGATGACCGGCAAGCCGTTTGGGTTGCCAGCGAGGTAGTGGTTGGCAGCCTCGGACGCAGTGGAACCGCCGATTCGGAGCAGCCTGGCTGCTTCGGTGATCGTGAGAACCTTCGGCGTCTTGTGAGTCGGACGGCGGGCGCTGCGTTGGATTGTATGCATGCTTACGTATCCGCCGGAGCGAGTTGCCCTCTGCGGACAGATTTTCTGAAGAAAGTCCGAACTCGATCGGACGCAACGGTCGTGGGTCGGTCAAGGCTGTAGCGGCGAAGCCATGCTTCCGGAGCGCTTGGACTTGTGGGACCAGTTGGGCCGACACATTGCGTGGTCCGTCCGTAGGCGGACCTGGTCGCCATCGGCCGACAGGCCGACACGTGGTGACGTTTTCGTATGTGGGCTCACCCACCTGCCAATGTTGACTGATCATGCGGACGGCTGGCAGTTATTGCTGGCGACGCGGGAGCCCCTCGTATCCGTTACCGGGTGTGCTCCGGCGAGGTCCTCGGCAGGAAGAGCTACGGTAATACTGAGCGTCAGTAGGCGAGCGGCAAAGCTCGGGAACAGCCGGCAAGGACTGGTTGCGTGTTAGATTTTAAGTCGTGGTGGACGACCAGGCAAACGGGCTATCGGTCTCGAAAGGTCCAAAGGATCTGAATCATCAATTTGTGTCGTCGTTGCAGGATGATGGTCCCGTTGTGATGGTCAACCTGGTTCGGTTCCGTGAGCGTTCGCTGGATGGAAACGGCAGCGGATGGGATGCATACTCCCGCTACAGCAAGGCGGACATGCCATTGCTCAAGCGGGTGGGCGGAACCATCTTGTGGGCCGGCCACGTCGAGGGTGCGGCTGTGGGAGACCTAGGCGACGTCCGCTGGGATTGGGTCGTCGTGGTTCTCTACCCGTCGCGTGCGGCGTTCCTCTCGATGATGACGTCATCTGAGTACGCGCTCGCCAATGTCGATCGTGAGAACGCGATCGAGGATCACGTGATCCTGGCTGCCAAAGAGTCGTACTCGAAATTCACGATCTGAGCGGGAGCGCTTGAAGCGCTGATTCTGCATGTTGCGATCGATCATGAGTTGCTCGCTCAGCACTCTGCCACCGAGCCCGATCGTGTCGTCGCTGATTCAGTCGGTGCGATGCTCGAACTTCGCGGACCACTTGGCGTGAGTCGAGTCGATGCTCTGGGTGGTCGATCCCTTCTGAGGGCTTGACGGTGCCGGAGGCGACTGGCGTCGACGTGCAGATCCCATGATCACGTTCGACGAATTTGTGCCGTGACGCGCAACACCCGCCTACCTACCCGCCGTCAGGAGGGCTCACCGGGTGCAATTTTCCGCTCCTACTGGAACGGAGTTCAAGTAGGTCCCAATCCCTGGCTTCGTAAACCGGGTTCTCGAAATGCGATCGGGGCAGAGGACGCTTACGCCCGCCTGGGTGATCGGCGCTTCGTCTTCGTTCGGGTCTTCCCGGGGTCCGTGGGGACAACCGACTCCGACTTCGTGCGGGTTCGCCTCGGCGAGCTGAGCTGCCGGGCGCGGACGCGCTCAGTCGGTCGAGCGTTGGCGCGGGTGAGCCCTTTTGGGGGCGCGTCCGCCGATGGTGTCGTCGAGCCACGAATCGGCACGAGATCCGACGCGTATTCGGATCGCGGGCGGACCCAAGTCTCGTCACTGTTGGGCTCGTACTCGAAATACTCACGAAGTGGCCAGACGAAGTTCGTCGCCAGACCCGCCAGCGACATCGACGTCCGAGGCACGGTCGACGTCGCTGTCACAACATCATCGTGAGCGCTCGGCGTGTGGCGTCGAAGGCACGGGCGATTGCCTCGACCTGACCTCTGGCATCGATGATCGAATTACGTCGTGCATGGCCCTCGATTTCGGCACAGAGCACGCCGAGATCGGTAGCGCCGAAGCTGGCAGCGTTGGACTTGAGCGTGTGACTGCTCCGGAGCAGTACGTCGAGCGCGGAAGGTCGATTTTCAACCGGGCCAGCTTCGTAGCCGTCGGCTGCGGCAACGAGCGCGTTGATGAGCGACGTCGCGTTGTCGAGAAACGACGCGACGAGTCGAGAGAATGCGGCTTCGTCGGGGGCGATTTCGCGCAGTCGGCCCAGCGCTGTGGCGTCCATCACGACGACGGTCGGCGATTCCGTGTCGAGTTGCAGCGGAGTTCGTTCTAGCGCGGCTGCGAGCTCCTCGGTGCGGATCGGCTTCGAAAGGTAGTCGTCCATACCCGCAGCGAGGCACGCCTCGCGGTCGCCATGCATCGCGTTGGCCGTCATCGCGACAATGCGTGGCTGGGCGCCGTCGCCGGCTCGAATGCGCCGGGTGGCCTCCAGCCCGTCCATTTCCGGCATCTGTACGTCCATGAGCACCAGATCGTAGGGAAGGCGAGCCACAGCAGCGAGTGCCTCAAACCCGTCCGATGCGACATCGGCCCGGTAGCCCATCGCCTCGAGCACGAGCAGCGCGATCTGCTGGTTCACCGTGTTGTCCTCGGCCAGCAGGATCCGCAATGGATGGCGGTCACCCAGTTTGGTAGGCGTCGCGTCGCCAGGCTGCGTAGGCGCGCGAAGCGCGGTCGGGTCAGCGAGCAGCGAGACGAACGCATCGAACATCTGTGACTGCTTCATCGGCTTGCTCAGCACGGCGGCGAACACCGGGTCGAGGTCGGCCGAACCGCCGAGCGACGTGTACAACACGATGGGTAGGGTCGGATGCAAGGACCTGAGCCGGTGGGCCAACTCGACGCCGTCCATCTCCGGCATGTGCATGTCCACGATGGCGAGGTCGTAGCGCTCGATGGGGGCCTCTGGGTCGGGGGCGAGCGCATCGGCTGGCGACGCGAACGCCGTACACAGCAGACCCCACGATTCACTCTGGAGCTCAAGGATCCGTCGGTTGATAGCGTTGTCGTCGACGACGAGGATGTGCTTGCCCTTGAGCTCCGGAGGGACCCCCGCGGCGGCGGCCCGCGAAGGAACCTCGGCAGGAGGTGCGGCGACGACGAAATGGAACGTCGACCCCTCGCCGTCGAGGCTCTCGACCCACATCGTGCCGCCCATTAGCTCGCTGAGTCGCTTGCTCACCGCAAGGCCAAGGCCGGTGCCGCCATACTTGCGAGTCGTCGACGAGTCGATCTGGGTGAACTCCTCGAAAAGGCGATGAATCCGATCGGCGGGAATGCCGATGCCGGTGTCTCGAACGGCGAAGTGCAACCGATCGGCCGGTGGTCCGGGTCTCGGATCGTCGGGTCCCGGATCACAGGGCTGTGGTTCGACCGTCAGCGTGACCTCGCCGGCGCTCGTGAACTTCACCGCGTTGCCGAGCAGGTTCACGATGACCTGGCGAAGACGTGTCACGTCACCGGTCACACCGGGTGGTATTGCCGCATCGATGAGGAATGCGAGCTCCAGGCCCTTGCGGGCGGCGGGCTCGGTGACGAGGTCGAAGGCCGACTCGATGCAGGCGCGCAGCTCGAACGGATGCTCCTCGAGCTCAAGGCGACCAGCGTCGATCTTGGAGAAGTCGAGGATGTCGTTGATGATCCCGAGCAACGCCTCGCTGCTCGATCGGATGATCTCGGCGAACTCGCGCTGCCGAGGTGCCAGATCGGTGTCGAGGAGCAGCCCGCTCATGCCGATTACGGCGTTCATCGGAGTGCGGATCTCATGGGACATCGTCGCCAGGAACGACCCTTTCGCAGCGTTCGCCTCATCGGCCCGACGAGTCTGCTCCTCCAGCTCACGGAGGAGCCGTGCGTTGTCCACGGCGACGGCGGCCTGGTCGGCGAACACCTGCAGGAGGGAGATCTGATCACCGGTGAACCCACCAGCCGTGTCGCCGGCGAACCCGATGACTCCAACGGTGAGACCACTGCGGACCATCGGTAACACGAGTGAGCTCCTGCGTCCCGCTCCACGGGCGATGGAGTTCGGGAAACGATCGGGAGGAAGCGCGCTCCAGTCAGCGACGTGCAGGAGTTCGCCGGTCAACGCGACTTGACCAATGGGTGACGTGTCGTCGATCGCGAAGCGCTGGCCGACCTCGGTCAGGTCGCTCCCGTGCTGCGCAACTGCCTCGAGTTCGTCGCCGTCGCGGACCGCTATCACTGCCCCGCTTCCACCGGCGTGCGAGCTGGCGTGGCGGACGACGACGTCGAACATCGGTTGTAGGTCGAGGCGAGCAATGCTCACCGCATCGAGAACCTCGGTCATCGCGGTCTGCCGGGCGAGGGCCACGTCGAGGCTGGCGAGGGCTTCAGAAAGCTCGGCATTGCGTCTCTCGATCTGGTCGAGAAGGCGGGCCGTGTCGACGGCCACCGCAGCCTGATCGGTGAACCCCTGCAGGAGCTCGATCTCAGCGTCGGTGAATCCGCCGGCAGCATCACGGGTGAATCCGATCACCCCGATGACGAAACCGTTTCGCAGCATGGGGATCTGCAGCGTCGACTTCGACCCGGAGTGACGCAGGACCGACTCGGGGTAGAGACCCGGGGGAACGTCGTCCCAGTTGCGGATGTGGACAGGGCGGCCGGTGTACGCTGCTTCGCTTGTCGGAGCTGACGTCGGGTCGATCGTATGTGCACGTGCAGTCGCGAAGTCATTGGAGAACCCACCCCCTCCGGCCGCCCCAACCAGGAGTTCGCCATGGCGGACGAACAGCACGACTTTCGCTCCGCCGAACAATCGGTCGGCGTGTTGGGCGATTGTGTCGAGCACCGGATGCAGATCGAAGCGTGCGGTACTGGCAGCCTCCATCAGCTGGTTCATGGCGGTCCGGCGCCGATCGGCGTCGGCCAGCTGTTCCTGCAGTGTTGCGTTGGCGCGGCTCAGCTCGGCCTCACGGCTCAACGACTCTTCGAGTTGACGGCTGGTCGGGTCGGGCATGGGATCGGTCGAAGTTCTAGCTGGGATCAGCAGTGCGTGCCGGGATTCATTCGTCTCCGGCGTCTCCAGCGTCCCCAGCGTTTCCGGCGTCTCCAGTATCGCCGGGCAGGAACGTCAGCTCGGGCATACCGAGCATCTGCCGACACGCGTGGAGCGCCGAATCCAGTGCTCCAGCGATCCACGTGTGGTGGACGCTCAGGTGCTCGCCGGCAAAGTAGAAGCCACCCTCGGACTGGCGGGCGATGTTGAAGAGGTTTTTGAACTGGCCGGGGAAGAACATCGCGTCGCCGGTCGACTCCTGTTCGGTCCAGTTGACGTCGAAGGCCTCGATGAACATCGACGCGACGTCGACCTGATCCCCGTAGAGCAGCTGAAGGTCCCGCAGCGCGAGGCGGATGCGCTCGGCCTCGGGCATGGGGAGCCATCCGACTGCGTCGGTCATCCACGAGTACAGGAGCAATGCGCCCGGCCCCCTGTCGCCGATGCCGTAAGACGGGTAGACAATCCATCGGCTCGGGAGGTCGGTGATGCTCTGGCCGCCCATCGCCGGCACCGGTAGCTGTTCCCAGAAACGCGTTGTGAAGCGCATCCCGATCTTGTAGAGCGGCTCGAAGTGGAGGGACCTGATCGCGTGTGTCTTCTGAGGGCTCCATCGAGGCGTGGAGATCATTCGCAACGCAGCAGGCGGAACCGCGAGGAGGATCTTGTGGAAGGTCTTGAGGAACGGATCACCCTCGAGGGCGATGGTCATCAGTCCTTCGGGCGCGTATCCGACTTCGGTTACTCGGGCGCCGAGAGTGATCTGGGTCTGGCCGATTCGCATGGCCAGTGCCCGGGGAAGAATGTCCATCCCGTTCTTGATCGTCTTCCACGCGGCGCCTGCGAAGTCCATGTTCTCGATCAGGAGTTCAGTGAAGCTGTTCTGGAACTGGTTCGTCTGGGAGGTCATCACCTCGACGTAGTTGATCCGCTCGTCGGACCATCCGGCGACCTGCGCGAGGTACGAGCGGAACGAGTAGTCGTCGTACTTCACGATCTCCTGAAAGCCGGCCTCGAAGTCCTTCTTCAGCCGTGCAAGCAGCGGGCCGAACTGGTCGAGGATCAAACGCTGCGCAGTCTTTCCGTCGGTAGCGGCCAGCGAAAAGCCGAGGGCGCCCGGGTTGGCAGCAGCGTAGGCAGCCGTCATCGGCTTGCCGTCGGGTCCGCGCATGCCGTTCACCGAGACGAGGTCGTTGCCCTTCGCGTCGAAGAGTACGTAGGGCATCGTCTGGATGGTCATCACCGGATCAACTCGACTGAAGTACCGGTTCAGGCTGTCGATCAGATCGAACACCGGTTGTTGCTCGGGGATCATCGGCAGACGCATGGCGCCGGCCTCGAAGTACTGGTTCGGATCGGCCGTGAAACGATGCGTGTAGACGCGACCCCCGACGCGACCGGGATTGGCTTCGAACACATGCACCGACGCTCCCAGGGACTGCAAGCGCATCGCTGCGTAGAGGCCCGAGATGCCACCCCCGACGATGCCGACCGAGAGCGTGGTCGGGTCGATGCGCGGATGAACCGCCGGGTCTGCGGTGCCGATGGGTGTGTGAGCACGAGCCCATTGCTCGTAGGCGCTCGTGAGACTCGGCAGGCCCTCGGGCTTGCGGTCGAACATCGCTGCAGTGGAGGTCATGGTCCGTCATCCTTCGTCGTTGGGTGGAGCGTCGTTGGGTGGACTCTCGTCTGTGGGGCACCGTCGGGTAAAGCGCCGTCGGGTGGAGTCTCGTGCTGTGGAGCGCCGTCGGGTGGGTCGTGGTCGAGGGTCGTTGGGTCGAGCGTCGTTGGGTCGAGCGTCGTGAAGGTCTGAGCGGAGATCACAGCCTCGAATTCGGTCTGGAGCGCGAACTCGCGGATGAACTTCCGGGTCAGCGGCTGTACAGCCGCAGTGAGCTGGGCGATGAGCTCTGGTGAGAGGCGGTGGATTCTGACACCGTGGACGTCGGCCAGCTCGCTGATCGCCTCCTCGCGCTTCGCCTTTGCGGTCGCGCAGAACCGGGCGCATGCGACGGCCATCTCGGATCGGAACAGGTTCTGGTCGGCTGGCGAGAGGAGCGTCCAGAAGTCGCGGTTCACCACCTCGATGTTGGTGAGCAGTTGGTGGCTCGTGAGGTGGAGGTGCTTGGCAACCTCGCCCCACCCGAGGTAGATGAGGTTGAACGCGGTATTCGATGCCGCGTCGATTTCGCCGTCGCACAGCGCCTGTCTGGCGGCGAGGTACGGCACGTAGTGCGGTGTGGCGCCAAACGCGGCGTAGGTGTCACGAGAGGTCGTTGCGCCGTCGAAGCGCACTCTCAGACCGCGGAAATCGGCGAGGTGATCGATGCGCCGGTCGCTCACGAGGAGATCGCGAAAGCCGATGATCGAGTAACCGAGCGCCACGACAGGAACGGCGCGTCGTTCGATGTGCACCGCCATCGAGTCCGACACCGGCGACCCGAGGGACCAGATGCGCTGGTAGTCATCGAAGCTGCGGTAGAGGTACGGCAGGTAGCCGAGCCCGAACTCGGGGACGTGGTCTTGAATCGCATGACCCGACGTCATCTCAAGATCGCCGTTGATCACCGCCGCGGTGAGTGCGTCGTCGGGTGACGGCGGTGTCAATTCAACGCGGATGCGCCCACCAGTTCCCAATGCGATTGCGTCGGCGAAGCCATTTGCGATGTCTCGCCCGAAGTGGCCTTCGGGCCAGAGCGATCCGTATCGGACCGTCCGAACGGTTGAGGGCTCAGTGTTGCTCAAGAAGACACCCCCAGCCATGCAGCCTGGTGTGCACGCCGACAGAGCGCAGCGTGTGCCACCACGTGGTCGAGTTCGCGGCCAACACGGGGAGCCCCATCCAGAGCTCCGCCTGCGCGGCGACCCTCGCCGTGCGAAGGTCCGTGCCGAGCTGCACGATGGCTTCGACGCCGTCGATATGGACGGCCCGGAGTGCGCCGATGATGTCGTCGTCCGACACCTGACCGACGCCGTTGGCCGACGCGCATCGCAGTGATCGTTGCGCCAGTGTCTCCACACCGAGCTCGTCGAAGAACTCGACGACCTTGTCGTCGGCGACAGCCGGGTAGGGCGTGATGACTCCGATCCGACGGACGCCGAGCCGTTCGAACGCGGCGGTGATCGCATCGACCGGAGTAACCATCAAAAGACCGGTGGCCGCCGTCGTCGCCTCCTTGACTCGCCTGTTGCCATCGACGCCGTCCCAGAGTGGGCTGCTGGCGATGCCGAGCATCAATATGTCGGGAACTGCGGGCATGAGCGTCAGCGCCGTAGGCGGAATCTGTTCGGTGACCCCGGCGACGAAGCGCTGGAGATCCCCCGGTCCTGTCCACGCGGTCTGAGCGATCGGGATGCGTGCCGTCGCGACGTCGACGGATGCGATCGCCATGTCGCGCAGCTCGCGCTCGACAGTGAGGTTCGTGGCGGGAGTGAGCACGCCGATTCGAGTCGCACGGATGTGACCCTCGGTACCCGTTTTCCTCATGGTTCACCTTCACACATTCTTGTCGGTGGCACCATTTGTCGCCGCAGACGCTCCCGGAGCGCCGGTCGCACGATCGCCACCCTGCGTACCTCGGCGCAACGTAGCGCTGCGCCAATCGCTTAAGGATCGTAGGATCCACCCATGAGCGACGCCATACTTGCCATGATGCGTGAAGACGAATTCGTCGCCTTCGACCTCGCCAGCCCCAAGCGCCATGAGCTCGTCGAAGGCGTGAGCCGGCGATGACGGGCGCGTCGATCCGCCACAACGACATCACCCTGAACTTGGCCATGACCCTGCATGCCGCGAGGGGCGAAGATCCATGGCTTTCCGAGCTGGGAATCTCCGCCACGGAGCTTTCCCTGCCCGCGGTTGCGACCATCAGCGTCGACGACATTATCGGCGAAGGCTGACCAGCGACCCATGACGACGGCCACTACAGCAACGATCACAGTGTTGGTCGTCGATGACGACCCACTCAACCGAGTCATGCTCACGATGTCGCTTGGCAACGAGGGCTACGTAGTGCTTGAAGCCGAGAACGCCCGGGCCGGGCTTGCGGTGCTCGAACGAGAAGTTCACCGCATCGACGTGGTGCTCACCGATATCGAGATGCCACAGATGAACGGCTACGAGTTTCTCGAAGTACGCCGTGGACATAGCAATGCGACACTTCGGGCGATTCCGTTCATCGTGATTTCGGGCGTCGACGAGATGGCCTCGATCGTCGCCTGTATCAAGCTCGGCGCCGAGGACTATCTCCCGAAGCCGTTCGACCCCGTGCTGCTCCGTGCCCGAGTCGGCGCGTGCGTGGAGAAGAAGCGGGTGACCGACGAGTTGCGCGACCTTACGCTACGCCTCGCCGAACGAGTCGACGAGAAGGTACGCGAGGTCGAGCGGCTCGTGATGCTGCGCCGGTTCGTCTCGCCACAACTTGCCGAGGCGATTGCGAGCGGCGGCGAAGCGATTCTGGCCAGCCATCGACGCGAGATCACCGCGCTGTTCTGCGACCTCCGTGGGTTCACCTCGTTCGCCGAAACCGCCGAGCCGGAAGAAGTTATGGACGTGTTGCGCGAGTTCCACAACGCCGTCGGGCCGATGATCTTCGACCACGCGGGCACGATTGCCCAGTTCACCGGCGACGGTATGGTCGTGTTCTTCAACGATCCCGTGAAGCTCGACGACCCGGCCTGGAATGCCGTGCAGCTCGCCATTGCAATGCGTGATCGAACCGCTGAGCTATCGACGCACTGGCGTCGCCGAGGACACGAGCTCACTCTCGGGATCGGGATTGCGATCGGTTTTGCAACCTGTGGGGAGATCGGCTTCGAAGGTCGCACCGAATACACCGCGATCGGCACCGTCGTGAATCTGGCGGCCCGGGTGTGCGCCATTGCGGCCGGCGACCAGATCCTGGTCACAAACCGGGTGAATACCGCGGTGGAAGACCGCGTGATCGCGAACGGACTGGGTGACCACGAGTTCAAGGGACTCACCCGACCCGTCCGGCTGTATGAGGTCGTGAGCGAAATCGATCCGGTACTTGGGTAGCTCGGTTCAGCGTGGGCTGACCGGCCAGCGTGCCGCGCTCACGCAAGCGACGCGTTGGGGTTGGGTGTCGGCTCACTACCGGGAGCACAGTCTCTCCTCCTAGCAAGCGCGCTTATGAGCGGGTCCCGAAGCGGGGTGCCAGAACAGCGGTGACGGTTCTGCCCGCTCGTTACGCCGCCTGGGCAAAGGTGTCCCTGTGTTTCAGGCTGTGGGGCTCGTTCGACCTGTGCCCAACGAAAGCGGAGTGGCCGATTTTGTGAAGCGCAGGTTCAGCTTGAGCGTACCGAGCATGATGCCGGGCTGGTGGATCCAGGTGTTCTCGTCGCCGTACTCGATCGACTCAAGACGGTCGAGGAGCACACCCCACGCGATTTGCTGCTCGACACGCGACAGGTTCGCACCCGGGCAAACGCGTGGTCCCGTCGAGAACGTGACGTGTCGAGTGAGGCCCTCGCGTTCGAGGTCGAGGTCGAAGGGGCAGGAGAACTCTTCTGGGTCGACGTTGGCAGCCGCGAAACGCAAATGAAGCAACGAGCCTGCGGGTACGTCGACACCTTGGAAGATCTCGTCTTGCGACGTGGCACGGGTCGAGAGACCGTGGGTGGGAGAACGCATCCGCAAACCCTCTTCCGTAAAGGCACGTACCTTCGCGCGGTCGTGGCGCAATTGCTCGAACACGCCAGGGCGTTCGCACAACAACTGCGCCTGCTCCTCGAGCGCGTACTGCGTCGTCTCAAGACCACCGATGATCATCGCGTGGACGATCCCCGCGATTTCGAGGTTGGTCAGCTTGCGGTCCAATGCCTCGTAATTGACCTCGCAGAGGAAGCTGACCATATCGTCGCGCGGGTCAAGGCGTTTTGCTCGCACCTGTTCGTAGATGTAGTCCTGAAAGCCGCCCAGACGAGCGAGCATGTCGGTGGTTTGTTCAGGCGTGAGTTCGTGCTTGAGTCCGGTCCCATGAACGAACGGCGTGACTACTGCGTCACCCCACTGCGCGAGCTGCGCTATGTCGTCGAGGGGGAACCCGAGGACGCTGGCCATGACTCGCTGCGGAAGCGGTCGCGCGAAACGACTGATGAACTCGACCTCGCCGTGGTCTATCCACTCGGTGAGCAAATCGTTCGCGTGCTTAGTAATCATTTCTCGGTGGCGCAACGCTCCCGTACCGACCCACGGATCGGTGAGCTCTTTGCGGTGCCGGATATACAGTTCCTGCGTCGGGCGCAGCGACACCATCGACGCCTGCATCAAGTTGCGGTACGTCGCGTATGTGTCCTCGGCAGACATACCTTGCTCAGCGTACCCGCCAACTCGCACCTGGCCCAGGCTGGGAAATCGCACCGGATCCTTCACCACGCGAGAGATGTCGGCGTGTTTGGTGAGCACGAATGCGTCGCTACCGGGCTTCATGCCTCCGCCCTCGATGCGAAGTACCGGCGCCTCACGGTGCAGGATCTCGTACGCTTCGTACCAGTGTTCCTGTGCGCCGGGGCCGAACAGGTCGACGTCACCCAGGCCGACGGGACACGTCATCGCGCTGAGCTCGTGATTGATGTGCTTTGGATACGATGCCATGCTCGTTGCCCCCTGATCGGCTGTCACCCGGTTTCGATCAAGGTTTAGCAGAAGGGGCGCTTTGGGCGCCCACTCGGGCGCCGAACTTCGCCCGCCGGGGAGCGTCGAGCGGGGATTCGTCGCGTTGCACCCGAGGAGTTGCGGGTGGTCGGCGAAATAGTGCACCATGTTGCTCTGGGAGCAACACAGTGCACAATCACGCGCTGACCTAGGCTTGTTCCTAATCGTGGAGAAAGCGAGTTTCTATGCGCGCGTATTTTGGTGCAGTTGGGGCGAGCGAACGATGACAGCGCCGCCGTCGCCTACGCCGCTGATTCCCGCTCCGGAGATCAGCGTCAGTCAATGGCTCAACACGGACCAGGATCTGTCGCTGGCCGGGCTCAGCGGCGAAGTCGTAGTGATTGAGGCTTTCCAACTGCTCTGCCCGGGCTGTGTTTCGCACGGTCTCCCGCAGGCGCAGCGAGTTGCATCGACCTTCGGCGACGACGTCGTTATCATAGGGTTGCATACGGTCTTTGAGCACCACGACGCGATGCTTCCGGTATCGCTCAAAGCGTTTCTCTACGAGTACCGGATCAGCTTTCCGGTTGGCGTCGACGCCTACGATCGCGGTGACCCGACCCCCATCACCATGCGTCGCTACGGACTTCGTGGCACACCGACCCTGCTTGCGATTGATCGGGGCGGGCATCTCCGGATTCACGCGTTCGGTCAGGTCGACGATCTCGTCCTTGGTGCCGGCATTGCCCGGCTGATCGACGAAACGTACCCGTAACTACGGGGACGCCGTCGGCGGGCGCGGGAGAAACAACAACGAGGGTTGTTCGAGCAGCGCCTTGATTCGATGCACGAATGTTGCGGCGTCCCATCCGTCGACGATGCGATGGTCGAAGCTCGATGACAGGTTCATCATTCGTCGAGGCACAAACGATGTGCCGTCCCATACCGGACGGGTCTGCATCTTGTTGACCCCCACAATTGCCACCTCGGGGTGATTGATAATCGGAGTGGTGACCAGGCCGCCGAGGGCGCCGAGTGACGTGATGGTGATCGTCGAGCCTGATAACTCGCTGCGCGTAGCGGCACCGTCTCGTGCGGCGCTGGTGACTCGCTGAAGCTCCGAAGCTGTCTCCCACAGGTTCATCGTCTCGACCGCGCTGACGACGGGCACGATCAGCCCGTTCGGAGTCTGTGTGGCAATCCCGATATGCACCGAGGCAAAGGTAGTAAGTACACCTTCGTCATCATCGAAGGTAGCATTGAGCTGTGGCTGCTCGGCCACAGCCCGTACAATTGCCTGCATCAGGAACGGCAGCACGGTTATTCGCTTTTGGCCCGGGTATGCCGTTTCCAGAGAGTCGCGCACCTGTTCCAACTGCGTCATGTCGACCTCATCGACATAGGTGATGTGCGGAATCCGTGAACTCGCCACGGTCAGCCGATCCGCAATCTTGCGACGAAGCCCGATCAGCGGCACTCGTGTTGACGTTTCGTCGGTGCTCGCCGACCTGTGCGTAGTCATCGAGACCGCCTGAACGACGCGATCGAGATCGTCATGGGTGATCCGACCATCCGGTGCGGTCCCGGGAACGGTGCTCAGATCGATGCCCAGTTTTCGCGCCCGGTCACGTACCGCCGGAGCAGCCGTGATCGCCTTTTGCTTCGGTGTCGTGACCGAAGCTGGGTTCACGATCTCCGCCTGGACGTGAGTCTTGAGGACGGGCTTCGCATCGGCCTTCGCATCGGGCTTCGCATCGGCTTTCGACACGGGCGCGTCCTCTGCAGGGCCCGAGGCCGCCGATGCCGTTTCGATGGTGAAGAAGTCACTGCCCACGGCAAGAACGTCTCCCGCCGTCCCGTTCAGACTTCGCATCGTGCCGGCGACGGGGGCGTAAATCTCCACGGTCGCCTTGTCGGTCAACACTTCGGCGACGACCGAGTCTGAGGTGACCGAATCGCCCACCGAAACGTGCCACGCAACGATCTCGGCTTCCGCGACGCCTTCGCCGACGTCGGGAAGTCGGACCACTCGTAGCGTCGACACTGAGGGAACAGTGTCTGCGGTGTCGTTCATGCGATCCCCCTCACTTCTCGTTCATCGTTGAGAGCATGGCCGCGCCCAGCCGAGCCGGCCCAGGAAAATAGCTCCATTCATGCGCGTGCGGGTAGGGCGTATCGAAGCCCGTAACTCGGGCGATCGGTGCCTCGAGTGCCCACAGCGCATGCTCTTGCACGATCGCACACAGCTCTGCGCCGAAGCCCGAGGTGAGCGTTGCCTCGTGGGCGACGATGCAGCGACCCGTCTTCTTCACCGACGTGATGATGGTCTCGAGATCGAGCGGCACGAGGCTGCGGAGGTCGATTATCTCGGCGTCGATTCCGGTCTCATTGGTGGCAGCCTCGGCGACGTGGACCATAGTGCCGTAGGCCAGCACGGTGAGATCGTTCCCGGGCCGATGTATTCGAGCGACGCCGAACGGCAACGTGTAATGGCCCTCTGGCACCTCGCCGAGTGGGTGTTGCGACCACGGCACGATGGCGCGTTCGTGATGTCCGTCGAACGGGCCGTTGTAAAGGCGTTTCGGTTCGAGGAAGATCACCGGGTCGTCGTCTTCGATCGAGGCGATCAGCAACCCTTTCGCATCGTAGGGGTTCGAGGGGATCACGGTCTTCAGTCCCGACACGTGCGTGAAGATCGCCTCGGGGCTTTGGGAATGGGTCTGTCCGCCGAAGATCCCGCCGCCCGTTGGCATTCGAATCGTGATTGGCACCGTAAAGTCCGCCGCAGAACGATGACGAAGGCGCGCCGCTTCCGACACGATCTGATCAAACGCAGGAAACACGTAGTCGGCGAACTGGATCTCGACGCACGGACGAAGTCCATAAGCGGCCATACCAATTGCCGCGCCGACGATTCCGCTCTCGTTGATCGGAGCATCAAAGCATCGATCTTTACCGAAGCGTTGCTGCAAACCATGTGTACATCGAAACACCCCGCCGAAGTAGCCGACGTCCTGACCGAAAACCACCACGCGTTCATCGCGTTCCATCGCGACAGCGTGGGCATCTCGGATCGCCTCGACCATTGTCATCCGGGTCATGTCACAACCCCGCTTCGTCGCGTTGTCGTCGAAGGTGCGCGGGCATTTCTTTGTACACGTCGTCGAACATTGATGCGGGTGCGGAGTGTTCGCTGCGCAGGGTGCCGTAACGCTCCGCTTCTTCTGCGGCGAGGCGCACCGACGCTTCCACGTCGGAGACGCACTGCTGGTGTTGTTCCTCGTTCCACTCCTGGGCACGGATGAGGTGGCTCTTGAGACGTTCGATCGGGTCCCCGAGTGGCCAGACGTAGGGTTCGTCCTTCGGTCGATACGCACCTGGATCGTCCGACGTTGAATGAGCGCCGACCCGGTACGTCACCCATTCGATGAGCGTAGGTCCGTGGTTGTTGCGGGCTCGCTCGGCGGCCCAGACCGACACCGCGTGCACGGCCAAAAAGTCGTTACCGTCAACACGCAACGATGCGATCCCGAAACCATGTCCTCGAGTTGCGAACGTGGCGGAGTCGCCTCGTGCGAAGCCCTGGTACGTAGAGATCGCCCATTGATTGTTCACGATGTTGAGTATCACCGGCGCGTGATACGTCGAGGCAAATACCATCGCTGCGTGGAAGTCGGACTCCGCTGTTGCGCCGTCGCCGATCCATGCCGACGCGATCCTCGTGTCACCCGACAGTGCCGATGCCATCGCCCACCCGACGGCTTGAATGAACTGGGTGCCGAGGTTGCCCGAGATCGAGAAGAACCCGAACTTCTTCGACGAGTACATGACGGGTAGCTGGCGTCCCTGGAGGGGGTCGTGGCTATTGGAGTAGATTTGGTTGACCATCTCGACCAACGGGTATCCCGCCGTGATCAGAAGTCCCTGCTGCCGGTACGTGGGAAAGCACATGTCATCGGGATGCAGCGCCCGGCGATGCGCGCACGCTACTGCTTCCTCGCCGAGCGACTGCATGTAGAACGACGTGTTGCCCTGCCGATGGGCACGGAGCATGCGGGCGTCGAATGCCCGCACCGTAAGCATGTCGCGCAGCCCGTCTCGCAATTCGCCGGGGGTGAGGATGCCTGCCCAGGGACCCACAGCATCCCCGTGAACGTTAAGTACACGAATCATGTCATCGCCGAGGTCGACGATGTCGGCGGGAGCAACGTCGACCGGTGGGCGACGCACCTCTCCGGCGCGGTCGATGTGAAGATCCCGAAAGGCCGGCTTCTCGCCGGGACGGGCGAGCGGTTCAGGGATCCGCAGCTGAAGCGGCTCACCCATTTGCGGATCTCACGGCTTTCCTCCGATCCCCTGGGAAGCTCCCGGTAGTCGTACGTTAGACCGTGCGGGCGCCAAAAGCGGCGAGAGGCACATTCGGATTGCCACGAGGGTTTGGCGGAACACGCGAGCGCTTTCCAGGTCACGATCGGTCCGACTGCGCCGGGGTCGGAACAGGCGCGGTTCACGTGCCGTCAAGCGTCATGGGCGAGCGGTTTTGTAGACTCGCTGCAACTGGTCCGCCGCGGGGTGCCAGTCCTCCCGGAAACTCGGATCATATGTCCGTCAGTAATTGGCCCACGAACGATGCAACTGTCGCTGTCCCGACAAGCCCGCGCGTCTCGGAACTGCTTGCCGCCTTGGGTGTGAACTTCTGGTCGCTCACGCAGCGACCGGGAGCACACGGTCTTGTCGGGATCCGGCAGGTGCCTAGGCGAAGACGGTGCGGCCGATCCACTCCGCGATGAGCGCGGGCTTGTCGACACCTTCGATCTCGACGGTCATCGCGCGTGTCTGATCAACGGCGTTGCCTTTCAATTCGACGCCGACGGTGGCGGCAGTAGCGCGCACCCGGGAACCTGCGGGAACGGGGTTTATAAAGCGAACCTTGTTCATGCCGTAGTTGACCCCCATGATCACGCCCTCGAGCTTGGTGAAGTCGGACGGAATTGTGGTGGACAGGTGAACGAGCATGCTGAGGGTCAAGAAGCCATGCGCGATCGTGCCGCCGAACGGGGTCTGCGCTGCGCGCACCGGGTCAATGTGGATGAATTGATGATCAAGGGTCGCATCTGCGAACGCATTGATCCGCTCTTGGGTGAGCTCGAACCACTCGCCGGCGGCGGGTTCTTTCCCGATCAGCGATTGCAGTTGTTCGTAGGCAGCTTCTGCGTTGGCACTCATTTGTATTGCTCCATTCACATTGAGGTCGACCCATTCAACCGGATTTCTTGAGGATAGCGAAACCGTCGACCTGAAGACCGGTCACGCGGCCGCCATGTCGTCGAGCACGGTGCGGAGGGCATCGATTGTCGTGCGGGGGTTGACGACGCAGATCCGGAAACAGGTCTGGTCGCGCCAGTGTGTCGGCACAACGAGTGCGACACCGTCACGGGCACGACTTGTTGACCATGCGGAGTACTCCGCATCGGTCCACCCAAGGCGTGTGAAGAGCACGACCGAAAGCTGTGGATCGAGCAACAGCTCAAACTCAGGTCGTATGTGTACTTCTTTTGCGAACTCACGAGCGGTGGTGAGGGTCGTTTCCATCGCGTCTCGATATCCGGAGATGCCATAGGTAGCGAGTGAAAACCAGAGGGGAAGTCCGCGTGCTCGACGTGACAGATGGTACGCGTAGTCCGCCGGGTTCCACTCGCCGCGATCGATACCGTCGAGGTACTCGCCGTGTTGTGCGTGAGCCTGTGCCGCCACCCGAGGATCGCGATACACCAAAGCAGAACAATCGTAAGGGGCAAACAGCCATTTGTGCGGATCGACGCTGAAACTGTCGGCCAACTCGATCCCGTCGAACTCCGCGAGCGCCGAGGGCGCACACAGTGCAGCGAGACCATAAGCTCCGTCGATATGAACCCATACGTCGTTCGGACGGCATACGTCAGCCACCGAACGCAGATCATCGACTGCGCCGGCGTTGGTGCTGCCGCCATTGGCGACGACAGCGAACACGCCGTCGTTCTCCTCGATTGCGCGTTGCACATCACCACCGTGCATTCGCCCGCGGAAGTCGGACGGCACCATGACAACGTCGATGTCCATGACTCGGGCGGCGGCTCGAATCGAGGCGTGTGACTCCGACGTCGCAATGATCTGCCACCGCGGCGGGCGCGGCCGACGCGCCTCGGCGGCGAACCGGGCCGCGACGAGAGCCGAGAGGTTGGCCGACGAGCCACCCGACACGAAGCAGCCGCCCGCACCATCAGGAAACCCGGCGAGGTCGGCGAGCCAACGAAGTGCCTCGTTCTCCGCGGCAATTGCGCCGGCGCCGGATTCCCAGTGCCCGGCGAATATTGATGAGGCGCTGACCACCAGGTCGAACAACGTAGCGGCGGGCGACGGTGCGGTAGGTACGTATGCGAGTGCGAGCGGGTCATCAAGAGGTCGAGTCGCCGGCATCAACACATCGCGAAAAATCCGCAGCGCCTCATGGCCCCCGATCCCTGATTCGCAAACGCTATCCTGAAGGTGCGCGGCGAGCTCCGCCGCCGGTTTTGCACCCCAGTGGGGATCCTTGGCCACCTTGAGCCGTTCGATCGCGTAACCCAACACCGAATGGGCCAGCAGCTCAGTTGACGCGTCCCATTCGTGCATGGTTGTCCCCCGTATCGTGAAGCAATTTGGGTCCAAAGTAATTGTCGCAATTGCGAAGATACTTCTTCGCATGAGCTTTGCGTTGCGAAGAAGCGCCGCCGTGGCCGTGAGCGCCGCGCCTCGCAGGCGGGCCAGCCCCGAACTCGGCTAGGTGATGTAGTTGCCTGCTTCGAGTTTGACGACGGTCGCGGATTCGGAGAATGTTACGCCGAGGGGATCGCCCCCGGCCTCAACGACATCGAGTTGTTGCTTCCATAACCGGCGCACCATGGATACACCGCGATCGCTCGACGACAGATTCTCTTCGGAGTGAGCGGTAATTGCGCCCTGTCCGACCTGGGCCTCGTAGTCGCCGGGGTACCGCTGGTGTTCTTCGTCGGTGAGATCGAACCACGTCGTCCTACCGGCGTATATCGCAAGACCTTGAACAGGTTGGTCCTTCGGCTTGCGTACCATGGCGTACACCTTGGTGTGGGTGTCGTCGATGGGCACGGCCCACGAAATATTGTTCGTCTTGCCGGTGTACGTGAGCGTTGGCGTCGGGATCACGCGGATCGTAGGAAGGCGAACTTCGGTGACGCGATGGAGATGACGCCCATCGGGGAGGCCACGATCGGCGGTCGCCTTGATTCCCATGTCGGTGGAGTGCCAGTCGATCTTCGGCCAACTCTGGAGGTCAGGGTGGAACTGAGGGCCGCTGATGGCGTTGTGCAGAATGAAAATATGATACGGGTCCATAGCATTCTCGTGGGTTTGGAACCAGTTGCACGGAGCCACAACAGGACCACCGAACGCGAAATGATCGATGATGACTATCTCCTCGGCATCGGTCATTTCTTCGAAGATGTCGTATCGCGGGAACGCAGGCTTCTTCTCGGGCGGACCGAGGTACGCGAAGATCAAACCGTTGACCTCGACCACTGCGAACCACGGCTGGCGGTAGCGTTCCCTGTTCCGGCCGCGGTCTGGTTCGCACGGCTGATCGTGGCACTGTCCCTCGACGTCGAAGAGCCATCCGTGATAGCAGCAACGGATTCCTGCGTCCTCGACCTTGCCGTAGAGGAGTGTGGTTCCGCGATGACAGCATCGCGCAACCACGAGGCCTGCCCGACCGTGGAGGTCGCGGAACAGCACGAGGTCTTCGCCGAGCAAACGCACTTCCTTCGGGAGATCCGTCGCCTCCTCGCTTCTTGCGAACGGATGCCAATAGCGGCGAAGAAGCTCGCCGGCCCGAGTCCCCGGACCGACGTCGGTGTAGTCGCGGTCGTGCATTGGATTGTGATTTCGCCCGTAGCCGGTTTCCGAATCCATCAATGTCATCGAGGTCATCATGGCACCCTGAGAAACACCTGGGCATATCCATGGCCGAGTTGCCCCTACGGTGGTGGACTTGCCCCTTCGTTGGTGGACTACACGGCTTCGCAAACCGCCCGCGTGCCGTCGATTTCGACGCGTACCTCGTCGCCCGTCCCGACTCGACTATCCACACCGGATGTGTGAATCGAAACGATCGACCCCTCTTCTCGCAACCGGACCGACACTACCGTCGAGGCACCCTGAAATGTCGTGACCACAACGGTTCCGGGGAGACCAACGGCGTCGTTGGAGTCGCTGAGTCGAAGGTCCTCAGGGCGCACGAGGAGGGTCACGGGTGCGCCGATAGGAGCCCCGGTTCTCGGTACGCCGACGGCGTACGAGCCAACCCGAACGGCGGTGCCGGAAACGGTTTGCGCCGCGATCTGATTCATTGAACCGACGAACCGGGCGACGAACGCGCTGGAAGGTCGACGGTATACCGCTCGTGGAGAATCGAGTTGTTCGAGACGACCGTTTGACATCACGCCGACGCGATCGGAGATCGCGAGGGCCTCTTCTTGATCGTGGGTGACGAACAACGTAGTGATTCCGAGTTCGGTTTGCAGCCGTCGGATCTCGTCTCGAAGTGAGCCTCGGACCTTCGCGTCGAGGGCCGACAGCGGCTCGTCGAGCAGCAGCACTTCCGGACGGACGGCGAGCGCGCGGGCCAATGCGACACGCTGCTGTTGCCCGCCGGAAAGCTGATGGGGAAAGCGGGCCGCCAGGGGGCCGAGTTCGACAAGTTCGAGAACTTCTCGCACTCGTTTCGATCGTTCGGCACTCGCCACTTTGCGGGTTTTCAAACCAAACTCGACGTTACCGCCAACTGACAAATTCGGAAACAAGCTGTAGCTCTGGAAAACCATGCCCATGTTTCGTTTGTGAGCGGGTGTGTTCGTGATGTCGTTCCCATTGACGCTCACCGTTCCAGCGGCGGGACGTTCGAAACCTGCGGCGATTCGAAGGGCTGTCGTCTTACCGCACCCACTGGGGCCGAGCAGGCTGATCAACTCGCCTGGTTTCACGACAAGGTCCAGACCCTCAAGAGCGACTGTTGCGCCAAAGGTCTTACGGATTCCAGCAAACACGAGCGCGGTCATGAGACCTCTTCTTTTGGATCGGATTCTTTTGGATCGGAACCGGCCCGTCGCGAACGACGCGGACGCCGAGGACGTGTAAGCACACTTAGTAACGCAAAGAGGAGCGTTGTGCCAACAAGGGCGGTGAGCGCAAGTGCCATGCCGCCTTGAGGTTCGCGTCCCTGGTACTGAGCCATGAATGCCGGAAGGGTGCGCTTGAGCAGCACACGAGCCATGGTGTACTCGCCGAGCACAACTGCCGCGGTTAGAAACGATGCCGAGATGATGGCACTTCGGATGTTCGGAATGATTGCCCGTCGCAGTGTCGTGCCCCATCCTGCGCCCAGGCTCCTCGCCGCATCGACGAGCGTTTTGACGTCGAGTGCCTTGATACCGGCGTCGAGTGATCGGAACGTGAAAGGCAGCGCCAGCACCGTGTAGAAGGGCACGAGTGAATAGTTCGAGTTCAAGAACCAGCGGGCATGCGGTTTGAGGGGAAGGATTCCGGCGACTAGTGCGATGGGCGGAATCACGTAGGGGAGCACGGTGAGGAACTCGACGAACGAACGGGCTTTCGGGATTCGGACGTGTACCCAGAGCGTCGTTGGAACAAGCAGCGCCAGTGTCGTCAGTACAGTGCCGATAGCGAGCTTGATGCTGAGGCGGAGTGCGTCTTGGAACTCTTGGTCGCCGAACGCTGTCGTGACACCAGCAAAGGACCACGACTTGAACAAGGTGGACTTACCAAGGTTGATCATCGGCACGTTTTGAAACGCGAACCGCGCCATTGCGAGAAGCGGCAGAATGAAGAAGAGAACGCAAACAATCACGACAGTGGCGGGGCCCAGCCGGGAGAAGGCGCGCAGTCTGCGTCGGCCGGGTGCTCCTACTGTTGCCATCGTTCGGCTCGCTTTCGCAGGACCCAGTACAAGCCCATGCAGACAGTCATCACGACGATCATCCATGCCGCCAAAGAAAATCCGAGCTGGTCTTCATTCGCACTGACATCGCCGCGTAGATAGAAGCTGATGCGTAGCGGCACGATGAGCGACTTCTGGCTGATTGCGGCCGCCGTCGCGTACGCGCTGAACGAGTTCGCGAAGAGGAGGAGAAAGCCGCCAAGCAGTGACGGGAACAGAACCGGAATCCCGATACGTGTCCAGTATGTCCAAGACGTCCCACCGAGGTTCGCGCATGCTTCGCGCCACGACGCCTTGAGACCATCGATCGCCGGCAGCGTGATCAGAACCATCAAGGGAATGTTGAAGTAGCTGTAGACGGTGGTGAGACCCCATGTGGAGTCGAGGGTGAACTCGCCGCCGTAGAGATTGAAGCGAAAGAGGCCGTTGAGGACCTTCGTGAGGAGGCCCTGACGGCCAAGCAGGGCAACGAACGCGAATGCCAAGGGGACGCCACCGAGGTTCGCGGCGACTCCCGAGAACGAGGTGACCATCGAACGAAGCCATTTGGGACGCGTGATGGTGGTGGCCGCGTACGCGAGGAGCGTCCCGATCACGACGCCGACGACCGACGTCAATGCAGAGAGTCGCACGGAAAACTTGAATGCGTCGAGGTTCTGTCCGCTGAACGCATCTCGCAGTGCCTTGAAGCCGACGTTCCCATCGTTATCAGTAAGTGCACGTTGGAATACGCTGATCGCGGGGATCACCAGAAAGAGCGCGAGGAACAACAGCAGCGGAACGAGCCCGAGAAAGGACCAGTTCCGCTGCCGCGGCACCGATCGGGGGGAGGCGCCAATGGCGCGACCCCCCGTCACAACAACCGAATCAGGCGTCGGCAACCTTGGGGCCCCACTCCTTGGCGAGCACGTCTTTCGCCGCCGTGATCTGCGCAGGGGTGAGGAAAGCGATCTTCGAGATCAGCTCTGCGGGGGGCAGATTTACCTTCATGTCTTCGGTGATCTTGCCCGACTTCGCCAGGGCTTCATAACGAGCGGGGATTGCGCCACCGGCAAGATACCCAAGGGCACCGTCGTTGGAGAGAACATGCTCCAGCCACAGCTTGCCGCACGCTTGATGGGGCGAGCCCTTTACGAGTCCCTGCGCATAGAAGCCGCCGTACACACCGTCGCTCGGGTAGTTCAGTTCGACGGTGAGGCCAGCCTTGACGAGGTCAGCTTGGATCCCGGGAAGGTTGTAGCTCCAGTCGATAGCGATTGGCGTTTCGCCGGAGAGAACTGTTGCCTTCGTGACGTCGGTACCGCCGAGGTTGCCGCTGGCTTTGAGGTCGGCGAAGAACTGAATGCCCGGCATGATGTCATCGGCGGATCCACCGTTCGCGATCGACGCAGCCATCACGGCAGCGAAGGCTGCACCTGCTTCGCGGGGGTCACCGTTGAGTGCGACGAGCCCCTTGTATTCCGGCTTCTTCAGGTCGGCGAAGGTTTTTGGTGCGACGGGTACGATCTTCGTGTTCGTAAGGATGGCCATGATGCCGTAGTACGAACCGACCCAGTTGTTGGCGGGATCCTTGAGCGCCGCAGGAACTTCGCCCGCGCTCGACGGCGCAAACGGTTCAAACAGGCCGGCCGTTGTCATCTCCTGCGCAATTGCCGGACTGACATCCACGGTGTCGGGCTGATCGGCCTGACCGGAGAGCGTCTTCACCGCTTCCATCTCGTCCTTCGAAGACGCATCGGGGTTCGCAACCGGGTTTTCGACACCCGGATACTTCGACCGGAAGCTGGCCAGGATGCCCTTGTAGTTGGCCCACTCGTCCGGAAGCGCGATCAGGTTGACCTTCGCCTCTTTCGTGCAGTCTGCGGCGAGCGCGGTAAGTTCCGCAGCAGGAGCTGCTCCGGCCTCGCTGGCCGTTGCCTCGGTGGCGGCTGCCTCACTGGCCATTGCTTCAGTGTCGGCTTCGCTGGCCGTTGCCTCGGTGGCGGCCGCTTCGCTGCTGGCCTCAGTTGCTGCTGACTCTGCGGTCGTGTCATTGGAATCGCTTGAGCAGGCAGCGAATACCAGTGCGGATGCGATCACTACGCAAACGGCTCTTCCTCGTCGTTTCAGTTTCATATGGCTTTCCTTCGTGTGTGGGGTGGTGTTCGGTCAGCCCATCGAACCCGCCGTGCAGCAGCTTGGATGGAGGCCCTGGGTAAGCAGAGCGTAACGAGGTTTTCTCCTCCCTGGCAGCCGGAAGGTGAATGTCCGGGAAACGATGCCCAAACTTCCGTCTGTATTTGCTGATCGCGCAACTCAGGATGCACCCCAGCGGGCGTGCGCTAGGGCAGCGCTAGGGCTGAATCACGCGCCGGCCGGCTCGGGCGGAGCGATGGCAGATGTTCGTGGATAATCACACGAGAACGATGCCGGCTGCGGTCGCAACCATAGGCGTACGTATCAATTAGCTGTTGATTTCGCGGGAGAAGTAGAACGCTCGCCCGCCCCTATCGGGCTCGGAAGCCGAGTAGCCATGTCGCACATAGAAGCGTTGCGTGTCAACGTCGCCCTCGTCGACGTTGATCTCGATCAAGTCTACGCCAGTGGTCTCGGCAATCGCTAGGAGCTCAGCCATGACCGCCGAACCGATGCCCTGGTCGCGAAGTTCAGGGACGACATACAACTCGTCGAGTAAGGCGACCTTGCCGTCGTACCAAACGTTGGACCGAAGAGTTACAACGGCAAGTGCGATAACCGGTGTTCCGGCGAGCAGCGCAAACGTTGTGGGACTAGCGAGGAGAATCCGTAGCCGTGCGGCGAGAAGGTCAGGGCCTGGCGAGGGTGTTTCGAACTCGATGTTGAAGTCGTGGAGCAGGCCAGCGACTTCGGAGGCATCGTCGACCGTTGCTCTGCGCACGTACCATGTTGGCTCGGTCATGTGGCGGGCCTATCGTTGCTTTCCAGCGAGGACGAGCGCCACTGCCTCTCGACTCTCCGCTGCCGGGTTTCCGGAACGTCCACGTAGCGTGGCCCATCGGCGACGGTGAGCACAACGGCGATTGGGTCGCCTCCTCGGAGTCCGGTTTCCCTGCGGATCGCGGCACTTACGCTGATGAGGTTTTGCCCACCCATCACCGCAATGGTGTTTCGATATTCATAGCAGTTCACCGCTACAACAACAGGGGGACGCTTGCCCGCCCCAAGTTTCGCCACGACATCGTCGCGAACCACGACGCCGGTGTTGTTGGCGAATGCACTGAGGGTCGTTTCGAAGCGGACAGAAGATGGGCTCGCAGTCACGAGCTTTGATATTACTGCTCCGGATCGTTGCGCAGCGGGGCCCAACAGAATCACCCGTGTTCGTAATTGGCCGCCATCCGCGCATCTCTACCCGCTATCGTGCCTGTTGTGCTTCGTGTCCACGATGTTCACAAGAGTTACGGCGAAATCACGGCTTTGCAGGGGGCGTCGTTCGACGTCGCTGCAGGGTCCATCGTGTCGCTCCTCGGACGCAACGGTGCCGGCAAGAGCACCCTACTTTCGATCGTTGCGGGATTGGTGAAAGCCGACGCCGGTTCGGTCACGGTCGATGGCATTGACGTGCTCGCCGATCCTCGAAAGGCAACCGGGTTGGTTGGCATCGCGCCCCAACATACGGGCATCTATCCGCCATTGTCCGTGCGGGAGAATCTCGAATTCTTCGGTGAGCTGAATGGACTCACTCGTTGCGATCGTCGAACTCGGGCTGGGGTGGTTGCAGAGCAACTCGGTCTGAGCGCGCTGCTGGATCGCAAGGCCATGAAGCTGTCGGGGGGCGAAGCGCGCCGACTCCACACCGGATGCGCGCTTATGCACCGGCCAAAGGTACTCATGCTCGACGAGCCGACGGTCGGTGCCGACGTGACCACGCGTGCGCAACTTATCGACGCTGTGCGTCAACTCGCCGCAGAGGGTGCTGCGATCGTCTACACAACGCACTATCTCCCTGAGGTCGAAGCGCTTGACGCGTCGATCGTGATCATCGACAACGGGCGGGTCCTCACGTCCGGTTCGCGTGGGGAGCTGATCGACGCGCAGCGAGCCACCGGCCTGGAGGTTCGCACATTGTCGCCTTTGACCGACGAACTCGCCGCGTCGCTCGGTGCCATCGAAACAAGCCCACTTTGTTATCGGCTTCCCGACGTTTCGTTGACCGACGCAGTGGCGCAACTTGCGTTCGCGGGCATCGGCGTGGAATCAGTCCAAGCCCGCAAACCTGATCTCGAATCAGTGTTCCTCGCCGTGACCGCGTCATCGCTCGTCGAGCAGGCACCATGACTGCGATCGTCGCCGTCGTAAAACAGCAGCTTCGGATCATTCGGCGCGATCCGTGGTTTCTCTTCATCATGTTTGCGATGCCGCTCGTCGTGATGCCGCTGTTCAAACGAACGATGGGTCTGTCGCTACAGGCAAGTGGCTATGTCGGTGCCAGCGGTGCGGAGCAGGTGGTGCCAGGTCAGATCGTGATGTTTGGATTCTTCGTCGGAGGTTCTGCGGGCTTTTGTCTGTTCCGCGAGCACGGTTGGCGGACATGGGACCGCCTGCGCGCATCGTCGGCGTCGTCCCGGGCACTCCTGATCGGCTTCATGATCCCGTGGGTCTTGATCCTTACGATCTTCCAGATCGCCTTGCTCACGGTTGGGGGTCTGTCACTCGGTCTGCGTCTCAACGGTGGTTCTCCGGTTGCCGAACTGGCAGTGATTCTCGGGTACTCGCTGTGCATCGTGGCCTTGATCATGTTGGTCAGCTCGACACTGCGGACCGTGAACCAAGTCAACGCGTTTCAAAACGTGGGAGCGATGGCCTTTGCCGGTCTGGGCGGCGCACTCGTTCCGATCACCCAGCTGCCCGGGTGGGCGCAAGCAGTGGGACCGTTCACACCCGCCTACTGGGCCATGAGGGGCCACCGAGCGGTCTTTCTCGAAGCGGGCGGCCTGGGCGACGTCCTGTTTCCAGTAAGTGTACTTATTGGTTCGGCGACTGTGATGATGGTGCTGGCCACCGTGCGTTTTCGCGTCGACGAGACCAAGCAGTTCTTCGCGTAGCTGTCGCACTCGAGCGCTCAGATACTGCCTAATGTGATCGGTCGTGTCGCCGACGAACTCACTGCCGCCCGAGCTTGCCCCTGTGGTGATGGTGCAGGGATGCACCTCCGACGCCGGAAAGTCGTTGCTCACCGCCGCATTGTGCCGATCGTTTGCGAACAGAGGCGTGCGGGTTGCGCCGTTCAAGGCCCAGAACATGTCGAACAACGCCGCGGTCTGCACCGATGGATCCGAGATCGGAAGGGCACAGTACCTCCAGGCCATTGCCGCTCGCGTTGAGCCTGATGTTCGCATGAACCCGATCCTGCTCAAACCAATGGCCGACACGGCGTCGAGTGTGGTCATGATGGGCCGCCCCGCACCGCAGCTCACCACGATTGGCTGGGGCGAGCGACGTGCCCATACCTGGCCCATCGTGTGCGACGCCCTGCACTCGCTGCGCGAGGAGTACGACCTGGTAATCGTGGAGGGTGCAGGCAGCCCGGCGGAGGTGAACCTGCGGGCGAGCGACATCGTGAACATGGCGGTCGCGCTCGAAGCGAACGCGCACGTGTACCTCATCGCCGACATCGACCGCGGTGGTGCATTCGCCCACTTGCTCGGCACCGTCGAATGCCTGTCGCCAGAAGAGCGAGCGTTGGTCCGAGGCTTCGTGCTCAACAAGTTCCGCGGCGACGCTGCGCTGTTGTCACCCGCTCCCGAATGGCTGCTGCAACGGTCGGGTATCCCAACGGTCGCCGTCGTTCCGTGGCTGCGACACCGGGTGCCCGACGAGGACCGGCTCCTGCTGCATACCGAAGAGAGCGCCGAGCGCCACGCCGCCGCCGTCATGAACAAGAAGCGAGTTGCCCTCATCGCATATCCCTGGGCATCGAACTTCGACGAGTTCGAAGGGCTGGCTGGCGTGGACGAGGTGTCTGTTGAAATCATACGTGAGCGCGTTGATCTGCGCGCGTATGATTGCGTGGTTCTTCCGGGGAGTCGTAACACGGTTGGGTCACTGAACTGGCTCCGCTCCACCGGTCTCGCCGCCGCGGTGAATGCAGCTGCGCGAGCCGGCATCTACACGCTCGGCATCTGCGGAGGGATGCAGATGCTCGGTGCACGTATCGATGACCCCTTGGGCCTGGAGTCGGGCGGCGAGGTCGATGGGCTTGGTCTACTCGATGTGGACACGGTGCTGACCGAAGTGAAAACGACCCGGCAGGTCGAAGTCACAATCACCGACACCCACGAAGTTGCAAACGGGTATGAGATCCATCACGGTCTGACGACAGCCGGCCCTCGTGTTGTGCCCGAACTCGACGACGGACTCGGCTGGTCGGCAGGCAACGTGACTGGCATCTACGTTCACGGCCTCCTCGACGACCGAACATATCTGCGCCGGTTTCTCGGGCGCATCGGCGTCGAATCGAGCGCGAGGGCTGATCGCGAGGCGGCGCTCGACCGGGAGTTCAACGGTTTGGCCCGTTCCATCGATGAGACCGGCTGGACGGAACACATCGAAGTGGCACTCCAGTACCCAACGCCACGGAGTTGATCGCAGCCGGCGAGTAGTTGCTACGATACCCACACCGATTGTGTCAGCGAAGCCGGTTTGAATCCGGCGCTGTCCCGCAACTGTATTTCGGCCTCACCCATTTCCATGGGTGGTGTCGAAGAGCCAGGTCGCCTGGCACGGTCGGTTTGCGTAACGGATTCTCGAGGAAGGGACCGTTCGTCTTGCAGGCGCCGGGTCCATTCGTCGCCTGTCAGTCGAGCCCTTGTTTCTCGACAGACAGGAGACCCACAAGATGAAACGACAGACAACCCGCCGACCAACGGCCATTCTCGTAGGTCTGGCCGCGCTTGGCGCCTCGACCCTCGGCTTCAACACAGCGGCGCAGGGGGCGTCGAAGAAGACGACCCCCAAGTCCAAAGGCTTCCCAGTGACGGTCAAGGACAGCCGAGGTTCGGTCAAGATCGCGAAGAAGCCCGTCCGAATCGTGTCGCTCTCGGCTTCTGCGACCGAGTCGCTCTTTGCGGTTGGGGCCGGCAGGCAAGTTGTCGCCGTCGATGATCAGTCGAACTATCCGGCCGATGCGCCGATGACCAAGCTGTCGGGTTTCACCCCGAACCTCGAAGCCATCGTCGGATACAAGCCCGACCTCGTCGTCATCTCCAACGACACCAAAGATCTCGCCGCTGGCCTGGCCAGGCTGAAGGTTCCCGTGCTGCTGCTACCCGCCGCCAACACAATCGACGATGCCTATGGTCAGATCGAAGTGATCGGAGCCGCAACCGGCCACCTCGCCGATTCGGCGATTCTCGTAAGTCGTATGCGCGCCGATATTGCCAGACTGACGGAAAAAGTTGCGAAGCGAGCGAAGCCGGTCACCTTCTACCATGAGCTTGACGACACGTTCTACAGCGTGACCTCGAAGACCTTCATTGGCAGCATGTACACACTTGCCGGCCTCACGAACATCGCCGACGCGGCCGACAAGGACTCCGGCGGCTACCCGCAGCTCACGAACGAGTACATCGTGGCCCAGAACCCCGATATCATCTTCCTGGCCGACACCAAATGCTGCAAGCAAAGTGCGCAGACGGTTGGCGCTCGTCCTGGCTGGAGTGAACTCAATGCGGTGAAGAGGAGCCAGGTCATCGCACTCGATGACGACATCGCATCACGTTGGGGCCCACGCATCGTGGATCAGTTCCGCACCATTGTCGAAGCCACCTCCAAGGTGGCAGTGTGACCGAACACGTCACCGAAGTGACTCCGGCGGATGTCCCGCTGGAGTCACCCGTGCGGGCGGAACTCCGACGCGTACCTTCGCTGGTTATTGTCAACACGGGCGACGGGAAAGGCAAGTCGAGCTCGGCCTTCGGCGTCATGCTTCGCGCCGTCGCTCGCGGATGGAAGGTCGCCGTGATCCAGTACCTCAAGTCGGGGAAGTGGAACACCGGCGAAGAAAAGATCGGACTCCAAATCGGGGTCGACTGGTGGGCAATCGGTGATGGGTTCACCTGGGAGTCCAAGGACCTCGACGAGACCGAGGCCATTGCTCGTGAAGCCTGGAAGGCATCGAAAGCGCGCATACAAGCTGGCGAGCATCAACTGGTGATCCTCGACGAGATCACCTACCCGATGAACTGGGGCTGGATCAGCACCGACGACGTGGTCGATACCATCGCCAACCGGCCC
>JANOYY010000098.1:0-2035 GCA_031429095.1 Acidimicrobiia bacterium | reverse complement strand
CGTGCGCCGCCGCATCTTCTCTATGATCCTCGCCGACGCGGTCTGCGTGGCGGCAACCCAGCCAGCTCTCGCCGGTCGACGCGACCCGAAGGCACCAACTACGTGCGTGTCACGACGTCACGGAGCACGGTGCGGTTCACGTTCGCGGCTATGGGCCCGGCTCGGCATGGGGGCCGACGAAATCACTTTTGTCCAGCCTGCAGGGTTGTCAACGAAGCCTGCCCACGTACCGGGTTGCGGCTGGTTGTATGGCTGCTGAGTCGATGGCGGACTGCTCGGCGACTTCGGGAACCTCGTTGAGGTCCGGGAAGAAGTACGGGCCGTCTGCCGACACCTGGCAATGAAAGCGCCTGTCCAATGCGGTCCGGATCGTGTCGCTGGGATGCAAACCCTGGGCGGTGGCCCAAGCCGTGAAGTAGCTGCCCCAGGTCCCACCTGCGGCCTGCCACTCGTCTCTACGCTCACTCAACCAGCTCGGGCTAGCCGACGGGTCGAGCCGCTCGAAGCACCACACAGCCGTCGCCTCGTCAACGCGCTCCCATGCCCATTCCACCACGATGATGCTTCCCCTCGGTGCTAGCGCTGCCGTGATCTTGTCAAGAACTACTTCGAGGTCGGCAACATGATGAAGCGACGTGGAGGCAATGACCACGTCGGCCTGGCGCGTCGGCTTGTACTGCTCGAAGTTGCAACGGTGGTAGCAGGTCGCTGACGGTGCCAGCGGATCCACTCCGGTTGCCTCGTGGCCTTCGCGACGCAGCGCAGGCACGAAGCCGCCGATAGGGCCGCAGCCCACCTCTAGTACGACCTGCGGCGAGAGCGGCAGGTGCGCGCGCACGAAAGGCCAGACGGCGTTCAGCCACTCCTCGTCCGCCGTCATGGTCTGCGAGCTATACGGGTCTGGTGCCAGGCAGTCGGGGCTCGTGATTGGAGTCTTTCCTCATGCCAGGTTCTCCCTCCGCGCTGACTCTCCAGTGGCTGACCAAGCCATGCGTGGTGGACGCGAAACGGACGAATGGCATTGCGATTTGTCACGAGTTACTCCCTGAACCGTGGCCGGGTGGCCTTCTGAGATCAGGTGCCTTACTACCCGTCCTGTTGAGAAGCCAAACGCCTACCAGCGACGTAGAGAGAAGTGGTCCCCCAACCGAATGCTGGCGCCCAGTTCAACGGCGTCGGTATGGCTGTCGAACAGAGTGTGCGCACTGACAACGGCGCCGCTCCCGTTGTCATCTCCGCGACCGGATCAATATTCCGTCCGGCTGCGTTGTCACCGCTTCATGTTGGTTGTTCGCCGGCCGTCCACTGGCCCTCGAATGTCAGAAGCTCTTCGGAGGTATGTGCCCGGAGCGATCCGGCAACGATGATCACGCCGCTACTTTCGGCGTTGTGGGGCGAGAGTTTCTACGGGGTCTCCGGTGAGAAACTCGATGATGAGCTGATTGCACAGATCAGGTTTTTCGACAAGCAGTCCGTGAGAGGTTCCCGGCACGACTGCAAGCTCGCCAGCTGGCAGAGCGCGGTACATGTCGATTGCGTGCTCGAGGCGTACCTCATCGTCATCGGCGACCATGACCAGTGTCCGACAGACGATTCGTGACAATTCCTGCGACGAGAGCGACGGGGCAATGAGGTGCTCGGCTGCCATTTTGCCCAGGACGGTTGGGTAGTGGTCGATCCCGTCCGGCGAGACCTCGCCGTACATCGAGTACATGAATTCCGGTGCCTCGGGCGGGCCGTCGATGACTCCTGGGTACCACCCGTTGTGATGTGCGGGGCCGGCGATGACGACGAGTCGGGAGACAAGATCGGGTCGACTGACGGCGGTCAGAAGAGCGACGATCGCGCCATCGCTGTAACCGAGCAGAGGGCACGGTGCACCGACGATGTTCTCGATGAAGGCAACTGTGTCGTTGGCCATGTCTGCGAATCTGATGGGGCCTTCAACATCCGGTGTGTGGCCGTGCCCTCGGCGTTCAGGAGTGTAGACACGGAAATTCTTCGACCACGCGTCCATGTTGGGACCGAATGCGCG
>JANOYY010000097.1:0-29192 GCA_031429095.1 Acidimicrobiia bacterium | reverse complement strand
AATTACAACCGACGAGAGATGCTCGAGATGGGGTTTCGGAAGGTTGTCGTTATTCCCGTCAGAACGGACTTCGCTGACGTCCGAAGCTCATCGCCGTTGGATCGGATCGAACATCGTTGGCTTTTCGTCGGTCGGATTGCTCCGAACAAACATCAACGCGAGATCATCCGCGAGTTCGATATTTACCGTCGGTCGTTCGCGCCTACGGCGACGCTTCACCTCGTTGGCGACACGTCGATGATTGACTATGTCGACGCTCTCGTTGCCGACGTCGAGTCGCTCGGTCTTTCCGATGTGGTCACCATTACTGGGAAGGTCACGGCTTCGGCGCTTCGCGACGAATACGCGCATGCGTCTTTGTTTGTCAGCCTCAGTCGCCACGAAGGTTTCGGAGTCCCGCTGCTTGAGGCAATGGCAGCTGGGGTCCCCGTCGTCGCGCTGAACCGAGCAGCCGTCAGCGAAACGATGGGAGGCGCGGGGGTCCTGCTTCGCGACGCACCAGACGGTGTCGTGGCGTCGGTCGCCAACGTTCTTACAACCGAAAAGCACCTCACAAAGCAACTCGTCGCACATCAAAAAGTACGCATCGCCCGAATTGAAGGTTTTGACGTTCGAGGACATCTGTCCGAAGTCATTAGCCTGGCGCTGTCAGGCGCTCATCGTCAGTCCGTTCAGCTCCAAGGTCCATTTGAGACGAGTTACAGCCTGGCAATTTTGAACCGAGAACTTGCGTTGGGCTTGTCACGCCTTCCCGAATACGACGTCTCGATTCGACCGATGGATGGTCCCGGAGACTACGTCCCGAGAAAAGCAAACCTCGATCAGGTTCCTGAGGCTGCTGAGCTATATCACAAAGGGCGATCGGTCGAGTTTCCCGACGTGGCAATCCGCCAGATGTATCCACCGCGGGTCTACGACTCACTGGGTGGTTTGCGGTTCCAGTATTTCGGTTGGGAAGAGAGTCTTCTTCCAACCGAAATCGTCGATGAGTTCAACGCGAATCTTGACGGTATCGGCGTGATGAGCACGTTTGTACGCGACGTTCTCGAACGCTCTGGTGTCGGCGTTCCAATGGAGGTCGTCGGTGTCGCGGTTGACAAGCCCTTGGCCAGCGATTTCGTCGCCGAGCTGCCCGGGGGTCCTCTTAAACAATTTCGGTTTCTTCACATCAGTTCGGCGTTCCCACGAAAGGGAGTGGACGTTCTCCTCACTGCGTACTTCCGAACCTTTACGAGCGATGATGCCGTAACCCTGATCTTGAAGACGTTCCCCAATCCGCACAACGATGTTGCGGAGATTCTTTCGCAATTGCGGGCCGAGCATCCGTCACCGCCCGACGTGCGATGGGTTGACAAGGACCTCCCATCGGAAGAAATCGGAGCGCTGTACGGTCGAGCGAATTGTTACGTCCACGTCGCCCGCGGCGAGGGATTCGGCTTGCCGGTCGCCGAAGCGATGTTGGCACGACTACCGGTGATCTCGGTTGCATCGACAGGACTGGCTGATTTCGTCTCCCACGAAACAGCACGGGTCGTCGGGCACCGAATGACCGCAGCCAAAACCCATCTCTCCGTTCCGAACTCGGAATGGGCCGAGCCAAATCCGGGCGACCTTGAAGCAGCGCTGAGGGAGGAGTTTCTGGCTGCTGATCCCGACGTTCGTGAGCAAAGGGTAGATGCGGCGCAACGTCACATAAGCGGCGAATTCAGCGCGAACGCAGTAACCATGCGTTGGCAGAAGTTCTTGCATCGCATCGCCGAATCGAAGCGGCCAACGAAGGTCGCAATAGTCTCGACGTACAACTCGCGATGCGGAATCGCTGAGTACACCGCGTCGATTGTTCAGGCATTGGGCACCCGAGTCGTTATTGAGATTTTCGCCGACTGCGGCTCAGATGCCGTGTCTAGCATCAAGGAGGAGCCACTCACCCGAAACTGGGAGCAGGACCTGACAAAGACCCTGGATTCACTCCTTTCTAGCTTGGACGAATCGGACGCTTACGTGGTGCATGTCCAGTTCAACTACGGATTCTTTCACCTCCGAGAACTCGCGCGACTCATAACGACGCAGTCGAAAAAGCGTCGAGTAATCGTCACGCTCCATCGAACCGAAGACCTCGATCAAGGTGGGCTTTCTATCTCGCTCAGCACCATTGTCAACTCGCTGGCTCAAGCATCGGCTCTCATCGTTCACCAAGGTATCGACAGAGCGCGACTTGTGGCGCTCGGACTGACAAATGTCGAGCTCATCCCAATCGGAACGGATCGAAGAAGTCCCGACGCCCCGCCACAGTTTCGCGACGCATGGGCAATTCCAGAGAAGGCGTTTGTGGTGGGATCGTTTGGCTTTCTCCTTCCACACAAAGGCACGATTCAACTCATTCGTAGTCTTGACGTCTTACGAAAGAGGCACCTGGACGTATTCGGTCTTTTCGTATGCGCTCTCCACCCAAACCCGGTGTCGCAGCGATTCCTTACGGAGTGTCAATCAGAAATTGAACGCCTCGACCTTCAGAACCACCTTCGGTTGGTGACCGAATATCTTCCCGACGACGTCGCTCGGGAACTCCTGCGTTGCGCGGATGTCCTTTGCCTTCCGTATGAACCCACAAGCGAGTCGTCGAGCGCCGCCCTACGCTTCTTGCTTCCGATTGGCCGACCAATCATCACGACCGACCTCGATATCTTCCGAGATGCGAGGGATGTTGTGGCAACCATCGAGGGGCCGCTGAGCCCTGCTGCCATCGCGGACAAGGTCGAGAACATCGCAACCGACCCGGACCTCCGCCAACATTTGGTGGAGCGCGTCGCTCACTTTGCACAGTCGACGTCTTGGGACCTCGTCGCTCGAAAGACCTACAGCCTGTATCAGCGAGTGATCGCCGAACAATCGTAAAAGAACGTACGAAACGCTGCCCTCGAACGACTAGTGACCGTGGCGCCTTAACACATCCTCCTGGCGCGCGTAGGCCTCAATAGCGTCGTTGTACGTAGCTTCCAGGCGGTGATAAGCGTCAAGGGTTTCGCGGTGTATCCCTTCAAGTTTGTCGTGATTCGACAAGACCCGACGATGCTCGGCTTCCAGTCGCTCGTAGGCGTCGACAGTCGAGAGGTACTCCGAGTTCAGTTGCTGCCACGAGGTTGTGACTCGTTCAAGTTCGGCGCGGTTTCGGCTCTCGTCAAAGCCTAGGAATGGTCGGTCGAAAAAGTTGGCTGGGGCCGATAGTACGGTTTCTAACTCACGATGTTCTTGCGCAAGGTAGAAGCGATTGAGACCATCGAACAGGCAAAACGTGTAGTCCTCGCGGAGAAGTAATCGCTCCCACGACCCGAACGACAGCGTGGTCGAACGCGGTTCCGTGGCCTCCACGACAATTACCCACGGACGCCACCGCTTCAAGTCGATGCTTGAGAGCACCGCCTCCTCAGCGCCCTCTACGTCGACCTTCAAAAAATGGATTGGGCGCTCCCCGAACCCCTCGCTCTCCAAGACATCGTCCAGACGCCGGTTCGGCACCCGAATAGCTTCGACCTCCAACGACGGATCCGTGATTCGTTGCGCATAATCGCGTCGCACCGTTGAAAGGCCCGTGCCGCGGACGACGTGCAGAATCACTGACCGATCGTCGGAGTCACCAACACATTCCTCCACCACGCGATCTCGCGGCCTCACGGAGCGGAGCCGATCTGCGAACTCCGGATTCGGCTCTATGTTCAGTCCGGTCCATCCGCGTTCGTAGAAGGCTTGCGTTACCGAATCCTCGATTGGATCAGCCGCGCCCACGTCGACATAGGTGCCTTCGGCAATGTGTTGGAAAACGCGCCACAATACGACATCTTCGAAGTTCTGGGCGTAGGAGATGAACACCTCCCCAGCCTATTTGTTTGCCTACGTGCGAGACCGCCATCCCACGGGCACAGTCAACAAAAGAAGAATTACGAGATGAAGCACGACCAAACCGGCCGCCATTTCGGTCAAATCAACCGTACGGAGAAGGAGCGCGGCAAGCCCGGCAATTGCCGCCGGGACTAGCCAACCAATGAGTAGGAGTCGATGTTGGCCTGTCGAGACCAACAACACCGTCGCGAACGTCGTTGCGAGGGACAGAATTGAAGTGATGGCGGCACCTGCATACGTTGCCCCGTTCACTTGTCCACGAATGTCGAAGACGCGTCCTACGACCGGGTCCCCAATGAAGTATCCGAGCAGAGCCGCGATCAAAGCTGCCTCTAGGGCCAGTGTCGCGATGACTCGATGAGCGCGTCGAATCCTGGCGACATCGCCATCGGCCACCCAACGAGTGAACAGGGCCCCCGCCTTCGGAGTCCCCGACTGAAGGATGAGATGGGGCAAACGAACAGCGGTCAAGACCAGAAAAAGGGTCGATACCAACTCCGGCGGTGCCCCGTTGTATGCGAGGATCATTGTCGGTACGAGGAATGCAGCGATCGAGAGGAATCCGGCAACAGTCGCCGAACCGATTGCAAACTCGCCCGAGGTTGACTCCGGCGCTTCGGTATGGGTGCTGCGTCGACCGACGATGGCGACAATCGCAAATCCGCACACAAGCGCCATGCCGTAGTAACCCCTGCTACCACCGAAAAGCGCTATCAAGACAGCGAACACGAAACGAATCAGGTTCTCGCCCGCAATCAGAACGCTAAGGGCGCGCGTGTTGCCATCTCGAGCTTGGATTCCCCGGGCGATGCCGACGAACGTCGTTCCCACCAGGATCACAACGGCCGCTATCGGCCAATACAACGTCGATGCATGAAACAGGCGGTCTCGTAACAACACAAGGACGAGCGCGGAGCCGAGGATCGAGCCCTGTAAGAGACGGCGAGGCCCTTCGCCCATGCTCGGTATGGCCCGGTAGACGGTCGTCACGCCGGAGTGAATCGCCCATTGCTGAAAGGCAAAGAGCAGAGACGCTGCACCGAGAGACCAGATGGTCCAGAGTTGAGCGACAGGCGCGAACGATTCGAGACCCAATGCCCCGCGTGCAACGAACACAAATCCGGCCCCCGTTATTCCGCTTACTGTCGATGCGACGATGAGTTGAGTATTGTCCCTCCCACGCATTCGAAACATTATCTGGACAGTACTTTGCGACCGTATTTTTCGGGGGATCTCCGGGCCCGTTTGTTCGACCCCGATCGGCCGAGATGCCCGGCTTTTCCCGAACTAGGTGCAATAATTCGTAAGTGACGAACCATCAAGAGACCTCGGGTCCAACAATTTCCGCCGTGGTTGAGGCGAACCAACGGGTTCATGCAACGCTGGCGAACGTCTACAACGAGACCGAACCTCACTTCCGGCCAGAGAACCGAGCGAAGGTTCGTCGACGACTCGAAGAGCTCGCAAAATCTACTCCCGGAACAGACCGGCTATTGGACCTCGGATGCGGCACTGGGTTCATCCTCAGCCTCGCAAATGAGCTTTTTGAGCGACTTGACGGAATCGATGCGACTCCGGAAATGCTCAGCCGAGTCGATGTCAGTCCGGGCAATATCCACTTACACCACGGCGTCGTCGAGCAACTCCCGTTCGAGGACAATGTCTTTGACCTCGTTACCGCCTATTCCTTCTTGGACCATTTGGATGATCATCGGCTGGTTCTTCGCGAAGCACACCGAGTCCTTCGGCCCGGCGGACGACTTTATGTCGACCTGATTCCGAACCGGACTTTTTGGGACGCTATCTTCATTGCGTCGGAAACCTCGGGAGGGCCTTTTGACGCGGCGGTCGAAAAGGAAATCCAGGAACTCGTGAACCACGAGCAGAAATTGCAGGAGAAGTTTGGGATCGACCCCGCTGACTGGCGATTGGCTGAACCGGCCAAATCTGAAGGAAAAGGATTTGTTCCAAATGACCTCCTCGATGACGCTCGCAATGCTGGTTTCTTGCCCGAAATTCGCCACGAGTGGTTCCTCGGCCAAGCCCCACTCATGCATGGAACGTCTTTCGAAGCCGCTGCCCTCGTTGATGAACATCTACGCAGCCTGCTGCCCGTCTCCGGTTGCCTCTTCAAGTATTTGGTTCTGACTGGGGTGAAACCGTAACGATGCTTGATCAAGCGACAATCGACGAAGTGCATCGACGGGGGTTCGCCACGATTTCGGGAGTATTCGACGTAGGCGTGGCCGACGATTGGCGTACCGGGTTAGCTGCGTTGACCGCAAAGCAACGGCAATCGCAATCTGATCGCACTGCCATCGATGACTTCATGGTTCATAACCCAATGATGCTCGATGCTCGGTTCTTTGACGTTCTCGAACATCCCAGACTTCTCGGTGTACTCGACACTTTTCTGGGGCCCACCAGCATCGTCTACGCGTACACAACTTCGAGCATGCCTGCCGGAGGTTCGAACTACTCGCGAAGAATTCACGTCGACTGTCCGAGGGTGATTCCCAATTACATGAGCAATTTGGGCATTATGATCGCGCTCGACGACTTTACGGCCGAAAATGGCGCAACCTACTTCTTGCCGGAATCGTTTGAACGATTAGATGCACCGTCTGCGGAAGAATTCTTCGGCTCAGCGGAACGAGTCTTTCCCCGAAAGGGTGACCTCGTCGTCTTCAACGCGCGTACTTGGCATTGCGGGGGCGCAAACACGACCGATGTCGACCGACATGCGCTCACCATAAATGCGTGCCGTTCCTACATGCGTCAACGATTCGACTACCCAAGGCTCGTAGGCGAATCGCTCGCCGCGGAGTTCAGCCCTTCGCTTCGACGCGTTCTCGGTTTCGATGTCCGAGTGCCTACAAGCCTCAAGGAGTACTACCTACCCGAGGATCAACGACTCTATAAAGCAAACCAGGGATAGCCGACCCGTGATCCCGTTCAATCGGCCGACCCAAGCTCCTGGTCAGTTAGATGCCGTTGCCGACGTCTTTCGTCGAGGTCACCTGTCTGGCGACGGTGAATACACGAGCCGAGCTTCGGCGTCACTTCGCGAACTCCATTGCGGCTCCGCCGTGCTACTTACGACGTCATGTACTGATGCGCTGGAACTCTGCGCGATGCTCCTTCATCTCCAGCCCGGCGATGAAGTCATCGTTCCCTCGTTCACCTTTGTTTCTTCGGCGAACGCGTTCGCGATCATGGGGGCAAACATCGTCTTTGTCGACATTGATCCCAAGAACCTAAACATCTCGATGGAGCAGGTAGAACGAGCACTGACGCATCGCACGCGAGCAATTGTCGCCGTGAACTACGCAGGCACACCTTCGCTCACTGATGAACTCGTTGAGCTTGCCAGACTGAAGAATGTCGTAATCATCGAAGACAACGCACACGGGCTTTTCGGCTTGGACAGCGAAGGACGACCGCTGGGCACGCGATCACAACTAAGCACGCTTAGTTTTCATGAGACTAAGAACATCACGAGCGGCGAAGGCGGTGCGATAGTGATCAACGACCCGGAACTGGTTGATCGGGCAGAAATTCTCCGCGAAAAGGGCACCAACCGAAGTCGTTTCTTTCGGGGGATGGTCGATAAGTACACGTGGGTCGATGTCGGGTCGAGCTACCTTTTGTCGGAGATAAACGCTGCCGTTTTGGTTGCCCAACTTGATTTTCGCGCCACTGTTCAGGAACGACGGGGCGCCGCGGCACAGCAATATCACGAGACACTTGTGGAATGGGCTCAGCAGCACGGCCACTCGCTCCCTCAAAGACTGGCCGGTTCCCCGAATCATCTATTTCCCATTCTGTTCCGCACTGCCGAGGTTCGGACTCGTTTCCTGGCTTACACGCGGGAGCGGGGAGTAGCAACGACCTTTCATTACATCCCACTTCATTCGTCTCCCGGCGGGAAGCGGTTCGGCCGAGCACCGTTCGGCTGCGAGACATCCGCTGACGTTTCCGATCGCCTCGCGCGACTGCCTCTGTTTTCGGACATCACAATACCCGAGGTGGACACGGTCATCGAAGTCGTATCGGGGTTCACCGTATGAGAACCGTCTCTGTTCTTATTCCGGTCTTCAACAACTCTGAAGCGTTAGTCGAACTTCACCAACGGATCACCGCTGTTCTCCAAGCGCCGGATCGACCCTACGAGATCATTTTCGTAAATGACGGAAGTACCGACGATTCATTAAAGATTCTTCGCAGGCTCGCTGCCGCGGACAGCCGAGTTGTCGTCCTTGCCCTGAGCCGGAATTTTGGGCAGCACCCCGCAATTCGAGCTGGCCTCGAGCGTTGCCGGGGAGACGTGATCGTTCTCATGGACGCCGATCTGCAGGACTTACCGGAAGAACTACCGCGGATCCTTGAGCCGTTCGACACCGGTACGGAGATCGATATCGCCTACACGACCTTTACGCTCGCGCCGGGGTCCAACTCGCGCATCACCAGCAGATTGTTCCATAAATTCTTTGCTCGGCTTAGCAACATTCACCTTCCATCGAACGTGGGGACGTACCGAGCTTTTTCTTCGTTAGTGCGAGAAGCCCTTTTGGACTACCCCGAACGTCATGCGGTCTATGGCCCCATAATGGCACAAATGGGCTTTGAACGAATATTCGTCGAAGTTTCACGTTCCGCAGCCGTAGGCCGGAAGACCTCCTATACCTTCCGACGACGCTTGAGTTTGGCAGTGTCGTCGCTAATTTCCTATAGTTCCGCGCTTCACCGTATGGTCACGTGGATCGGATTCGTGCTGACTCTAGCAAGCACCGGGTATCTTTTCCTCATAGTTGCTCAGTATTTCATTGGGACACGAAAGCTACTGAACGGACAGTTTTTGCTACTTGGAATTACACTTCTGATGTCAGGCGTCATGCTCATGACTGTGGGAGTTCTTACCGCCTACACGTATCGAATTTTTCACGAAGTACTGGAACGCCCTCGATATCATATTGCTCGAGAGTTCGGTCAATACCGAAACGGAGAGCTGCGATGAAACTCGCCATACTGCAGTCAAACTATATTCCCTGGAAAGGATATTTCGACATAATGAATTTGGCCGATGAGTTCATCGTATACGACTCGGCCCAATATACCAAGAACGACTGGCGAAATCGAAATCTTCTTCGTTCCAAATCCGGGACATCGTGGTTAACCATCCCGGTGGCGACCGCAGGCCGATCCGACCAGCGGATAAACGAGGCAGTTATTTCCGATCCACGCTGGGCACGAAAACACTGGGCTACTGTCGACCAGCTGCTACGAGGATACGAACATTTCGATCTTTACAAAGAAGCGTGGCGCGAGTGGTACGACAAATCAGCGGGCATGGCACTCCTCCACGAAGTGAACATGATCTTCTTACAAGGGCTCGCTGCGCAGCTGGGACTCCAGACCCGATTTCGAGATGACCGCGAATTTGTGATCGCCGCGAACTCGCCTACCGGACGACTGGTAGACCTCTGCCGTCAAGTCGGCGCGGAAAGCTACGTTACAGGCCCGTCTGCGCTCTCCTATTTGGAGCTTGAAAGATTCCACGCGGCTGGCATCCGGGTGGATGTGGTGCGGTACGACTCGTACCCGAAATACAGCCAGCAAGCTTTGCCGTTTGATCACCGCGTAAGTGTCCTGGACCTCCTTGCCTCCGAAGGCCCCGCTGCCCGACGACACCTACTGGGAAAGCATTTCAGTGTTAGCCCAAGCGATTTGGAAAGGTCGGAGCAATGAATAGGCCCGATGGCACCATTATTCGTCCGGTCGAGTTACGCGATCTTCCCTTCACGCGTCGATCGAGGTCGAATCGGGATCTGCGCGTCGACACACTTGGGCGGCCTTTCCCTATAACTGAGCTCAATGAGCAGATGTGGTTCGAATCGCTAGGAAAGGGTTCCTTTCCAAGCCAAGTTGTCTGGATTGTCGAGGACGCTTCTGGCGAGAGTGTCGGCCTCGTGCAACTGACGGAAATTCACTGGATTCACAGAACTGCAAAGTTTGGACTTTGGATTGCGCCGGACCATCGTGGCCAGAAGCATGCAACACATGCACTCGAATACGCCTGTGACTTTGGGTTTCTCGATCTTGGTTTACGACAAATTCGTTTGGATGTGCTGGATACAAACACACGCGCTATCGCCCTCTATCAAAAGCAGGGATTTGAGCATGAAGCTACCTTTCGGAACGCCGTGTTCGTCAGCGGAAGTCTTGCCAATATCATACACATGGTCGTGCACTGCCCCTCCGAAAGGCTGTCTTCGGAGGATGACTTGAAAGCCAAGAAAGCACTTTAGAGAAAATGAATCTTCGAGAACGAATACTCTCTAATACAGTCGTTTACCAGACATTCAAACGTATCGTTGCCCCAAAGGGCACCCTTAAGCGGATCGTCGAAGAACACTTTCAAGCTTCTCCTGGATCCCGCGTGCTCGACCTTGGTTGCGGTTTTGGAGACTTTGCCCCGTTCTTCTCCACGAATGGTGAATACTTAGGAATTGATAGCAATGAGTCGTACGTCGCCACAGCGAGACGTAACAATAGAAACTCGAAAGCCAAATTCCTTGTCGCCGATCTCGAGGACCCCGTGGTAACGTCAGTAGGCCCGTTTGACCTCATCATAATGTCAGGCGTTCTTCACCACCTCTCCTCCCCGATCGTGCGGTCGATTGGACAACAAATCAGCAATCTCTTGGCAGTCGGCGGGCGTTTCGTTGCCATGGAACCGGTGTTCGACAGCGAGCAACGGTTGAGTGCGCGGCTCATCATCGCTTCCGATCGAGGGCGGTTTGTGCGTGACTCTGAAGGATACTGCTCTTTGTTGCAACCGTCGTTTCAAGAGATCAGCGTGACGATTCTTTCGGATGCCTTGCGAATTCCGTATACCCATGCCGTGATCCAGGCAAACCATTGAGCAGTCTACAAATTTCGAACTTCTCAAAGCGCAGGATCCATGGAACTCGCGGCTTTCATGTTGTTGGCATGTCGGTTTGCCTTCCACTTCTTCTTTATGTTGTTCTACGGCCGGAAAACTATGGGTTGACACCGAATTCGCTCGACCCGGTGTTTTACAGTGGTTACGCTATCAACTTCGATGATTTGCTTTCAGCTGTAGGCGACCGGCACTATTTCGTTTCTCGTTGGTCCGCGTACCTTCCTGCGCATATTGCGACGATCCTTGCCGGCCCGATTGCCGGACGACTTTTATGGCGCCTCCTGCTCGCGTCATTAATATTGGCAGCCATTTGGTCTCTCGGGCGTAGGTGGAAATGGAACGTTGCAACGCAACTGTTTGTGGGAACAATAATCATCACAACGCCGATGTTTCTGCGGGCATTCTTCACTGACTATGTCGAGTACTTTGCCGTTTCTTTTGGAATCGTGCTGATCTGTCTTTGTCTTCGCGAAATTGAGCGGTACCACACAGCCGCGCTAGTCGGACTTCTTGCGTCCCTCATCGTCATCGCGAATCCCATATCTATCACTGCCGTCGCACCCTGCGTTGTAGTGGGACTGATTCTTTCGCGAGGGTCGTTTGTTCATCGATTAGGACTCACTGCTTGTATCGGAGTGATGTTCGTCGCCACTGGTCTTTTTGGAATGTATCTGTTCCGATATCGCTACCACATAGACAACGTTTACAAACCGTCGTGGGACTTTATAAACCACTATAAAACTCCGAAGGTAGATGACTGGCGGTCACCCAAGTTGGATTGGCTAGGGCGATACACCTGGCTGTATGCCCCACCACTGGTCGCACTCGGCGGCCCTATCCTGGCCTGCCTTTTCAAAGAACAATTGACCCGCGTTGAGAGGATCGCGTTTGCACTTTGCGGGTTTCAGTATCTCTATCAATGGTTCGACCAGTTTGTGCGGCGAGGCTTCGGGCTAGAACTATCCTACTATTGGTCTTTTTCGCTACCCTCGTTCCTCGTTGCACTTGCACTGCTTTTGGGTAGGCTTGCGTCAAGACTTTCAGGGCGCATGGTGGGAATGTTGGCAACGTTATGGGTACTGTTCTTACTAATAGGTGTTCCGCCTTCGCTTCGGCTTCCGCCAGGTCTTGGATTCGCGCTGATTTTAGTGGTTACGGTCGTTGGGATCTTGATGGCGGCCAGAAAGTCGAGAGCGACGGCAGGAGCACTGTTGCTGGCATTTGTCGGTTGGACGCAAATCGGTGCGCCCTCCTACGACCCGCTCAAATACATGATTCTCAACAACAGCCCGCAGTACCAGAATCTGATTCGCAAGGGAGGTGATCTCAGCGAACTGGTCTATCGGGAAGCTGTTTGGTTCTCGCGTCGTATGGACAAAATTCCCGATGATCCCAATACCTCGTTCGTCATGGCCGGCGGGTGGGCAAGCTCAATCTCAGGAATCTACGCACCGCACGTGGTCGGTCGCGTTATCACGGTGGATCCAACCACACTAAAGTTAAGCGACTCTGTTATTCACGAGGTTCGTAGCGGGTTTCGCCCACTTCTGGCGGTGTACGGGCCCCCCGAATCCGTCGGTGCAATCCTGGCGAACCTACCCAAAGACCTTGGAATTGTTCGAAAATTGGCCGACGAAAGCCACACGATGGGCCTCGGATATCGTCTGACCGTATTTGAGATGCCATCAAATCGAAAATTTCCGTTCAGCTGGGATGCGCATTGGCTTCCGGCCACCGTTCCAACACGCGCAAATCAACCTGTCATGGCCTCCGCCGGAGTTACTCCCGGTTTCATAACGTTCGGACCGTACGTGACGCTGCCGGAGGGGACCTATGAAGCCGTTCTGTCCTATCGTTCAGCCGGATCGGAAAGTCTCGAGGTCGGAGGGTTCGATGTCTCATCTCCGGAGACGGGAGTGGCGTCTGCAAAGGCCCTTTTTGGAACCGACGACAAGCCGTCCACCAAGGCAATCATTTTTCGGGTAACGAAGAACCAATCGACGCACCGCTGGGAGTTCCGCAGCATCTGGAACGGCGCGAGCAACATCACCGTCGAATCGGTAACGCTTTTGCGTCGATCGTGACCTCAAAGACCAACAGATGTCGATAGAGATTTGCATCGTTGCCTTCGGGAGTGAGTCCTACCTCGTTGACTGGTTTGCTCAAGCCAGGAAGATTGACGCTTCACTCGCGATTGCCGATAACCACCCCACTGGATCGACAATCGCCGCTTGCCAGCAACACGACGCCGACGAGGGAGTAGTCGTTCGGACCCTCGCACTCCCCCACAATCCGGGGTTCGGAGCCGCATGCAACGCCCTTGCAGCGTCGTCGTCTGCGGACTGGCTGGTGTTTCTCAATCCTGATGCGACGATCGTCACGTTTCCGGAAAACATGCTGCAACTCGGATCCGTCTTCGGTGCTTATCAACGAAAGCCCGATGGACAAGCGGTCCACTGCAGTGGCCAGAGTTACAGAGTGAGGGACGAGATCAGCCGTGGTTGGCTCCGAAGGATGCCCCACCCGGCGAACGGACGCGGGTATGTGAGCGGAGGTGCAATGGCAATTGCTCGGTCGGAGTTTCTTGCCCTGGGCGGATTCGACGAACGAATGTTTTTGTTCTACGAAGACATCGACCTTTGCATCCGAGCGGGTAGGTCTGGGAAACGAGTACTGCTTCATCCCGAATGGCGAGTCATTCACGAAGTCGGGCATGCGACTCGACGCGACTGGACGACAGCGTTGACAACGAGTTACGAGTCAGGCCGCTACTTTCACACGAAACACCGACATTGCGTACGGGGTTTCGACGCCTACGTAGCGGCCGATTCTCTCGCCCGATCCCTTTGTTCGACCCTACTCAGAAATCGACCAAAACGCGCTGCGTACCTTGGCCTGGCCCGGCAAGCTTTGCGAAACTTGTTCCGCTGCTGCCGGCCGGGCGAGGTCTAAGGCTATGGTCAGTCCACATACGAATCTAATAGCCGTCACGCCCTACTCCAACCACGACGCGAGCAGTCGAACCCGGGTTCACGAGTGGCTCGTTCGTACAGAAATTCTATCGACAAGGTTCGTCACGGGCTCGCCGACAAACCCGATTCCTTTGCTCCGTGCCGTCAGGGCAGCGAGACGCAACGCCGGTCCCGTCCTCGTTGCCCGCCATGCCCATCCGCTCGGCCAGGGGCTTCCTGAAGCGGCCCTCCTGCGCGCCGGGAGGCCGGGGATCTACGACGTCGACGACGGTCTTCCCTTCGACAACGGTCGGTTGCCAGAACACGGGCGATGGTGGAAGCCGCTTGTTGCGAAGTCGAGAATTGCTCGCTCGGCAGCGAGTTCCGCCGACCGAGTTATCGCTGGCAACGAGCGTCTCGCTGAATGGGCAAACACGTTGTGCGATGACGTCGTGATCATTCCCACGTGCGTTGAACCAGGCAATTACATGACGAAAGTTGACTATAGATTTGAGACTCCGGTGGTCGGATGGATCGGTTCTCCAGCAACCGAGCCGCATCTCTTCGAGATTGCAGACGCCCTTGCGGAGGCGACTCGGCGAATACCGTTTCGATTGGAGATTGTCTCGTCGGGGACAAGACCTCTTCCCAATTCGTTGACCGGTTTCGCCCGGCGCATCCAGTGGACCATCGACGTGCAGCATTCGATTTTGGCGCAATGGGATATCGGATTGATGCCGCTACCCAACCTGCCGTACGAACAATCAAAGTGTGCATACAAACTATTGCAGTACGGCGCCGCCGCCCTACCGGTACTCGGCTCGCCGGTCGGCGCGAGCGAGAAATTCTTGACAAAGGTCGACGCACCAATGCCGAGCACGAGTTCCGATTGGTCCAAGGCCATTGTGGATCTCCTTTCCGACGTTGCAGCACGCCAGGATCTCGGGGCGAGGGCACGTCGGGTGGTCGAGTCGGAGTACTCCTTCGACGTTTGGGACTCGACGTGGCGAAAGGCCGTTGGGTTCGGGACCTGACCGAGTCTTCCCGCCTGCGCTATCGCATCGCATAGACACAAGGCGTCAATCGCAGTGCGCGGTCTGTAAGACTGCATTCATGCGCCGGACGAGAACCTACCTATTTGGTTTCGGGATGCTGGTATTACCTTTCCTGGTGGGTCTCGCCCACGCCCGTTACACGACTCCGCGGTACACGTTCGGCTCGCAAAATAGTCTGTGGGCCTACGCGATCTTGGCCGCGATCCACCTGCTCTCCGCCCATATCGCTGGCATCCCCGACGAGGTGGAGGATATACAGCCAGCGCTGGCGCTCGCCATTCTCACGGCGTCGACCAGTACGGGCCTCTGGACTGCGCTCCAGCTGGCGCGACCGGGAACTCTGCCCCGACGCGTCGTGTTCGTAACGGGAGCCCTTTCGGCCGCATGGTCGCTTCTTTTGGCGTCGATCAATGTCCGCAGCCGACGGCGCGAAGGGCGCAGGGAGCGCGTTGCCGCTGTTCTTACCGATGCTGAAGCGCTGAGTTTTTCGACCGACGCCGGACGAAACTTTCCCCCGCCTGAGATCGCCTTTACGGTCACGAGCATTCTCGATCCCGATGATCTCGAAGCGCTTCAAAGCCGTTCCGCAATCCAACGCTTGCTCGACGCCGACGACCCAACGACCGTCGTGCTGTCCGATCGGGCAAGCGCGAATCACCTCCTGGTCGATGTGGCCACGGAGATGCATCGCGGCGGGACGCGGGTGAGGACACTCAGCGATTTCTATCCCGAGTACCTGGGAAAGGTTTCGCTCCACGACCTCACCGAAATGGCAATGCTTTTCGATGTTCGAGCAATGCTCCACGCGCCGTACCGGCGAACCAAACGCGCCATCGACGTTGGCGGTGCGATTTTGGCGGGGATCGTGTGCGTTGCCCTCATCCCGTTCATCTTGCTCGGAAACGCCGCCGCCAATCGTGGCGAGCTGTTCTTTCGACAACGCCGAGTCGGGCTGAATGGCAAGCCGTTCGTGTTGATGAAGTTCCGAACGATGATCATTGCGGAAGCCGACGCATTGCCGTCGTGGACGTCAGCTGATGATCCCCGGGTGACACGCTTCGGCGGGATTCTGCGCAAATCTCATCTGGATGAACTTCCCCAGTTCTGGAATGTCCTTCGGGGCGAGCTTTCCCTCGTGGGTCCGCGGCCCGAACAACCGCACTATGTCGATGAACTTCGAGCGAAGGAAGTTGCCTACGATCTTCGACACCTGGTCCTTCCCGGCCTTACGGGGTGGGCGCAAATCAAACTGCGATATGCGTCGACGGAGTCCGCTGCCATCGAGAAGCTTCAGTATGACCTCTACTATCTGCAGAATCAGTCACTCGCCCTCGACCTTCGAATTCTCAGTCGGACCCTACGCTCCGTTTTGCGCCGACAAGGTCACTGACGCAATCGCCACCATTTCCACAGGGCTCAAGAAGCCGTGAAAATCGTTCACGTCATCACCAAACTCGACATTGGCGGCGCGCAGAGCGTCGTCCGAGAACTTGTCAGTGACCAGATCCACGCCGGACACTCGACAACGGTCATTACGGGCACACTTGGCCCGGTCTCGACGCACCTCGCAAATCTCGGTGTTGAAGTTCTGCATCACGAGGGGCTGACCCACGCTATCGATCCCCTTCGGGATCGACGCGCCGGGGTTCGTCTGCAGTCAATGTTGCGCGATATCGGCCCCGATCTGGTTCACTCCCATTCCTCGAAGACGGGGTTACTGGGCCGCCAAGCTGCCAAGCAGCTCGACCTACCGTCGGTGTACACCGCACATGGATGGCCCTTCCAAAAAGGCGCTCCGTTAAAACAACGCCTTCTCTCCTGGGCTGGGGAAACCAGTGCCGGGCGAAGTGGCGGTCATATCGTGTGTGTGACCTCCTCAGATTTCGCGCTGGCACGAAAGCTGCGCCTCGCCCCGGAGGCCCGGGTCCATCTGGTGCCGAACGGGATCGGAACCGAGCCAATTCACCACATCGGCGATGACAGCGAGCTTTTTACCGTTGTTATGGTTGCGCGTTTCGCATCACCGAAACGTCACGACCTCGTCGTACAGGCAATGCGTTTGCTGCCGCGACGGGTCCGTGTTGTCTTCATCGGCGATGGTCCTCGCATGCCGTCGGCGAGGAAGCGGGCCGGAGTGCTCGGCGAACGCATCGTCTTCGAGGGGGCAAAAGACCCGACTGACTGGCTTGCGCGAAGCAGTGCGATTGTCTTGATGTCGGACTACGAGGGCCTTCCGATGTCGGTTCTCGAAGGTATGCGCGCTGGGCTTCCGGTGATCGCGAACGACCTTCCCGGTGTTCGCGACGCGGTTACCGATGGCATCGAAGGCTTGCTCGTTCAAAAGTCGCCGCTCGGTTTGGCCACTGCGCTTCGATCGTTGACCACGAACCTCTCGTTCGCTGGCGAATTGGGTCGGGCAGCACAACAGCGCTGGACCGCTGATTTTCGTTCGAACACTATGACCGATCGGTATTTCGAAATTTACCTGCAGGCTCTTCGGTAGCGCACCAAATCAAGCGGGGGCTGCGACACGCCCCGGCGGGGTTGTGCTGGAACCGGGCGAGCCCGACACGCTGGTACGAGCGATCGACGTTGTCGACACGCCCGCTGGCGACAGCGGTACGGCGGTGCGCGAAGTAGTTTCGATGGTCGTTGTGGTGGTGGTTGTCGTCGTCGGTTCTGGAACGGTGGTCGACGTCACCGATGATGTCGTTGTCGGTGTCGTTGTTGTCGTCGAGTCGCCGGATACGATCGTCGTCGCAGTGATCGGCACGGCAGGAAATGTTTCGATGCCATCCCAAGGGTTCGGAAGGTCGTCGGAGGTTACGTACACGTGTCCAGCTCCCCGTAGACGGGCGAGTTCCTCGATTTCTCGGTGACGCCCGGTCGGAGCGCCGTAGATGAGGTGCCAAAACTTCTGGGGCGAGTAGCCCGGCGGGTTCAGGGCAGTCGACGAAAGATATGCCTGCATATTGTTTTCAAACGAGACGATGACATCGGGGATATCGATCATGCAGTTCAGCGGCAGCCCACCCGGATTCATGATGAGTACTCCGCCATTCGCTCTGACGTATGTGGCCAATGACGCGTAGTAGGCGGTTTGCGAACATCCCCACGGCGTTTCGTCGAGAAAGATCGAGGTCACCCCGTACCACTGTTCGTACTTGTCGATGTCGGCAATGACATCGACAAGCGGACGGGCCGCATAGGTCGTTGGAACGTACCCGAGCATCTTCGGCTGGCTTCCAAGTTGCGCAAGTCGAGCGACCCACCCGGCGTCGACCGCCGCGCCCGGTCCGCTATTGGGGTTCATGATCACGTAGGAGATGCCGCCGGCTTGATTCTTTACCGTGACCCAGTTTGCGTCGTCGGAAAAGTATGTGGGCACGGCCCGATAGGCCACCAACGGCGTCGAATTCGCCAAACTTCCGATCGCCAGACCGCCTATGGACACTCCAAGGCTGGCCAGAGCCATCAGGCGAAGTCGGCGGCAAAGGGCGAGTGGACGGTTTCCTCGCAGCGAGACACGCGGTGCGTCGGCTGGGCGTGCGCCAGAGTTGGTCGCTTCAGTACCGGAAGTCACAAGAAGGCTATCGGCCCGAAACGCTCACTGGTTGAGCGATATACACCAAAAGAACCACCGAGAGCGTTTCCTGGCGAGGTCATGGCCAAAGGCGCAGACGCGACGGGCTACGTTGGATTCGTCGTGCTCAGGTGTCCGAGCAGACCGGACCGCACAAGTCACCTTTGGAAGGCCCCATGACTCGCAAGCCACCCGCAATCGTTCTCGTGCTCGCTCTCGCCGGACTAACCGCTGCAGGGTTCGCTGCGGCGTTGCCTGCCAATGGTGTCGCCAAACCAAAATCGGGCGACCTGTGCTCCAAGAGCCAACTTGGGAAGACCTCGTCCAATCTGGTGTGCTCTCGATCCGGAACCCGATATCGGTGGTTTGTTCGCAAGGCCACCACCGCGACAACGACCCCTGCCGCAACACCCGCAACACCGTCGACGGGACCGTCGACCATCGAGGTCGTTTCCCTCGTCTTTGGCACGCTTCCGGCCACAAATTCATTGACGATGTCGTTGACCTGCAGCGGCCTCGCCGCAGAGCCTGCCTCTCAGAAGAAGGACTTCAAGTTCGGGGCGGCGAGCGCGACCGATCAGGTGCAGTTCGCATTGCAGCCGCCTTCGACATCGAACCCGACGGGCTCAGGATGCTCCGCGGCGCTCACCGTTGCGGGGACCGCACCCGGTGCGCTTCAAGTCCTTTTGAACGGACGGTCCATCGCCGGTCCAACCAACTCCGCAACACTCAGCGTTGCGACTTTCACTGCCGACGGACCGCTTGTGCTCACGGTATTGCAGAGCGCGGCCGCAGCGTCTGGCGTTACCGTGCCCCCAACGGGCTCGACCACGACAGTTCCGGGGGCGACCACTGTTGCGGGGACGTCCACCACGATTGCCCCTACTGGACCTCCACTCTCGGGCAAGCCGGAGATCCGTGCAAGATTGACGGGACTCGTTCCCACGACGGTGCTCGGCGTCGATGTGAAGGTGACATGTACTCCGGCACCCGGCACGACGCCATTTCAGACCTTCACGGCCCGAATTGCCCGTGATGGTTTGTTTATCGTTCCAGCAGTGCTGAACGCGGCGGCCGGCGCAACCCCGGCCACGAGTTGTCAGATCGAGGGTCTGTTGGCGGTCACACCTGCCCCCCAGCAGGTCACGGCGCAGGTCATCGTGAACGGAATTCGGGTGTCGGGTCCAAGCATCGGGACCTCGATCAATTCGCCGGCGTTCGAAGCGGGCCAACCGTTCACTTCGACGATTGAGTTTGCCTTTCCGCCTGATCCTTCGGCGTCGACAACGACGCTAAACCCGACGGCGACAACGACCACCACTTCGACAGCAACCACCACGACCATCGTCGCAGCCTCCTCGAACTCGCTGACTCTTGAGCCAGCAACCGGGACAGTACCGGCGAACACTCTTGGCTACCTTGCGCAGATTACATGCACCAACGTCATTGTCGGAGGCGTCAATCAGCCAACGTATTCGTTCTCGTCGAGTTTCAACGCAAAGGGCGGGACGACGGTGTACCCCTTCACCGGGCAGAGCACATCGCAGTGCCAGCTCGCCGTTTCGACACTGGTCAGCGGCACCCCTGCTACCACGGGCGCCGTCCAGATTCTGGTCAACGCGATCGTCGTGGCATCGGGAACTGCGTCTGCGACATCGCCCTCCTTTGGCACAGCGGCACCCGTACAATTTCGGGTACGCGTCGCGTACTGACGATGACCGCGAATCGAGCATCCGAAGGGAGGGTGTTGTGCCGATTTCGTCGCGGTGGTCAGTGATGGTCCGTAGCGATCTTCACTCTCCGACGAGGCTGGCGAGTTGGGTTCGAATTTCAGGGGGAATCCTCGTCGGTCGACCTTGAGTGTTACAAAAGGCTGCCCGGACCTCGGCACTACTCAACACCTCGTTTTGCGCTTCCACCTCGACGTCTCGCACGAGTCGTTGACTCCAGAGCGACGTGGCGCCACCCAGATCCGAAATGAAAGTCTCCACGACGAGGAGATCGGAGGCCCGGGCCGAAATCTTGTAGGTGACCTGAAGCGTACTTACGACGAATTGGTACCCGCTGGTGGCGAGTTCCGCGAGCCCGAGGCCGCACGCTTCGAGAGCCTCGCAGCGGCCCGCTTCGAACCATGCGACGTAGACACTGTGGTTGACATGGTTGTAGGGGTCGAGTTCCCCGAATCGAACCTTTATCGGCAGGCGATGTTTCATCGGCCCATTCTTCCGCGCAGCGAGCATGAATGGTTCTTCCGTGGCGCAGCGATGCGCCCTTCCATTGTTCCTGAACAATAGGTGCAGGAGGGGTCCGCTTCTCCGATACAACAGAGGTACTCGCGCTATCCGGGCCGGGCTCAAGGGAAGGAACCGCGATGAACGCACCGCAAGTTGGTTCGGTTGACGGCGTAGTGGATGGCGCAAGGGTGAAGGCCGACGATCGAGCTCATGTTTTCCATTCATGGTCTGCACAATCGCTGATCGATCCAATCTCGGTCGCCGGTGCCCTCGGCAGCGAGTTTTGGGACTACGACGGCAAGCGCTATCTCGATTTCAGCTCGCAGCTGGTCAACATGAACATCGGACACCAGCACCCGAAGCTCGTTGCCGCGATTCAGCAGTACGCGGGCAAGTTGTGTTCAATCGCTCCGTTCCACGCCAACGACGCTCGTGGTGAGGCAGCTCGGTTGATTGCCGAGCGCGCACCGGGAGATCTGAACATGGTGTTCTTCACCAATGGTGGTGCGGAAGCGACGGAGAACGCCACCCGTATGGCTCGTTTGCACACCGGTCGCCACAAGGTCTTGAGCCACTACCGGAGCTATCACGGGGCCACGGCCGGAGCTATTGCGTTGACCGGCGATCCACGGCGTTGGCCAAGTGAGACGGGGACTGCCGGCAACGTTCACTTCTGGGGTCCCTACGCCTACCGGTCTGCATTCCACGCCACCAGCGAGGCACAGGAATGTGAGCGAGCCTTACTCCACCTGCGCGACACCTTGATGGTCGAAGGTCCTCAGACGGTTGCGGCCATAGTGCTCGAGAGCGTGATTGGCACCAATGGCATTCTTGTTCCGCCGCCTGGATATCTCGCTGGTGTTCGATCGATCTGCGACGAGTTCGGCATTGTGATGATCTGCGACGAAGTCATGTCTGGCTTCGGGCGTTGCGGTGAATGGTTCGCCGTGGATCACTGGAACGTCACACCTGATCTGATCTGTTTCGCGAAAGGCGTCAACTCCGGATACCTGCCCATCGGCGGCGTCGTCATCTCCGACAGGATTTCGGCAACATTTCGTGAACGCGCCTACCCCGGCGGCCTCACGTACTCGGGCCATCCGTTGGCGTGTGCGTCCGCTGTGGCGAGCATCAAGATCTTCGAGGAGGAAGGCGTCATCGACCATGCCCGCATGTTGGGCAACGACGTGATCGCTCCTGGACTGGAGAAGATCATGGCGAACCATCCTTCGGTGGGTGAGGTTCGCGGGCTCGGTGTGTTCTGGGCAATCGAGTTGGTTACGAGTCGTGAAACCCGTGAGCCCCTCGTCCCCTTCAACGCTGCCGGACCGGCCGCCGCCCCAATGGGAGAATTGGTTGCGGCGTGCAAGGCCCGCGGACTTTGGCCGTTCAGTCACTTCAACCGGATCCATGTTGTTCCGCCGTGTAACACCAAGGTCGAAGATGTGGAGCGTGGGCTGGCCATCCTCGACGATGTTCTCACCCTCGCCGATAAGCACGTGGTGTGATCGACGATCACGATCCGGTGGCGCACGACGAACCTTCGACGCCGCGCGGGCTCGGAACCATCGAGCCCAGAGCAGTGGCCGGAGGTTTCGTAACTGCACTTATCTGTGTTGCTGCCGGTCTCGCTGCGGCTCTGTTGGTTCGTGAGGTTTTCGACTGGACGAGGGGTGGTACCTCGACGCTTGCGTTCGTGTTCGCTGCTTCAGGCTTCTTGCTCGGCGGTTTCCGAGCTGGTCTCCTGTGCCCTCGCGCTCCCCTCTCCAACGGCGCTGTCGCCGCAATGCTGGCGTTTGTTCCGTTGGGCATCGGTCAGCGGCTCATCGCCGGAAAAGAACTTCGGCCCCTCTCGCTCGTGTTCGGTGCACTCTTCGCAGCCTGCTTCGGCGTGTTCGGGGGCTACGTTGCGAACAACGCCAACCGGATGCGTCGCGCCGGGAAGTGACGCTTCGCGTATTGCTTCACGCCTAAGGTGCACGCCATGTCGTATTTGGTTGTCGACGTCGGGACGTCGAGCATTCGTACCTGCATCGTCCGTTCCGACGGCCGCATCGATCACGAGAGTCGGGTCGAATCGCTTCCGTCCACACCCTTTGCCGGCTTGGTCGAGTTTGATCCCGTCGCCATGATGAAGTCGGTCCTCGATGCCGCGAAGGCGACAATTCGCGTTGGTGGACCAGTGGATGGCATTGGGATTGCGAATCAGCGAGGTTCGACCGTCATCTGGGACGCCTCCACCGGCTTTCCTCTCGGCCCGGGATTGGGTTGGCAAGATCTGCGCACGATTGGGGCGTGCCTCGAGATGAAGGAGCAGGGTTTCGCCATTCCACCGAACGCTTCGGCCACCAAGATTTCGCACTTGCTCGATCTCCACGACGTCAACCGAAAGAACGTGAACATACGGTTTGGGACCATTGACAGTTGGATCGTGTGGAACCTTACGCAGGGAACTACCCACGTCACTGATGCGACCAACGCGGGCGCAACGTCACTCGTTGCTCCGGGCTCAGCTGGACTGATCTGGCGCGATGAAGTGCTCGAAGCCCTCAAGATTCCTCATGCCGTACTGCCGAACATTGTCGATTCGTTCGGCATCGTTGGCGAGGCTTCTGCGCTTCCCGGCTCGCCTCCCATTGCCGCCCTTCTCGGCGATCAGCAGGCATCGCTGTTTGGCCAGGGATGCGTCCTTCCTGGCGACACCAAGGCGACCTTTGGCACCGGCGCGATGATCGATGTCGTCGTCGGACCAGGGCCCCCAGCCATTCTGGCCCGATCAGTCGAAGGCACCATCCCGATTGCGACGTCGCAGCGTAGGGGAACAGTCACCTGGGGCGTCGAGGCCATCATGTTGTCGGCTGGTTCGTGTGTTGAATGGCTGCGAGATGATTTGGCGATCATCGCCTCTTCGGAGGATTCCGCGGCAGTAGCTCAAGAGTGTGATGACACAGCAGGTGTGATCTTCGTGCCTGCGCTTTTGGGAATCGCTACGCCCCACTGGGACTACGGAGCACGAGGCACCCTTGTCGGAATGACCCGTGGAACGGGTCGTTCCCACGTTGTTCGGGCGGTGTTGGAGGGCGTGGCGTTGCATGGCGCTGATTTGGTGAAGGCAGCGACACGCGACTCCGGCGCCGAGATCGTACGCATACGTATCGATGGAGGCATGAGCGCCAACCCGGTGTTCGTGCAGGCGTTCGCCGACGCATGCAACCTTCCGGTGCTCGTTTCCGCCGTCACCGAAGCGACGGCCTTGGGGGCGGGGCTTGGCGCGTCTCTGGCGCTCGGAACACTTCCCACGCCCCAGGCAATTGCAGAGCTGACCCAACCGTCGCATGTCGTCGAACCGTCGTCGAGAGCCGAAAGCTTTCGGGACCGGTGGGATGACGCAGTCGAGCGATCACGCAAGTGGATCCCGGCGCTCAGCGCGCTTGATTTCTGAGATCGATCATACGTCCGAGACGGTCACCCCGACCGTGTGCCAACCCTCGGCGCCGTTGGGCGCAACGTCGACGCGCTCTTCGGTTTGCGTAAAGCCCGTGGCGTCAGTGGCGCGCACCCGAATCCGATGCCGGCCGGGTGTGGCATCCCAAACCAAGCTCCACTGTCGCCAGGTGTCGATTCCGCCGTCATTGGCAAGTTTTGCGACCTTCCAAGGTCCCTCGTCGATTTGAACCTCAACCTTGGTGATGCCGACGTGCTGTGCCCACGCGACACCACCTATCGGTACTGGGCCAGCGGTGAGGCTTCGCGCAATGCGCCCGTTCGACCCGACAACGTCGATACGAGATGAGGTCTTCACCGGCGCGATTGCGGACCATCCTCGAGGGATCCAGTACCCGGCGTCTTCCTCAAACGTGGTCAGCTTGATGTTCGAGATCCACTTCACGGCCGAGACATAGCCGTAGATACCTGGTACGACGAGCCGAGCGGGGAATCCATGTCGGGCCGGGAGTGGCTGCCCGTTCATGCCGATGGCTACCATCGCTTCGCGCCCGTCGAGAGCTACTTCCGTCGGAAAGCCGGCAGTGAAGCCATCTACGGACGTCGAGAACACTTGGGTCGCCCCTTCCTGCACCCCGGCTTTGTTCAAGATGTCGCGAAGCCGAACACCCGTCCACCGAGCATTGCCGACAAGATCGCCTCCGACTTCGTTCGACACACACATCAGCGTGCAGTCATGTTCAATAAGTGGGCCTAGTTTCCCTGTCCGAAGGTCGTCATAGGAGATCGTAAGTTCTCGGTCTACCTTGCCGACAACGTTCAATGACCACGTCGAGGCGTCGACGCGGGGGACGACAAGCGCGGTGTCGATTCGATAGAAGTTGTCGTTCGGCGAAAAGAACGGGGGCATGTTCGCAATCCCGTTCTCGGTCGCAAGCTTCTGCATCGGGAGCCGCCGAACCGATTCGGGAATCGGCTTGGCGGTTGCCGCAACCACGTCCTCCTGCAGAACCCGCGAAACACCAAAGGATGCTGCCGCAGCAGCAGTTGCGCCCCCTCCCATGACCAGGAATTGACGTCGACCGACAACGGTCGGCGCGCTCGGCCGGCGAACTGCAACACCGGGAGTGTCTTCACGATCATCGCCCTCCGGGGTCAACTCCGTTGGTTCGCCGACCTTTTGAATCCGACCAATGAGAACCCACAGTCCGGCGAGAGTCGCAGCAAACGCAGCCGTAACCCCGAGCGCATCCTTGGCCGAGGGCGCTCGCCCTGACAGCGCAGCGGCCACCCCCACACCGGCAAACGCCACGACGCCGACAACGCCGTTCACGAACCGTCGAGCCGTAGCACGGCCGACGAACGCCGCGTAGACAAGGGTGATTGCGACAACGCCCGCGATCAATGCAATCTTGTCATTCGTGCCAAATGTGCTGATCGCCCAACGCTTCACCCCGGGCGGGACGCGGTCGACGACACCATCGCCAACCACCACCACCGGACCGGCTGCATTGAAGAGTGAGGCGACTAGTTCACCGGACGTGAGGCCGACGGTGGCCGCCAGTACGCCAGCCAGTGGTGGCCAGCTCCTCGGGAAGACACGTTTCATGTACGTAGCTTCGTCGAATTTTGACCGGTTCGTCATCGTCGGACCATCAGACCACGCTCAGCCAGGTCAAGGTTTCTCAGGTAAATCTCCGTACACCTTCGGACTTCGGCCGATTTTCGGTGCTCCATTGAACGTAGCGAGGCCGCCATGGGTGGAGTTGTGGAAGACTTATCGTGATGGTGAGTCGGCTGAGTAGCCGCGATGTCCGTGCTCGGCTCGCTGGGTGCGCGATGTTGAGGAAGGTCGGGGCTCCGCAGGGCAGGGTGCTCGCTAACGGCTAGTCGAGGTGACTCGCAGGAAAGTGCAACAGAGAGCAAACCGCCGATGGCTCGGCCACCTTCGGGTTGCCGGGATCAGGTAAGGGTGAAACGGTGCGGTAAGAGCGCACCAGCGTCTGGGTGACCAGGCGGCTCGGTAAACCCCACCCGGAGCAAGGTTGAGTAGGAGGTTGGGCGGCCCGTCCGGTTCATCGGTTCGCCGATGAACGCCTCCTGGTGAACCGCGAAGATGGATGGCTACTCATGTCCTGCCTTCGGGCAGGTCAGGACAGAACCCCGCCTACAGGCTGACTCACCATCACAAGCAGTTGGGTTGCGACGTTTCGGCAGCTCAGAGACAGTTTTTGCCTCTTGTCGTCTCACGTCATTTTTCGTCATTTATCGACGTTTTGTGTCAGGAATGTGTCACGGTTGTGTCACGGACCCTAAGCGCACCTACGGATATCCCGGAACGCGCTACCGCATATCTCGACGCGAAACCGTCGCGCCGCGAAACCAGCCCAACGAAAGGCAACAGCAAATGCACAAAGAATTGAATGAAGAATCGGTCGAGCAGCTTCTCGATCGCGCTGAGGAACTACTGGCCGAGGCAACAGAGATCGTGAACGACTCGACGTTCTCTTCGCGAACGAACGAGCGCGAAGGGTATCGGCCTGACCGACACCGGGTCATGATCTCTTCAATCCACAAATCGGAAGGCACCGTAGACGAGATCTACGGGGGCCTTTCGAGTTTCCGGGGGCGAGCAGTTTGCGATTCCGGGTCGAGTAGGAGCGGAACTGCCACTCGATAACTCACACTCTTGGGCGAATGTGGGCGTATGCTCGCCGTGGGCAGTCCAGCCCGACCATCGAAGGGAGAAAAGATGACTTCAGCTTTCGACGTTGCAGGAGTTCTCCGCCAACTCGTCCCTCAGGTTGGGTCGGTAAAACTCCACAAGCTTCTGTACTACTGCCAGGGTTGGCACCTGGCCTTCACGGGCGAACCCTTGTTTTCCGAAAGGCTTGAGGCATGGGACAAAGGACCGGTTGTCCCGGACGTTTGGAGGGCCGAACGAAGTGGCACAGTGCCTGTCCCCAGTTTCGTGGACGACAACGAGAGATCGACAATCCTCTATGTCGTGAATCGCTACGGAGCCTTGAGTGCAAGGGAGTTAATCTTCCTCTCCCACCAGGAGAATCCTTGGGTTTCTGTTTACCGTTCGCTCGCAGCATCACGGATTCCAAACGAGTCGCTACAGGAATACTTTGAAGCCGAGCGGTCGCGTGAAATGGGACGCATCGACGAGGCTTTATCGCGATACATTCCAAAGCAGCCGCTAGAGACAATGTACGAAGCGCCGCCCAGGTCATTCGATTTCGGAACGATGGCGAGCGAAATCGATGAGCTGCTGTCTTCCATATACGGATGAGCGGAACCTGGTCGGACCGGTCATGGTCCAGTCCCAATCTTCTTGACGAACTACGGAAGTGGATTGAAAGTAGATCTCCGAGCGAGCAGGAAGCGCGCCGGGTTGCCGCGTGGTGTGTGAATCAGTTGTTACGAGACCCATACCGAGCAGGTGCGGTTCCCGCTCACGGGTTTCCGGCCAGCGTGCTCCAGGTCGTGTGCCCCGAAATCCTTGATAACGGCGAGCGGGTGATTGTGATGGCTCGCATTGTCGGAGACCAGTTGGTCGTTCAGGTGTTTGACCAAATTCTGGATCCGTACCTCGACCACGATTCATTCGACGGTGAAGGCGACTTCGTCGATCCAGACGACCGGGACTAAGTTTAGATCTGTACTTCGGGGGCGGCGCGCCCTTTCCGTTTTCGGGCGACTACTCTCCGCTGGGGGTGAGAGCGCAAGACGTCCCGTATACGAAATTTGTGCTTCACACGGTTCCGGGTGTTGGTCGGGAAATCTGAGATTTACTTACCCCAGGGGGTAACCGGCTGGCACGAGGGTTGCGATGAAAACTCCGCCGATGTTCGACAAGGCGACACGGTCCGCTTCGGTGGGCTCGAAGCTCGTGACTTTGCCAGACAGGCTCGGCTTCGGTTGGCTCGAATGCCTGGCCTCGCCGAGGTCGTGGCGGACGGCTGAGGTGTGAAGTATCGAGAATCCGTTGGCCAGTAGGGGCGACATGGCCTTTGGTTGTCCGCTGGTGTCGAGTTGGGCGTCGAGATCGGTTCGGGTGGAGGAGTGCCACACGGCGACGGTTGGTTCGTAGTTTCGGAGTCGTACCGGTTCGAACGCTTGGACCAGATCGCGGTAATCGATGTTCGTGCTGATTGACCGGTAGCGACTCCGGCCGTGTTGCGTAGTCCTCGCGGTTCTGGAGCGGTACCGGTTCCTGACAAGGCGGCAAAGTCGACGGCGTGTGCGATCGCTGCGGCCATGCTCTGGCGGATGATGGCTTCGGACCCGGGTCCGTCGTCGGCGAGTTCAAGGCTCACCCTGGTATGTGCGCTTACAGTTTTCGGACGGAACTGCATGCTTCTGAAGACTGCATCGGTTGCGACTCCGGGGGCGAGTTCCGATTTCCAGCTTGCGAGGATGTCTCCATCGAGCCGTGCGACGTCGGTTGGCCCGTCGATCGGGACAATGGTTGCGCCGGCGGCGACCATGTTTGCTCGGGCGAGGTCGAGGATCGAGGATCGAGCGCGGTTGGGACGCTGAATCCGCCGGGCCAACCATAAATGATTGCCAGCGTGCGTACCGTCTCCGCCGGAACGGTCTCAGCATCAATCAGCGAACGTAACATCGCGCCCCGCCTCGCCCGAGGGTCAATTGACACCCAGACGGGGCTACGTCAAGGCGAGGCCTTCGGGGTCACGGTCGATCGGGTCGACTTCCTTCGCCGAACGTTGACGGTCGATCGCCAGATAACGCAGATTGGCCGGACGGTCGATTTCGGGCCGCCGAAGACGAAAACGATCGGTCTGGACAATTCCGCTGGCCGCAGTAACCGTGGAACTGCTTGCGGCGCATATCGCCGAGTACGGGACAGGTAACGACGGGCGCCACTTCTACGCGAGCTTGCTGATCCGTCACGGTGAGTCAGTGAAGGTCGTTCCGGCGCGGCTGGGCCACGCGTCCGCGGCGGAGACGCTGGACACCTATTCGCACCTTTGGCCGGACTCCGAGGAGACGACTCGGGCGGCAGTTTCGGTGATGTTTGAAACCGAAGTGTGTCAGGAACGTGTCAGGGCG
>JANOYY010000096.1:0-2406 GCA_031429095.1 Acidimicrobiia bacterium | reverse complement strand
AAGCGCTTGGCCTAACGCTGAGTTCAACGCAACTCTGCGTCAGCGGAACTCTCAAGGACACCTCCACGTTTACTTCCTGCGATTCGATCCGTGCCCAGTAACACGCCTCGTACTCCAGCAGCCAAAACGGTGACCACCGTTGTGGCTGCTGTTGCCCTTGGCCTCGGTGTTATTGGGGCTATTGGCTGCTTCATTGCAGCGTTGTTCGAACGCGACGGTTTTGGCCGCCCTCGAGACTCCGAGCCGCGAAGCTGGTATGTCGCCCTACTCGGACTCGGGGTGGTCACTTGCATAACAATTCCCGGGTGGATCGCAGCTCGGGCCTGGGGCCGCGCCGTCGGGGCCCTATGTTCGGTGATTGGGCTGCTCGCTGGTGCAGCATTGCTTGGATTGGCCCGATAGCCGGAGCGCGAACTTTGACCTGCAGACCGCACCGCGTTCGAACGCACACGTCGCGCAGCCTGAAGCCAGCTCCGACCCGCCCGACTTCCGGCGATATGGAGGTGATCCAGTTGCTATGAACTGCGGTGAGCCTGTTCGAAGGCAGCACGAATCTCGGGTCGGAGGCGACCTTTTGCGGCGACGTCTAGACCCACTGCGAGCGCCCAGGTCCGGATGTCGGCGATCGAAGGTTCCCGTGCGGTAATCGGGCCAGCAGGAACGAGCAACGGGGCATGCTCGATGCCGCTGTCGTGGTGTTCGTTGTGGTGGGCGAGCGCGGCACCCAGGAACCGGTACGTCCACTCCTGGGCCAGCGGTCGGGTTTCGGCGAACACGATCGGCACCGTGGGGAACCGGACTTGGGTTTCGGCGAGTCCTTCCGCGATCACCGCGGGCCGGACGCGGTCGAGTTTGAAGACGGCCGAATACCGGTCTTCGATGACCAGCGCACCACGGGGAACCGACGCGAGTGCGGCCATCAGGTAGCGGAGCTTGCCGCCCGTCAGTGTGGCGACGAGATCGGCGAGGCTCTTGCGTTCAACCACGCCTACGACCATCCCGTCTTCGGCGTGCACGGCGTAGTCCCCGACGGTCAGGGGCTGTTTCGTCGTCGTTGTTTGCTGGTGGGAGAACGTCCAGGCGTATCGCTCGTGGACGTCGACCGCGATGGCGAGGACCTGACCGGCAGCCCGTGCGGTCGGTAGGGCGACGTTTGGGCGGGCCTGCTTCACCGTTCGGGCTGACTGCCAGAAGATCACGTCACGGCCACGGGCGTTGGCGAACACGAACATCGACCGTGCCTCGCGGCCCCGGTCGAGGACCAGGTCGATCGCTGCACCCCGGCGCACGCACGACCGCACCCCTACGCGTTCCACGACCTCGGCATCGGCCGGCCAGCCCTCGGCTGCGGCGTGGCAGTACAGCTTCGCCGTGCGTGGCCAGAGGTCGCGGGTCTTGAGTACGACACCGTCAATACCGAGGGGCAGACGAACGAGGTAGGGGAGCGTGGAGTCCGGATCGGGGTTCCGGGCGATCACGAAATCGTCCACAGGTCAGTCCTCGGTTCGGCGGAGTTCGTCGAGGCGGGCCAGGACGAGCAGGTGGGCGCGCCGGTTCTGGTCATGCCACGCCGCCAACGCAGCGGGTCCAAGCGGCGGGGTCGTCCTCGCCCGAGTAGTTCTTGGCGAGCAGTTTGGCTGCCATGTCGAGGCGAACCGGGTCGTCTCGGTACCGCGCCAACGCCTCGACATCGAGAGTCAACGAGCCCTCACCACCCGTGCCGTCGTCGACATCCATCCGTCGCATCGTACCAACCGGGCGGCCCGAACCCAGGCTGCTCGGCGCCGACGGTGACCCGTACCTGCTGATGCCGCGACCGGCCGCCGAATGCCGCGACCGGGTCAGACGATGCCGCGACGCAGTTCCAGCACATGCCGCGACCGGGTCAGACGATGCCGCGACACAGTTCCAGCACATGCCGCGACCGGTCGTCAGCCACCAAAGTTCGAACAAAGGCGCTGTTGCGTTGTGAGAAGGGGGCGAAGTTCTGGTCGTTGGGTTCGCTACGTGTACTTAGATTCTTGCGGTCAGTTCGTCGAATGCTGCAGCGACGCGAAGATGCCGGTTCTTGCTTCGACACCGAGTTCATATTGTCCGCGTCTTAGGGTCTGCATGAACGCGTGACCGCGAATGATCACCCGAGCCGAGGTGTCGGTTTTGAGTCCTCGCATTGATCGTAAGCGCGCTTTCAATCGACCATGGTCACGCTTGACACGGTTGTTCGCGTACTGCTCCGTGGTTATGAAACACGGTCGGCATCAGAGCGTTGATCACGTTCGCTAACGCTGGGGCTTTGTCGGTCACAACCTCAACCGGTGCTGGGTTCGCTGCGAGTGCACCGACGAAGAATCGTCGGGCTGCAGTGATGTCGCGTTTCGGTGAAACGTAGACGTCGATCGCGTGGCC
>JANOYY010000095.1:0-7720 GCA_031429095.1 Acidimicrobiia bacterium | reverse complement strand
ACCAAGCCGCCGGAGGGTTACCAGTGGCTCCAGCACTACGCCCTTCGCCTTCGTGAGGGGTTCCGGTTCGTTGTGGAGGCGGGTCGGCCCGTAACGAGGGCGGAGGTGTTGGAACACGTCGAGGCGGCCGATGCGCCGATCATTTGGGAACGTGAACAGGTCTCGAACGGTTCCGAACGGTGGGCGAACTACTTCCTCTCGTCGACCACCGGTCTCGTCAAGGCCGGACCTTCGTCAGTGTCGCCGCTGCGCAACTCAACGAACCGGCCGCTGACATCAAGGCCAGTGAACTCCGCTCGCTCGTCCAGGACGCCTACGCGCACCTCAAGTACCAGTCCCGCAAGGACAAGCAAGACGAGATCATCGCCTTCGTCACGCAGATGACGGAAGGCGACGTCGTAGTCACGACCCATGAGCACGCGATCGTCGTCGGTGACGTGATCAGTGGTTGGTCGTGGACGCCGTCGCGCGATGGCACCACGAACCTGCGCCGGTCGGTGGAGTGGCGAAACCCGGACACGCCGATCGACTTCAGTGATCTCCCAGCACCTTTGCCCGCGCACCTGCAAACGGGCCGGACGCTCGTCGATCTCACCGACGACTTGGACCTCATTGACGCGCTGACCGACTCGACGCGCGACATCGAGATCGCCGTGTCCGTCGACCCTGAATTGGTTGTAGGGATATGGGGGCCCTCGCACGGACGAGGGGAAGCCCCAAGTGTTCTGTACGCTCGATCAAGAAGTTCCAGTACCTCTGTTGAATCAGAGCAACGGCAAACAACAGGTGCAGATCCTGGAGCTACGCAACTGCGCCGACTGGCAAGTCGGGCACTACAGGCTCGAATTCTTCGGAACCGAACGGCCAGACGTGGTCAAGCCAGCAACACGTAAAGCAGGCCGTGAGGAGAGAATGGCGACCCATGGCGGAATCACCGACCTTCGCAACCGTCAGTTCCAAGGTGCTCGGCGGGCACGACTCCAACGCACGATGAAGGTACGCCGTGAGATACCTCGGCACCCAACCGAGAAGCGCGCCCTCGCTCGAAACGATCTTCACGGCCATCGGATCGTGAGGGTTCTCGGGCTCCTGAACGAAGCGGAGTCGATCGCCGACGACGAGCGACCCGATCAGCTCTTCAGCGCCCGGAGCGTGCCTTACGCCGCGCACGAAGAACCGACAGCGAGCGAATCCGTTCTCATCCATCGCCGGTTCCGGGAACAACTCGATCTCGTCGGTCGTTCGTTGGCCCCCGCTGCGTTCGAGGATCTCGAACGGACCGGCCTCGGCGTCGAGGTCGAGCGACGTCACGAGCGCTTTGAACTCGCGACGATGACGCCCAATCACCCGATTCTGAAAGAGGGGGAACAGTTCATCGCTTTCGTACCGCGCCGTTGGATCCGGAAACGAAACCAATGGAACAAACCCTTCACTGCTCACCGCCGAGCGCAAATAGACAAACTCGAACCGACCGCCGGAATCGTCGGTAGTCAAACGCAAACGGCCGACCGGACGAATCGTCTTGTCCGGGTACTGCCGAGCGACGAAGAGGTTGCGACTAGACGGCGTCATCGCGTAAGTCTCGCATCCGTCGAAGGTTGACCGTCAACACTTGTGTCGCGAACTGCTTGGCGACCGTCGACATGAGGCTGTCGGGGACGCGGTCGATCACCGCACTCGCGGCGGTCAGGTCGAAACGATGCGCGAAGTCGGCGATCGACATGCCTATCAGCGTCGCTCCCGATTGCGCAGCCCTCAGCATTGTTTGTCGCTGCCTCCCGATGTGGAACGGAGACTTGCCGCGTGTTGCCCACGCCTCGACCGTGAAGCCCCGATCTTTGGACGACAGTCTCCTGGCTCGTTCCGAATCCTCTAGGGAGAAGCCGAGAGACGAACCATGATCGAAGCTCGGTGCCATACGAGCGAGTCCGCTCTCATCGACAAGCACGGCCCAATTCTGGTGGTGCCGGTCGGTGTTCGCGACTATCGAGTCCAAGAGGAGGTATTCGACGAAGGTCGAGCGACCAACTTCGTCGTGTGTCGGCCGTCTGGCAGCTGAAGACGTGAGCGCGTCAAGCGACGCTTCAACGGTGTACCAGTCGCCGAACGACGCATCCTTCGGGTAGTTCGGGTTTCGACCGAACAACAACTCGTTTCCGTGCACGAGGTCTTCGCCCAGGTGCCGAACCGTCAGCGAGATCGTTCCGTGCGTGCGTCCCGACGCAGCCAGCTCAACCGTCGCGGCTGGCACGCCAGCGGATCGAGCAACCTCCGAAACGACCTTCTCCGCCCAGTCCTCGCCAACAGGCTCGCCCGACGAATTCACCCGGTCAACCTCCTTGTACAGCCACAGCTCTCCGCTCGCCGGATGAACGACCCAACGCTTCGGCTTCCCGCCCATCGGTTCAAGATTGAGAACCTCCCAATCCTCGACGTTCACGACAGCGAATTCATCGGCCACGTCGCACTCCGCTGGTTCGCACGGCTCCTACGGTCCGAGTCGAACTATGGCAACTGCACCCGCTCCTCATGATGACGAGCCTACGAGTAATGCGACCGGAGCGACTGTCGCTGTGACTCGCATCGGCCAAAATCCCGCGATGACAGGTTGATCTGCCCGAGGACCGGCACAAACGGGTCGGGCTTCACGCGACCACGAGGGCGATCCGCGGTTCAAGAGAACACGGAGGAGAGCGAGGAGCCAAGGCAGGTTGAGGGCGACGATGCGATTACGACCGCGAACTGTGCATCGTCGCCCGAGCGTTTTTCTTAATTGGTGGGTAGCCGCGCCGCGCCAATCGTCGCGCTAGCCAAACCCTGTTGATCTCCACCGATGTGGGACTTGAGCCCGGTCTACCGTCCGCTTTGGCGGATCCACTCAATGGTTGGACGAACATCTGGATCAAGCCGCAGCAGCGCGTCCAAAGCGATTCTCACCTCCCGCGAGCTTGCGTCATCACGAGCAGCTGCGAGGAAGGCTCGTTTGGCGTTGAGGTCCGATTTGTCCATGGCCACTTGTACGGAGCGGATGATGCGGGTCCTCGGCCTCTCAAGACTCCGGCCGGAGGCAAAAGCAAAAGCGTCTGCGACGGCCGCGTCGTCGATCCGGTCGCTGCTCCTCGCGACATCGAACAGTTCGCGCCCGTGGGAGGCCAACGGCTTGGCCCTTGCGAGTGCGTAGGCAAGACGGACTTTCTCGAGGTTGGCATCGGAGTCGGCATTCTTGGCGAGAATTCGTTCGCCCACCCACTCCTTATCGTCGTCCGTGAACTCGTCGGACAGGACCGACAGATACTTGCCTGATGGCTTGGAGAGCCTCCGAGTTATCCACGGATACCGTCGAAGAGTGCTGAACGCTCGTGTATCTCGTCGGCCTCGCATTCGTCCGAGAAAGGTTGGAATCTTGTCTGGCAGCTCAGCCTCGGCCGCTTCCTCCAGACTGCGGTAGTCGTCCCCCCTTCACTTTCCCGAGAGAGCACGACGAAGTTGGGTGACGAATCACCGAAGAAGTCGGAATCTGACTCCTCGATATCTTCAAACCGAGTCTTGTCGACATTCAATTCCATTCCGAGGGATTGAAGCTGAGACGAGACGATCGCGATCGCTGCGCGCAGATCGCTACGCTCCGCTCCGTAAATCCAGATGTCGTCGGACCATCGCGCGAAGCGAAACCCTCCTCTTCTCAACGCCTGATCGACCGGACCGAGCACGAAAGTGGCCAGGCACGCAGAAACCTCTGGGCCTATCGGTAGCCCATTGGGCATGTTCGGAAAGTCGCTCAGCTGTTTGAGTGAATTCAACAGCGGGGCGAAGTCAGAATTCGTGACTCCACAAGCAAGGAGGAGGGCTTGCATCGGATCGATTCGAACCGACGGATAGAAATTCTTGACGTCGATTTTGCAGACAGCCCCGCCACCCTTACCAGAGAAATGAGACCGATGTGCCAAGTCAATCGATCTTCGCAACTTGAGCGCTTCATTGAATGGGACCGTTCTCCACCTGAGATGCGTCGGGTCGAGAAGACTTGTTCGAACAAAGACGACTTCCTCCGCACGATGTGCTTCGATCTCGCGTACAACGCCCGATGCGGTCAAGCGCAGAAAGAGATCTGCGAACGGATCCAAGTAACAGAATCGTCGGTACCCACCGGATGCCTTTGCTCCGCGGATTGCGTGCGGGATCCGAGTTCGACACCGCGACGATGCCGCTCCTGCAGCACCTCTGCCACAAGTTCAGGGCGCCCAGTCAGGTCTTGCCGACCGAGCGGATCAGGAATGTCGGCGTCGTCGACCCAACGCTGGGCGTCACGGAGATGACAGCGGATCGCAGCAGGAAGGAAGAGGTCTTCGAAGGCCATGGTGAATCACAACATTGTCATTATGATGTGCACCAAGGTACCAGCGAAGTTCGACTGATTGTCCCGGTATTCGCGAGACCCGCCTTTCCTCCAACGTCAGTCTTTGAGAGGAGTTGATCCGCCTTCAACCGTTGACCAACCGATCGTTGACCGATGCGGGACGCATGCACGATGTTGCTCGACACCGAAATGGGTACTACCGCAGCAACCGTGTTCGAGAGCACTACTGCCACGATCATCGAAGCAATCGAGAAAGGCGCAGCCAACTGGACGATGCCATGGAGCAGTCCGGCATTCGAATTCCCGATCAACCCGACGACCAACAAGCACTACCGCGGCGGGAACGTGCTCACTCTCGCGTCGGCAGCGATCAACAACGGGTACCAGTCGGGCAAGTGGGCGACCTACGAGCAGTGGTCGAGCAGCGACGCGTAGGTCCGCAAGGGCGAACGAGGTACCGCCTGCATCTGGTGGAACATCACCAACGACGACGCCGACAACTCCCCCGACACGAACGAGCGCAGCCGACCCAGGATCTTCGCGAACACGTTCGTCGTCTTCAACGCCACACAAGTCGACGGCTACCAATCGACACCGACCGTCCGCGACACACCCGAGCAAATTGGCGAAGCGCACACGTTCTTCGACACGATCGGTGCCCAACGTCGAACACCGAACGAAGGCCGCGCCTTCTACTCCCCAGCGCGCGATCTCATCGTTCTTCCCCCGCTCTCGACGTTCACCGACGCACCCGCCTACTACGCGACAACAGCCCACGAGCACGCGCACTGGACGGGCCACGTCGACCGACTCAACCTTCACGTGCGCGCGTGTCGGGATCTCGCCGACGCCGCGACCTGACCACGCCGCCTACCTCGCCCACTGGCTCGACGTCCTACGAGCGACCCTCGGACGCTGCACAGCGTCGCAGGCAAAGCCCAAGCCGGGACCGACTACCTCGCAACCCTCGCCGGACTCAACGAACGAGCCGCCGACGTTACCGACGCCGCCTGACACAGGCGGCAACCGACAAGGCGGGACGAGCTGAACAGCCGTCGGCGTGCCCTCAGGAGTCTGCGGCAAGAAGTCGGCTCATGCGACATCCGCAGTTTCTTTTGTCGCATCGCGCGAAACCACGACGAGTTACTTCGTCATGGAAACGAGAACGAAACGCCCGACCAACTCGACTGCCCGGCGGGAGCCGCCCGGCACGGCAGGCCTGCGTCCGCGCAAGGCTACGCGCATCCCGACGCGCGAAGAAATTCGGCGAATTGCCCTCGGCAGTGACCAGACGGGCCATTCAGTGACCACGTTTTCCTGACGTGAACATGAATCCACTCCTCCCAACCTCATCACGCGCCTCGTCGGTCGCAACCAACCGCGCGGCTCAACCTCGCGGTCGCCGATCGACCTCGCGCCAGCCGATCAACCTAGCGGCTGTCCACCCGACCTCGCGACTCAACCTCGCAGCTCACGTCGCGTCGGCTGCAACCAATCGGCTGGCCGCAACCAAAAGGTCCGAGCTGCAAGCAATTCTGCAATCTTTTCTGCAACCAATTTTGCAACGTTGCAGCCGCAAAGTGGCTGCTCATGACGTATTGCACCGGTTCTGCCAGCTGCCCCCATCCGCGCAAGTCGCCGCGCGACGAGTTTCGTGTCGCGACACACCGCGCGATCGACGCAGAACCGCAGCTGCGACCTCGCGGCTTCATGCTCCCAGCGTGTGGAACAACTCCTCACTACGGGACAGCACCCGGCCGAAAAAAGACATCGCACGCGCGACGACGCGCGCGAAAGAAATTCCAGAAACTTCTCGGTCGCGACTGTTATCGCGAACGATTTCGCGACTGGTATCGCGACCTCACGGCTTCATGCTTCCCAAGCATGCAGCGAGAAATCCCGGACCGCCGATTCGTTCCGCTCTTCCAACGCATCCATACAGATGTCGGCGGACCGATCCACAACCCCGCATCGTTCACCGGCAGGACCCCCCGACCGGAATGTCGGTCGCCAGGCAAGAAATCTCAGTCGTCCGTTGCGTTTCGCCGGTCGGCCGCGCGAATACGCAGTATGAACACTTCACCAACCTCGCCCTCCGACCGGCCAAGGTCCGACGCCACACAGCGAACTCGGAACCTCGCAAACGGTGCCACCCGCGACCCGCCAAAGAACCGACCGACAACGGACGCAAGGCGGCAGTAACCCATGAATCGGCTGTCGCTGACGCGCCATCCGAAGAGGGACATACCGAGCCATCACGGATGGATCGCACACCGCACGGCCGCGCGAGCGGCCGCCAGGACAACGAGGCGTAGCTCGTGATCACGATCCGCCCCGTCGCCGACCTCGCTTACTACCGCCTCGCCGACCACCAGGTCGACGACCTCCATACCTACCTCGCCGAAGGCGACGCCATCGCCAACAGCCGCTGGCTCGGCACCGCCGCCGACCGCTACGGCCTGACCGGCCCCGTCTCCGCCTCCCAGTTTGAACGCATCGCCCACGGCCTCGACCCTTTGCGACAGGCGAGCCGCTGTTCAACAGTAACCGCCGCCAGGTCCCTGCCATCGCCATGACCGTCTCCGTCGGCAAAGACGTCTCCGTCATGTGGGCACTCAGCCCGGCCGCACGATCACAGATCGAAGCCGCCGTCCTGACCGCCGCGGCGTCAACGATCCGAGGGCTCGAACTCGACACCGCCGCCGTGCGACGCGGACACGACGGCAGCGTCCAACGAGCCGACGCCTCATCGTCGCCTCGTTCTTCCACCACACCTCCCGGGCCGGCGACCCGCAGCTCCACGTCCACATGGTCGTCGCCAACTTCGGCACCGGCCCCGACGGACGCACGACCGCCCTTCACCTTCGACGCTTCTACAACGATCGCGCCTACGCCGAAGCCGTCTTCCAATCGACACTCCGCCACGAACTCGCGACCACGCTCGGTTACACCTTCGATGCGCCCGACCGTTCGGCGGGCCGTAAATCCGCGCGAGCACCTCCGCCGCCCGTAGGTCCGCATCCGTCCGCCCCCTCGTGTAGGTCGAGAGAATCGTCGCGACCGAGTTCCCCAACCGATCGGACGCCGTCTTCGGGTCGATCCCGGCATCGATCATCGTCGTTGCGGCCGAGTGCCGAAGCCCGTAGAGCGTCGTGCCCTCCCAACCGGCCTTCTTCAACAGTCGAACGTAACTTCGACGACGTCGCATCCGGCCGCCAATGCGGCTCTTCGCGATCGGGCGGGGTCATTGGGTGAGTAGGTTCCAGTTGCAGCCGCCGCAGGCAAGGAGGATTCGGACCCTGTAGTTGTCGAAGTTTTTGAAGCCGGCGGCGACGCGTTTCACCTTTTTGATGATGGAGTTGA
>JANOYY010000094.1:0-33435 GCA_031429095.1 Acidimicrobiia bacterium | reverse complement strand
GGGACCTCGTGACCGAGCCCAAGGAAGGCATTCACAATTGCGTGACTTTCAACACCTGATAAGCGCGCTGACGTTCTCACAGTCTAACAATCTCACCTTCCCCGGAGTCGACCGGGCAGCTACAAGACCAGCCCGTAGACCTGACCGAGTCAACAACCCTCGACCGGGAACTTCCTCACATGTAGGACTTCCTGGCGATTCTTGACGGGCGATCCAGCGGCTGCAACCAACGTGCCAACAACGGTGGCGGCCAGTCGAGTCGGAGCGGAGCGCAGGCTCGAAGCGTCGGTCGGTATTGGAGGTCGGACCGTCGAAGGCGCGCACTTCTGGGGCGGCCAAATCTGAAGTTTCAGGTGGAAGGTTCGGCCGGAACTTCAGTTTCGATGTAGTTCGACGCGGTTGGCTGGCTGCCACGACAATGCGAGGGGGTACCATCCGATTTGTGGCTCGGTCGGGCTGGTGATCGGCGACCAGAACGGGCGGAGAGCGGCGATGGCGCTGTCGAGGGTCAGCCACTCGATGCCATAGTCACCCACATACGCTGCCCAAAGGCGAGTCCACGTCGTCGGTGGATCTGGAGTTCGGTGGGAAGCGGCATGTCCCGGAGTTCGAAGGTGAGCGAGACTGCGCTTCGGCGTGCGCTGTTCGTGGGCATGGGGAGTGCCCGCGCCATTCGACCTTGGTGACCGCAAGCGTTGACATCATGACTGCGAGCGGATCGATATCCACTCCGACTGCATTGTGCCCATGCTGAAGCGCCGCGGCGAGCACGGTTCCCGATCCGCACATTGGATCGAGCACCGTCAACGCTGGTCCTGTCGAGCGGTTGGGAATCGCATGGAGGGCGCTGTCCGGAGCCATTCTGGCTGGAAAGGGATGGATTGTACGAGCGCTCATCTCACCCTCCCGGTCGACTCGATAGGGTGATCGTAGTGCGCCGACATCCAACTCATCGCCAGCGGCACGGGCCGTGGCCGATCGGCGGAAGGTCGCCGCCTCGGCAGTTGCGGTTGGCAACAGTGAAGCAGGGTCGAGTTTGGTGTTACGAAACTCCAAGTTCGTTGCCACAGCGCGTCTCGACTCGCACCCGGGGAATGCCGATAGTTGATCGCACGGTGCTGGAGGTACGTCGAGATCCAGCAGCTGGGATCTCGATGGCCTCGTCACACTTAAGAATCGAGTGTGCTCGGCGCTCGAACCAAACAGCGCTCGAAGATCGTTTCGAAGATCTATCCCTCCTTTCATCCCTACAACTGGCCGGAACGATCGGAATCTGCGGAAACGCCGGACGCGAAACCGCAGTTCACAGCACCACACCGAACGCCCCGGACACTCCGGGATGACCGCACGATCTTCGAAGGGACGAGCGAGATCCAACGGCTGGTGATCGCACGAGCCATACCGGACTAAGGATTGAGTAGTTTTCGTCCGACTCGTGTTGGGGTGTCTGCCCAGTCATCCCTACTTGTCTCACCCGGACTGTATGGTTGCCGGGCGTGGCGACGATTCGCGAACGCAAGCCGGGTGTGTGGGAGGTGCGCGCCTTCTCGGGTCGTGACGCCAACGGCAAGCCGACGCAGGTGTCGCGCACGGTGCATGGCACGAAGGAGGACGCGCTAAGCGCCGCGGCTTTGCTGACGGTCGCTGCGGTGGGGCGTGCGGCCGGTCGTGCCGTGGCGGATGTGCTCGACGCGTGGGTGGCGCGGAGCTCACCGATGTGGGCGCCGGCGTCGCATCGGGATCAAACATCTCGGGTGGCGCGGATCAAGGTAGATCGGATCGCTCGGGTGCCGCTCGCTCGGTTGGGTGTGGCCGATGTCGAGAGGTGGCATGGTCGTCTGCGCGCAGAGGATCTGTCCGATGTGTCCATCCGGAATCTTCACGGCGTATTGCATGCTGCGCTCACGCAGGCTGTCCGGTGGGGCTGGATCTCGCGCAACCCGGCGTCGCTTGCTGAGTTGAGTTCTCGGAAGGTGAAGCCCCGTGGCGTCATGTCCGCGGCCGACGTTCGTGCCGTCGTGCTTGCTGGAGATGCGATCGGGGCAGGGGTGGGGTTGATGCTGCGGATTGCTGCTGTGACCGGTGCGCGCCGTGCTGAGCTCGCGGCCTTGCGGTGGGCTGATGTTGTCGATGGCGTGCTGACGATCGATTCGGCGATTGAGATTGATCGCCGCAAGGGCAAGGTGGCGTTGGCTGATGCGCCGACGAAGACGGCGAACCGGCGTCGGTTAACCCTTGATGCGGCGACGTTGGCTGTTGTTGAGCACGAGCGGGCGGAGCGTGAGGAGTTCGGCCCGTGGATGTTCACTATTGGTGATGTGCCACCGAATCCTGATCGGATCGGCTATCGGTGGCGGCTCGCTCGTGAGAAGTCGGGCATCGACGTGAAATGGCGGTTGCACGACTTGCGGCATTGGTCAGCGTCCGCCGCAATCGCCGCGGGCCACGACATCAAGACGGTGGCCGATCGGTTGGGTCATGCGAATGTCGCAATGACTCTGCGGGTGTATGCGCATGGGTTCGCTGCTTCGGACCGTGCGGTGGCTGATTCGGTTGGAGCAATGTTGGAGGAGGGCAAGTGAGTAGGCAACGCTTCAAGCCAACGGATGCATTCGTTGACAAGTCGATTCGTGGGCAGCGTTACTTGATGGGTTGCGTGTTGGTTGAGGCGAAGACCCTGCCGGCAGTTCGACCTGCTGTCGAGGAACTTGCGTTGTTTGGAAATCGAATCCACTTTCACAACGAGTCAAACGGCGTCGGCAACAGATCCTGGAGTTGTTTGCGACACTGCCGATTCAAGTCGACATCGTGGTGTGTCAGCGCCAGCACGGCGTGACCGAGTTCGATGCGCGCGAACTGTGCCTTCGCTCGATCGTGGAGCGACTCCAGGCGGATCGCATTCCGCGCCTGACGATCGAGAGTCGTGAGGATGACCGCGATGACGAACGCACGATCCGAGGAACACGCTTGCGAACACCGCCGCTCGTGTTCGAACATCGCTCAGGCACCGATGACCCCATGCTCTGGGTTGCCGATGGCGTGACCTGGGCTCTTGGGGCCGGAGCGTTTTGGCGAGATCTCGTTGTTCCGATTCTTCGGTCCGAGCGAGAAATTGTCCCGTAACGCGCAGAAACGGGCCCCCCAACCTCCGGCTGGCAACCCGTTCCACTTCCCCCAGCGCTGGCCGGGGACCTTTCCACTATAAACCACTGGTACGACTTCGACAACCAAATATCTGGTGGAGAGTGAGGCGCACACCCGGCTATCAAGTCGACGAGCGACCTTTGAGTTGGCGGAGCCGCGATCTGGCTGGTTCCGTGCCTCCGATGGTGTTGCGACTGGCGTGTCCCGGCAGCAGTTGGCAGTGTCTGGTCGTGAGCCCCGATGATGCTGGGATGGGCGCGGTCCCGGCGAGCATCGCGAATGCGGCCTCTTTACGGACACGGCCGGGTTGGCCCCACGAATACAACAGTGTCGCGGCGATGATCGGCCCGACACCGACGATTTTCACAGTTCTGGCTTCACGATCTCGACCTGCTCGCCGATCATTGTCCTGTATCCGTCAGCTTCGGCGCGCAGCGCCGTGATCCGTCGTGCGAGAGCCCTCATCACACTGCCATCCGCGGTCGTTGGGCGTCTGCGAAGACCCACTCGGGACTGGTGCACGCAACGATGATCGGATGAGTCTTGAGGCCGCGGAGCCGGCCGGCGATGAGCTCGGGCGCGGTCGTGATTAACGCGTGGACACCACCGGGCCTGGACGACTCGGTCAGGGTGTCGATCAACGAGATTGCCTGAACAAACCCGGCCGGGTTGGCGGTGACGGTGATCGTGTGGACGTGGGCGGCGGTCGCCGCGAACGACCGTGGATCGAGTCGCAAGTCACGCTGAAACAGTGCGTTTGTCGACAGGACACGGCTACGCTCGAATTGCGCCCCGGCTGCACTGCTCCATGACGGTGCGTATCGGTAAGGAGCCTTGCGATGAAACTTTTCCTGCGCCGTCCCGCAACGCCATCCTCGCGCCGACCCGTTGTTTACGTCGTCTACTTCGTCGCCTCTTGGGCCATGTTGAGCGTGTCAGCGTGCGCAACGCGCTCCCCCGACGATGCGGCAACGACTGCGCCGCTGACCGTTGCGCGGCCCCGGGAGACGTCGCAGGCGCCAACGTCGCCCGTCATTTCGGTAAAGCCGTCGATTCGTCCGGCGGTGTCGGCGGTGCCGTCGACGCTGGCCGGCCCTGTCGCGAGATCGGATGATTCCGCTTCGGTGCTTACGCCGATCACGGCTCCACCCTCGAGGCTGGTGATCGACCGGATTGGTGTCAACGTGGCGCTTGACCGCCTCGGCCTTGGGGGTGACGGCGAATTGGCGGTACCGGCGGACCCCGAGGACGCAGGCTGGTGGCGTTCACGTGTACGCACCGGCCCGACCGTCATCGTCGGACACGTCGACTCGCTAACCGGCCCGGCGGTGTTCTTCCGGCTCGGACAGCTGAACATAGGTGACCGGATCACCGTGCACTACGACGACGCTCGGGGACCCGTGACCGAGGCCTTCCTTGTGCGCGACCTTGAACACGTGCGCAAGGCCAGCTTTCCCTCGGAGCGCGTGTACCGGGGTTCTGCGGAGGAACTCCGTCTGATCACCTGCGGTGGGAGGTTCGACCGCAAGACAGGTCACTACGTGGACAACGTGATCGTCTACGCGACGCAGCTCCCCTGAGCGCAGTGCTAGGCGCACCGGGTCGACATAACTGGAATCCGGAGGTTTGCTTCGCCGCAGGATGGGCATTGGTGAAACGTCCGCAATCCGCCAGGAGAACCTCATGTCCAATCTTTCCAATACAACGTCACAACACGCCACGATCGATGTGGCCCGGAACACCGCACCTCGAAACCGCTGCTCATCTCGGATCGTCATTGCCGGAGCGTTCGGCATTGCACTGCTGTCTCCGTTGATGGCGGTGCCGGCGTTCGCACAGACCGAAACCACCACGACCGTCGCCGCGAGCGCGGCTGCAGGAACCGAGACGACGGTCGTCGCCACGGCCACGGAGGACTCGACCGTCTCCGATGAGCCTGTGGGTGGCATCGATGCCGGCTTTGGCGGCACGTCCGATGGATCTGACCAGGGCATGACCGGTCCGGCGCTGGTGGTGGCCGCCGGTCTGTCTGGCGGCGCAGGAGTGTGGATGCTTCGACGCCGCCACATGCGCCGCACGGCAAGGTAGTCCTTGCAGTAGTCCTCGCATTCCAAGCCAAAGGGCCCCCTATTGGTATGCCCGAAGATTGCCAGAACTCCCCGCTCCGCGCGATGTTTCGTCGGACGGGGAGTTTCCGCGCGCACGTTTGACTCGGAATAAGGACCAGAATGCCGATCCCATTGAGATCGTCGATCCCAACGAGGAGACGGACGAACCGACCGTGCTTGCCCACTTTAACGCTCCGGCGAAAGCGAGTGTTGGAACCAACGAAGCGGCGGGGCAATTCTGGTTTCGGACGGTCCCTAAGCACGGTGACAAGCGCGCTTATGACACCGATCGCACGACGGCGAGTAACCGGTACAGTTGGGCGAATGCCAGGACGTGACGAGCGACGCGAAGCGCGTCTTGACGGCGACCTCGTCAGCGCAACCGCACAGTGGTTTGTCGACGCCGGGCGAGTCGTGCCGGGTGCGTCTCGGACACCCGACGGTGTGCGGTCATGGTGGTGGCCGCTGCCGGCAGCGAGCGATCGCGAACTGTTGCGCGCGCTCTTACCCGACGCCTCGCCGTTGACGCAGCGCTTCGTGGCTGAGGCGCTTTGCAGCGCCACCGATGCAGCGATGCGGGCGCAACTCCACGGCGTCGACATGCTCGACCGCAAGCCAGGCCGTCGATCGATCCCCGAGTGTTGGCTGGCGTCACTCACTGCAGCTGACCCGTATCTCCCCGCCTCGCTTGAGGAAGCCAAAGTCGATGCGTTTGTAGCGGCGGTCGAAGCATGGGTCCGATCCGGTTGTGCCTCAGCAACTCGGACGCGTGTCGTACTTCGCTTCGAAGAACCCTCTGACGACGCGAACGGTGAATGGATCGTACGGGTAATGCTGCAGGACAGCGAGGAGGCATCTCTTATCGTCGACGCCGCCGAGGTTTGGGCGGGTACGGCACCACTCCCGACATCGGCGGTGACCGACCTGTTGACCGGACTCGGCCGAATCGCCCAGCTGGCTCCGGAGTTGCGTCCTCTGCTCGACGCAGCACGGCCCGACGCGATGGAGTTGTCGACAGCGTCGGTGCTCGATGTTGTACGTGAACGTATGGTCGCGCTCTCCGACGCAGGCATTGGCATTCAACTCCCCGGTTGGTGGTCTGCCCGGCAACGAGTCCGGTTGCGGGCGAAGGCGTCATCGAAACGATCCAGCACAGGAGCGACGGGCGGAGGAAAGGCCGGGTTTGGGTTCGACGAGATCGTGTCGTTCACATGGGAGGCGGCGCTCGGCGGAAAGCGGCTCACCAAGAGTGAGATGGCATCGCTCGGACGCGCCGCTGCGGCGAAGTCTGGCCTGGTGCGCGTCCGGGGCCAATGGGTGGAGATCGACCCTACCGAGCTGGCCGCCATCGCTGCTGCCGTGGGCACCGACTCGACGGCTCGCGCCGGTGACCTTTTACGAACCGCAATGGGGCTCGGCGGCGTTGCATTGCCGCCCGGGGTCGATGCCGCCGTGACAGAGGTGGTGGCCGGTGGGTGGCTCGGCCAGGTGCTCGAAAACGTGCTCCACGCCAGCGTGGCGCCGATCGAGTCGCCACCGGGGTTCGAGGGAGTACTTCGTCCGTATCAGGCGCGTGGCGTTGGGTGGCTCGCGTTCCTCGGTCGGCTCGGTCTCGGCGCATGCCTCGCCGACGACATGGGACTCGGGAAGACTGCGCAGCTCATCGCCACGTTGCTGGCCGACCCGGTCGACGCTCCTACCCTCGTAGTGTGTCCGGTGTCGGTGCTCGGTAACTGGCAGCGTGAGTTGGAACGGTTCGCGCCGGGTTTGGTGGTGAAGGTGCATCATGGCCCCGATCGTCTGCGTGCAGATGATCAGCCATTTCATGAACGAGCACCCGCCGATGTGATTCTCACCACCTACGCCATCGTCGCCCGTGACACGGCAATGCTCAAAGATGTTCCGTGGGGACGGCTCGTTCTCGACGAAGCCCAGCAGGTGAAGAATGCCGCAACCGCCCAGGCCCGGGCGATCGCGAGCCTCACAGCTACCCGACGGGTGGCGCTTACCGGAACGCCGGTGGCGAATCGTCTTGCGGAGCTGTGGTCGCTGATGCACGTGCTCAATCCCGGATTATTAGGTACACGTACGGACTTTACGAGGCGCTTTGCCACGCCGATCGAGACCAACAGCGACCCTGAGGCCGTCGCCCTGCTGAAGCGGATTACCGGTCCGTTCGTCCTGCGCCGATTGAAGTCGGACCGGTCGATCATCGACGATCTTCCCGACAAGATCGAGCAGACCGAGCGGTGCGCGATGACGCGCGAACAGGCGTCGCTCTACAAGGCGATCGTCGATGATTTGCTGGCCAAGGCTGAAGAGGCCGAGGGCATTGGTCGTCGGGGCTTAGTGCTCGCCGGTATCGGGAAATTGAAACAGGTGTGTAATCATCCCGCCCACTTCGCCCGAGACGGCTCAACCCTGGCCGGACGCTCGGGCAAGCTCAACCGGGTCGAGGAATTGCTCGACGAGATCATGGCAGCGGGTGACAAGGTGCTGTGTTTTACCCAGTTCGCCGAGTGGGGCGAACTGCTCGCGCCCCATTTGACGCGCCGCTTCGGAGGCGAACCGCTGTGGCTGCACGGTGGGACGCAGCGCAAGAAACGCGATGCGATGGTCGAACAATTCGCCGAGTCCGACGGTCCGCCCATCTTCTTGTTGTCGTTGAAAGCTGGCGGCACCGGCCTTAACCTCACGGCGGCGTCGCACGTGATTCATCTCGATCGGTGGTGGAATCCAGCGGTCGAGGACCAGGCCACCGATCGTGCGTATCGAATCGGGCAGCGGCGCAGTGTCCTCGTACACAAGCTGGTGACCATGGGGACGATCGAGGAACGCATCGACGCCATGATCAACTCGAAGCGGGCACTGGCCAACTCGGTGGTCGGGACAGGTGAGGAGTGGATCAGCGAGCTGTCCACCGACGAACTGCGCGATGTCATCGCGCTTCGCGACACAGAAGTGATCGGGGCCGACTGATGCTGGGTCTCGTGATCGCGCTTCGCGACACAGAAGTGATCGGGGCCGACTGATGGCTGGGTCTCGCGACCGCGGGTGGGATGACGCGTGGCAGAGGTTCCCGGCTTCGAAGCCACTAGCGGCGGAAGGCGGCATCGTCACGTCGAAGATGCGGGGCGCAATGGCGGCGTCATGGTGGTCGAAGCGGTTTACCGATGTACTCGAGTCCTACGGTCTCGGTGGACGGATGACGCGCGGCAAGTCCTATGCGCGCAAAGGACAGGTACTTACCCTCGACGTGACGGCGGGGATGATCGTTGCCCAGGTGCAGGGTTCGCGTCGGGTCCCGTATGCGGTCACGATCCGAATCACTCCGCCGACCGAGACGCAGTGGTTCAAGCTCGCTGACCTACTCCGGGCGCGGGCCGGGTATGCGGCTGCAATGCTGGCGGGGGAGGTTCCGACCGATCTCGAAGCGGTGTTCGCCGACGCCGGTGCGTCGCTGTTCCCGTCGGCATGGCGTGATCTGCGGGCCACATGCTCGTGCCCCGACTGGGGTGACCCGTGCAAGCACCAGGGGGCAGTGCTCTACGTGTTTGCCGACCGTCTTGACACCGACCCTTGGCAACTGCTGGCGTGGCACGGCCGCAACCGTGACGACATACTGGCGCTGTTCAACGTTCGCGCGGCCAACGATTCCGGAGTCGAGGAGATTGCGCCGTGGTGGCCGCTGGCACCAGGGGCCGAACCCGGTCCGGCAGTGCCGCTCGATCAGCGAGCGTTCCCGTCGAGCGAACCCGGCGCAGTGCTCGACCGCCTCGCCCCGTCGGGCATCGTCACGGCGAACGGAACTCCGGTCGAAGGGCTCGTTCGGGCCGCGGTCAGTCGCGTCGACTGAGCGCCCGGGCGTGGTCGGGCATGGTCGGGCCGACGGGCATGGTCGGGCCGACGGGCATGGACGCGCCATGCCAGATCCAACCGCCCACGCAATACTGGGTCACCAAGTTGCGCCCACAGCGACTTTGTGACCGAGTACCGTAACCGACCCGCCGTCATCGACGGCGCCCAGTGGGCATGGCCGAGGATGATCGGTGGACGGGCGAGATGAGTCGACGGTCATCTCTCGAGGAGCAGATGGGCTGCCTCGCTGGCAGTCATGCCGATACGCACGCCGGCCGCCACGGCGAGCTCGTTCGCGGCACCGATGATGCCGTCGAGATATGTGCTCAGGCCGTCACCCATTCGCGCGGTCTGCGCTGACACGGCGGCACCTGCGATGCCTGCTTCGTTCACGTGGGCGAGTGCACCAATTCCCGAGTCGTTCTTACCGCGGCCCCCGTCGGAACTGATGAACCCGAACGGCGCTGCGCGGATGATGTAGTCGATCTCACCGCGGCCGGTGTGACCAGCCGTGCACAGTACGTTTGTGTCTCGGTCGGCGGGCAGCGCATCGGTGATCGAGTTTATCGCCACGACAGAGCGACCGTTGGTGCCGTGTGCGACCACGTGCCGTCCTGTCGCGTCGGGAGGTTCGGTGACGTCGGGAGCACGCAACATGTACGCGGCTTCTCGCTCGCCAGCATGCCTGCGCGAACCCCCAACGACTCTGCGACCGAGTTGATGCGCGAGATCACGCCGTTGGTCCACAGGTCGCGACCGTTGCCCAGTTCTACGGTCATCACGTCGACGGCGGCTGCTGGTGTGCCGAGCGCTTCGAAGTACCACAGTCCGGCGATGCCTGCGCCGTCTTTGCCGATTCCGCAGTCAATGCCGATCACACCGAGCGGATCGATCTCGTTGATGAGTTTCGCGCAGTACACACCCGTATACGACGCGTTGACGATGACCTCTCGTCGGGCCGACAGTGCGGCGGGCCGACAGTCCGGCGTCGGCGACGTGGAGGTGGGCGTGAGTCGCCGAGTTGAGCACGATGACTCGCCGATCCCGGAACCGTTCGGGACGAAACCTTCCCAACACGGTGTCACTTAGCTCGCTAGGTAAAACCACGTTTCGTCGCTCCTATCAGCGTGTGAGCACTCCGGTTTATCGCGCTGAGGAACATGGCGCGCCATGGCACCCTCGTGCGTGCAATGATTCGCGAAACGATCCGCAAGCCAACGATCGAACTACCGCCCCATCTAAGAGGTAAACCTAATGACCCGAATCTTACTCGTGGACTCCAACGACCCGACCACCGATCCATCGGCGGCTGAGGTGCTGAGATCGGTCAGTCGGCGCCGGAACCGAACGGTCGACCCCAACGTGTACCGAGCGATGGCGAACCACCCGGACGCACTTCGCGCATTGGTCGACTTCGGCAACGCGGTGTACTTCGAGAACTCGCTCACCCCCGGGCAGCGCGAACTCGCCTATCTCACGGCGAGCCTCACCAATAACTGCCACTATTGAATTCCGACTCATGTGCTGCTCGGTCGAGCGGCTGGACTGTCGGAAGAACAACTTGCGCACCTGGGCGACGCATCTCGTCCCGATGACGTTTACGACGACACATCCTGGGCGATCGTCGAGTACGCACAGGTATCGACCCGGAACGAGGCGATCACCAACGAACTGTACGCACGCTTACGAGCGCACTTCACCGAGAAACAAATCATCGAGATCTGTTTTACGGTCGGCTTGAGCAACACGATCAATCGGTTTCACGACACGTTCCTTACGGAGGTCGACGAGCGCACCCGCGAAGCTCTGGCGCCGTCGTGTCCGCTTCGCTACCCAGACGTCCATTCCGATGACCACGAGTAGCGATCTCCTTCTGGCTTTGACCCTCTGAAGTGGTCACGTCGTTCACGGCCGACGGGGCGGTGGGTGGCGTCTGGTGAAGCGAGGGATTTGTCAGTCAGTGGGCTGGCGCGAAGAGTTCGAGGCTGATGTTATCGGGATCGCGGAATTCGAGGATCAGGGAGTTGCCGAGGTCCTTTACGCCGCCATGGGGAATGCCAAGGGCGTCGAGCCTTGTCGCCGCTTGTTCGATTTCGGCTCGTGAATTCAAAGTGAAGCTTAGGTGGTCGAGTCCGACGCGATCCTCGTCGAATCGATCGCTGGCCGGTGCAACGGGCCGGAGACCAAACAGCCCCTCGCCGAGCTTGTAGATCACGCCGCCGTAGAGAAAGCCAAGTGCGGTCCGGGTGGCGTCGTCGGCATCATGGGGAACTTCGAAGGCGACGGGTAAGCCGAACACGTCGTCGTAGAAGGCCCGCGAGCGCACGATGTCGGTGACGGTCAGGCGAACGTGCGCGTAGCCGGAGGGAGTAATGGACACGATGATTGTTCCTGCTTTCAGAACCCTCGAGGGAGCAGTGAATCTAGCCCGATCCCGTTTGGTGGTCCAGCCGGGAGTGCTTGTTGGGCGATGACGGTGATCGCGTCCGGGGTTGCGCCTTCGGACACCTCGGATTCGTCCAAAAGGCGAAGAAGGTCCGTCCTGTGTCCCTCGAGGTTATGAGGTCCCTCGAGGTTATGAGCGCAGCGACTCAGGGATCCAGTTTCCATGGGCGGCCAGCAACTCGTCGACCATTGACCAGATCTGGTCGAGATCAAGCTCCGCTGCAGTGTGGGGGTCGAGCATGGCCGCGTGATAGACGTGTTCGCGGTTGCCGGTGATGATCGCCTCGACGACCAGGGATTGTACGTTGACGTTGGTTTGTATGAGCGCAGCCAACTGAGGCGGAAGCGAGCCGATCCGTGTGGGCTGTACCCCGTTGCGGTCGACCATGCACGGCACCTCCACCGTGCAGCCGGCGGGCAGGTTGTCGATGATGCCGTCGTTGGCCACGTTGCCGTAGACAACGCACGGTTGACCCGTTTCCATCGAGTGAATGATCGACGAGCCAAACTCCACACTGCGTTCGACGGTCAGCTCGTGCGCATCGTCTTCGAGCGAGGATCGGAGGGTCTCCCAGCCCGCGATCTGATTTTCGCACCGCCGGATGTACTCGTCGAGCGGCACATCGAAGCGTTCGAGCAGATCAGGCCGGTCTCGTTTGATGAACCACGGCACGTATTCGCTGAAGTGCTCACTTGATTCGGTCACGAAGAACCCGGTGCGTTTGAACACTTCGTAGCGGACCGAGTCGGCCATGACTGAACCGTCGCGGTGATGTCGATCTGGCCGCTCGCCCGACGCGAGGAAGTCCCGCACCCGGGGATAGAGATCCTCGCCACGGTGCTCGAGGCGGAGGAAGAACGCCATGTGGTTGATGCCGGCAACGGTGTAGTTGATCTCGTCGAAGGGCACCCCGATGTCGTCGCACAGGTCCCTAGCGGTGAGCGGCACGCTGTGGCATAACCCCACCGTGGTGATCTTCGAACCACGGTTGAGGCCCCAGCAGTTCATTGCCATCGGGTTTGCGTAATTGATGTGCAACGCGTTGGGGCAGAGCCGCTCCATATCGGCAGCGATGTCAAGCAGCACGGGGACGGTGCGAACGGCGCGCATGATGCCACCGATCCCGAGCGTGTCGGCGATGGTCTGGCGCAGTCCGTACTTCGCCGGAATCTCGAAGTCGAGGACCGTGCCCGGCCGGTAACCGGCCACCTGGATCATCGTGATGACGTAGTCGGCGCCATCGAGTGCCCTCGTCCGGTCCGTTGTGGCCACGATGCTGGGTGAGGCACCCAGTGCCCGGGCCACCCGATGGGCGACAAGTTCCGATGTTGCCAGCCGTTCGGCGTCGATGTCGAACAATGTGATCTGCGAGTTCGACAGTGTCGGGTACCCGAGCACGTCGCCCAGCAGGTTCTTCGTGAACACGGTGCTCCCGGCGCCCACGAACACGATCTTGGGCGAGTGAGCGGCGGTCGGGGAGCTAGTCATTGTGTGCCTTCGGTGAACGTCGAACTGGACGCTCAATCCTCACATGAGGCGGGGGGTTACGTCAACGATGACGTAATGCATGGTCGAGCCGGGCCTTCGGAGCGTGCATGCTGGTGCTATGCCGAGCAAATCGACCCTTTATGACGTCGCGGCCCTTGCTGGAGTTTCCGCTCGCACCGTCTCGCGCGTGGTGAACGAGGAGAGTGGCTTTGGGGAGGCCACACGGTTGCGCGTCTTGGAGGCCATCGAGAAGTTGGAATACCGCCCCAACAGGTTGGCCCGGGCGCTCATCACCCGACGGACGGGCACGGTCGGCCTGGTCGTGCCCCAGATGGTCGACCCGTTTTTCGCCGAACTGGTTGATGGCGTGCAGGCGGCGGCGAAGGCGTCGGGGCGCACCACGATCATCGCCAAGCACGACGACGACCTGGCGGAGTTCGACTCCATCCTCGAGACGTTTTCGGCATTCGCCGTGGACGGAGCCATCGTCTATTCGCCCAAGGGGGAGCGGGCGACGCTTTTCAAGCACGCCATGCGCGGACTGCCCACGGTGGCGCTCGGGATGGCGATCTCCGGCGTGAACCTTGGTTCCGTCTTGTGGGACATCAGCCGGGCGGCAGAACTGGGCATCGAGCACCTTGTGCGGATCGGCCGCACCAAGCTGGTGATGCTGTCGCACACTGGCGCGGCCAACTCGCTGTTGATACCCCGTCGCGAAACGGCGTTCCGGCACACTCTCCAAAGTGCGGAGCTCCCGTTCAGCGAGGATCGGGTCGTGCGCAAGGATCCCACCATCGATGGCGGCCGTGCCGCGATGGAGGCCGTCCTCGCCTCTGGGACGCCGGTCGACGGCGTCTTCGCGTACAACGACGCCATGGCTATTGGCGCGCTGCAGGCGCTGGCCATCGCCGGGCTCCGGGTGCCGGAGGACGTCACACTCGTGGGGTTCAACGACATCGCCCTGTGCTCAGCGCTCGTGCCGGCGCTGACTTCGGTCCGACTCGATCGCCCGGCCATCGGTCGCGAAGCAGTGGCCCTCCTCGACCGTATGCGGTCGACTCCAAACCACCAGCAGCCGGTGTACGTCGACGCGGAGCTGATCATCCGCCAATCCGCCTAGCGACGCCGACCGTGCGACATCGCACATTTGCCCAGGAGTTCGACGTCGTCCCTAGGCCGAGACGAAAACGGAACCTGCGGTCCTGGTGAAGAGAATTTTGGAGTTAGCCGATTCTCCGTGTGATGCGACAACCAACTTTTGCGATGTTTACGTCATCGTTGACGTGACGCCTGTCGCATCTGTATGCTCACCACGTCAGCACCGTCGCAACGCCAGTAGTCAGCCGTTCGTCCCCTGTCGTGGCCCGGTCCGGACTCTGGCAGTCCACACCACCCATCAGATCCACATGTCATCAAGGGAGTTTGCATGAACATCGAACCGACCAACCCCGAATCCGAGCCAGAATCGCCGTCCCCTCTCGGGCGTCGTTCCTTCATCCTGGGCGCCGCCGCATTTGGTTTGCTGGCGAGTTCGCCGGCGGCGCTTGCCGCGACGAAGAAGACCGCCAAGGCCAAGGCCAAGAAGGTCTCTGGCACCATTGCCCTGCAGTCCAACAATGCCGACGACAAGTCCAAGTTGGGGATGGAGGCCGTTGTCGCCGCGTTCAACGCCAAAAAGTCGGGGACGGTCAAACTGAACACGGTTGCCGGCGAACTGTATCGAACCCAGCTCACTCAGTACCTCACCTCCTCCAAGCCGCCGGAAGTCCTCACGTGGCTTGCCGGGAAAGCGGCGCAGAACTACGCCGACCAGGGCCTCCTGCTCGACATCTCCGATGTGTGGGCCTCGCCGGAGATGGCGGGCTACTCCTCGGCACTGAAGGGTCTGTCGACTGCCTCCAACGGAAAGCAGATCTTCGTTCCGATCTATTACTACTGGTGTGGCGTTTACTACCGTCCATCGAAGTTTGCCGAGTGGGGCGTGAAACCGCCGAAGACGTTTGAAGAGTACAAGACGCTTTGCAAGACGGTGCAGGACAAAGGTGTGACCCCGATTGGTATGGGCCTGTCGGATACGCCTTGGGTGGCCTCGTTCTGGTTCGACTACCTAAACCTTCGCGTAAATGGGGCCAAGTTCCACCGCGACGTTCTCAGCGGAAAGAAGAGCTTTAACTCGCCCGAAGTGAAGGCCGTGTTCAACAAGTGGCAGGAGGTTCTGCCCTACATGGACAAGCAGGCGAAAGGACTGGGGTTCGCAGAAGCCCAGACCAAGTTCTATAAGGGCGAAACCGCGACCTACGTTGCCGGTAACTGGTGGGCACTCGGTGCCCCGAAAGATGTTGGTGATGACATCGACTTCTTCCAGTTCCCGATCATCGACCCGAAGGTGCCCGTTGCCGAGGAAGCCCCAGCTGACGGATTCTTCGCTTCGGCAAAGGGCTCCAATCCAGCGCTCACGAAGGCCTTCATGCGATACCTCGCTACCCCGGCCGCGCAGGAGCTCTACCTGACAACTTCAGGCAACTCGTCGATTCCCGCTGCGCCTGGGGCGAAGGCTGCGGTCACCGTACAAAACACGAAGGGCAAGGCAATGTTGGAGGCGGCAGCCGACCTCACGCAGTTCTTCAACCGTGATGGTGGCGACGAGCTGCAGCCGACAGCAGACGCAGCGCTGCTGAAGTTCATGGACAACCCCGGCAACGCCGACGCAATCATGGCCGAATGGCAGGCAGCTGCAGTCAGCGCCCGCAAGGCCTAAATGTCGGCTCTGGGACGCCACCGTCGTCGGGGGGTTGACTCTCTCCCGCCGACGGTGGCGGCCTTCATTCTGATTCCGTTCCTGCTCGAAGCAGCGGTCGTCTTCTCGCCGGCTATCCAGGGTGTACTCCTGTCGTTCACGCAATGGCGGGGGGTCGGTGCCCCGAAACCCGTCGGGCTGCAGAACTTTCGGGAACTGGCCAACGACCCAATTTTCAGCATCGGGTTCAAGAACACGGTCCGATGGTTGGTGGCCTTCGGTGGGCTTTCCGGTCTGCTGGGCTTGTCGTTAGCCCTCTTTCTCCGCGCCGAACGGCGCGGCGTGGCGCTGTACCGGTCACTGATCTTTCTCCCGGTGATCTTCTCGCTGGTCGTCACGGCATTGGTGTGGCGCGTGCTGTACGCACCCGAGGGCTTGTTCAACAATGCCCTGCAGGCGGTCGGTCTGCGATCATGGGGCCGTATCTGGCTCGCCGAGCCCCGGACGGTGCTGTACGCCTTGGTCGTGGCCTCGCTGTGGCGGTCCTCGGGATACATCATGGTGCTCTTTCTGGCGGGTCTGAAGTCGATCGATCCGGCACTGACTGAAGCGGCACGCGTCGACGGAGCGAGTCGACGGCAGCTCTTTCGACACATCACGATGCCCCAGCTGCGTGGGGTCAACTCGGTTGTCGTGTCCGTGATCGTCATCGATGCGTTGCGTTCCTTCGACATCGTCTACGCCCTGACCAAGGGCGGGCCGTACAACTCGTCTCAGCTCTTGAGCACGTACATGTTCCAAACTGCATTCGCCACCGGCCGATTGGGCTACGCCTCGGCAATTGCCGTGGTGATCTTCCTCCTTGCGGTTGGCTTTATCGTCCTCTACCTCGTTCGCGCCCTCCGAGCGGACGCCAATTGAACAGGCGCGTGGCGTTGACGCCGGGGGAGATCGTTCGCCGTCGGGGCGGCCGAGCAAGAAAGGCGCGCACGGCCGCATTTCATCTGAGCGCTTCTTTCATCTCGCTCCTTTGGATCGGACCGTTGGTCCTGGTGGCGGTGCTGTCGGTTCGATCCTTCGACGACATCTTGGGCAACGGGCTGATGGCGCTGCCGCGTTCGCTGACGTTTCGCGGGTATACCGAAGCTTGGGGCCGCGGTGGTGGTCGGCGCGGCATGTTCAATAGCCTCATCATCACCGTGCCTGCGCTGGCTCTTGTCCTGGTGCTGTCGTCGCTGGCGGCGTTCGGCCTGAGCAGATACAAGGTGCCGTTTCGGCGGACGATCCTGCTGGTCATGCTGGGCGGAAACCTTCTCCCCGCCCAGATCATGCTTATTCCACTCGCTCGCAATGCGGAGGCGTTGGGGATCTTCGACACGTACTTTGCCGTGATCATCCTGCACGCAGCCTTCGGTCTCGGCTTCTACGTGTTCGTCCTCTACGGCTTCATGCTCGCCATACCGGCAGAAATCCAACAAGCAGCGATCATCGACGGCGCAACGCCGTTCCAAATCTACCGGAGGATTATTCTCCCGCTGAGCCGACCCGCCCTGGCCTCGATTGGAGCCCTCGGCTTCACCGGGATCTTCAACGATCTGCTCTGGTCGATCACCGTTCTTCGGAGCGAGAACAAGATGCCGACGACCGCATCGCTGCTAGGCCTCCAAGGCACCTATCTGTCTGACTGGGGTCTCATCTCGGCAGGAACGATCACTGCGGCCATTCCCACGCTGATCGTGTTCCTGCTCTTTCAGAAGTCATTCGTCGAAGGCCTCACACTCGGCGCAGTGAAGTAGGAGTTTTGCGATGTTTCCAGTGACAGCTTTTCTCGTTCCGCCCCATTGCCTTGGCTTCATCCGGATTGGATAGCACCATGACTTCTATGACTTCTACGACTTCTACGACTCGAACGAAACCCACCGTTGCCGACCTCCTCGCCGGGAAGGGGAAAGTGCAGCGAACCAACATCCTTGCCTGGACGGTTGACGAGGCCGCGGCAGCCGAAGAGGCCGGAATCGACATTGTCACCACCGGGCACAATCCGCAGCTGTCGGCGATCCGTGCTGCCGCGCCGACGGCATTCATGATCACCGGGATGGACTACGGGCGGCTGGCAACCACGGATGACTACCTCCGCGAAGCGTGCACCCTGTACGGAAAGGGGATCGACGCAATGTATTGCGTCGCCAGCCTGGAGACCATCGGTCGGCTGGCCGCGGAAGGTTTCCCAATCATGAGCCATGTCGGGCTGATCCCGTCAAAGGCCACCTGGACCGGTGGTTTCCGCGCGGTCGGCAAGACCGCTGACGGCGCGATGAAGATCTTCCGTCAGATCAAGCGGCTCGAAAATGTTGGTGCTCTCGGGGCGGAGATCGAAGTTGTGCCGCCGGAGGTCGCATCGGCCATCTCGGCTCGGACCTCACTGTTCATGATGTCGATGGGCGCCGGTGCCGGTTGCGATGCGCAGTATCTCTTCGCCGAGGACATTCTTGGTTCCCATGACCGTCATTACCCGCGTCATGCGAAGCGGTACCGCGACCTCCGGGCGGAGTATGCGCGCTTACAGCGTGAGCGTGTTGCTGCTCTCACCGAGTTCCGCGACGACGTGGCTGCGGGCCGGTTCCCGGAGGCGGGTCACCTGGTGCCGATCGCACCGGATGAGTTGGAGAAGTTCCTCAACGAGGTCGACGCCGAATCGTCGATCGGATGAAATGGAGAAACCGGTGACTGCTCAACTGCCCCTTCTCAATGACCGCTACGACGTTGCCCCGGAGGCAGTCGCTAGTTACCGGAACAATGGCCACGTCCTTCTTCGGGGGGTCGCCAGCCCCGATGAGGTCGCAGCGTTCCGGCCCGCTGTCGCCTCCGCCGTCACCCGGTTCAACCAGGAGAGTCGTCCGCTTGCCGAACGAGACACCTACGGCAAGGCCTTCCTCCAGGTAATGAACCTGTGGTGCGATGACGCCGATGTGCGCCGCTTCGTGCTTGGCGCCCGGTTCGCCGGCGTTGCCGCCACTCTGCTCGGGGCCGAAGGCGTTCGCATCTACCACGATCAGGCGCTCGTGAAGGAGCCCGGTGGCGGGCACACGCCGTGGCATCAGGATGCGATCTATTGGCCAATCGACGGGACGCGCTGCGTCACGATGTGGATGCCGCTCGTCGACATCACCCCCGAGATGGGTGTCATGACCTTTGTCGACGGCAGCAACACCGAGGAACTCGGCGACGAGGCGATCTCCGACGACTCCGAAGCTCATTTTGATGCGCTCGTGAGCCGGACCGGGGCCAAGCTGTCCGTTCCAGTATCGATGGCGGCCGGTGACGCAACGTTCCACGGTGGATGGACGCTGCACAAGGCCGGGTCGAACAGTTCGCCAATCACCCGCGAGGTGATGACCGTGATCTATTTTGCCAGCGACCTGACCGTGCAGACGCCGACCAACGAGCCGCAGCGTCGCGATCTCGCCCGTTGGCTGCCGGGGCTCGTTCCCGGCGACCGAGCGGCCTCGGAACTGAATCCCCTCGTCCCCGTCGCCTCGTAGCAAAATACGAATATGCCTGCACCCACGCCGCTTCAGGACTACGAGTTCGATCTGCGCGGGTTTCTGGTGTTGCCCGGTGCCCTCGACCCCCATGAGGTCCGTCGGCTGAACGAGGCCTACGACCGGTTCCCGCCGATGTCCAACGGCGAGTGGATTGGCAACGCGCAGCGGCGTGATTACACCAGGGACACCGGATTCGAGCTGCACAATGTTCTCGATTGCGATGACCGGGCCTTCGAGTTCCTGATCGACCATCGGGGTTGGATCGACCATGTGCGACACTACGCAGGCGAAGAGGGGACCTACGTCGAAGGCGTATCCATCGACGAGAACATCGCAACCATCCGACACGCCGGCGGTCATCACCCTGTACATTCCGGAGGCTTCGAGTCGCCGGTCCGGACTCAATACTCTTATCGTCACGGCGGTTTCCGGTGCGGTCAAGTCAACGTTCTCGTGGCGCTCACCGACATCGGCCCCGGCGACGGAGCGACCATGGTGATCCCGGGCAGCCACAAGTCCAACCTTGCCCATCCACTCGCCGGGGACTATGCCCGTGGCGATCGCATGGACGCGTTGCCGGGAGCGACTGCGGTTCATGCGAAGGCCGGTGACGCCTTGATGTTCGTCGACTCGCTCATGCACGGTGGGTCGAGCCGCACCACCGTTGAGGGTGAGCGCCGCGTCATCATCCTTCGGTACGGGCCATCGTGGGTGCGCACCCGGTTTGGGTACACGTGGTCCGACGCCCTGCTCGCACGGATCACCCCCCAACAACGAGAGATCCTCCAGTCGAGGTCCCCGGTCAGGACCGGCGATCCGAACATCCCGTATCAGCGGGGCTAGGAAGCTCCCGCGCCCGGCGGCCAGAGCAAAAGACAACAGGTTCGCACTACGAAAGGCACCAAGGCTATGAGCGCAATGACAGCCCCCGACAAGGAAACGTTCGACCGTGACGGGTTCGTGATCAAGCGAGGATTCTTCACGCCCGAAGAAATCGCAGCAGTGATAAACGCATTCCAGGTCGATCAATCGATTCATAAGCGCGCCTATGGTGTCGACGATGGCCAGGGCGGTGCCACCGAGATCGCCCTGTGGAACGAACCCGGCGAGGACTCCTTCGGAGCGTTGGCTCGCAGCGAACGACTCGTGCGAGCTGTGGAGCGCCTGCTCGGCGGCGAGGTGTACCACTACCACTCCAAGATCACAATGAAGCGGCCGGGTGCCGGTGGCACGTGGGTGTGGCACCAGGACTATGGGTACTGGTATCCGAATGGCTGCCTGCGACCCGACATGCTCACCGTGGCGATTCCGCTCACACCGAACACACCGGCCAACGGTTGCCTCAACGTGCTGGCCGGGTCGCATCTCATGGGACGCATCGACCATGGCCATGTCGGCAAGCAGACCGGCGCTGATCCAGCTCGAGTCGCCGCCGCCGAAGAGCGCCTCCCCCGGGTAGCATTCGAGGCGCAGCCAGGCGACGTGATGTTCTTCCACTCGAACACGCTCCATACCTCGGCACCGAATCAGTCCGATGTCGACCGTCACCTGCTCCTGGTGGCGTTCAATGCGCGGGCCAACGATCCGTACCTGGAGCATCACCACCCGCGCTTCACGCCGATCGAAGTTCTGCCCGACAGCGAGATCGTGGCCCGAGCCAATCGCCACGACGGCGAGGACCGGATCTTTCTCGACCCGTCGACCGACAAGAGCGATGCCACGTTCGAAGTGCTGGCATAAGGCGGACCCCATGGACGTGTCTGATCCGTCGCGGACCTGCTGGCTGGTCTTTCGCTGCATCATTTCGGCTGCTCTGATCGTCGTCGCCGACGACTGCGATTTCTTCGTCAAGAACTAGGTTCACGATGTCGGACGACACCTTCGAATTCCAGCTGCCACCGGAGGAAGGACCGGAGGCGTATTACGGCGCCGGTTTTCTCGACGACCTCACTGCCCGTCGCGATGGCGGAGCGTCTCCCGCTGATCTGGTTGATCTGTTGTGTCTTGCCGACCTCGGCCCGATTCTGGAAGATCCAGCTCGACATCTTCCTTACTACGTACAGTTACTAACGGCAGACGCGCCCATCACGAGAGAAATTGGCGAGGGTGCGCGGATCTACGACCGGTTCAACGAACGATTGCTGGAGGAGATTCTCCTCGGGTCGTCGCTTGAGGCGAACGAAGAGGCGCAGCGCGTGCTGCGAATCGCGTTCGCGATGAACGCGCATGGTGTGCTCATCGAGTGTCTCAAGGGAGAAGAGCCTGCCCTGTTGTTGCACGTCAGTCGGCGGCTACGGCGCTCGTTGCTCGATCAGCTGATGAGTGACCCGCCCAACCCGGGTGAAGCGCGTCGCCAAACTGCTTGGACGGCGCAGGCCGACGAGGCCCCGGGAAGCTAGTGCATCGCCGCAGGAAGTTCCTTCCACCTGGCCGAGCGTGCGAATCGGGTGTTGGGCGGGGAGAACTCCGCCCGTCCGTGCGCGCAGAACTTCGGCTTGCGTGCACCAGGCCGGGGGGTTCTCACCCGGAGAGGATCCTCTCGGCGTGCGCCTGAATGGACCGGGCCGCCGCAGCGGGCTGCAACTCGCCACGTAGTGCTGCGTTGATCGTCTTCCAGCCCGCGTCCTCGAGCGCCGGAAAGTTCGGCAGTGATGGGTAGGTGATCATCGATCCGGCGATCGTCGACCGGGTGATGGCCAGACGGCGGCGATCGAGCTCGTCGACAGGATCTACGGCCGCGAGGGCGTCGATATGCGCGCACATGGTTCCGCCGGTCGCATCGAGCCGCTGGGCGTGGGAGCCGATGAGTTGTTCCAGAAGCGCGCTGGCCCCCGCAAGGTCACCGCAGGTCGTGGGTATGGCCCACGCATGACAGCCGGAGTAACTTACGTGTCGGGCTGGACCGGCGGGATAGCGATGGGGTTCAAGCACGGAAACGAGCGAAGATTTTGCGATTGGCCCCCACGCCCCCGGCCAGCCCCCCGCCGCGTCGACTCGTCCGTCGAGCAGGGCCCGGTCGACCTCGTCGTAGTGCCACGTGACGAGGTCAGCCGGGGCACGCGACGCGAGCCGACACAGGATCTCGATGCTCTCCTCGGCCTCGTCACTGTCCATGCAGGGGCCACCGCGGTCGTCGAACAGTCGGCCACCCATGCCGACGACGAGTTCGAAGAAGGTGCCGAATAGCCCGGACTCCCGGCCGGGGAAGCCGAAGAGTACATCGCTGTCGGCCAGAGCCGCCCACGTCGCGGGGACTTCGCTTACGCGGTCTGATCGGACCCACATGATGCGGACGTCGATAAGACGCGGAAGACATCGCAGCCTGCCGTCGTAACGGCACAGATCGACGGCAAGTGGGGCCAAGGCGGCGATGGAGGCCGGCTCGATGATCGAATCGAGCGGATGCAGCCACTGTGCTTGTGACGGCGCATACTTCGAGTGCGTCGCGATGAGGTCGAGCCGTTCGCCCACGCTGAGCATCTCGGCGACGCGCCGGTTGAGGGTCGGGTGGTCTTCGTGGATCACCACTTCGACGCAATCGGAATCGAACAGTGTGTAGAGGTGGTCGTACATCGGGCCCTGCACCGCAGCGATTCGCAACGTCATGGAGCGCGTGTTTCGTCGATGTCGATGGCAATCACACTGGCGAAAACATTGGCGAAGTCGTCGAGGAGATGGTCCGGTACGCTGATGGTGATCTCGCCCCTCGGATCGTCCTCGAGCTGGGCCATGACAGCGGTGCGTGTCTCGAAGCTCAACGTAGTCGCGCTACCGAGGAGCGTGACGGCGGCGACGCGGCGAATCGGCAGCCCGCGAACGGTGACCGATTCATAGGGGCGCATCAGCAGGAACACGAAGATTCGGTTGCCGTGGCGGGTCGATGGCCCGTAGAACTGCCACGGTTCGAGTCCGGCCACGGTGCCGTAGATGGCTTCGCCGTGGGTGTCCAGCCAAGTTCCGAGCGCGTCAAGGCGTTCTTCGTGTTCGGGGGGCAACGACCCGTCACCGCGTGGGCTGACATTGAGGAGCAGGTTGCCTCCTCGGCCCGCTGTCTCGCAGAGGGCGTGCACGATGGCGCGAGGGGACTTGTAGTTCGTGTCCTGCGGATTCCAGCCCCAACTCTCGTTCATGGTGAGACACGACTCCCACCGCCCCGGCGGGGGAGTGGCCGGGATGAACTGCTCGGGCGTCTCGAAGTCACCGTGCCCCGGAAGACGATCGTTGATAAGTATTCCGGGTTGTCTCGCCCGCAGCAGAGCCGCGATCTCCCCGGGTTTCCACCATTGCGCCGGACGCTCCCATGCCCCGTCGAACCAGATCACATCGATTTGCCCGTATCGGGTCATGAGTTCGTCGAGTTGGCCCATCAGGTACCCACGGAAACGCTCGGCCTGCTCGTCTGTGGGAAGGGGTGGAGACTGCCCAAGCACGTACGGCTTGAACTCCTCGCGAAAGGCCGGATAGTCGACATGGTGCCAGTCCGACAGTGAGTAGTACAGGCCGATCCGAAGTCCCTCAGCGCGGAAGGCATCGACGCTCTCCCGTACGAGGTCGCGTCCGCATGGTGTGTTCATGACGTTGTGATCGCTGAAACTGGTGTCGAACATGGAGAACCCGCTGTGATGACGAGTGGTGACCACGGCGTAGCGCATCCCAGCAGCCTTTGCGCGCCGAGCAAGGGCAACGGGATCCCAGGAGCCCGGATCGAACGTGGCGGCCAACGCGTGATACTCGTCGACACCGACCTTCTGGCAGTAGGGGAGGCTGAACACGCCCCCCACCAACGGCCACGACACTTCCCATCCTCGCTGCGACGCGTGGTCCCAATGAACGAACATGCCGAGTCGGGCTTCGTCGAACCAGTGAGTGTTCACGTTCGTTCCTTCCTTCCGCATGGGTTGGATTGTCGGGATGGTTGGGCGTCGCAGTTGTCCGGCGTCAGTCGACGAGACGGACGCCAGAGATTCCGCCGTCGAGCAAGAAGTCGGCGCCGGTAGTGAACGTCGTGTCCGCCGCGAGGTAGACGACGGCAGCGGCCACCTCATCGCAGGAGACGAGTCGGCCCAGCGGTTGTCGACGACGGAGTCCGTCGAGGGCCTCGGCGGGATCGGGTGTGTCGGCCACGAGACGCTCGACCCATGGGCTCAGCACGGTCCCCGGCGAAACGCAATTGATGCGAATGCCGAACGAGACCTCGTCGGCAGCCATGGCCTTGGTCAGCGACAGCACGGCGCCTTTCGATGCGGAGTAGACGGCTCGTTGGGCCAGACCGACGGTGGCGGCGATGGAGCAGGTGTTCACGATCGCTCCCCGGCGATTGCTTCGCATGACCGGCAAAACGGCTCGACTCATGTTGGCGACACCGAACACGTTCACGGCAAACACCCGATTCCAGTCTTGTGATGTTGCAGTCACGACATCACCGACCGCGCCGACTCCGGCGTTGTTGCACAAAACATCGATCCGCCCTTGCTGCTCCGTGACCCGCTCGACGGCATCCAAGCAAGCTTTTGGGTCGGTGACGTCCATTCCATCTGCGAGATCGAAGCCAATGACGGTGTCGCCGAGTTTGGTGAAGTGCTCCGCTACCGCTGTTCCGATTCCGCCCGCTGAGCCGGTCACCAACACGATTCGGTTCGCCACGGGTCACACTCCTCACTGCTGCTCACAGAGATTCCGCTTGCACTCCGTGACCCTAATGCAGCATGCTGGTCGACGTCCAGCATATTGGTCACTATAGGGGGAGCACATGAATCGTTCACTTCCGCATCAGCCGACGCATCAACACCATCAGACGGGGAGAAGGAGGCGGATCCTTCTCGTTGGGGTGTTGGTTCCAGGACTTGTCTGGGCGGGGCTCGGTGTCCGTCCCGCCTTTGCCGCTACGAAGACCGCAAAAGCGAAAACCGCTTCGTCCAACCTTGCGTGCGTCGGATCAGGAAACGGCAAAGGCAAGAAGATCGTCATCGGCTCGATCCAGACCGATGCCTCATCGTCGGCTGCGTTTCCTGAAGTGACCGAGGGAATGAAGGCATGCTTCGACGCAATCAACGCAACGGGTGGCATCAAGGGTCGGCCGATCGACTATCGCCGCTGCAACGACAACGCCGACGCCGTCGTGGGCGAGAAGTGCGCCCGTGACCTGATTGACGCAAAGGCGATTGCCGTGCTCGGCGGCATCTGCTTCTCGTGCTTCTCGGCACCGGTCGTCGATGTGTTGGACAAAGGCGGCGTGCCCTACGTCGGCGGTCTCCCCGTCTTGCCCAATGAATACAAGCAGACCAACTTCTTGGCAATCACGAACGCGGGAGGAAGTGCTGCGCTCTACACCAACGCGGCCTACATCATCGCAACCGCGAAGAAGAAGAAGATTCCGGCCAGCGTTGTCGAGGTCTACGCGGGAGTCGGCGAACCCGACCTCACGCTTGAGGCCCGGATCAAGAAGCTGGGCGGCACCTTCGTTGCTCGCATTGGATTCGATCCTACGGCTGCGGACCTGGCTTCGATCGCCCAACAGGCCATCGACAAGAAACCGAATTTCGTGTCCGTGCAGACCGACGGACCGAACACCGTGAAGCTGGTGACGAACCTGCGCTCACAGGGCTACAAGGGAGACATCGTCGTTCTCGGGACCGCAGCGGCACCTCAGTCGATAGACGCCATGGGTGCCGCCGGAAACGGCGTGTACGTGGCGTCGTTCTTCCCCGACCTCGGAGCGGGCAGCGGACCTGACGCGAGGAAGTTCCAGGCCGACATGAAAAAGGCCGGCTTCGATCCGCGGCGTGCGTTCGCCGGTTCCGGCTATGCCGCGGCTTACGCCACGGCGGTCGCCCTCTCCCAGGTGAAGGGCACGATCACGACCGCTTCGTTCAAGACGGCACTTCTCTCGCTTCCGACGGTCCAGCCGCTCTTCGGCGGGCAACTGTCGTCGAAGAATGCGACAGCCGAGTTCCCCCGCACCTTCTACTACGCGGCCTATGGAAATGTGATCCTCGACGGCCGGACGATCCTCACCGGCGACGCCTTCAATTGGCTCACCGGTGAGCCAATCAATGGCTGACCTCCTGGCCGCTGCCGTTCATGCGTGAACTAGCGGCCTACGTGATCCTTGGCCTGGGACCCGGAGCCGTCAATGCGCTCCTCGGTCTCGGGCTGGTCACGATCTACCGAGGGTCCGGGGTACTGAACTTCGGCCACGGTGCCATGGGCATGTACACGGCGTTCGTGTTCCGCAGCCTTCGCCAGGAACACGGATGGCCCACACCGTTGTCGTTTGTTGCGTCCATGGTGGTGGCGGCGCTGTTGGGGTTGCTTGTCCACGTTCTCGTCATGCACCCGCTACGCCACGCGCCGGTTCTGGCGAGAGTGACCGGATCGTTGGGTGTGCTGCTGACGCTCACGTCGATCGCGTACTGGCAGTTCGGGGCGGGGAGCTTCAGCGTGAATCCGTTCACGCCGGTCACTCCGGTCACGATCTTTGGGGTGCGCGTTGGCTGGGACCGCATTGCGCTGTTCTCGGTTGCGGTCGCACTCACCGTCGTGCTGTGGGCCTTTTACCGGCGGACGCTCTTCGGTTTGGCGACGCGAGCCGCAGCAGAGAGCGAAAAGGGGGCCGCGGTGACCGGCTACTCCCAGGCGCGGCTCGCCGCGGTCAATTGGATGATCGGGAGTGTGTTGGCGGGAATCGGTGGGATTCTGATTTCGCCGATTGCGGGGCTCAACGCGTTTCAGCTTTCGCTCCTCATTGCCCCGGCGCTCGCCGCCGCGCTCCTCGGTCGATTCGAGAACCTCTGGCTTGTCCTTCTCGGCGGCATGTTGCTCGGGGTCGGAGATTCGGTGATCGGGAGGTACTTCAACGGTGTCCGTGGGCTCACCGCCACGTTGCCGTTCTTCCTCATCGTCGTGGTGCTTGTCGGCAAGGGCAGTGCGCTGCCTCAACGAGGTGAACTCGTCTCCTCCGACATGCCGTTGGCCCCACCGGTCCGCAATATCAGGATGAAGGTTGCGTTCTTCTTCGTCGCTTCTTGTGTGGTGCTCTTCGCGACGACGCCCAGTTATGCCGCGGCGTACACCATTGCTCTGATTGGCGGCGTGATCATTCTCTCGCTTGTCGTGATCGTCGGCTGGGTGGGTCAGATTTCGCTGTGCCAGTTGGCGTTCAGCGGTGTCGGTGCCTACGCGACGGTGCGGGTGGCCAACCACCTCGGAATCGGCTTCCCGTTCTCGATTCTGCTTGGAGCCCTCGCCGCAGTTCCTGTTGGCCTTCTCGTTGGTCTCCCGGCGTTGCGGGTGCGGGGGGTGAACCTTGCGGTGGTGACTTTGGGCGCTGGGATCGGCCTCGAACGGATGGTGTTCTTCAATCCCAAGTTCACCGCGGGGGCCCAAGGGTCGGCAGTGCCGCACGGTGCCAAGTTGTTCGGCCTCGACCTCGACGGCCGTACGCAGCCGGAACGATATGGGGTTGTGGTGCTCGTGGTGTTGTGTGGATGTGTGCTCTTGCTGGCGAACCTGCGCCGCAGCGTCACCGGTCGGCGGATGCTGGCTGTACGTGCCGATGAAACCGCGGCGGCGGCCAGTGGGATCGACGTCAACAAAGTGAAGCTTCAAGCGTTCGCGCTTTCGGCCTTTGTGGCGGCGCTTGCCGGCGGGCTCATGGCCTACCGGTCGGGTCGGGTATCGGAGAGCAATTTCGTCGTGTTCCAGTCGATCAACTTCTTTGCCCTCGCCTACATCGGCGGCATCGCGACGATCGGTGGTGCGCTCGTCGGAACTCTGTTCGCTCCCGGTGCCCCGTTCGCGCTGTGGATGCGCGGCGTCATCACCTCGGATCAGCTGACTCAGACACTCGCGGGAGTAGGCCTGGTGACGACCGTTGTGACCCAGCCCGACGGTGTGGCGAATTTGGCGCACGGTCAACGCGAAAAGAAGCGGGTGAAGGCGGCCAAAGCCGAACGAATGCTGACTGGCGTGACCGGGGCTCGGGCTGTTGACGTTGAGCGTGGGGAGAACATCACATGACCGCCGGTCTGCGCGCCGAGCGCATCACGGTCCGCTACGGAAGCAATACCGCAGTCGATGCGGTGAACGTCGCGGTGGCCCGAGGTGAAATCGTCGGGCTCATTGGACCCAACGGTGCCGGCAAGACGAGTCTCATCGACGCGGTGACCGGCCTCACGCCGATGGCGGCCGGAAAGGTCATTCTCGACGACGTCGACATCACCAACTGGCCGCCGCACCGCCGGGCGAACGCCGGGATGCGTCGAACCTTTCAGTCGCTGCGCCTCTTCGACGACCTCACCGTGAAGGAGAACCTCGTGGTGGCGGCCGAGACGGATTCGCGACTGGGGTTCCTTCGCGATCTCTTCCGACCGAGGCAGGTGCCGATCGCCACGGAGCGCGCACTCGCCATGACAGGGCTCGAACCTTATGCGTCGGCCTTCCCCCGCGATCTTCCCGCCGGCACGCGCCGCCTCGTCGGCGTCGCTCGGGCGGTGGTCTCGGAACCCGCGGTCATCCTCCTCGACGAGCCTGCCGCAGGACTCGACACCACCGAGACTGGCGAACTCGGCAGCGTGTTGTTGCGCCTGGCCGAGTCCGGGGTCGGGCTCCTGCTGATCGAACACGACACCGAACTCGTGTTTCGGGTGTCGGACCGGGTGGTGGCGATCGACTTCGGTAAGGAGATCGCCAGTGGACCGGCCGATGAGGTCCGTCAGTCGGAGATCTTGATCTCGGCGTATCTGGGGACGGCTACGGAAAGCGAACGTGACTCGTGACCCCGCTCCTCGCGATCGACAATCTCGTCGCCGGGTATCGGAGCATCACGGTTCTCCGCGGGGTGTCGCTGAGCGTCGAAGCGGGCGAGATCGTCGCGCTCCTCGGCGCGAACGGCGCGGGCAAGTCCACGACTCTGCTTACCATTTCAGGCCTGGCGGAGCAACAATCAGGCACGATCTCATTGGACGGAACAGACATCAGCGACATGTCGGCTATGCGGCGCGCACGCGCCGGCATCGGCCACGTTACGGAGGATCGCTCGCTGTTCACCAGGCTCACAACGATGGAGAACCTTCGCCTCGGAGGACGTGGAGATCTGAGCCACCTCGAAGGTGTGCTTGAACTCCTCCCGGCGCTACGCCCGTTGCTGAGCCGTCAGTCGGGTGCCCTCTCGGGCGGAGAGCAGCAAATGCTCGCGCTCGGACGAGCGCTCATGAGCTCGCCGAGGGTTCTGCTGATCGACGAACTGTCGCTCGGCCTGGCCCCGCAGATCGTCCAGCGACTCCTGGCGAACGTCCGGTCGCTTGCGAACAACGGTCTGGGAGTGCTGCTCGTGGAGCAGCACGTGGAGCAGGCACTCAAGATCGCTGACCGGGTCATGGTTCTGGCGCGTGGTCGGGTCTCCTTCGACGGCATGCCTCGACACATGGCCGGGGACCGCGACAAGCTCACGGCTGCCTATCTTGGTACCGGCCGATCCCCTGTCCACGAAGTGGGCGACCGGGAAGGAATCAGCTCATGACGACCATTACCTCGGTGTCGACCCACGACTTGCGTGCTCGCACATCACGCACCCTCGCCGGGTCCGATGCCCAACATCTGGATCCGGACTACTCGGCCGCCTATGTGGTGCTCCACACCGACGGAGCTCACGAAGGTCATGGGATGACCTTCACCATCGGCCAGGGCAACGATCTGTGCTGCGCCGCGATCGAGGCCCTTGCATCGTTGGTGGCGCGTCGTCGGTTGTCCGACATCGTCGACAACATGGGCGACTTCTGGCGGAGCCTTACCAATCATTCGCAGTTGCGCTGGCTCGGTCCGGAGAAGGGCGTCATCCACCTTGCCACCGCGGCGCTGGTGAATGCGGTGTGGGACCTGTGGGCGAAGGAGCGCGGAGTTCCGGTGTGGCAGTTGGTGGCCGACCTGGAACCAGAACAGTTTGTCGACTGCATCGACCTGCGGTACCTGCGCGATGAGATGCCGGAGGAACGCGCGCTCGAGATGTTGCGCAGGCTAGCGCCGACGAAGAAGGCGAGGATCGCCGAGATGCGCCGCGACGGATACCCCGCGTACATAACGTCTGCGGGCTGGTTGGGCTATTCCGAGGAGAAGGTACGCGACCTCTGTCGGTCGTCGATCGCCGAGGGTTGGACCAGCTTCAAGACCAAGGTCGGGATCGATGTCGCGTCCGACATCAGGCGATGCGAGGTCATGCGAGAGGAGATCGGTGACCGCTGCGAGCTGATGGCCGACGCCAACCAGGTGTGGGAGGTGCCCGAAGCCATCGCGTGGACCGAGCATCTGCGCCCGTTCAACCTCCGCTGGATCGAGGAGCCCACGAGCCCCGACGACATCTTGGGGCACGCCACGATCCGTCGAGCGGTCGCTCCAATGGGTGTGGCCACGGGCGAGCATGCAGCGAATCGCATCATCTTCAAACAGCTGCTCCAGGCCGAGGCGATCGACTACTGCCAGGTGGATGCCTGCCGCCTCGGAGGACTCAACGAGGTTCTCTCGGTGCTGCTGCTCGCCGCCGCACGCAATGTTGCGGTGTGCCCGCACGCCGGCGGCATCGGGTTGTGCGAGTACGTGCAGCACATCTCGATGATCGACTACGTGTGCGTCAGCGGATCGCTCGACGATCGCACCACCGAGTATGCCAATCACCTTCACGAGCACTTCGTGCACCCGGTGGTGATGCGCAATGGCAAGTACACCGTCCCCGAGGCGCCCGGCTATTCGATCGAGATGCATCCGGAGTCCATGGCATCGCTGTCCTGGCCGGGTGGACGCGAGTGGCAGGCGTGAACGTCGCGCCCCGAACGTTGTCGCGCTTGGCAATAGGGGACCCGCATCCACCATGATCTCCGACGGTCCGTTCAGGAGGAAGGTGTGATGAGCTTGAAGGAGGAGGAGTTTCGACTCAATAGGGAGTCGGCCATTGATGAGGCCCCGGGTGGCGAGCGCTCGCTCGTGCCTGCGATCACCCGAGCGGTGGCGGTCCTGGAGTTGCTTGCCGCCGAAGGCAGCTCGATGGGACCGAACGCCATTGCCCGTCGCCTTGGACTGCCGAAGTCGTCCGTGGCCAATATCTGCGCCACGCTCGTCGACACGGGCCTGCTCCGCGCCCTCGATGGCGGTGTCACGCTCGGACAGCGACTTGCCCAGTTCGGTGCCGCGTACTTGGGGAGTGTCGACCAGGTGCGCCTCTTCCAGGAGAGCTGTGCTCTGTTGGACACCGGGGCCAGCGACACCGCTCAGCTGGCGATGCTTACCGACGGGCTCGGCGTTGTCTATCTCGCGAAGCGCGAAGGGCTCTACCCCGTGCAGCTGGCCTCGGCACCGGGACGGACCCTTCCGGCCACCTGTACGGCGACAGGCAAGGCAATGCTGGCCTCGCTCGAAGATGACGAACTTGTTGCGCGCCTGGCCCAGGCCGGCCCGCTTCATCGGCTCACACCGAAGTCGGTCACGTCTATCCCGCAGCTCATGGTGGAGCTGGCAAACATCCGCAAACGAGGGTATGCGCTCGACAACGAGGAAGTGATCGAAGGAGTGGTCTGTGTCGCCGTGGCCATCGGTCGGCGGAGCCGCGCCGATCCACTGCTTGCCATCAGCATCACCATTCTGAAGCCGAGAGCGACAAAGGCGCTCCTCGCCACGCTGGCCGAAGAGCTTCGCGAGGTGACGAATGCCGTGGCGCTGGGTCTTGGCGTGTCCGTCGGTCGTCCATCAGGTGCCGCGTGAATGCGACGCCCTTGGGCCAGACGCCACTGGGCCGGCGAGGAGTTCAGGTCACGCGACTCGGATTGGGCTGTGCCCCGATCGGCAATCTCTTCTCGGCCGTCAGCGACGTCGATGCAGCTGCCACGGTCGATGCGGCATGGGTGGCCGGAGTCCGATTCTTCGACACGGCACCGTTGTATGGCCATGGGTTGTCGGAACAGCGACTCGGGAGGGCGCTCGCCCAGCGCGATCGTGATTCCTACACGCTGGCGAGCAAGGTGGGCCGCCTTCTGCGTCCGCCGATGGGAAAACTTCCGGCGACCATATTCGTCGGTGCGCCCGCTCTGGTTCCCACTCCGGCATTCTCGCGCGACGATGTGCTGCGCTCGATCGAAGAAAGCCTCATTCGCCTGTCGGTGGACCGGCTCGACATCGTTCACGTCCACGACCCCGACGATCACGAGGACGAGGCGCTGTCCGGCGCGTTCCCAGCCCTCGTTCGGTTGCGCGAGGAGGGAGTGATCAGGGCGGTCGGCTGCGGAATGAACCAGGCCGAGATGCTTGAACGCTTCGTGGAGCGCGTCGATCTCGACTGCATTCTGCTCGCCGGCAGGTACACCCTCATGGACCGACGTGGTGCCGATACTCTCCTGCCACGGTGTTTTGAGCGGGGGGTGGGTGTGATTGTCGGGGGAGTGTTCAACAGCGGGCTCCTTGCAGGTCCCGACGTCAACCAGACCTATGACTATGCGCCGGCCCACGAAGCGCTCGTGGAGAGGGCGAGGGCCATGCGTTCATCGTGCGAACGTCACGGCGTGGATCTCGCCGCGGCCGCGATCCAGTTTGCGTTCAACCATCCGGCAGTCTCCAGCGTCGTCATCGGCGCGCGTTCCGCGGCAGAGTTACGCGCCGACGTCGACGCCGCTGATGTGTCCATTCCCTCAGCTCTGTGGGAAGAGCTTCGGAGCCTGTAGTGCGTGGGGGCTCGATCCGTCACTGTCGACGGATGAGCGATGCCACGTTCGAAGTTCTTCGATTAGCGCACGAATCTGATTTCGACGAGAGAGAATCATCACATGGAATTTCGTTCTGTCGAGTCGACGCATTGCATCGTCGTTGATGACGCCACCGGACTGCCGACCGCGCTCGCTCTTTCGTCGGCCAGGGGTGGACGTCGGGTGGGTGTCAAGGCTGTCATCGACTGCGAGGTCGATGGATCTGAATGCCGAAGTCCGACTGGCGGTATCGAATGTATCGACACCCTTCGTCTGTCGGAATGTGTTCGAACTGCGGACCCCACCATGCACGAAACCCCGAACGGCCGCACGTGGCGAGTGCCGGTGCGAATTGGCAGAGCTGTGGGTCAGGCTGGGGTCACCGGTG
>JANOYY010000093.1:0-4711 GCA_031429095.1 Acidimicrobiia bacterium | reverse complement strand
TCGAAAGTGCGATCCCTTCCACGATAGATACCGACCCCAATTCGGTCGCTCCGATCGGCTGCACCCCAGCACCGGAGACCGGCACGGTCAAGAACGTGGTGCGCTTCGAGGCCACCGATCCGGCCGACGCCACCCGCATCTACGCCGTTTCGTACCGTTTCCATGTCACGGACAAATCCCTGTGGCGCACGTTTTGTGTAAAAAACTCGTTGCCATCCCACCATGCGGTCCTCGTCGAAAACGTACTGACGTCACCACTCGTCGGCTGCACCTACTCCAATGGCCAAACGTGTGACAAACCGACCGCCCTGTTGAGTCTGCCTGACAAGCGATCCATGTCGCTCCTGGTGACCGTTCTGATCAAGAATCGGCCGTATCCGTTCACGCTCACCGGAAGCGTTCGTACGCCCAAAGACCCGGTGGTCACGGTTCCCGTGAACACGTCCACACCCCCCCCAAAAGCCTCGTGCGCCTACACCGCGACGAACATGCCGGAGATAGGGCGTATTGCCCCCGGGAATCGGGAGCAGTTGCAGGGAACGGTCACCTTCACCGTTGTCACCAACCTACTGACCGGAACCGGGAGCACCTGTGAAGACCTCTGGGTACGGGTGAAATGCAGCAACGGGAGTTGCGGCCAAGCAGGGAATCAGTATCTCCGGCTTGTTCAGGACTCCGTGAACGCCAATGTTTGGAGGAGTCCTGTTGTGTCAGACCCCCTGCCTTTCAAACCCTTCACGTGCCCGGCGGCGCCCACACCAGTGAATCTGTCCATCTTCTGCAGCGAGACATGGAAGGCGGACGACTACGCCATCGAAGTCACCGACGGATATGACCCCGTCGATCTCCAGGGTTCCATCATCAGCGGGCCAGCCTTCAACCTCAAGGTGAAGGTGATGTGACATGTCCAGACCGGAACAACGAAGGAATGAAAACGGAACGGTGCTGATCCTGGCGTTGATCTTCATTACCGTGATCGGCCTCCTCGCAGCGGCTCTGTTGGGTTTCGGTCGGACGTCCATGCGACAAATCGTCTCGGTCCGCAAGGTCAACGCTCGAGAGACCGGCACCAATGCGGGACTCGACTGGGCGATCCAGGGAATCAAGTCACGGTTGGCCATTTGCCTCCACGGTGCGAACGCGTACCAGGTGCTCACCGTCAACAACCGCGAAGTTCGAGTGCATTGCAAGGTCACCAACGGAACACCGGCCGGGCCTGGCGGCTGGGCCCTGTACGTCAACAACGGCACGATAACCACTCAGGCCGGCGGTGGCACCGAAAAGACGATCGTCGGTCCGGTGTACAACTCGGGCGGCTGGAATCTGGGCGCGCCCCTGGCCGTTGACGGCTCCGTCTCGGTCCCCGGTGGTTGTACCGGTGCGACTGGTCCGGTACCCGATGCGCGTCTGTTTCCGGTCAACAACAACGTCGATCTCTGCACCGTTTCGCTCCTTGAAGTCCGGTCGACCGCGCCGCCGGCGCCGCCTGCCAACAACTGTTCAAGTTCGTCGTCGGCGACCACGTGCACGGGAGCGGCCGCGGCACCACCGGTGAACTTTTTAACGGCCGGCACGACGACTTGTCGGGTGTTCTCCCCCGGGACGTATAACGACCCGCCAGTGCTCGCGCCGAACAACTATTTCAAACCTGGCGTGTACTTCTTCGATTGGGCCGCGTCGAAATCATGGGTGATCACAAGTTCGGTCCGAGTGGGTGATCCAATTCCGAATGTCGAGAAGGCCGAAGGAACCATTCCGAAATGTGCGCCGGAGTCCGGTTCGCCGTCCTACCCGCCCGTGTCTCCCTACGGTGCTGTGTTCGTGTTCGGACGCAAGGCCCGGGTGGAGGTGCGCAACAGCGGTCGGCTCGAAATCTTCTCCTACCAGGTCGGTGTGAATGTAATTCCCAGTGTTGTCACCCGCGACATACTTGCCCCGTTCGCTCCTTCGTGGGTACCGGCATCGGCTGCCTCGAACGTTCCCCCGGGTCAATATCTCGTCAACATCGGCCAGGGGTCAAAACCAGAACTCGTCCTTCATGCCGGCGTGTATGCCCCCGAGAGCGACATTCGCCTCCGGGCGACGCAAAACGGATTCGCAAAGATCATGGCCACGACCGTCGTGGCGAACATCACCCTCGACGCCAGCGCAAGTATTGCCTCGGACCACTTCGGGGTTATCGTGCCGACAGGGAACGGATCGAAGAAGTTCCGGCTCATCGCTATATCGACGCAGCGGCCCGGAGAGCCGCAACTGTGCACGGCTGGCGCTGTCACCGTCTACAACGACGCAGTTTCGACCCTCGGTGTCGATGCCTGGCGAGTTGACCGGGACCCAACTACTTCCGACCCGGCGACATGCACGCCATAACAGTCACCCAAGATCGCCGTCACCACACGACGCGACAAAACCCCCCAAAGCCGCATTTGGCGGACGCATCACCCTCAATACCATTCCGCGCGACGGAGAAAGTAGAGCAAACAAATGAACAAGACAACGATTGACCGTATTCAAGCATCGAAGCAGAAGGAGGGTGGATTCACCCTCATCGAGCTTCTCATCGTGATCGTGATCCTCGGCATCCTCGCCGGCGTCGTGATCTTCGCTTCGGCCGGCTTCAGGAACAAGGGCGCCGCCGAATCCTGCAAAACCAACCTCGCGTCGGTCAAAACCGCCGTTGAGGCGTTCCATGTTGATAGCGCAACTGCCCTCTTTCCTGCGGCGTGGGCCGACATCACGGGTGGTGCCACCTCGTACTTCGATGCGAATGGAGTGACCCACGGGAGTGTCGCTGCGAACACTGTTGCTGGGAAAGGCTGGTCGTTCGTGATGACCTTCGATACGACCGGAATAGCGGACAATCCGCCTACCTACGCTGCCGGTGTTCCCGCGAACGGCGTGACCTGCGTCTAAGAAACACAGTAGTGGGCGCCGCCTTCGGGCGGCGCCTTTTCGCGTCTAGCGCATCGCCGCAGAAGTTCCTTCCCCTGGCCGAGCGTCCGAATCGGGTGTTGGGCTGGGATGACTCCGCCCGTCCATACGCGCAGAACTTCCGCTGGCGTGCGCTAGCGACCGATTTCTCCAGGGACGATGGCAGTTTGCAATGCCGATTGGCGAGTGATGACCTTGTCGTTCATGAGGCGGGTGAGCGACATCTCCAACGTCTGCATGCCAATCGCCTGGCTCGTCGTAAGCACGTTGCGGATCTGACGCGTCTTGCCCTCACGGATGAGATTTCGGATCGCCGGGCTGGCGATCAACACCTCAAACGCGGCCACCCGACCACCCTGGGGCTTCACGATCAATCGCTGCGCAATGATTGCCGACAGGGCACCGGCAATTTGCACCCGGATCTGCTCCTGGCGTTCCGGTGGGAAGACATCGATGATGCGATCAAGCGCCTGAGCGGTGTCATTCGTATGGAGGGTGGAAAACACCAGATGACCGGTCTCCGCCAAAGTAAGCGCAAATGCAATGCTCTCCGGGTCTCGCATTTCGCCGACCAGAATTACGTCGGGATCCTCGCGCAACGCGGACTTCAACGCCGCAGCGAACGACTTCGTGTCACTCCCCACTTCGCGCTGGGAAACCGCGGCCATTTTGTGCGTGTGCACGTATTCGATCGGATCCTCAATCGTAAGAATGTGCACTGCCCTGGTCGCGTTTATATATGCCAGAAGCGATGCCAACGACGTCGACTTCCCGGAACCGGTCGGGCCAGTGAACAGGACTAGTCCCTGGGAGAGCTTCGCCGTCTCCTGAACGGCTACCGGCAGACCGAGTTGCTTGAAGTCCGGAATATCTGCCGGAATAATGCGTAGCGCGATCGCCATCTCGTCCTTTTGGATAAAGGCGTTGCCGCGTAATCGGGCCTGTTGACGCCAACCATGGGAGAAATCGACTTCCTCAAGCGCCTTCACCCGCTGCAACTGGTCCTGGGACAAGATTTCCGACCCCAACAACTCCAGGTCGGCGCCTCCAAGCACCGCCTCTCCTTCAATCGGCCTGAGTTTGCCGTCCACGCGAATTCTCGGCGGACTGTCGACCGTGAGGAGAAGGTCGCTACCCTTTCGATCCCAGAGGACGGCGAGAAAACGGTCGATTGTTCCGTCGTGAATATCCATATCTGATCCTTGCCTGAACTGCGAAATTATGGTCCGTCGACAATTGCTAAAAAACCATACGATTCAATGTGACACCAGCAGCGGCCACACCGACCGTCAGCCCGACGGCGACCGCGGCTATGGGAATGTTGAACGTACGGGTATCGAGCCCGACGAGCGCCAACGTAAGGAGGCCGGCAACAGCGACACAGACAGCCGGCGCGATTGCTCCCGCGAACGAAACACCACAGATTGCGAAGCCAAGCCCTGTGGCCAACTCGACGCCCGGATATCGAGCGGGAATCTGGGCATGGCAGGTACGGCATTTCCCGCGCAGCGCCACCCATGCAACCACGGGTACGTTCTCCCACACCTTGAGTTCACGACGACACGACGGGCAAGCCGATCCCGGAGTCACGATCGAGATGCCTTGGGGCACTCGCCAAACCACCACGTTGAGAAACGACCCAATGCATAGGCCGAACAGGCCAAAGACAATGAAGGTCAAACCCATTCGCCCAGTATCGTCTGACCAGCCCCCCAACTGAAGCCCCGGAAGGTGACAATGCCGGTGGATCCGGGCCTGAGCTCTGCAGGACGTGCGTCGG
>JANOYY010000092.1:0-1794 GCA_031429095.1 Acidimicrobiia bacterium | reverse complement strand
GAACAGCTGCACCGAATAACGACTCAGCCCACTTAGGCCGGATCGGGACGACATAGACAGGGGTATCGCCCGTCACAAACTTTCCTGGCCAAAACCTGCGCTCAAGTTCGCTCACACCGACCGCCGGCAACTGTGATCCGTCCCATCCTGTGCGGGCCGGCGGAAGTGCCGTCACCGAGAAGTAGCCGACACAGCAGTCCGCCGACAGGCCCGTCCCCGTCAACTCGAAACCTTCATCCATCAAAGGTGTGGCGAGGTAGCTAGGGAACGGTCGAAGCACATCAACTCCTTGAGCTTCGACCGCAACGGCGTACTCGCGAAGTTCATGGGCCAGCTGGCGAACGAGTGTGGTCTGCCGGCGGTCGGACCGTGCCCTGATCGACGCTTGCAGTCGGCCACCCTCGAAGAACACAGCCGACAGCGCCAAGACGCCCTCATGCTCGTCCTCGATGACCAGGACCCGGCCTGCGGCATCGAGTCGCGCTGCGGTGTCTCGGACCAAATTCACAAGCGCGCCGGTCGTTTCGCCACTTGCGTGGTCCGTTACGCGCTGCAAGTCGAACGCCTCGGGTACCTCGCGGAGCCGACGAATGCTCAAGGCCGTCTCGGCAAGGGCCGCAGGTCGATAGGACCCATCGTTCGACGCGTCGTGCAATGCCAGCAGGAGGTCGGCAGGTCGCAACACTCGCAACCCAACAAGCTCGTTCAGGCGCTGCGCACAACCCAAAACATCCTCGTCCCGGGTTACGAAATACGTCGCACCTCCGGCGGCGGCTTGGGCCAAGTGGCGGACGTCTCCCTCCCCAAACGATCCATTGACTTCTGCCCGCACCAACGCTGCCAATGGCTCCCAACGCTCGGTTGGCGCTGCAAGCCGACGAAACTGCTCAACGGCTGACCGCACATCCGGTCGGAGCCCTGACGCCTCGTGAAGTTCAGTCGACAACTGACCGGTCACCACGAGTTCAACTTGGTCAGCAAGCCAGCTGGCAAGCAACCCCGAAGACTCCGGGTACTTCAGCCGCGGTTCGTAGCAGTCGCGAAACACATCGGTGTCCAACGCGGCCGCAGGCAAGTTCGCCGTATCTCGATCGAACGTAAAAAGATTGTGTTCCGCAATCGGCCGCCACCAGTGCGCAAGCGGCAATCCCAGTCGGCCACGACCCGGTTTCTCTGCCGTTCGCGAAAACCCGAGTTTCGGCCAAGCTTTGTGAGCCGGATAGTCGGTTCGGCACCACGCGCCGATCCCTGGCTGGGATTCAAATCGGCGAGCGACGTCGTCGACGAGGCGACGAGCGACACCTCTGCGCGCATAGCTTTCGGCAACACATAGGTGATGCAACATCACAGCTGGAGGTCGTTTCCGGACTCGGAACATGACGTATCCCGCGAGCGTCTCTCCATCGAATGCACCAACGATGAACCCGCGCTCTGCGGCACTGTGAAATCCCTCGAACGGCATCATCCCAAGCGACCCTTGATGACGTCTGCTGAGTTCAATCACGAGATCGGCCTTCACCGATCGGGCCTCGATCGCTTCAATTTCCAATCGCAACGGCTCCGCCACGCCTGAACGTTACGCGGCGCACGGTCATCGACCGCGGACCGGAATAGTCCGACTGGCGCCCTTCGTTGCCCTTGGACGCTTTTCAAAGTGGCACGAAAGTGGCACGCCATGGGCAAAATGATGGGCAAACAGGACCCGGGAAAGCACTCAGGCACCCTCGAAAGGGTGCCTGACCTGCGATTATACTTGGAGCGGAAGACGGGATTCGAACCCGCGACCCTCACCTT
>JANOYY010000091.1:0-106520 GCA_031429095.1 Acidimicrobiia bacterium | reverse complement strand
AGTATGGCGGCCAGGCGAGATCGTCAAGGAGGCGACATTGGAAGAACCACGCTCGGGGTGCCCCATCAACGCGGCGGTCGAGGCGCTCGGCGACCACTGGTCGCTTCTCGTACTGCGCGACGTGATCTTCGGTGACCGCCGCTACTTCCGCGAACTCCACGCCGGTTCGATCGAAGGCATCGCGTCCAACATCTTGGCCGACCGGCTCAAGAAGCTCGTCGCAGCCGGCATCTTGAGCCGCGCAGACGCGGCACGCGGCGCACGGGCTCTCTACAGCCTCACCGAGCCCGGTATCCAGACACTGCCGATCATCGTCGCCCTCGGCAACTGGGGCCTCGACTGGCGCGATGGCACCCCCGAACTCTGCGTCCGCCAAGAACACATGCGCCACGAAGGACATCGCTTCATCGAGGAGTTCATGGACGAACTGCGCGTCCGCCACCTCGGCGCAGAACCCGACCAGCGACCCGCAGTGAATTGATCCGCGGACCCTTTCGGGTTTGGGGTAGCGATTCCTCAGGAGACCCCGACGTTCCCAGCTCAGCGGGCACGGGTCTCGTTCCACGACCCACTCGCCCCATCGCTGCGCGGTGGAATCAGGCGCAGACGCGGAACGAACCCTCGCCGAGGCTGCTCAGCGGACCGGAGCTCACGAGCCGGTAGCGCCCAGGACCCAGGGCCACGAATTCGTTGATGGCCTTAATGCCGACGCCCACGTTCATGAGCCGGTCCGCGGGCGATACCGACGAGAAGGGCACATTGCCGGTCGCGCTGGGGAGCATCCACGCCTCAGCGACCGCGCGAAGGGTTGAACCGAGCCCCTCGTCGGGTGCGACGTCGATTCTCACCGGATCCGGGAAGATCGGGGCGTTGCGCGAGCCGAACACCTGGGTCTCGACGCGCAGGCCCTTCGCTCCCGACGGGAGGTCGATGAGTTGCGACACCGAGAACGAACTCGTGATGTCCCCCGTCGGCGACGCAGCAGAGATCTGCACCAGTCGTTGCGACCACACGATCGGCACCACGACCAGCGAGGGACGTCCGTGCCCCCCGCAGGACCGACCGCCATTCCCCCGGCGTCCGGGCGCCACCGCCACGGCGACGAGGACCACGATGGTGATCAGCAGGCCGACGCAGAGAGCGTTGCGGACGCCTCGCCAACTCACTCGTTCGTCCACGCGCAGTGCGTATCGTCGAATTGGCACTCAAGCCAGACACGCGTCCGTACCAGGCACACCGCACCGCCCTCCGGAGGCGGGTACCGCCAAAGCCCATTCGCTTTCACCTTCAGCACAAGCGGATCGTAGGTGAGAACCCGCTCATTCACCCGGCTTTCAGCGGCCATGAGGCGACGGTGACCTTAGCGTGTCGTAGTCGTACTCATGTTGATGGCCGGTCAGTATCGCCCGACCGCGTTCCCCAGACGGCGAACAGCGCAAATCACGACTACCGCAAGCCCCGCGAGCACGGCGGAGCCCCCGAGCAGTCAACGACGGCACTGCCTCATGCGACAAGGAACCCCGGGCTAGAAGCGAAGCTATTGATGAGTACGACGTTGGCCTCGTTCTTGGCCGATTGCTTCATGGCCAGAGATGTGCGTGTGCCGGCTGCGTAAAACCACCACGCGTACAGGGCGTTGTACATCCAGGCTCCCTCGTATCCCCATGAGGAGTCGGCACCGTCTTGGCCCGCGCCGTAGATCGAACCAGCGGGGAACTGGGCGTTGTGCGGTTTAGCGCCAGCGTGTCGCGCCTCGTGTACAAGGGTGCACGCGCGTTCGACGACGTCGTCGACTCCGCCGGGCGGGTAGAAGAAGCTCAGGTACAACGTGATGTTCTCGCCACCACCGAAAGACCCGTACCAGAGCACACATCCGATGGTCGACACCCAGCCCCATAATGTACAGACCCAGCGTTTGAACTCAGCCCAAAGGTGGCAGATCCACGCGAACAAGAAGAACCACGATCGGCAGTCTCGCTTGGTCTCGTTATAGCCATCCGTGCAGCGCCATTCGTTCCACTGCCGAGTCTGCTGGCACCCGCTTGTCCGGGCGATCGGAGACGTTCCACACGATGCTCGCAGGTCGTCGTAGCCACCGAACTGCTGGCGTACATATCGCGGCGCCCAGTTCAGCATCGGGCTGTTCCAGTCCTCATTTTGATAGTCCTCAGCTGAGTAACCGAGGAGCCACATCGCATTCAATACCCGAGCGACCGGCTTGCGGGTATTGCACGGGTCGTCAAATCCCCAGCCGTCCTGCCAATAGTCGTTCGTGAAACCGTGTCCGATCCAGGCGTAGTCGATGAAAGGCTGGTTGCAGATCCGGGGGCCATAAAGGGCGTCTCCGCTGGCATTCAGGTCGGGCACGGTGTAACTGCAGTCAGCCATGAGAGCCAGCCTCTCGCTTGCGCGGTGTCGATCTGTCAGACGCTGGCCATGATTCGTCGCTGCCGAGCCGAGGCACCGGGTGCTCGTCGCGGACCGGTCGGACGAGGTGTCGCCGAGGATCAGCGATCTGATCGACGTCACGGACGTCGACGCGGCGGAGATCGGCGAGATAGCGGTCCGTAGGCGACAAGCGGGCGATCGATTCCGAGCGAGCCTCACCTGCACCTTCGATATCTTTGAGCGCCACGAGGCTAATCGCTCGCACGGTCAAGGACGGGGCGCCGACGGCCACGGCCAGCGCCTCGACTGCGCCAGCAACTCGGGCGCGGGCGAGAGCTTCGAGCCCTTCGACGGCCTGGGCGCGAAGCGCCTCCTCGGCGGTCACGGCGCGTGATTGCATGCAGGCCGGGTCAGCACCGCGAACCGGAGGCTTAGTACTTTCGGGCTGCATCGCAACGCCGAGCAGGAAGCGCACCGACTCGGGGATTTCGATCACCGCGGCTGCCATAAGCAAGCACTGTTGTAAGGCATTCGAGCCCGCTCCCAATTGCTTCGACAGGTCTACGATTTCGCGTACACGCGCCGGACCGTCCTGGCGAAGACCTTCGACCGCTACCCGATGGCCGGGGTCGTCGATGTGCTCGAGAGTCGTGACGGCACGAAGGAATACCGCCAGTTCTCTGCTCATGGCTATCGGGTCTTCGCGAACTTCCGCGACCTCAAAGTTCGGCCGGCGAAATCGCAACCAACTCAAGGCACCACGTCCCATAAGTCGATGGTAGTACTCGGCGAATAGGGACGCCACTGGTATTAGGTGCGAGTCGGTACGTGATTTGAACTCGGGGATCAGCGACGACCGGACTCGGCGAACGCCGAAACCTCGCCGATCAGCAGAAGCTTCAGTTGCGAGATCCTGGAACTTGTCTTCGCCGACGAGGTCACCCCGCGGTGACACCTCCTCCGGCGAGCTTTGATCATTTCAGCCGGGCGTGGTCACACTCGATTCGATTGTTCGCATACTCGACTCGATTGTTTGCATAGCGTCCCAGCGTTGTGATGCACCTTTCAGGCCCTGGTGCGAGAATTTGTAGCGCAGTTCCGCGTCCACGAGCGTTTCACGAACAAACCGCAAGGTTGATTCCAGATCTGATCGCTTGAAAGGGCTGGAACAACGCGTCAGCCCACCCTCTCGGCTATCGCCCGCAGTTCGTCGTAGCGCGAGACCGCGGAGAGAATCGACGGATCGGTAACGATCCAAAACTCGCCGTCGGCGACCGCCGCGAACACCTGGTCGGCCACCTGCTCCGGATCGAGAACAAGCGGCTTCGTACCCGCCAACAGCCCAAATCCCGACGGGCGCGATGTGGGCCTCGTCGCTGCTGAACCCGCTGGCCGATTCCGTTCGCTGGTGCCCAGGTTCGTTCGCACAAACCCAGGACACAAAACGCTGATCCCCACCGACGAACCGGCAAGTTCGTGACGGAGTGTTTCAGAAATTCCTACGACCGCATACTTTGTCGCCGTGTATGGCCCGCTGACGATCGCCGTAAGCCCACCGATCGATGCCGTGTTTACGATATGACCGCCCTCTTCGCTGGCCTGCATGCGAGGCAGGAACGCATGAAGCACGTGCACGACGCCGCGAATGTTTACGTCGATGATCCAGTTCCAATCGTCGAGCGTCTGTTCGTCGATTCGCGCCCGTCCGGCGACGCCGGCGTTGTTGAACAACAGATCGCAGGAGCCGAACCGTTCGAATACGGAAACGGCCAATCCTTCAACAGCGTCGGGGTCGCGGACGTCGAGTTGAAATGGTTCGACCCCCAACTCGAGAGCGGTGGCGTGCAACGGTTCGGATTCGATGTCGGCGATTACAACTCGCATCCCAAGCTCCACCGATCGGGCGGCAAGCGCACGACCGATACCGCTGGCTCCCCCCGTCACGACACAGACCCGCCCGGCGTATTTCTCGAAACCCACTTGACCCATGCCGCGCGACACTAGTCAACTCGAAGTTGTGCGTCCCCACACGTCGGTGAGCACGAACCCGCGCGGGTATGGGTCAGTCGGGTCGAGTGCCGTAGTCTTCGTCCCGAACACCCAACCCCGGCCCGAAATCTCCGGAAGAATCGCCCGGCGACCACCGACCACCGTTTCGCCGGTGATACCGACCTGGAACTCCGAATCGATAATGGAGTTGGCAGTGAAACGGCTCCCGACTGTCGCCAGCCCACGCGCTTCCAGCGTTGCTAAGCGCGCTGAGTTTCCTGTTCCGCAGGGCGAACGATCGACACGACCGCTGAGTACCGTCGCGCTGCGGAGTCGACCTCCCGCGGGGTCGTCGTTGCCGGTGACCATTACGTAGGACACGAAGTTGATGTCTGACACCTCGGGGTGCTTCACCGTTATTGCAGCATCGGCGGCTTGGTACACCGCAGAAGCTGCCTCGACAATGTCTCGTGCCGATCCACGTTCAAGCGTTACGCCGAGCTGATCCGCGTCGACCAACACGTAGTAGCAGCCTCCATACGCGACGTCGACCGTGATCTTGCCATACCCCGCGACGTCGAGGTCGACGTCGAGCGCCTCCACGAACGACGGCACGCCCGCCATCGTCACGCGCTCGCACTTCCCGTCGCGACAGGTCGCACGTACACGTACGAGTCCTGCCGCCGTTTCAAGTGTCACGAGCGTTTCTGGTTCGATCATCGGAACCACACCGGTCTCCAGCAGGGCCGTCACCACACAGATGGTGTTCGACCCGCTCATCGCATGTGCCCGATCGGCCTGGAGGATGATGAATCCCGCGTCGGCTTCTGGGTGGCTAGAGGGGAACACCAGGTTCGCGCTGGTCTGCGGACGTCCCCGAGGCTCCATGGTCAGGTATCGACGCAACGAATCGTCGACCTCGTTGATGTAGCGCAGCTTCTCCAACATCGTGGCGCCGGGGATCTCAAACACCGAACCGAGGAAACACGTGCCCTGCTCCCCTTCGGCGTGAACCTCCACTGCGTTCAACATTTTCGTAACTCGCATATGTTCTGCTCGCTTACTACGTGCGCCAGGAGCGTCTCGAACGAGAAACGCTCAGGAGGAAACACTCTTGAGGCTGACGAGGTACTCGTCAGCGGTCGTGGGGTCAACTTCCAACAGCGGCTGGCGGACCGGTCCACAGTCGATGCCGAAGTGGCCGAGACCGAGTTTGGCCTTCTGGTTGTAGCTGCCGCTTTCCATCACCTGTATCCACGGCAGGATCTTGTCGAAGAGATCGCGAGCCAGCCTGAGGTCCCCGGAGAGTGCAGCGTTCATGATCGCTACATGTTCGGCGGGCAGAACGTTGGCGGTGCCGGCGAGCCAGGACCGGACACCCCAGAAGAAATAGTCGGCCGCTTGATCATCGGAGCCGCACATGATCGCGATGCGGCCTTCATAGCGGGAGCGAAGCGCCAAGAAGCGAGAGAAGTCGCCGCTCGACTCTTTGATTGCGATGATGTCGGCCCGGTCGGCGAGCAGGTCAAGACACTCGAAGCCAATCTCGACACCGGCCCGAGCTGGGTAATTATAGAGAATGACCGGGAGTCCCGAGCCTTCGGCGATTGCCGCAAAGTGCGCAGCCAGTTCGTGTTGTCGGGGCAGCGATGTCGGTGGTGCCGCCAACATGACGGCGTCGTAGCCAAGTTCCTTGGCGATCTTGCCGTAGGCAATCGCTTCGCGCGTCGAGCCAGCGTTACAACCGGCGACAAGTCGGGCTCGGCCTTTTGCAACCGACGCCGTGTGCGTCATGACCTGAACTCGTTCGTCGAAGGTCATGGCGTAGTACTCGCCGGTCGTACCGCACGAAACGATGCCCGTTGCCCCGGCATTGATACAGCGGTCGATGACCTGGGTGAGACCCGGCAAGCGAATTTCACAGCTCCCGTCGAAGGGGGTGACCACCGGAACATAAACACCTTCGATTTTCATGGAGTTGCTCATGGTCTCAGCCTACCCGAGCGACATCATTGCCACCCCGATCGCCGCGCAGACGATCCCGACCGCGGCAATGGGTCGCAGACGCTCTTTCATGAACACGACAGCAAACACCACGGCCGCAGTAGCGAACTGCGACGTCGCCACGGCCACCGGCCCGTCGGGGCCCCGTCGGAACCCCAACTTCAAAAAGCAGATGGCAATTCCGGCAAGTATCCCGACGGACAGCGACACCGTTCGCACGTGGGCCCGCAGGGCAAACACCGGTGCCGACCGGGGCAGCGCAACGAATAGCAAAACGATCAGACCGGCGCCGCGTTGGGCAACGACCGGCACAAGGCCCGATTGGTTCGAGGTTTCGGCCAGCAGTGAGAAGCCGCTTCCGAAACATAAGCCCGCCCCGAGGCCCAGTACGAGCCCGGTTCGGCCTGATCCTTGGGAGGCGGCCCCGGAGTTCGACATCGTATTTGGTGGCTCATAGGTTGCCAATGCAATCCCGGCCAACCCGAGGACGATTCCCACCCACGCCACCCCGGTCGCGACGTCACCGCGAAGATACGCGACGAGCACGGGGATGAGCGCAGTAAGCACAGACGTCGTCGGCGCCACGACCCCAACACGAGCAAGCGCGTAAGCCCGGTACAGCATCACCAGTCCAACGGTCATCGCCAGCCCGGAAAGGCTGCCCACGGCCACATCGCGCACTGTCCAGACGGATGGGACGATAATGAGGCCGACCAGGGCAATCCCTACAGAGGTGAGCAGCGCCGTTCGCGTTACTGCCATGGACGATTCGGTTCGAGAGACTTTGGCTGCCGCCACGTCGGACGCTCCGAGCAACACCGCGGCCATCAGGCCAAAGACAATTCCCATTGGTTTCTCTCGCTACTTCGCCGACGTCTCCCGGCTCAAGGCCGATCACAATAGGATCAATTCCATGTCGAGCGCAGATCGTCCCGCCCCCATCCAGCCGGTCGATGCGACAACCATGCCTCGGTTCGCAGGATCGTCCACGTTTGTCCGAGTGCCTGAACTTCGCGATGTCGCGTACTGCGACGTCGCCGTGTTGGGCGTACCGTTCGACGGCGGCGTAAGTTTCCGCCCTGGCGCACGCTTTGGTCCATCGGCGGTTCGCCAGGCGTCGCGAGCGATCCGCCCGGCCTACCATCCGGAATACGCGATCGCTCCATTTGCTCAGATGCAGGTGGCCGACGCCGGCGACGTCGCGTGTAACCCGTTCTCGATCGCCGAATCGCTAATCGCCATCGAAGAACGGGCGACGCAACTCCTCGGAGTCGCCGACGGGCCGCATCCGGTCGGTTCACTCATCTCGATCGGCGGCGATCACACGATTGCCTACGCGCTGCTCAAAGCCGTGAACAAGCGTTTCGGCAAAGTAGTCGTGCTGCATTTCGATGCACACCTCGACACCTGGGATACCTACTTCGGCGAACGTTTCACCCACGGCACTCCATTTCGACGCGCCGGAGAAGAAGGCCTGTTCGATCAGGACGCATCAATGCACATCGGGATTCGCGGGTCGGTGTACGCGCCGAGTGATTTCGAACGAGATGAAGCGCTCGGGTTCAAGATTGTTTCCTGCGACGATCTTCAACGCATCGGAGTCGATGGTGTGGTGACAAGAATTCGCGACCGCATCGGCGATCGACCGGTGTATCTCTCGATCGACATCGACGTGCTCGACCCCGCTCATGCACCGGGCACCGGTACACCCGAAATTGCTGGCATGACTACTCGCGAACTCGTCATGATCCTGCGCGGGATGGCAGGGATGAACATCGTGTCGGGCGACGTCGTGGAGGTCGCACCGGCCTACGATCACGCGGAGCTCACCTCACTTGCCGCAGCTACGACGGTCTACGAAATGATCTGCCTTCTTGCTCGCCGAGCACGAGGGAACTGAAAGGGCACCATGGCGGCATCAACAGAATCGTTCATCACCTGCGCGGTTACGGGATCGGGCGACACCGTAAACAAAAGCGACAAAGTCCCATTTACCCCCGAGGCAATTGCTCGTGACTGTATCGCCGCCGCCGAAGCTGGAGCGGCCGTCGTGCACATCCACGTCCGAGACCCACACACCGGTGCCCCCGCACGTGACGTCGGCCTATACGGCGAAGTTGTCGAGCGCATTCGAGACTCCAACACCGACGTCGTGATCAACCTCACTGCCGGCATGGGCGGTGACCTGACCTTCGGCTCGATCGAGGCGCCGCTGCCCGTGTCGCCCGTTGGCACGGACATGGCTGGCGCAACCGAGCGACTCGACCACGTCCGTCAGTTGATGCCCGAGATCTGCACACTCGACTGCGGCACGATGAACTTCGGCGAAGGCGATTACGTCATGACGAACACCCCGTCCATCTTGGCCGAAATGGCCCGTCAGGTACAGAAGGTCGGCGTGCGGCCGGAGCTGGAACTCTTCGACCTCGGACACCTTTCATTTGCCCGGTGGATGAAGGCACAGGGCCTCCTCGATGACCCTGTCCTGGTCCAGTTGTGTATGGGTATCCCGTGGGGTGCCCCGAACGACATGAACTCGCTGATGGCGTTCGTGAACAACTTGCCTCAGGGCTGGATTTTCTCCGCGTTCTCTATCGGCCGCGATCAGTTGCCCTACGTTGCCGCTGCCGCTCTCGTCGGCGGAAATGTTCGTGTCGGTCTCGAAGACAACCTGTATCTCGGACGGGGGCAGTTGGCCTCCAATGCCGACCTGGTGGGACGTGCAAAGGTCATTCTCGATGGCATGGGTGTCCGCACAATGAGCCCCGCGGCGGTTCGCGACAAGCTCTCGCTCACGAAACGCTAGGTCTACCTATGAAAATCGGAATCATCGGCGCCGGCGTGATCGGCGCGGGCTGGACAGCGCGTTTCGTTCTCAACGGGCACGACGCTGTTGTCTTTGAGCCCAGCGACGCAACCTGGGCGAACCTCGATGCAATTGTCGAACGGGCGGCCGGTTCGTATGCTGACTTAGGTATAGGCGCACCGAAGCGAGGCAGTGTCACACGGGTTATGTCGATTGCGGAGGCAGTTGCTTCCGCTGACCACATCCAGGAGTCGGTGCCGGAAGTACTCGACTTCAAGCGAGGGATTCTGGCGCAGATCGACGCCGCGGCACGGCCTGATGCCACCATCGGGTCATCGACCTCGGGGCTCCTCCCCACGCAACTCCAAGAAGGTCTATCGCACCCGGAGCGAATGTTGGTCGGTCATCCGTTCAATCCGGTTTACCTGTTGCCGCTTGTGGAGATCGTCGGCGGAAAGCAGACCAGCGAGGAAGCCATTGCGAAGGCGACAGCGATGTATTCGTCGATCGGCATGAAGCCACTGCGCGTGCGCAAGGAGATCGATGCGTTCATCGCCGACCGTCTTTTGGAATCGGTGTGGCGCGAGGCGCTTTGGCTCGTCCACGACGGTGTCGCTACCACCGAGGAAATCGACGACGCAATCAAGTACGGCTTCGGGCTTCGCTGGGCACAGATGGGCCTCTTCGAGACATACCGGATCGCTGGTGGTCCGGCGGGCATGCGGCACTTTATGAACCAGTTCGGCCCTGCGTTGGCGTGGCCATGGTCCAAGCTCACCGACGTCCCGCCCTTCAACGACGAACTCGTGGACTTGATCGCGTCGCAATCCGACGCGCAAAGTGGCCACCAATCAATTGCTGAGATGGAAGCGGACCGCGATGCGAACCTGGTTGCGATCCTACGCGCGCTTGGTTCTCGAAACTGGGGAGCGGGCCGCGCAGTAATGGGCGGCGACGCACGCAGCAACGGCTAAGTGCGCCAACGCAACGACGAGGAAGAACCCGTCGGTTCCGTAGCGGCGCGACGCTGGCCCCACAAGCAGTGTGCCGAACAGTGCACCAGCTCCGCCCACCAGCACCAGGTGTGAGCCCGCGCTCGGCATCTGCTCGGGACGCAACCGATCGTTCACCGTCGCGCCGTTGAGTGAGTACTGCGTGTATGTCAACCCGCCCAGTACGAACACACCCAGGAATGGCAGCCACCCACCGACAGGGCCGAATGCTCCCCCCATGGCGACGGCCGCGGTGAGCAGAGTGGCTCCAGCGAGCACTCGATGTCGCGAGTATCTGTCCGACGACCGCGCCAGCGGACCTTGGAGAAACAGGGGGCCTACGGCGGACAGAAACGAGAACCATGCAGTTTGGGTTTGGCTGTAGCCCACCAACGTCGCATAGACGGCAACCGACGACAAAAACGCGGCGTTCGCGAGTGCAGTCAGGAACGTGCTTGCAACCCCGACCGGCGATAGTTGTGAGAGTTCGACCATCTTGATGGCGACATCGGGTGTGCGACTTGACGGGGGCGACGCCATCTTGAACGTACAGAGCGTGGCGAGCAGGCAAAACGTCGCCGCCACGAGGAAAGGCAATGTGCCTTTCGATCCAGTGTATTGATATGCGAGCGAACCAACGGCGAAGCCGACCATTACGAGGACGACATAGACGCCAAGCACCCGGGCGCGGTTCTCGTTCTCGGCAACTCGGTTGAGCCAACTTTCGGTGATCACGTAGAGAGCAGCGAACAAAAACCCTTGGGCGACGCGCAGCAGGACCCAGAACCACGCAGTGACCAGGGTGGGCGGCAATGCTGCGACCACCACGACTCCGGCGCAGACAAGCGTGAAGGCCGAGGGGGCTCCGACCCGTCCGATGACACGAGGTGCGACTCGAGAACCTGCGACGAAGCCCACGTAGTACCCGGCGAACACATAGCTCGTGATCTGGGGGCCGAAGCCGGCCTGGGTGGATCGGACGCCGAACAGCACAAGGAGCAGGCCGTTGCCCATCATGACGAGCCAGACCCCGGCGAGAAGCCGTGCTACTCCAGAGTCTTTCGGAAATGCGAACACCATTGCGAGGTTAGGTTTCCGAACGGTGCGTACGGCGTCAATCGGCCACCTGCGTGAACGAGAAATGCGATAAATCTCATCTCCCCATACGATCTGTACTCCACGAAGCACGCAAACCACCGCGACCGGAACAACTCGGTGACCGATTGCTTTCAGCGTGCGTCGATTCGTCTTGCCTCGAGTCGGTCATACTCTTGCGCGCTGGGTGAGGTCGTGGCGTTCCAACGCGGCGGATAGTCGCCGGTGTCGGTTAAATGGTGACCGCAGATCTCAAGCAGGGTCTCGGCAGTGACCACAAAGGACTCGTCGTCCAGGTGCCGGGAGACCTCAATTCGATCTGCGTGGGGGATCAACGTGTCAGTGAGATCGGGTACCCAGAGGGTGAGAGAGAACACGTCGTCGCCGGTATCGAAGACTCGATACGGAGCAACGTAAACGTCGCGGGTTTCACACCGAATGAACACCTCGTCCATGAACCCTCGCTGTTCGGCGTACGCATGGCCCTGATGTTCGTAGCAAGCGCGTGCAGCCGTGTGGAAAGCCGGGTGGCTCACTTCTGGCTGGTAGTCAACCCACGTGAATCCATCGAGCAGAAGCAGGCTGGCCGACATTGGCGACGGATCGCTCGACTGCGCTGCGATAGCCTCTCTGACGATTTCACCGATTGCCCGCTCATCTTGTGAACCGCAGACCAGGAGCGTATTGCGACCGCCGGGCGCGACGATCGGATCGCCGTTGATCCTTAGCTGTCTCAATACGCCGGGAGCGAAAACGGCGCTGGTGTCGTAATCGTTGTCGTACGTTGAGCGAAATACTCCGGAGCGGACTTCTTTGAAGCCCGACGGTGAAAGCGTGGCTACCAAACCTTGGCGACCGTGAGAATACAGATCTTCAAAGGTCGTGTTCCACGCAACGATCTCGTCGGCCGTGACGAACTTCATCGTGTTCGGTTGGTCGAGCACAAGCATCGCAGCAAAGTGGGATCCGAGCGGGCGCCACGCCGGATCGGGCAGCTGTTGATCCGTGTACTTCGATCGCAGAATCGATTCGACGAGGGCTCGCGTCCGCACGACGGGGACAACCGTGGCGAAGGCTTCCTCACGCGCAATGGGAGTTTGTCGGCTGGTTTCAAGGAAACCGGCGACGTATCGGTCGATAACCGAACGACGTTTGAAGATGGTAGCGGCCAGCCAGTATCGATACACGTTGCCGAGGTGCATCGATGTGGTGCCGACCTCAATGGAGAACTCCGATTCAGCGACAACGATTTTCGCAGACGGATCGGCTTTTCGAACTGCTTCGACGATGAGGTTGATGAAGGAATGTTGGTCTTTCGCGCCCACGGGCCGCCCACCTTTGGAGACTTCCATATGTATACGGATTAATGACAGCGCCAAGGCTATAGAATCGCGCCACGTATCCCTCGGGTTACACGCCTTGAACTTTGGGTGGCTCCACCTCCAACGTAAACCAGAAATGCGAAAAATCCCATCTCCCCGTAAGATCTGTTCATGCCAGGTCCCGCCGTTGCCATTTTGAAGAAGTTCGGACAGGTCGAAGACGATCAGCGTTACACGCGACTCGTCGATCTCTTCACCGAAGATGCAATCTATTACGACCCATTCATGGGGGCACAACGCGGAACCTCCGAGATACGCACGTTCATGGAACACATGGAGAAGGTTGTGCCCCTCGCTGGCGTGCGATTCGAGGACTGGCAGGTCGAGGCCGACACTGTGTGCGGCTGGGCGCGCTGGACCATGGTGGTCAAGGGCCAAGATGGCGACGTGCCAATCAAGGGCCAGAGTCTGTACCGACTCCGCGACGACAGGGTGTGCTTCGTAGCCGACTACCTCGACCCGGTTGCGTACGCCGAACTCCGAGGTGGCAAGCTCCCCGACCTCCGTTCGCCAGCGGGGCTTTCTGCACCCTTTGCACCGCCAGCCACTGATGGTCAGTACCCGGCGCTTGATCTCGTGCGAACCTTCTGGGAGACCCAGGACGACGGCGATTACACGAAGCTGGCACCGCTCTTCACCGACGACGCCGTTTTCGAGGACCCGACCTATGGCAACATGATCGGTGGCAAGGCAATTTCGGATTTCATGGCGCTGATGAAGTCGGAGATGCCCGCTCGCGGGGTCACGTTCGAGCTTGTCGATTGCGCGGGCGATACGAACGTTGCGTGGTCGCAGTGGTGGTGCCATCTCCCCAACGGGTCAATCCCGGGATGGACGCTGCATACCGTCCGCGGATCGCAATTCACCCTCGATGCCGACTATTTCGATACCGCAGAGCGCAACGCGCTTCGCTCCAACCCGTAAATCCTCATGGGCGCGGAGCAAGTCGCATAGATCTCGACTCCGTCATGTCAGTGAGCGGCTATGACGCAGCCACTGCCTCAATATGATCCGGCGTGATGCCACAGCAACCGCCGACGATCGAGGCACCAGCGCCAACCCACTCGGCGGCAAACGCTGCGTAGCGGCCCGGTGTCAGGTCCTCTCGAAGTACAGAGAGACCTTCGTTCGCTGATCTGCCTGGTTCGGATGGGACCGCCGTGAACGCGTTGGCGTAGACCCCGACGCGAATCGGTGCGTCGCCAATCTGGGCCGTGGCCTCGGTGATAGCGGCCGCCATCACCTCAGGCTGGGAACAGTTGAACAGGATCGCTTCCACCTCATCCTTCATCGCATCAACGGCTGCCGTGATCGACTCCCCGGAACGGACGGTGGCCTTTCCGTCGGTCAACGTATCGGCCAGAGTGAACGACATCCAACGCGGACGAACGGCAACCGGGTCACCGAACTCGCGGATCACGGCGAGCATCGTTTCGGCTTCGACAATCGAGCTGATCGTTTCAACGAGCCAATGATCAATGTTTGGGACAAGAGCCTCAACGAGAACGGACGCAATCGAGGCAGCCGCTTCTTTGTTGAAGAGCTCCGGCTTGTAGGAGCCAAAAACGGGAGGGATAGAACCGGCGACAGCCACATCGAACTGCCATGAGCTTTTTGCTTCCCTGGCTGCCTTTCGCGCAAGGACTCCGCTTAACTCGCTCAGCTCGCGCCCACGGACCGCAAACCGTTCCTCGCCGATGTGAAACGGTACGCACGCATAGGAGTTTGTCGTAATGACCTGCGCACCCGCCTTGACGAAGTTCAGGTGCGCCTCCACGACCCGTTCGGGTCCGTCCATCAGTGCCAGTGCCGACCACTCTGGTTGACGAAACGGCGCCCCGATCCGCTGGAGCTCGCGGCCCATCCCGCCATCGAGAATGATTACGCTGAACATTGGTTCCCTCATGGTCGATCGTTGGGGTTCAGACTAACGGAGTGGCACGCACGCTTTGCGTTCGTTGCGATCGCATCGACGATTTCCGACCAGCGTGCTCGTGGGAGGTTGTGGCCCATATCGGGAAAGAGCAACAGGCGTGCGCCCGGAATTGCTTCGACGGTGGCGATCCCACCCGACGGGGCCACCAAGGTGTCTTCAAGTCCATGGATGATGAGGGCCGGAACCCGAACTGCTTTCAGCGTTTCGGTCCGGTCGGGACTTGCGAAGATCGCGGCAGTCTGACGGGCCTGGCCGTCGGGTTCGAAGCTTCGTTCGATTGCGATCCGGCCGAGAGCCCGAGCCTCGTGTTCATTGAAGCTGCTCCCGCTTATAAGGCGAAACATCTCAACACCCTTCTCGAGCGCCGTCTCGCGGGTTACCTTTGAGAGGCGAGGCACCGAAGCAAGGACCCTTGCCGATGCCCGCCCTACCCGACGGTTGCCGGTCGTCGACATGATCGAGGTCAGGCTGCGGATGCGGGTCGGATGATCAATCGCGATGCATTGCGAGATCATCCCACCCATCGAAATGCCGACCACGTGCGCGGACTCGATGTCCAAGGCCTCAAGCAACGCAACCGCATCCTGGGCCATGTCACTGAGGTAGTACTCGGTTCGAAGGCCCTTCCGTCGGACCATCGCGACCATAAGTTCGCGTATGTTGGGGGGCGTCGACGTCATCTTCGTGCTGAGCCCAATGTCGCGATTGTCGAACACGATCACCTGGAAGCCAGCCCCGACCAACTCGTCGATGAAGCCCTTCGGCCAACTCACCAGTTGCCCGCCGAGGCCCATCACGAGGAGGAGGGGCTCACCTTCCCCGTACACTTCATATTCGATCGTGATTCCGTTTGCCGAAGCCTGAGCCATGGCCGCACTCTACTTTTGCTTGCCCGCTTATCGGCGCGCCAGGTCATTCAACGAAGAACGGCAGAGGAAAGGAAGGGACATGCCCCAAGTCTGGTGCCGGGTCCTCTTCAGGCGAGCCGAATTTTCTCGTCGAAACCGGTGTGGCCTAACGTAAGGCCATCGAACTTCAGGCAGCTTCCGTCGCAGGTCAGGGAACTGCCCGCACTCCGTCTATCTTCACGGTTCCCGGATTTCCTGCGGTTTGGCTGTGCGGCCTCATCTGGCACCTGTGCCGATGGGGCGTCGCCTTCCTCGGCACATACCTGGTCAACGACATGACCGGATCACCGCGTCTCGTTCAATTGGCCGGAACGGTGCTGTACTCCCCCCTGCTCATCGGAGGCCTCGTCGGAGGAGTCATCAGCGACCGCTTCGACCGTCGCCGCACCGTTGAGGTCCAGCTTCTGACGTTGGTCCCTCTGACCATAACGATCGGTGTCCTCGTACGCTCCGACCGGATCGAGGTCTGGGCGGTCTATCTGTTCATGTTCTTTGTCGGAATTGGTTGGGTCACCGATATGACGAGTCGGCGCGCACTCGTGTTCGATCTCGTGGGCCCGGAACACCTCGACCGAGCGATGGCCATGGAATCGATCAGCCTCTCGACCGGAATGGCGGCCGGCGCGCTCGTCGGCGGGTCCGCGGTTGAGGTGGTCGGCATCGGTGGGTCGTATTTTGTGATCGCCGCCCTCATGCTGGTGGCCTTTTTACTCGTGGCAACTGTTCGATGTCAGCCGCGTGCGGTGCCCATGACTCCAGTGACAGCACGATCGTCGTTGAACGATCTTGCCGAGGGAGTTCGGTTACTTCGGGCGAATCGGGGCGTCGTCGCCATTCTCGGAGTCACCGCAATCGCGAACCTCTTCCTCTTCGCATACTTCCCGATCGTGCCGATCGTCGCGAAACGGCTCACCAGGTCACCGTTTCGAGTCGGCCTCTTACTCGCCGGAACGGGCCTCGGGATGCTGGCTGGCTCCATGTTGTTCGCGCGACTTGCGCCGAAACGACGGGGAAGGTCGTATGTGTTTGGGGTGTTCTTGGCGATGGCGTTCCTCGTTCCATTTGCCCTGGGTCGAAACTATTGGTTCGTTCTGGTGGCGATCATGGCCTCGGGACTTGGGTCAGGATTCTTCGGTTCCACACAAAGTGCACTGGTTGTGGCGGCCACTCCCGACCACCTTCGAGGCCGCGCCCTTGGCTTGTTGTCCATGGCTATAGGTGCCCTTCCTATCGGGATGTACCTGTTGGGGGAGGTTGCGGAAATCTTTGGTGCTTCAACAGCGCTGGTAGCCGACGTTGGTATTGGAGCGCTTGTCCTTGCGGTTTGGATACGCAGGCACCCCGAAGTACTTCGTATGACTGCCTAGGGTTTTCGGAGATGATTGCCTCACCTCACACCCCCCGACCGCTGGCGATCGGGATCGACACGGGCGGCACCTATACCGACGCTGTAGTCGTCAACGTCCAGGCCCATAGCGTGTTGGCGTCGGCCAAGGCATTAACCACGAAAGGTGATCTCGCAATCGGTGTGGGCAAGGCGCTCGAGGGCATTTTGGCCAGGGTCGCCGACACGACCAGCGCATCGGAGATCGGACTGGTATCGGTGTCGACGACACTTGCGACCAACGCCGTCGTCGAAGGACACAGTGACGATGTCGGCGTCGTCTTGATCGGGTTCGATGATGCAATGGCCCAACGCACCCGTATCGCCGTTTCGTTCCCCCGTTCGCCGCTCTTTCGGATCGACGGCGGGCACGACCACAACGGCGACGAACGCAAACCACTCGACGAGGACCTTTTGCGCGCCAGCATCCGAGCAACAGGCACGGCGGCCAAGACGTTTGCCGTGAGCTCCACGTTCGCGGTTCGTAACCCTGCGCATGAACGTCGCGCTGCGGAGATCATCTCGGAGATGACCGACGCACCGGTCACATTGTCATCGGACCTCACGTCCGCGCTCGATGCTCCGCGGCGGGCGCTCACCGCCGTCCTCAATGCACAGCTCGTCGGTAAAATAAGTGCACTTATAGATGCCGTGTCGAAGTCAATGGCAGCCGTCGGGATCGATGCGCCGCTCATGCTCGTGAAAGGCGATGGATCCCGGGCGCTTGCGGCTTCGGTGCGCCGACGACCCATCGAAACGGTGCTGTCGGGACCGGCTGCGTCGCTCATCGGTGCGAGCTGGCTCACCGGCGAACTGGACTTCCTCATGAGCGACGTTGGAGGTACGACGACCGACGTAGCGTTGTTACGAACCGGCCGCCCGCTGCTGGTCGAGCATGGCGCCGAAGTGGGTGGTTGGCGCACCATGGTGCGCGCCATCGACATTCGCACGACCGGCCTCGGCGGTGACAGCGCCGTGTCGTTCGACGGAAAGCGGCTTAGCCTCGGCCCACAGCGAGTCGTGCCACTGTCGCTCCTTGCGACCCAATATCCTGAGATCATCGATCACCTGCGAGCTGATCTCAGCGACAGCCGCGATTCAAATTCGATGCACGGCCAGTTCGTGCTTCTTCCGTTCGGTACCACCGCGACCGAAGTGGTGACAGATCCCGTCGAAGCACAGATCCTCCAACGCGTCCGTGCAACCCCTTCGCCCCTACGCAGGATTTCTGGCTCGCCACGCGCCCATCGGGCTATCGAGTCGCTCCGTCGACGAGGCCTCGTACAACTTTCGGGCTTCTCGCCCTCCGACGCTGCACATGTACTCGGTTACCAGTCGAACTGGCCGAACGACGCAGCCCAGCTCGGGGCGCGAGTCGGCGCGCGTTTTCGGTTCATGAAAGACCCCACCGACGCGGACGTGATTCGTTACGCCACCGACGTCTGCGATGAGATGACGCGACGCAGCGTGGTGGCGTTCATCGAAGCGGCAACAGGGGACCCCGAGGCGAGCTCCTCCGCTGGCTACCAGGCGATCGCCAGCGGGTCGCCCGTCCGAGGAATGCTTCATCATCGGGTTTCACTCGACATACCGGTTGTGGGCGTTGGCGGACCTGCTCCGGTGTTCTACCCCGAAGCGGCCAAACGACTCGGCGCAGCGCTGATCCTCCCCGAGTTCGGCGATGTGGCGAACGCGGTCGGCGCAGCGGTGGGAGTCGTCACCCGCACTTTCGAAGCGACGGTGAGCGGTGACGGGAGCGGGATGTTTCGGGCCCATGGCCCCCGCGAAGCCCGAGCGTTTCACGACGTCGCCCCGGCCCTGGATTGGGCCGCCGACGAGGCCCGCCACTGTGCCGTCGAAGCCGTCGAAGCCATGGGCGCCCACGAACCAACCACGAGCGTATCGGTCCAGAAAATTCTGATCCCCGGGTTCACCAGCGACATCGGAATCATCAGCGCCGTGATTACCGTTGTGGCCACCGGCTGGCCCGTCCCCTGACCACCGCGATCCGATCGACCGCACAATTGGTCCGTGGCTCTCGGGAACCGTAGGGTTCACACTCGTATACGAAGCACCTATTCACAATGAGGAGCAATCCATGTCCGCCCGCCCCGTTCTCCACACCGCCCTGTGCGACATCCTTGGCATCGAGTACCCGGTTCTCCTCGCTGGCATGGGTCCAACGGTGGGCGAATCCAATCATGGTGTCGCCGGACCCGAACTCGTCGCCGCAATTTCCAACGCTGGCGGCCTCGGCGTGTTAGGAGGAACCGGTTATGGGCCTGATCAGATGGAGGAGGCGATCAACAAAATACGTTCACTTACCGATAAGCCCTTCGGCGTCGACATTCTCCTTCCAGTTCTCGGACCACAGTCCGGAAGCGACCGGCCTAAGGACGCGTCGATGACCTCCTTGATCCCGGAGGCTCACCGAGAGGCAGTGGAACAGATGCGACAGTCGCTTGGACTGCCCGAGGTGCCGCGGGCTCCCAAGGACACCTCCGATCCAGGGATGGCGAGCGCTCTGTTCAATCCGGGTGCCCAGATCGATGTGATCACCGGGATGGGTGTACCGGTCCTGGCGACTGGTCTCGGCGACCCCGCCCCGTTCATGTCGCAGTTACGAAACGCTGGCATCAAAGTCATCTCCCTCGTCGGCAACGTCAAGGCGGCCCGGCGGGTGCTGGCCGCCGGGGTCGACGCCGTGGTCGCTCAAGGAACCGAGGCGGGCGGACACACCGGGCGCATCGGCACGTTGGCCCTCGTGCCCCAGGTAATCGACGCGGCCGACGGTGTGCCAGTCGTGGCGGCGGGCGGCATCGGCGACGGCCGAGGGTTGGCTGCCGCGTTGGCGATGGGTGCTGATGCGGTCTGGTGCGGGACAGTATTCATCGCCACCGACGAGGCCAACCAGGAGCGGTCCCGTAAGGAACGTCTCGTCGCCGCAGACGACGAGGGAACGAAAGTCACCCGCCTCTATTCGGGCAAGACCATGCGCAACATCACAAATCCACTCATTGACGCTTGGGAGAACTCCGGTGTGAAAGCACTTCCGATGGGAATGCAAAGCGCGCTTATTGCCCCCCTCCTGAAGGGGTCGGCCGCCGCCGGTCACGATGACTGGTCGATGCTGGCGGCCGGTCAGGTCAGTGGACTGATCAAGAAGATTCGCCCCGCGGGGGAGGTGCTGCAGGAAATGGTGGAGCAGGCCGCGGACATCATTGGCCGTGACCTGGCCCGCCGCGTCAAAACCAGCTGATTCATGACGTCGCCTACCTCATCGTTCGGTCCGCTGCGCGGTGTTCGCGTCCTCGAGCTGTCGTCGGGGCACGCAGCTGCCCTCGCCGGGCACTTCCTGCTCGGCTACGGGGCGTCGGTCACGCACGTCGCAGCTACCGAAACGACGTGGCTTGCCGGTGATGTGAGGTCGTACGTACACCGAGGAAAGTCAACCGTCGGCAGAGAAGAACTTGCTCGGCTGCTTTGCGAATGCGACCTCGTGGTGTCAGATGCATCACCCGCCATTCTTGACACGCTCGGTATTTCGTGGGGCGAGATCCACTCTCGACGTCCCGAGCTCGTTATCGTTTCGGTGACTCCGTTCGGTTTGGTTGGGCCATACGCAAACTTTGAGCACACCAACGCAACGGCGTTCGCGCTCGGCGGCATCATGGGCCTCACCGGTGACGCCGACCGAAGTCCTCTCGTCACCGGCGGTTCGAATGCCTACGCCTTGGCGGGAATCAACGCATTCGCTGCTGCGGCGACCGGATGGCTCGGTCGATGCCGCCACGGTCGCGGCGAAGTATTCGATCTCGCCGGGCAGGAGTGTTCGACGGGCATGTTGGAGTACTACGGTCCATCAACGTCATACGATGGTGTTCCCATCGACCGTTTGGGAAACCACACGCGTGCCACATGGGCAATCTATCCCTGCCTCGACGGATGGTCGGGGGTCTTTGCCCTCGAGCGACAAACGCCCGCTCTCTTCGCTCTTCTCGACGACCCTGAGCTTGCCGAGGAACGCTTCGCCAATCCCCTTCTTCGACGGCTCCAACAAAACGACGAAGAGCTCACCGCAAAGTTGTATGTGTACTTCTGTGACAAAACTGCCGCGGAGCTGCGCGACATCAGCTTGAGCACTCGTGTTCCCATCGCGATGGTTCGCACACCGAGAGAGCTGCTCGACGATCCGGGCCTTGGCGCTCGGGGACTGTTCGAGGACAACGGCGTCGGCCGAGTACCGGGCCGGCCATTTCCGGGACTTACGTGGAGTATTCCAGGTTCCGACGCCGACGTCAGAGCAGACGCCCACCCGTCGCAGAGCGACGACAGCAACGCATCCGCGCTCCCACTCGTCGGGGTCCGGGTACTCGATCTCACGATGATGTGGGCGGGCCCGTTCGCCACGATGCGGATGGCCGAGATGGGCGCCGACGTGATCAAGATCGAGTCACCGTCGGCCTGGGACAATATTCGGACGTTGCTCCCCCAGGAAGATGCAACCGAGCCCTGGAACACGTCGTTCTACTTCAACGCCTACAACCGGGCGAAGCGATCCTTGACGCTTGACCTTGCACAGCCCGAAGGACGAGAGCTCTTCCTGAAGCTCGTGAAGACGGCCGACGTCGTCATCGAAAACTACCGGGCCGATGTGCTCGACAAGCTCGATCTTTCCGTCGACACCCTGCGGTCGCTCAACCCACAACTCGTGGTCGTCAGCATGGCGGCCTTCGGCAAGGAAGGCCCGGACCGTGACTACGTGGGCTTTGGGCCAGTCATTGAAACTATGTCGGGCCTCGCATCACTTACCGGATATGGAGATGGTGAACCGTTCAAGACCGGCATCTCCTACTGTGATCCTGTCGCGGGCACATTCGCAGTTGCCGCTGTCGGCCTTGGCCTGGCCGCCCGAGACAAGAGCGGTGCTGGCTTGTGGATTGACCTTGCCCAGCGTGAGGCCGCCATGACGCTGATTGGCGAGGCGTTCCTCGCGGGCGGCCGAGGTGAACTCCCGGTACACCGGGGGTGTCGCGACGAGTTCTTCGCGCCTCAGAACTGCTACCCGACCGCCGACGGCGAGTGGGTCGTCGTCTCAGTTCGCTCCGACGCGGAATGGCACAAACTGTGTACACATATCAACCTCCACGCGATGTCTTCATTGACGGCTGAACAACGTCACACCGAGCATGATCGTATCGATGACCATATAGCCACATGGTCCCGATCGCTTCCGGCCGACGACGTAATGTTGCAGCTCCAATCCCTGGGAATCCCTGCGGGCGCAGTCCGCACGACATCGACCGTTCTGACTGACCAGAACTTGGTCGCTCGCGGCTACTGGCAGAACCTTCCCCATCCGAAGATGAACTCCTACCGGCAATGCGCACCGCTGTGGTCACTCATGGAGGCTCCCGAGCGTTCGCCCCGCCGTCATGCACCGCTGTTCGGAGAACACAACGAGGAGGTCCTGCGCGGTGAGTTGAACCTGAGCGACCTCGAACTCGCTGGTCTCTCGCAACACAAGGTCATCGCCGATCAGCCCGTCAACCCCGGTGTCGGATGAGCCTCCTGACTCCTAGGATGAATTCGTGACCGACGACGATGCCCTTGCGCTGTTTGCCCCGCAGGACACATCGTTTCAGCAGAACCCCTACCCCGCGCTTGCAGTGCTACGCGAGCACACTCCGGTGTTGTTCAACCCCCAGACGTCGCAGTGGATGATCACTCGTTTCGAGCACGTCCACGCGCTGTTACGTGACCGTCGACTCGGCCGGAGCTACACACACGTCGCCACCCACGAGGAACTTGGCCACCAACCACCCGATCCTCGTTGGGCCGACTTCTACGCCAGCGAAGAGCATTCGTTGTTGAATCTGGAGCCTCCGGATCACACCCGGATCCGATCGCTACTCGCGAAGGTGTTCACACCATCGTCGGTGAGCTCGATGCGTCCACGTCTCGACGCCACGAGTACCCGACTTCTCGCAGAGGCGTGCGAACGCGACAGCATCGACTTGCTGCGCGACTACGCAATGCCTTACTCCATCGACGCAATATGCGCTCTTCTCGGTGTACCGGTACAGGACGGACCCCTGCTCCTCGACTGGTCACACGCCATCGTCAAGATGTATGAGTTCTCGACGTCCGATGACCAACGGGCCGCTGCCAACCAAGCAGGCAAAGGCTTTATCGAATACACACGTGCGCTTATCAACACAAAACGACTCACGCCCGATTCGACGTTGGTGTCGAACCTGGTGCAGGCAGAGGAGGCTGGCGATCGCCTCACCGAAGACGAAATCGTCTCGACCGTGATCGTGCTCCTCAACGCTGGGCACGAGGCAACCGTAAACGTCCACGGGAACGGGGTGCGAGCGCTGCTCCTTCACCCGGACGAATGGAAGCGTGTGGTTGACGGTGCGGTGACCGTCCGAAGCGCGATCGAGGAGATGACCCGATGGGACGCACCGCTGCAAATGTTTGAGCGCTGGGTTCTCGACCGGGATGGAATTGACGTCGCCGGTCAGCACATTCCCTTCGGCGCCGAGATTGGCATGCTCTTCGGTTCAGCGAATCGTGACCCTCGGCGCTTCCCCAATGCCGACCGATTCGATGCTGGCCGAAACGACCCGGGTCACATAGGTTTCGGTGGCGGCATCCACTTCTGTATCGGTGCCCCACTCGCCCGACTCGAACTGGAGGCGTCGGTCGACCACCTATGCACACATACTATTACGCTACTTGAAGAGCCGTTGTTTGCACCGACATTTGTACTTCATGGTCTCACCGAACTTCGGGTTCAGGTCACTCCCTGAATTCAGCCGATTACTCGACAGTCCGTTCAGATCACCGTACGCTACGGCTACCTACAACGACAGGAACGGCGCCGTGTTTGAAACAAGAAAAGGTGGTTGCCAAGCTTGAGTCGATTCGCAAAAGGGATCGCGAACTCGGAGCGGTTCTCGACGAACGACTCGAACGTGAAAACGCCCGGCGGAGGGACCCGACTTCCAATCCCAAGACGGTGATTGTGAGGGGCACGGTGCGGCCCCTGGAGGACGTATTCACCGCGGAGTCCATTGCATTGGCCGAGGGACGACCGGTGTTTGCGATCACGAACGGTCAGCTCAAACTCGACATCGACTCCGACGACGCGGCCCTCTGGCGTGACCGGCTGGAGCAGACGCGGGCCAAGATCCAAGTGGCGTTTCCCAGCGTCGGGCGACTTGAGGTGCAAGGTCATCCAACGTATGCCTGGGTGGGAACGGGGTGGCTCGTACGACCTGATGTCATCGTCACGAACCGGCATGTCGCGTCGGCCTTCGCACGCGCCACCGACAACCGATTCGTGTTTCGTACCGGGATCTCCGGCACGCCTATGGGTGTTGGGATCGACTACCTCGAAGAAATCGAGAACGCGGCATCGAACGAAGTTCGCGTCGTCGAGGTGCTCAACATTGCAGACGACGACGGTCCCGATCTCGCGTTTTTGCGCGTGGCGCAGAGCGCGGGGATGACGCCGATTCCCCTCGCACTGTCGGAACCGGCGGTGGATCAGAACGTTGCGGTGATCGGGTACCCCGCTCGGGACAGCCGGGTACCGGATCAGGATCTCATGCGGTCGCTGTTCGGCGACGCGTACAACAAGAAGCGGCTTGCTCCGGGTCAGATCGACGGCGTTTCGTCACGGCCCGGCGGTGGTCGGACTCTTATGCATGACTGCACAACGTTGGGTGGGAACTCCGGCTCCGTCGTCGTCGATCTCGCAACAGGTCATGCAGTAGGTCTGCATTTTGGAGGTCGTTACTTGGAGACGAACTTCGCTGTTCCGGCGTACGTAGTTCAAGAACACCTTGAGCGAATCGGCAAGCCGAGACCCAAGCCGGTAACCCCGGCGGCGCAGACCGTCGAACTGGCGTCGTCCGCTCGTACGGTGTCGGTCACCGTGCCGGTCACAATCACGGTTGAGGTCGGCGATGTGCGCACTGGTGCTCCTACGCCAACTTCCGGTGCTCCGTCATCGAGTACGAGTCCACGAAGCCCGCGCCTTGGCGATCTCGGTGATGGGGGCGACGATGGGTTCCTGGAGGGTGCCCCACGTTCACCGGAGTCGTACTCGGACCGGTTGGGCTACGTCGACACATTCCTCGGGAAGAGCAGAAGGCGTGTCCCTCTACCGGCCGTACTTCGCAACAGAGACGAAATCGTGACGTTCGAGAAGGATGGTCAGACCGACTCGGTGTTGCGCTATGTGCACTTCTCCGTAGTGATGCGGAAAGATCGAAGGCTTTGCTTCTTCAGTGCCGTCAACATCGACGGTTCCAAGGAGAAGAAGTCGGCTCGGCCCGGTTGGATTTATGACGGGCGGATCCCTGAGGACCTGCAGATCAAGAAGGAGTGCTACGGCAATTCGCCTCGGTTTTCACGGGGCCATATGACCAGGCGTGAGGATCCCGTTTGGGGAACGCAGGCTGTCGCCGATCGTGCCAATGCGGACTCGATGCATGTCACCAATGCCGTGCCGCAGATGCAGAGCTTCAACGCTCCGGTGTGGCTGAGCCTGGAGGAGTATGCGCTGCAAAACGCGAGGGATGAAGACATGCGGATCTCAGTGTTCACCGGCCCGCTGTTCACCGACGACGATCCTGAGTACTACGGCGTTGCGATCCCGCTGGTCTTCTGGAAGGTGATCGCCTTCGTTCACGATGACACAAAGGAATTGAGCGCAACCGGGTACTCGGTCTCCCAAGAGGACCACCTCCGAGATGAAGAATTCGTGTTCGGACCGTTCAAGACCTATCAGAGGTCCTTACCCTGGATCGAAACCCAGACGGGTTTGAGCTTCACAACGTTGACTTCCCATGATCGGTTCGGCGAGGAGGAGGCAGCGGGCGGACTCGCCTCAGCTCCTCTGGGGGGACCCGACGACATCCGCTGGTAACCATTGCGCGTGTCGCCTCCCCGGTACGTGAGTACGAGAAAGTGTGCGCTCGGCGCCCCGAGCGCGACCAGGAGCACACTCGTTCGACGCTCGGTCAGCCTTTCCGGGTGGCGGAGTCGATGAGCATCGCAAGCTCAACCGGCCGGCTCACCATCGGCCAATGCCCACTCGCGATGTCGACGAACGAGACGCTCTTCGTCTTGGCAAGTTCGGGCACGTCTCCGGCCTCAATCCACGCCTTGGCTTGTTGAGGGGTGAACTCCGGGCACACGACGATAACCGGGATGTCGAATCGTCGCTCGTCGCCGAATCGCACGACGCCCCTCGCGACGCCCTCCGCGACGGCAACCGCCTCCTCTGCGATGCGCGTTCTCGCGGTGTCGTCAAGATCTTCGCTGTCGGAGCCTTCGAACGGTACCCACCCGGGGAACGGCATCACTCCGTCGACGATCGAAAAGAACTCGGCGTAGGCAGTGCCTTCGGAACCCGGGAAACCACCGATCAACACGACTGAATCGATCCGATCGGGTCGCCGGTCGGCCGCCATCCAGGCCAGCGTGCACGCCGCAGAGTGACCGACCACCACTGGTCTGGCTGCGGCGTCGACTGCCGCGAGGACGGCGTCGAGTTGATCAGCGAGCGTCGCAGCGGGATTGGTGTCATCCACGCCCGGCAGTGCCACCGGAATCGGTCGGTGACCAAGCCGTTCGAGTTCGCTGCAAACGTTCAGCCAAACCGATTGAGGCAACCACAGCCCTGCCACCAAAACGATGTCCATGGCCCATAGTACGACGGCCGTTCGCGCCCGATGACCGCTTGACAGGCAACCATATGGTTTCCTATTGTGTCTGCATGGAGACGGTCTTCCGAGCACTCGCCGATGCAACTCGACGCGACCTGCTCGATGCGCTTTTCGGCACTGATGGCCAATCCCTACGTGCGCTTACTGCTGGCCGGGGCATGACACGCATTGCAGTCGCCAAGCATCTGGCCATCCTCGAAGAAGCCGGACTCGTGGTGAGCCGCCGAAACGGCCGCGAGAAGCACCACCACCTGAACCCGATCCCCATCCAGCTGGTTTACGAACGCTGGGTCAACAAGTACACCGAAACATGGGCCGCCGGACTCGTCGGCCTGAAACACGAACTGGAGGGCATCGCTATGGAAAAGGTCTTTGAGATCTACATCCGCACCACCCCGGAACGCCTCTGGGCGGCGATCACCGACCGAGCGACGCGCGCTCGGTTCCAGTTCGGTGCCGCCGTTGAATCGGAATGGGCCGCCAACTCTCGCTATCAAGTCACGCATCCCGAAGCCCCGGGGCCGCTCATCGACGGCGTCAACCTCGAGATCGACCCGCCACGCCGACTCGTTCAGAGCTTCCACGCCCAGTGGAGCGAAGTCGCCGACTCGGCTGGCACCTCCCGCGTCACGTGGGAGGTCGAACCTGTCGCCGATTCGTGTCACCTCACCGTCATTCATGACCAACTCCCCGCCGACGCCGCCCCGGAACTCTACGGAGGCTGGCCGATGATGCTCTCGGGCCTCAAGACCTGGCTGGAGACCGGTACGGAACTCACCACCCCCGGATCCCTCATGTATCAACCGAGCCCCGAGCAAGGAGAAAAAGGATGAACAAGATTGCGGGTGCTGTCGGGCCACTCGACCACACCTTCACGGCCACGCTCGTGCGCGGCACCAACGCAGGGGCATGGACGTGCGTTATAACCGACTGGACACCCGAGTTTTTCGGGACTCGAGGTCTCGTAAAGGTCAGCGGCACGATTGATGGTCACCCGTTTCGAAGTTCGTTCATGGCCCTCGGCGATGGGACCCACAAACTCCCCGTCACGAAGGCCCTCCAGGCCGCGATCGCCAAGAGTCCCGGCGACCCCGTCACTGTTCGCCTCCGCGAACGCCATGCGCCGCAGCCCACACCCGCCACGCCGAAGCAGGCACCCAAGCAGGCACCCAAGCTTCTCAGCGGCGGCAATCCCCAGATTGCGAAAGGCGACGGGGCCGAACCCGTACGGGCGTACATCGCGGCTATGCCCGGATGGAAAAGCGCAGTTGGGAAACGCCTCGACGAACTCATTGTTGCGACGGTGCCCGACGTGATGAAGGCCATGAAGTGGAACTCACCGTTCTACGGAATCGAAGGCCGCGGATGGTTTCTCAGCTACCACTGTTTCAACAAGTACATCAAGATCGCGTTCTTCAAGGGATCCTCACTCACCCCCCTCCCACCTATCGGGTCGAAGGACCCCAACACCCGCTACCTCCACATCTTTGAGAAAGACGAACTCGATCAGGTCCAGCTGGCGACATGGACTCGACAATCGTCAGAACTGCCTGGATGGACGCCGTAGCATCACAACCCATCATTCATTGAGCGACTTTTCGAACAACCACCTACAACACTCGTTCACCGGCAATAACAACTGTGTCCAGGAGCGGCGCACCGACAGCGAGACACACCTCATTCGGATGCACGCAGTCGACAATGATGAAGTCGCCACGTTTCCCGACGTCGAGTGAACCGCATTCGTTCTGTCGTCCGAGACTGTAGGCAGCGTTAAGCGTTGCGGCCACGATCACTTCGGCGGGTGTCAGACGGAACCATGGCGCTGCGGTGGCGAGAGAGTTGAGCAGCGATGTGGAGTGAATCGACGAGCAGTAATCCGTGGCGACCGCGACAGGCACCTGCTCGTGGATGAACAACCGGGCGTTGGCCCGCCGATCGGTCATGTACACCAACTCGGCCATAGGCAGCACGACAGCGATGGTGTCTGTCTGACCGACCAGCCGAATTTCGTCGTCAGGGGTGTACGTCAGGTGCTCCGCAGACACCGCGCCTCCATCAACCGCGGTTTGCCAGCCCTTCGACGTGTTCCAGGCGTCGGCATGGACGCGAACCGACAGCCCCGCTCGGTGGCTCGCCGCCATCAGACGAAGGGCCTGTTCCGGTGTGAAATAGCCATCCTCGACGGTGACGTCTTGGAACTGGGCCAGGCCCTGCGCAACGACCTTCGGGAGCATGTCGTCGGCGATCAGTGTGGTGTACAGCTCAGCTCGCTGTTCGGGGGAGTCGGCGGCCAGGTCACGCGGCACGACATGCGCTCCGAGAAACGTGACAACAAGATCCATCGCGGTCATCGATCGAGACTCGTGGAGCAACGCCAGTTGCTGTAATTCCGATTCCACGGTGAGGCCGTAGCCGCTCTTTACCTCGAGCGTCGTTGCGCCACCAGACAAAATACTTTTGTATGCGCGCTGTAGATTACCCAACAGGGTGTCATTCGAAGCCGTTCGGGTGGCAACCACACTGCGCCAGATGCCTCCGCCGCGCGCCGCCACCTCGGCAAGACTCGCCCCCCCGAGGCGTTCGGCGTACTCGTCGTGGCGGTCCCCGTCGAACAATGCGTGGCTGTGGCATTCCACGAGCCCCGGAAGAACGGTCTTCCCGGAGGCGTCGATCGTCACGACGGCCGGATCGCCCCAATCCTTGAGCACCGAAGCCGAGGGTCCAACCGCCATGATGCGACCGTTTCGAATCGCCACGGCCCCATCGACGATGAGATCAATCTCGTTCTGGGCCGGGCCTCTTCGAACTTCACCGCGATCTCGGACCTGCGCCACCGTTGCGTGTACGACATTCAGGTCGCCGTTCACGCGCACCAATCTTGGATCAATCGCTCATACACGTTGACGGCTTCGAGATACTGGGCCTCAAATACATATTCGTCGGCGAAGTTGTACGGCGGGTCACCAGGCCCGAAGTTCACACCGGGCACGCCATACTCCTTCAGCCCGACGAGGTCACACCAAAAAGGGACACCGGCATAGGTCGGCTCGGACCCGGTGACCCCGAGAACAGCATTATGAAGTGCACGTACGATTGGAGCTTGCGAATCGATCTCATACGCATGCCGGGGACCGCTTAGCCAGTGTTCGCTGAACTCAACGATCGCATCGATGCGAGGGTCAACGTCACGCCGAAGCCCTTCGATCATCGCCTCGACCTGCGCCTTGACGTTGTAAGGATCCTGGCTCGGGAGCAGCCGGATGTCGAGAGTGACCACGCAACGGTCGGGAACCTGATTGTGTTTGGTTCCGCCTTCGATCGTCCCGATGTTCAAGATCGGTGCGCCGCGAAGTTGGGGGTGCGGTTCGAACGGAAGCTCGCTCTCCAGCGCTCGAAGCCCAGCCAGGATCGGTTCCATGGTCTCGATCGCATTCACGCCGAGGTGTTTGTACGTGGTGTGTGCCTGACGTCCTCGCGTCGTGATCTTGAGATACGCCGCGCCGCGATGGGCAATTCCGATCGTGTTGCTCGACGGCTCGCAATCAATGGCTGCATCGCCGACAAACCCGGCATCACACAGAGCACGCGTCCCGACGCCCCCTTCAAAGTGACACGACACGCCCTGGAAGATCACGTCGCCGCGGAGACGCTTGTGGCCGGCTACCCGTCGAAGCGCAGCAAGTGCTGCCGAGGTACCGGCCTTCATGTCGGCAATGCCGGCGCCGTACACCTTCCCATCCTCGACGACGGGGGCAAAGGGGTCGCGCGTCCAATCCTGACTCAACTCGTAGATGTCAATGTGTCCGTTGAGGACCAGCGATCTCCCGCCTCCCGTCCCCTTCAGGCGAGCGCCGACCGACGGGCGGTTCGGGCGAGCGTCGACAAGCTTGACTTGGTCGCAGCCCCATGACCGAAGTTGTCCGGCCAAGTACTCGGCCAGCGCTTTCTCCCGACCCCAAATCGAATCTATTGCACAAACATCAATGAGCAACTGGGTGTCGAAATGGGTCATAATATGCTCACGTATGGCTTAGGCGCCGGCCGCAGATTGGTCGAATGGAGTTGAGCCGCTTCGCGCTTTCTTCGCCGAAAAGCCTCTACCCAGAGCAAGGTTGGCGAGCCGTTCGGCGTAGAGGTCGTCGCGGAAATGCAACGTAAACGTACGAGCATCACGCATCATCTGTCCAAGGGGATACCGGTCATGCGCGGCACGGGCACCGACAATGTCGAAACCTTGGAAGGGGATGTCGAGCACCGCGTTCTTGGCGAGATGCATGGCGCGAATTGCATCGGCCTCGCACAGGTCGGGATCATCGCCATTGTCGAGTCGTGCCGCTGCGGCGTACAGCCCGCTACGGGCCGCATAAAGCTGCGCATCCATGTTTCCCAACCGCACCTTCACGACTTCACTGTCGCGAAGATCAGGACGTCCCTTCACATAGCTGGCGATGAAATCGAACGCGCCCTGCGCCGTGCCGAGATGGTTCGCAGCGTAGGCGCAGCTGAAGGTGCGGGGATCGCTTTCCACCCACCCGCCGGGCTCGCCGATAACGTGCGATGACGGGACAAACACATCGTCGAACTGCACGCCGCACGATACGGTGCTGCGCATGCCGAGCATCTGCCAGTCATCGAGAAGGGTGACGCCCAGCGCATCGGTCGGGACAAGCGCGAACAGCATTCGATCGGCGTAGGGACTGTCGCCCTCTACCGCACACCACACCATGAGGTACTTTGCGATCGCGGCGACTGATGCGAACGCTTTGCGCGCCGTCAACCGAAAGCCGCCTACGGCCGCAGTCAACTCGGCCGCCAGGTGTTCGGCGCCGTTTTCGTAGATGTGCGCCTCAGACCCCAGCGACGCACAGAACGCACCCGCTGCGATCTCAGGCAAGAACTGGGCTCGCTGTTCCTCCGTTCCGTGCCACGCCACAATGCCAGCGGCGTGACTGTGCACCTGCAGGAGCTGCGCCGTATTGGTGTCCCAATACGCCAGGCGCTCCAGGATTCGGTAATATCCGCCGAAGTTCCGGTCGCGCCAGTATCCGAACCCGCCGTACTCCGCAGGCAGCGTCAACCGGTTGAGCCCGGCAGCAAGCGCCTCCGAAAAATTCGCTCGAGGGAACTCCGCGCGCTCATCGAGATCGCGCATCCTCTGGCGAAACACCGGCCCGAGCTCTTCCACTTTGGCCAGTAACGCTTCGGTCATCGACTGGTTTCGAGCGATGCGTGCAGCTTCTGACTCGCGTTCGGAACTCGTAGCCATGTTCATCCGGCCATTCTGCCGCAGTTCGGAGCCACTCGGCTATCGCCCCTTTTCCTGCGCGACAGCCAGTGAACGTATGTGCGCGTAGAACTTTCGCAACCGGGGCGTTGCTTCGTAGATCTCGACGAGATGACCGAGCGTCGCTGTAGCATCGTGGAACGCAAACGCCGTCGGCGAGCCCAGGACCGTCGCCCGAAGGACCTCGGGATACCCTGCCGCCTCGAGGGACCGCTGTGCCGTTCCCACGTCGGCGACGAAGTACGCGCAGTGATGCAGGCCCCTTGACGAACCCACGGGTGGGGTGTGTTGCTGTACGAGTTCGACCATCACATCACCCCACTGGCCATAGGCGGACGAATGGTCAAATGCACCCGGCTGGCCGTTGATCTGAACTTGTTCGAGTTCAATGTGATGTCGAGTCACAAAGGGACCAGCCCCGAATCGCTCCTGCCACAACGACGCCGCTGCCTCGACGTCGTCTACGGCATACGCAATTTGGACGGGCGGGCCGAACCCGACGAGCCGCGACATGTTGGACGGAGATGCCCTCAGTAGGGCATCGTGCCGCCATCGACAGGAAAGAGACACCCCGTCATGTTCTTCGCACCATCGGAGGCCATCAAAACAGCTACGGCTGCAACCTCTTCAACGCGGTTCGGTCGCTTTATCGCCGACTCGCCCGCAAAGAGGTCGATCAACGCCTGGTACGACGGGAGTCCCATTGCGGTTGCCGACGAAGGTCCCGTCGCTCGCACGATGTCGGTCTCGATGAGCCCGGGAAGGATGGCGTTGACCGTCACGCCGGTTGTTCCCGTTTCGTGGGCGGCCGCCTTTACGAGGCCGTTCACGGCGTGCTTGGTCGCCACGTAGCCCGCGATGCCGGGCTTGCCGAGCTTGCCTTCCACCGACGACGTGACGATGATGCGTCCGGTCCCCCGCGGCACCATGTGATTGAGTGCGCGACGCATTCCCCAGAACACGTGGTTGAGGTTCCAATTGACCTCGAGATTCCACTCCTCGTCGCTCATCAGTTGCACCGGTGCGGTGTTGAGCACGCCACCGGAGTTCAAACAGCAGATGTCGAGTTGCCCGTACTTTTCGATCGTGAAGTCGATCAGCCCTTCGACCGCCGATTGCTTGGACGCATCACCAGCGTAAAACGCGGCCCGATCCCCGACATTCATCTCCGTCAGGCACTCCTGACCCTTCGCTTCATCGCGGCCATTGACCACGACCGTCGCGCCTTCGGCCAAGAATGCTTCAGCCATCGCTCGACCGATGCTTCGTGTACCGCCCGTGATGCAGGCAATTTTTCCATCTAGCTTTCCCATGATTCCTCTTGTTCCCTTGTTTCCGTGTTCGTATCGTTGAAATTTTTGAAGGCGAGCGTCGTGCTCAGTACGGCGACGTTCCGCCATCGATGGAGATCATTGCGCCAGTGATCCCGGCGCCGGCGTCGGAAGCAAGAAGCACTGCCACGTTGGCAACGTCTTCGACCTCATTGAGCTTCTTGATCGCTGCTTCGCTCGCGAAAGCACCCAGCAGTTCCTCATAGGAGATACCCATGGCCGCCGCGGCACTGGGCCCCTGGGCCATCATCACGTCGGTCTCGATGGCGCCCGGGCACAACGCGTTCACCGTGATTCCAAGGGTGCCCACTTCCTTGGCCGCAGACTTCGTGAGACCGTTGATCGCATGCTTGGAGGCGACGTAAGTCGAGATGCCCGGTTTACCTGCCTTGCCCTCGACCGATGACATGGTCATGATCCGGCCCGAAGCCTGCGGGATCATGTACTTGAGCGCTCGGCGCATCGTCCAGAAGGTGTGCCAGAAGTTCCAGACCAGTGCGCCCTGCATAGCCTCATCGGTGAGATCGGCGACGGGGGCATGATTTTCGGCTCCGCCGGCATTCGACACGAGGATGTCGATGCGACCGAAATGCTTGACCGTTTCGTCGATGATTCGTTCGCAGTCCTCACGCAACGTCACGTCGCCCTGAACGAAGTGGACGAGTGTGCCGTGGTTGAGCTCGTCGAGGGTCGCCCGGCCCTTCACCGGGTCACGTCCGTTGATGACAACCTTGGCGCCTTCCTTGGCGAACGCATCGGCGATTGCTCGGCCGATGCCGCGCGTTCCTCCGGTCACGCATGCGACCTTGCCTTCTAGAACTCCCATGGAAAAGATTTCCCTTCTTGGACGAACCGAGTGGGTTCGCGACACTGACGCCCGGCATACTAACTGGACGATCAATTCGTCGCCGATTCCGCAGAAAGATGGTCATGGAGCAGAAGATTTCAGATTTGTTCAGCCTCGATGGCCGCATCGCTGTCGTGACCGGTGCAGCAACGGGCATCGGTGAAGGCATCGCCAAGGTTCTTGCTGCGGCTGGAGCATATGTTCATGTTCTCGACGTCGAAATGGACGGAGCGACCCGAGTTGCCGGCCAGGTCGGAGGTGAGGCCCATCGAGTCGACGTCACCGACACCGCCGCGATCCAGGCATTCGTCGACGCATTGGCGACAGGTCGCGGCATCGACATTCTCGTGAACAACGCCGGCAGCTACCACGAGTCCGGCAGCATCCTCGATCAAACGCACGAGTCCTGGCATCGTTCCATCGACCTCAATCTGGTCACTGTGTTCAACTGCTCCAAGTCCGTTGCGACGCAAATGGCCGCGCAGGAACGCGGAGGGTCGATCGTCAATATCGCGTCGGTCGACGGCCTCCTTCCCTGCCTTGGCGTGGGGTACGACACGGCCAAGGCTGCAGTCATCCACTTCACGCGTTCTCTGGCTGTCGACTTGAGCCCGTATGGGATTCGGGTAAACGGCATCAACCCCGGCGTCGTTCCCGTTCCGACACTTCAGAAGAAGCGATCCGGGGAGCTCCCTCCCGTCTGGTCGCCGGGCTCCAAGACCGGCCTCATGGGCCCACTCATGCAGAAGCGTTCGGCGAACGTCCCCCTCGGGCGGCCCGGGACACCTGAAGACATTGGCAACGCGGTGCTGTTCCTTGCTTCCGACGCTGCGTCCTACATTACTGGTCAGACGATCGGCGTCGAAGGAGGATGGGGATTAATATGAGCACGTATGATGCGTTTGCTGATCGTATGGCGATCACGGACCTGACCATCGAATACACCTGGGCGCTCGACCGGCGAGAGTTCGATCGACTGCACAACGTATTCCTGCCCGACGCGACATTCAACGTCGCCGGACTCCCCCTTACCGGGATTGATGCCATCATCGGCAAGGTCTCGGGGTCGCTGAACCCACTTGACGACAGTCAGCACCTCATTTCCAACCATCAGATCCAAGTCGACGGCGACAGGGCAACCTCTCGGTGCTATTTGCAGGCACAACATGTTCGCAAGGCCGCGGAAGGAGGACCGAACTTCATTTTCGCCGGGCGTTACGAAGACGATCTCGTCCGCACTGCCGTCGGGTGGCGAATCGCAAAACGATCGCTTATTCAAATGTGGACGGAGGGCAACCCCGCCGTCACACGGCCAAAGAAATAGTGATCGAACAGAGTTCTGGGAAGCACCCCGAACTTCTCGACGACGGTCCTCCGGCGGGAAGGGACTTCGCGCTCGCTACATGGGGATTGTTTGTAGGTTTGGCGTTACTGCTTTTTTCCGCCGGGTTGTTCGGCGCGTTGCTCGGCGTCCGGTCAGAACTCGCCGGACTTCCGACGATCGTCAGTAGCGTCATCAGCGCTGCGTACTACCTCGGGTTCTTGGTAGGTTCGAGATTTTCCCTACGTGCACTTACTAAAGTCGGCCACATCCGTGCGTATGCAGCGCTAGCATCATGGCTCGCTGTAGCCATGTTGGCCGTCGGGATGACCGAATCGGCGGCAGCCTGGGGAGCGCTGCGGTTCATCACGGGACTGTGCCTGGCCGGACAATATGTCGTGGCGGAGTCGTGGCTCAACGATCTCGCCGACAACAGCACCCGTGGCCGAATCCTTGCTATTTACAACGTGGTTGTGATCGCCGCATTTGGCACCGGCCAGGTTGTTCTCTTTGCACTTGACGCCCGACTCATCACCGGGTTTGCGATCGCCAGTGTCGTCACTTCACTGGCGATTGCGCCAGTGGCGCTTTCCGAGCATGCCGTGGTTCCCTCCCCGGCCGACCGGACCCATGTGTCGCTGCGAGAACTCGCCAGGATCGTCCCGACGGGCGTGGGAAGCTGCTTTCTGGTCGGGGTCGCCCACGGAGCACTGTCGGGCATGGCTGCGGTGTTCGCAACTCGCGTCGGCCTGCCCCGAGGGCAAATCGGCTTGTTCCTTGCCGCGCCCAGCATCGGCGGCGTGTTCCTGCAGTGGCCGATCTCGGCCGCCTCCGACGACGTCGATCGGCGAGCCGTCGGGGCGATGGCCGCAATCGGAGCAGCGGTTGCCTCTGCCCTTTTGCTGCTTGGACCGGCGACGTCAACTATGGCGATATTTCTCATTGGGTGCGTCGGCGCCTGCAGCTATCCCCTGTATTCGATCGCTGGTGCGTATACAAACGATTGGATCGAGCCAGAACATGTGAACGCGGCGGCGTCGCAACTCGTGACCCTCTACGGAATCGGTGCGGTTCTCGGACCACTCGTCGCGGCAGGTGCGATGGACACCTTCGGCGAGTTCGGCTTCTACTGGGCGCTCGTGGGGCTCCACTGTGCCATTGCCGCATTCTTCCTTTATCGCATGCGTGCCTGGCGAGCTCCCCTCACGAAAACTCCATGGAACGAGGCGTCGCTGCCTGCCCGTGCGTTCTTCCTTCCCGCAACGATCGTCGGTTTGAGCCGCCGCCGTCGCCGGACACCACGGTGACTACCAGCGAACTCGGCGTGGCGACGCGACGAACTCGCTCGCTCCCGGCCAGCTCGGCACCGATGGGGCATCGTCGACGGTGGCGACGTTTCAATCATCGACCTTCAGGGGCGTTGCTGATCGTACCCGGAAGTCTCGAATTCCTCCCTTCCCAGCAGACTGCGTACGATCTAGGTATGGGTGCACTCGATGGAATTCGTGTTGTTGAGATCGGTCTTCTTGTACAAGGTCCGCAAGCCGCCGGCCTCTTCTGCGACATGGGTGCGACCGTGTTCAAGGTCGAACTCCCCGGGTTCGGCGACCAGGCGCGCTGGATCCCGTCAGCGCCATCGGACCCACGCAGCGGTTACTTCCTTGCCCTCAACCGTGGCAAGCGCAGCATCACCATCGACCTCCACAAGCCTGAAGGGGTCGAGGTGTTCTGTCGTCTGGTGGATTCTGCTGATGTGCTGATATCGAACTTCAAGCCGGGCACCCTTGACGAGTGGGGCGTTGGCTACGACACACTTGCCAAACGCAATCCGCGCCTCGTCTATGCGACCGGTTCGGCGTTCGGACCGATCGGGCCTGATGCGCTGCTCGAAGGCGCCGACATGGCCGGTCAAGCGGCCGGGGGACTTATCGCCACGACAGGACGCGACGGTGGAGAGCCAACTCCCGTCGGCGTGACCATTGCTGACCACATGGCGTCGCAACATCTTGCCGCCGGAATCCTAGGTGCACTTATTGCACGCAGTCGGACCGGAAGAGGACAGCGGGTCGACGTGTCGCTGCTGGGCGGTGCCATCTGGGCTCAGGCCTCGGAGATAACCAGCTTCAACCTTTCTGGTGAAGTGCCCGGCCGAGCCAACAGAAGCCATCCCCTCATCAACGGTGCCTATGGCATTCTGAAGACTTCCGACGGCCACATCGCGCTCGTTGGCGTGCCTCCACAGCACCGTGCAACGTTTGCGCAGGCGATTGGCAAGCCCGACCTCTGGGACCTTGATCCACGCTTTGCTATTCCGTGGCTATCGCCCGAAGCGAAACAGGCGCTGCTCGATATCCTCGAAACCATCTTCGTCACAAAGACCACCCAAGAATGGTGCGAGATCCTCCGACCATGCACGCGGTTTGCGCCGGTGCGCGGGTACCCCGAGATTGTTGCGGATCCCCAGACATACGAAAACGGCTATTTGCTGAAGGCGGATCACCCGACCTACGGGCCTATGACGTTGGTAGGCACACCGATTCGTATGAGCGACACGCCTATCGAAGTTGCGATCGTTGCACCCGAACTCGGGGAACATACCGAGGAAATCTTGCTTGAGCTCGGCTACGACTGGGACCAGATCGCCGCCCTACGTGACAGCGCCTCGATCTGACGGTGCTCGCCCCGGCCGGCGTGCGGCGAGCGTGCGGCGAGCGTGTCAAAGTGCGTGCACCACTAGAAAAGTTGTCGGGCGAGCGCGCCGAAGGTGTCTTCGTTGAACGGACTCACTTGGACACGCGAGACGCCGAGCGCCTCAAGGCGGCCGATCGAGTCGGCCACCTTATCGGCTGATCCGAAAAACCCGCCCATCAACGAGCCAGCGAGAACCTTCTCGAACATTCGCGTGCGTTCGTCGGCACCAACCGAGCAAAGTACGAAGACGCCGAGTGGCACCGTGTCGTTCGCCGCACGAGTCTTCGCGATCAGATCCGTGATGTGCGAATACGGAATCGATGCCATTTTCACCGGATCGAGAGATCCGTCTTTCGTAGCCGCGCTTATCAACTTGAGCTCAACACGGTCTACAAGCGGAGCAATCTCGCGAATCGTACGGTGCCCGCCGAGTGAAGCAACCAGTGGTGGCGGACCGGCCTGGGGTTTCGGACCTATCGACGGGCATTCAACGTCGTAATAACGTCCGTGGAACGAGCACGTTCCCAACCCGAACAGTTCGCGGACGATTCGGACGGACTCGATGAATCGACCCGCTCGCTCCGGTGCTGCGGGATACTCCAGCGAAGCCCCGATCGCCTCGTCCTTGGACCACCCGGCACCGAGGCCGGCCTCAAATCGGCCGTCGGAAATCGACTGCATCTGCAACGACGCAAATGCGAACTCAACCGGTGAACGAAAGAGGTTGTTTGCGAACGATGTCGTGAGAAGTACCTTCGACGTTGCACCGGCCATCGCCCCAAGCGTGACCCACACGTGCGGGAACGCACGATCACCGGACCAGAAATGATCCGCACACCCGAGGACGTGCCACCCTTCAGTTTCTCGGGAACGCGCCCAGGCGCGCGGGTCGAGTTCTGTCGACATGAAGTTGGCGATGAACTCCACTACGAGTGACCCTCCCAATAGGGGGCCCGTAGTGTGCGCTTGTTGATCTTGCCCATTGTGTTTCGCCCGAGATCGTTTACAAACTCGACACTTCTCGGGCATTTATATGTGGACAGACGTTCCCGGCAGAAGCCGATGATCTCTGCCGGGTCCGGTTCGACCGACGGGTCCTTCAGGATCACGAGCGCTTTGAGCTCCTCCCCCATCTCGGCGTGTGGCACCCCGATACATGCGACGTCGAGCACAGCAGGGTGATGAATGAGCACCTGTTCTGATTCTGCCGGGTAGAGGTTCACGCCGCCGCTCACCACCATGTCGCTGAACCGATCGGTGATGTAGACGTAGCCTTCGCCGTCGACGTAGCCCATCTCTCCCAGCGTGAACACACCTGGCGAAATATGGGCGGCTGCACTCTTCACCGGGTCGTTGGGATAAACGATGCCGCGGCCCGTCGAGTCCCTGAAGAACAATCGGCCTTCGGTATTCGGAGGCAATTCGTTGTTATCGTCGTCGACGACCAAAGGACTAAACGGTGCCAAGCAGCGCCCTACAGAGCCGGGATGCGCCAGCCACTCTTCGCTGTTGATTGAACACGTCGTGCCTACCTCGCTCGCTCCGTAGTTGTCCGAGAACACCGGCCCGAACCATTCGATCATCTGTCGCTTCACGTCGATCGGGCACTTTGCGCCCGTGTGCGCAATCAGTTTCATCGACGAAACGTCGTAGCGGACTTTGACCTCATCGGGCAGCGCGAGCATTCGGACAAAGTGAGTCGGGACCATCACTGATGATTCCGTCTTGTATTCATGAATAACCCGCAGCGTATTCTCCGGATCAAATTTCGCAGTGATCACGCTCGGCGTTCCGGCGACAAGGAGACGCATGCCGCTCAACGGTCCCGTGTGGTACATCGGTCCGACCACAAGGTGGGTGCCGTAGTCCGCGAAGCGGTTCTTCTTCAGGCCCTCAAGATGCTCGGCCATGGTGTCCCCACCGGCAAACATTGTCGGCGGTAACTCCGTCCCCTTGGGAAGGCCAGTGGTACCCGAGGTGTAGAGCAAGTTCGGCCGTGGTGTTACGTCGGTCGGCGGGTCCTCGGGCGACCCGCCGGTCAGCCACGCTGTCCACTCGGTGACAGCGTCTGATTCTGCGCAGCGCCACGCGATCACCTCGACGGCGATGCCGGTCTCTATTTTCACCTGCGACGCAGCGGCAACGGCACGGTCCAACGTCTCCGGACCGCAGAACAACACCCGCGACTCTGAGTCGGCAACGATATAGGCCGTCTCGGCTGCCGTGAGATGAAAGTTGACGGGCACGGTCGAGCAACTCCCCAAGAGCCCGCCCAGGTGAGCAAGCGCAGTCTCGCCGGCGTTCTCTGCGAAGACCGCTATGCGGCGCTTCGCGCCTAGGTCATAGGTGAGCAGATGATTGGCCACGCGGTTCAGCGTTTGGTCGACCTCACCCCACGTGTAGGCATGAAGTGGATCGCGAAGCGCAACGGCCGACGAATCGGCTTCGGACAGCGCTCGGGCAAAAGCAGGCATGACAGCTCCTCAAAGAACAAACGAAACTCGTAGGGTAACGATGTCACCTCTGCGCACTAGGCGAGTGATCCGCCAGCCCACCATCGCTCGAAGCGGGGACGAATAGCTGACCACACAAGTTCGACCAACAGCCCTGATGGCGGCTGAACGTAGGTATACGCGCCGTAGCCGTCCTCCGGCGATACTTGAGCCAACTGTAGCGACCATCGTGCTGCGAGCATCGCCGTCGTATCGGCTGCGACATCATCGGACCACACTCCGATGTGATGAAGTCCGGGATTCACCGAGCCATCCCAAATCGTGCCTTTCGGTCCCTGAAGAAGCTCGATGTGCTGAGGACCGCCCCGTGAATACGTGAACTTGAGCGCCAAGCTTGTCGCCCCGACGCCTGGCAGCCAAACGCGTTGTTCCCGCTCCTGAACGTCACACCATTCGACACCCAACGTTGTTCCCAATTCCTCCATGGCCACGTCAATATCAGCAACGCGAACTCCTTGATGGTACGCGCGCTGATAATCAATGATCATGACGGGACCGTGGGACCGTCAGCGCGACAGAATCGTGACGCCGCTGATCCCGGGGGCACCGTAGACGTGGGTGTAGGCGGTCTTGGGGTTGTTCGGGACCTGACGAGGGCCAGCGTCACCGCGGAGCTGCAGCACGTTTTCATACACCTGGCGAAGACCAGACGCCCCCACAGGTTCGCCGTTGGCCAGGCATCCGCCATCGGTGTTCACCGGAAGGCGTCCGCCAATTTCGGTCTCGCCGTGCTGAATCATTCGCTCCTGCTCGCCATGCTCACAGAACCCGTTTTCCGCCATGTGCATGACCTCGGCACCGGACTCCGTGTCTTGAAGCTGCGCAAGGTCGATGTCTTTCGGACTCATCCCCGCCATCTCGAAGGCAGCCTTCGACGCGTCCACGGTCGGCCCCGAGTTGTGTTCCAACGCGATAGAGGGAGCGAGCACCTCAAAGCTTCCGAATCGACGAGATCGGACAACGGCTGCCTTCAGGAACACCGGCTTGTCGGTGTACAGGTGCGCCTTGTCGGCTCGGGCGAGAATGAGCGCAACGCCGCCTTCCCCCGGCGAACAGAACATGTATTGGGTCAGCGGGTAGCTGAGCATTGCCGAATCGAGCACCTGCTGTTCGCTCATCTCCTTGCGACGCCATGCCATTGGATTCATCGCACCGTTCTTCATCGCCTTGACCGAAACCTTGGCCAGAGTTGATTGGCTAATTCCATACGTGTCCATATAGCGATTGATCTTCATGCCGAAGAACTGGGTGGTCAGCGCGAGACCAGATTCTCCGTACCAATCCCCCAGGCCACTGGATCTGGTGTTCACACGAAACGCCCCGCGCTCATGCTTGTCGAAGCCGATGGCGATGCCTATGTCGCTCATGCCGCTGCGAATGGCTGAGTACGCGCTGAACAGTGCACTACCTCCGGTGGCGCAACCATTGGCAACGTTGATGAACTGAAGACCGGTAAGACCAAGCTGGCTCACCATCGTGTCGGCCGCACCGGCCGCCTGGCTGCCGCCAAAGGCAAACTCGATTTTGTCCCACGGTACCTTCGCGTCGCCGAGCGCGCGGCGCACGGCCACCACGCCCTGGTCCATGCCCGAGACGCCGTCGTGGCGACCGAACTCGTGCATACCAATACCGACAATTGCGACTTCGTCTGACATGTTGTTTTCTCCTGGGAAAGACGTGGTGCGGGGCGTGCTGTGGGGTTGGAGCGAGTACAAGAAGCGTAGGGTGCGGCGAGGCGCAAAGTGATGAGTCTGGGAAAATCGCCGAACGAGTCAGTCGACGGGACGGAACGCGAAGGTCATTACCTCTTCGCCTTTCTCGTTCACGGCGAGCGGAACGAGGCATAGCTCCATTGGCATGCCGATCTTCAATTTCGCGGGATCGGCTTCGGTAAGTCGTGCTTCGACCTTTACCTGGTTCGCCAGTTCGATGTACCCGACGCCAAAGGCCTTGAACTTCTTCGGGTCAACTTCTCCTCGGTACGGAGGTGACTTCGGCGGGAAACCTTGGATCGTCCAGGTCCACAAGGTCCCTCGACGATCGAGTTCCACCGTCTCGGTCTCGGACCCGGCACAACGGGGGCACCCCGACTGCGTCGGGAACATGTAGTTCTCACAGGCGACACAGCGGCTGCCAATGAGGCGTGGCTCGTCCGACGGCCATGTAAAGACCCCTTCTTCTACCGGTACCTGTGTGGCCATGATGTGGGCTGCCCTCCAGCGCGATATCTAATCGTGCGATCAATCTGAATACAGCTTCGCCGCTTTTTCCCGTCTCGGCCAATCGAACGAGACGGCCTCGATTGGGAGCCCGTGCTCAGTGCTGCTTTTGCTCGGTAACGCGGTGGTTTCCGATTTGGGGACCGCCGACCCAGCCGCATAACTGCGGGTCGCACTCCAACAATTCCCCCGATATCCAAGAACCATTCCGGCGAAACAGTCCCTGGCGTTCTCCGTCGGTGACAAGGATGTTGCCATTGCCATCCTGGGCATAGATTGCGCCCGTAAATGGGTGTCGGATTCCCTTGAAGCCAATCGAACTCATGACACCCACTCCCCCAGCATCTGATGCAGCCACCGCACTTTCGCCTCTTGGTAGTTGCCAAGCGTGACCCCCGGCTTGCGGGTCGTTTCCAAACCGCGTTGCACGTTCGGCATGTTGAACAGGTCCTGGTCGAACACCTTGCCGAGCATGCCGAGCTCCGTGGCATCGCTGAAGGTTTCGTCGTCTCGTAACCAGTGGACCTCAGCGGGCGGTGGCCGCTCCCCCGAGAACGGCGAGAGGAACAGACACTCCATAATCGCGGTTCGATGGTCATTGCCGTTCGGACGGAATCGATAGACGATGCGGTTGTAGGCACCCCACGGATGAAAGTTGGGAAACACCGTGTAGTCGATGGAATCCATAAGTTCAGCGTCGCTCATGGTCTCGATCGAATCACCGACGATCGGCTTCCATCGCTTGCGACTCAGGTCTGCCGACAGGGCACGCATTGAACCGCCTTCCGGGATCCGAATCGGAAGGTCCTGATCGACCCGAACGTCGAGCATCGACGTCAGCATCTCTTCTTCGGTGGGGGTCCAGTCCAACTGCGGAGATGGCGTTCCCCCCGGGGTGATCACCCGTGCGTAGCTATCCCACACGTCCACCTGGGAGTTCGTGTCACCGAGGTACGGCATGATCTGCGGGTGCGTGCCGCTTACATGGTATGCCTCGGAGAAGGCCTCCTGAGCGATCTTCCAGTTCGCAGCAACGATCTTTGCGACGTGCGCTTCGACGTAGCGGTCGGCCAGGTCCCAGACCGTGAAGTCGTCGACGATCCCCCCAAGGAACTCACGCAGCGAGCCTGCATTCGGATCGGGGTTGATCATGACGAATCCGGCCCAGGTGTCCACCTTCAACTCCGGCAGGCCAAACTCATCGTCGTTCACATGCGGAAAATCCCAGCGGGCGGGAATGTCTTGCAGGCTGCCATCTATGCGCCAGGCAAAACCGTGGAATGCGCAGCGAAGCTCTGAGGCATGCGCTGGATAGTCCTTCAGTCGACGTCCACGATGCAAGCATGCATTGGGGAAGCACTTCAGGGAGCCGTCGGCCTGTCGCACGATCAGATATGACTGGTCAACGATGTCATAGATGTATGTGTCGCCTGGGTTGGGAAGGTGCTCTTCTCGGCAGGCAAACTGCCAGACCCGTGACCACAGCTGTTCGACTTCTTTGCGGTGCCAATCCCCAGAGATGTAGCGCTCAATCGGAATGTCTTCACTACCCAGGAATCGCGGTGCCTCGATTCGCAGTACATCGGGAACCGGCCGGGTATCGGTGTCGAGGAGTTCCTGATAGGAAATTCCAGGTGATCGTGCAGCACTCGCAGCGGGCTCAGTCATAGTCACATCGACAAGTATTAACCGCGCGGTTAATTTCTGTCCATACGGCTACCGTGGAGCCAGTTGTCGGATACTGGTCGTCGACAGAGATAGGTCCCGCTTCCGTACAGGACATTGGAGAACCCGTGTTTCATTTCGCTACCGTTTACGAAGCCGTTGCCGACGCCGTGGCGGACCTTCCCGCCATAATCCAAGGCGAGCGATTGATTTCGTGGGGTCAGTTCGACGATCGTTGCGCCCGGTTAGCGGCGTGCTACCTCTCCCACGGGCTCACGACAGGCTCCAAAGTCGCCATGTTCCTCTACAACTCCCCGGAGTACCTGGAGACCCAAGCGGCCGCATTCAAGATTCGCGGATGCCCGGTGAACGTCAATTATCGATACCTCGAAGACGAGTTGGCATACTTGCTCGACAATGCAGATTGTGAAGCGATCGTGTTCCACGCATCGTTGGGGCCGCGCCTCGAAAAAATACGGGAAAAGCTTCCCAAACTGAAACTGCTCATTCAGGTCGACGACGCGGACCTGCCAGACGTCGAGCCGATTGCGGGCTCACTGCGCTACGACGAAGTTCTCGCGACAAATCAGCCGGCTCCTCGAATCCAACGCGACGATGACGACGTGTACATGCTTTACACCGGCGGCACGACGGGGATGCCGAAAGGTGTGATGTACCCGTCGGGTGGTTTTGCGCATGCGCTCACGACGTTGATGACAACGAACATGCGACGCCCTCCGTTTGCCGATATCGACGACGTGGTGAACACGATTCGGGGCATGAAGGCAGCGGGGATCCAGTTGAAGTCAATGCCGTGCTGCCCGCTGATGCATGGAACCGGTGTTTGGCTCGGCGCGTTCGCAACCCACCTCACCGGCGGGTGCGTTGTGCTGATGAACAGTCGCGGGCTCGACTGCGATGAGCTGTTCTCAACGGTGGAAAAGCACGGCGTCAACAGCATCGTGATCGTCGGCGACGCGTTCGCTCGTCCGATGCTGAAGACACTGCGCGATCATGATGCGACAGGACACCGCTGGGATCTTTCCTCGATGCTGGCGATCATTTCCTCGGGAGCAATGTTCAGCCAGGAAATCAAAACCGGATTGTTCGAGTACATGCCGCAGATGAGCATCATCGACACGCTCGGCTCCACTGAAGGAGCTATGGGAACAAACGTTTCCACCAAAGACGGATCGATGGCGACCGCGAAGTTCACGTTGAGCGACTCGGTCAGGGTATTCGATGAAGACGACAACGAAGTAGCCGCCGGTTCGGGAATAATCGGGCGGGTGGCGACTTCGGCCAAGGCGCTTGGCGTTTTGTCGCTCGGGTACTACAAGGACCCGGAGAAGTCAGCGAAAACCTTCCGCGAGGTCAACGGCGTGCGGTACTCCTTTCCTGGAGATATGGCATTGGTGGAGTTGGACGGATCAATCACGTTGCTTGGTCGAGGGTCGAACTGCATCAACACCGGCGGGGAAAAGGTCTTTCCCGAAGAAGTCGAAGAGGCGGTGAAGAGCCATCCACGTATTGCCGACTGCCTCGTGTTCGGTGTTCACGACGAACGATTTGGGCAGCGAGTCGTTGGGGTGGCGTCGTTTGTGGATCTCGACGGCGATCTTGAACCGGATCTAGTAATTGCACATACGAAAACGGTCCTCAGCCCTTACAAGGCACCTCGACAACTTGTGTGGGTACCCGAGGTACCTCGCGCCCCCAACGGAAAGGCCGACTACAAGCGGGCCCGTGAGTTGTTCGTCGCCATCTATCCCGAAACAGCGAACTAAGGAGACCAATGCTTGCTGCACTGATCACTGGCCAGGGACAGGTCACGCTCAAGGAGTTCCCCGACCCAACTCCACAGCCGGGGGCCGTCGTGGTGTCAATCGCGTATTGCGGTATTTGCGGAACTGATATTCACGCGTATCAATCCGGTCGGCCATACCGGCCTTCGATCTGTGGCCATGAGTGGACGGGCACGGTGAGTGCAGTGGGCGTGGGCGTGTCGTCGCTCACTGAAGGAGACCGCGTCGTGGTGAGCGTCGCTCCGCCGTGCGGAATTTGTCGACCATGCGCAACCGGCGATCCCAGCCACTGCATGACCGCGTTCCTTTCTGCCGTCGGTAGCGATCCACTCGCCCCGGCCCACGGCGGGTTTGCGAGCGCAATCGCTGTTGGCGAAGATCGAGTGATCAAGGCACACCCCGGCCTGACAGACCTGCAACTCGGACAGGTCGAACCGTCCACCGTTACCCTCCATGCGGTGCGGCGAAGTGGGCTTCGCGAGGGACAACTCGTTGTCGTACAGGGTGCCGGCCCGATCGGACTCACCACGTTCCAGTGGGCAAAAACGCTCGGCGCCGGGCACGTCGTGGTGATCGAACCTTCTCCCCATCGAGCCGAATTGGCTCGATCTTTGGGAGCCGACAGCGTGGTAAGCCCTGGCGAAGAAGCACGTACACGTATTAATGAGCTCGCCGATGGTCTGCACGGAGCAGACCTCGTGTACGAGTGCGTCGGCAGCGGCCCAGCCGTTCAGTGGGCCGCGGATCTTGTTCGCCGAGGGGGCGAGCTTTGCCTCGTTGGCGTTGCCGACGGCGAAGCCACGATCGTGCCAGCAGGCTGGATCGGCAAAGAGATCTCCGTGTCGACCTCTATCGCCTACGAACGGCATGATTTCGTCGATGCAATGGACATGCTCGCCGAGGGTCGAGTCCGAATTGATTCGCTCCACACAAAGACCGCTTCGCTCGCCGAATTCGAATCCGTGCTCGCCGACCTAGGGACCGGGAAGAGTTCCGAAATCAAGGTGCTTGTTGACCCTCGGCTGTAACGCCCATGTTGTCTCAGCCTGCGACCCGCACAGACAAGCCCGCACAGACAAGGACGACTGGCCTACGGTGCTTTGGTGTCGGGCGCCTTCGTGGTGGGTGCCTTCGTATCCGGGGCCTTGGTGTCCGGGGCCTTCGTGTCGGGTGCCTTGGTGTCGGGTGCCGCTTTCTTGACGCCGACCAAGGCCCACTTCAACTTGGCCCCTGCCCTCACGCATCGGTAACTACGCGAACCGACTTTCGCTGTCCGCCCTGCCCTTGCACATGACGCTCCTGACTTGACGGTCGCTGCCCCAGCAGTAAGTGGTACGGCAAGAGAGGCGATCACCGACGACGCGATTGCAAGACGGCGGAGGCGAGGAAGATTCGGAGTCCTTTTCATACGCCGGAGCGTACGGAGATCACCTCAGGGAAAACACCCTCCTTCGCTGAGAAACCACGACTTGGCTGAGACCGGATCCTTGCAAGTGCGCGTCTTCAGTGCATCTCAAAACGACCGGCCAGGCTGATTGCGATGCCGCTCAAGACGGCCAGGCCGCTGATCGCCACCTGCACGCTGCCAAATCGGCCCGAGGATTCCCCGACCGCCAATGGACCAATGACTGCTCCGACGGCGCGGGCCAGCACGACCAGCGCGTGGTCGATGGCGACGACCGTTCCCCGGCTGGAGCGACCGACTTCGCTCACCACAGACAGAAGCGCCACGAAGCCGAACTCGAATCCGCCGAAAAACACAATGACGCCGGCGATGGCAGCGAGTCTTCCCGTGTTTCCGACCAGCACGAGCACGCCGCTTCCAACGGTCATCACGCACACTCCGAGCACGACAGCCCTCCGCGCACCTATTCGATCCCCGAAACCCGAAACAAGACTGGTGCCGAGGAGCTCGGTACAACCCAGCGCCATTGCCACAAACCCGAGCCCGCCGGTTCGCATCGAGTGCCGCGCCTCGAGCCACGGTCCGAACGTCGCAAACGTCATGACCGATGCCAGCGTCAGACAAACCGAGGAAACAATGGTGAGCGTGACCACCCGGGTGTCGGGAACCTCGCCGAGGATCTCGTGATGGTCCCCACGGACTGTCGTGTGCGGAAGGCGTCGATAGACAACCGACGCGCCAAGCAAAAGGAGAACTCCGACACAGGCAAAGGGCGTCCACCATGACCATGTTCGGATTGCAAACGCAAACAGCGGACCGCCAATCAAGAGCGCGACCGCCCACGACGACTCGTACAGGCCAATCGCACGTGCTCGTCGGGCAAATGGCACCTGATCACCCAGAAACGAGTGACCGGCCGAGGCAGTGATTCCCACCCCGAGACTCACGAATCCGAAACCCACACCGAGCGACCACGGCGTACGGACGAACGCGAACAACAGCGCACCGGTTGCGCCGAACAACACTCCGGCCGTGAACCATCGCCGATGACGGCCCCTATCGAGTTGACGTCCGACTCCAATGGATCCGAGCCCTGCCAACTCGGCAAGCCCGAGAAGGCGACCACCCTCCGTTTTCGAGAGGTGAAGCCCTCGCGAGATGTCCCCCAAAAAGGGATAGGCCAACCGAAGAGCCGCATTCGTCAAGAGCTTGGTGATCGTAAGGGTGAGAAGCGGAATGCGAGTCTGATCGTGACGTTCGAATGGCACCCGTCGAAGCTAGGCGGTGTCGCCGTCTGAGAGGGCGATCCGCTCCGAACATAGTGAGGGGTATCGTTGCCGAATGGCCACTGCAGTCACCGAAGTCGTCGCCCGTCAGAATGAAACCGTTGAGTTGCTGCAGGCGGCCATTCGCAACCAATGCGTCAACACAGGAGCCACCGACTCGGGCAGCGAGGTTCGCAGTAGCGACCTGATCGAGTCGTACCTTGACGGGAGCGGCCTTGACTTTCAACAAGTTGAGCCGGCCCCCGGACGACGGTCATTGATCACCGAGATTACGGGTACCGATCCAACAGCCCCAACACTGTGCCTGCTCGGTCACACCGATGTGGTCCCCGTCAATCCAGCGGGCTGGCACCACGATCCCTTCGGCGGCGAGTTGATCGACGGCGAGGTTTGGGGTCGCGGCGCGCTCGACATGCTCAACCTGACGTGCTCCATGGCCGTCGCGATGAAGACGTTGGTCCGAAGCGGAAAGCGGCCGAAAGGCACTATCCGCTACATCGCTGTCGCCGACGAAGAGGCCGGGGGACACTACGGCGCTCGCTATCTCGTCGACCACGAGTCAGAACTGAGTCGCTGCGACTACCTGATCACCGAATCGGGCGGAGTCACGCTTCCTTCGCCGCGTGGCGAGCGAATCACGATAACGGTGGGCGAAAAGGGCACCTCGTGGCGTCGGCTGATCGTCAAGGGAACGCCTGCCCACGGATCGATGCCGTATGGGGCCGACAACGCCGTGGCTGTGGCGGCTGAAGTCGTACGCCGCCTCGTTGACTACCGGCCCGAGGCAGTCATTAACGACGTTTGGAAGAAGTATGCGTCGGCGCTCGATGTGGATGACCATGTTGTAGCGATGCTCCACGACCCCACACTGGTCTACGAAGGATTGCGACACCTTCTCGATCACGGAACTGCAAAATTCGCACACGCATGTACACATACGACCTTTTCGCCAAATGTGATTCACGGCGGTCAAAAGACGAACATCATTCCCGATGAAGTGGCCATAGAAGTCGACATCCGCACCCTTCCTGGGCACGACCGAGCGGCGGTCGACGCGATGTTGCTGGAGGCACTCGGCCCCGAACTCTCGGCCCGTGTGACAACCGAGATGATCAATGAAGGTGACGCCACCATCTCACCAACCGACACGCCGCTCTACACGGCACTGGAGGCAGTTGCCCGCCAATTCCGCCCGGACGCAAGCCTGGTCCCCCGAATTACCGCCGGAGGCACCGACGCAACGTTCTTCCGCCGCACCGGTACCGTCGCGTACGGGTTTGGCTTGTTCAGCCGATCCCTCAGCGCCGGAGAGTTCGCTTCGCGTTTTCACGGCAACAACGAGCGAATCGACGTCGAATCGCTCGGCCTCACCACCGAGGCCTGGTTGGCCCTGGCCGACCGCTGGTAACAACTCGACTCCAGGAACTGGTCAGGTTCGCCGCAAGATTACCGTTACAAAGCGCTGCTCGCTATCCCATGGGGTGCGGTGAATCGACCGCCATGAATCCACAACGCTGAAGTCGTCTGCGAACACGTGCGCAAGCTCCTCGGACGAGTAACGCGCGACCGGAAGCCCGCTGCACTGCTCTGGACCATCTTCGGCAAACGTCGAGATAACCACGTACCCGTTCGCCGACAAGCTCTCACGGACACGGAGCCGGTATTCGGCAATGTCCGCTGGCTCCGTAAAGAAATGGAACAGGGCGCGGTCATGCCAGAGCGCAAGTGGCAGATCAAATCGGATATCAAGCGCACTTACGACTTTGAACGTTACCGAGTGTTGGGGATCGGTGAGCCGGGATTTCGTTCGCTCGAGTGCTTCGCCGCTCAGGTCGACGGCAAAGAGTGAGCTATAGCCGCGTGAAAGTAGTTCGTCGATAAGGACCGAGGCACCCGAACCCACATCTGCGATAGGCGCACTGCGGTCCGGAACCAATTGAACGATGCGCTCCACCATGACCGTTGTGTCCTGCTCAAACCATGAGACCTCGTTGAACTCCTTCGAGGTCCACACCGATGTCCAGTGTTCTCGCGATCCTTGCCCTTTTGACATGACGACAGCGTTCCCCTGTACCGCGAGCCTTCTTGGCCTCGAATCCTATCGTTTCGGGGTCGACAAGAAGTTCGAACGCATTCAGGCCCCGACGCAGAAGCATTGAGGCCTGAGGGACAACGCGGCGCCGAGAGTGCCGAACGAAGGATCCGGCGGTCAGGACACCGTCAGCGCGATATTGAGGCTGACGCTTCCCCGACCTGCGATGGTGCCTGTCACGACCAGGGTGTAGGCGCCGGCGGCAGTTGCGGCCGGCACGGAAAGCGTCATCGCTGCCGACCCGGCGCTGGGGTTCGGAGTCAAGGAAATCCCCACACCGGCAGGAGCACCGGTCACACCGAAGGTCACCGGGGCAATCGCTCCCGTGAACACCGGGGTAATTCCGACGTTGCCCGATCCACCACGAGCAACAGTCAACGATGCCGGCAACGGCGTGAGCGTAAACCCTGCCGCTACCGAAGGAGTTGTCGTGGTGGTGGTTGTGGTTGCCCCAACGGCGATGACATTAAGCGTCAAGGCGGCGCTGGAGACGACCGTTCCCTGCGTTGCCGTAAACGTGATCGTGTACGTGCCGAGCACCGTCGACGGAGTCGTTTGCAGCGTGAGGTTCAAGCCTGTTCCGGAAACGGTTGCCGAGATCGACACGTTGGCGGGCAGGCCCGTCTGGGACAAGACGAGCGGCTGGTTGACGTTGATTCCAGCTGGGGTGAACAACACGGTCGTCGATGCGTTGGGATTCACCGCAGCTGCGCTAGGACTCACCGTGCCGGTACCCGTCGGTGGTGGCGTCGACCCGACGGTGACGGGCACGGATAGGCTATCGGTGAGCGCCCCCGACGTCGACGTAACAGTGATGTTGGCCAACCCAACGACCGCAGTCGCCGATGCCGATAGCGTCATGATACTTTCGACCGACGTCGTGTTGTTCGGTACGAACGTGGCGGTAACTCCCGCCGGCAGGTTGACTGCAGTCCAGCTCACGTTTGAGCCGGTGGGCAACGTACGACCCCAACGCATACTTACGTTCGAAGACGCACCGAGCGCAACAGTGGCCGCCGTTGGATTTGCGCTGAGTGCCGATCCTCCGACAACGGTCAACGTGAGTTTGGCGGTGCGAGCGCGTGCGCGCACCGTAAGCTCCGACACGCCCGCCGGTGCACCATTGCTGTTCAAGGTCAATGTGACCGACGGACTTGTCGGCGTCGCAGCGCTAAAGCTTGGTGTCACGTTCGCGGGGAGACCATCGACAGCGAAGTCCAAAATGTCGTTGAACGTTCCCGTTCGAGTGATCTTGATCGTCGCGGTGGCCGTTCCAAACGCCGGGAGCGCCACCGCAGCAGGCTCGGCAGTCAACGTGTAGTCGTTCAGAGTCGGCACCGTTGTGCTGGTGGCCAAGGTCGCTGGAATGGACGTCGCCGGAGGAAGGGGGGGAAGCGTCACCGCGGTCGGAGTCGTGGTCGCAGTCGTCGACGGCACGGTCGGCCCGACAGGGTCTCCATTGGAAACGACAATCTTGATCGTCCGGGTGGCGGTCTTGCCTTTGCTCGACCCGGTGAGTGTTGCAAACAGTGTTTTAGGCGCTACCGATGCATCGACGGTGATCTTCACCGTGGTGGTCGTTCGAGTCAGCGGGTTCGACGCCGTACTCACCCGCACGCCCCTGGGAACCGAGCGCGAGCCAAGATAAATGGGAGACGTAAATCCCCTTGAACGAACCGCTGTCAGGGTGAGGGTAGCGGTAGTACCGGGGGCAACGGCAACGGTGCTCTGGCTTAGCGACAGTGTGAACGGAACTTTGGTGGCCGCTTGCGGTGCGACGAGGGGGACGGCACTCGCTGTTGCACCGACTACACCTACCGACAACAGCACTGCAGCAAGACGGGGCCGGCGGCCCCCGAAAGACAATCGCATGTGGAACTCCTTGGGGAAGTATTGAAGCCAGAATGAGGAACTCTCGTTGGCTGCAGACGCCAACAAGATTAGGGTTTTGTGAACCCCTAACCCGGTCATTGCGTTTCCGACCACTGTCTGCGGGCTTCACGGAGGGGTAAACGGTGATCGGCCGTTGCGAGAAAAACGAAAGGCACGTATGAATCCAGTCCGTTGGGGGATCCTCTCGACATCCGCATTCGCGGCGAGCAAGTTCATTCCGGGACTGCGTCGGGCCAACAATATCGATGTCGTCGCCGTTGGCTCGCGGACGCTTGAACGTGCCCAGGAATTCGCTGCGCAAATGAACATCGGGGTTGCGCACGGATCGTATGAGTCGCTCCTCGCCGATCCAAACGTCGACGTCATTTACAACCCCCTCCCCAACCATCTCCATGTGGAATGGACCAAACGCGCCGTCGACGCCGGGAAGCACGTGTACTGCGAAAAGCCAATGGCCCTGAACGCCACCGAGTTGGAAACACTGCGCCCCTATGCCAGCAAGCGGCACATCGTGGAGGGATTCATGGTTCGCCATCACCCCCAGTGGATCGAGGTTCGCAATCACATCCGGTCGGGCGAGATCGGCGAACTTACGCACGCACATATTGCATTCGCCTACTCGAACACCGACGCCACCAACATCCGCAACATCGCCGATATCGGCGGTGGTGCGCTGTATGACATTGGGTGCTATGCCGTCGTCGCTGCCCGATGGTTCTTCGAGGCAGTTCCGGCCCGCGTCGTCGCAATGGCTGATCGAGATCCATCGTTTCTGACGGACCGGAGGTTCGCTGCGCTTCTCGATATGGGCAGAGGCCGCAGCGTCCAGTTCAGCGTATCCACACAAAGTACGACCCATCAGCGGGTGCATCTGTTCGGCACCACGGGACGAATAGAGATGACGATTCCGTTCAACCAGCCCCAAACAGAGCCGGTGACGTACCTGACCCACAACGGTCTGAGCTCCCTCGACGGCCTTGATGCTGAGCGGCATGTCGTTCCGGCGAACGACCAGTACGCATTGATAGCAGAGTGGTTCTCTGATCTGGTCCGCAACGAACAGCCAACCAGCGAGCATCTCGATGATGCATTGGTGAACGCACGAACCCTCGATGCGTTGTTCCGCTCAGAGATCAGCGCTGCCTTCGAAACGGTTTAAATCGTGACGAACGCGTCATAACAGTCGCATCTTCATCCACGCAGCCGAATTGTGGAAGTTCGCCACGGCACTCCCTGGCGGACACACATCGTCGCATTGAGCACGGAACTCGTCGGGAAACACCATGTCACCGACCGGCAGGAAGTGCTGAAGTTGGTCGACAGTTTTCGGACCGATGAGAGGCGACACGACACCGGGCTGATCCTTGACCCAGCAGATCGCAAGTTGCGCGGCGTCGAAGCCCGCCTCACGAGCCATCCGGACAAATCGATTTCCCGCACGGATTGCGTCGTCGGAGACCCGTTCGGCGTAGATCCCTCCCCGAACGGCGGCGCGAGAATCTTGCGGTCGAGATGCCTCGTCGACGTAGCGACCTCCCAACACACCCATGGCAAGCGGCGACCATGGCAACAGCCCTACCCCAAAATGCTGCGCCATTGGCACGACTTCGTTTTCGATTCGTCGATCGAGAAGATTGTACGGAGGCTGTTCACTGACGAATGAGGCAAGTCCGCGAAGTTCCGCCAGTAACAGCGCTTCGGTGATCCTCCACGCAGGCGAGGTGGACGAGCCGATGTATCGGACTTTTCCCTGGCGCACGAGATCAGTAAGCGCACCTAGTGTTTCGTCCATGGGCACCTCGAAGTCGGGGCGGTGAAGCTGGTAGAGATCGATGCAGTCTGTGTCGAGCCGCCGAAGCGATGCCTCGCAGGCCCGCATGATGTGTAGCCGCGAGTTTCCTCGATCATTCGGTCCGGGGCCCGTGGGATAGTGGACTTTCGTAGCGATGAAGGCTTCGTCACGACGCTTGCTGTCACGAAGCGCCTTCCCGATAACTCGTTCCGACTCCCCTGCCGCGTAGCTGTTGGACGTGTCAACGAGATTGATGCCCCCGTCCAACGCGCCGAGGATCATCCGAATCGATTCGTCTTCGGGGGTGGGATTCACTATGTTGTCGGTGCCAAGCGCGATGGCCGACACCAGTGCGCCGCTCCTGCCCAACCGGCGGTACTGCATCAGCGAGCTCCGTACCCTGCATCAACACTCACCATCGCGCCGGTCATGTAACTCGCGGCGTCCGAGGCGAGAAACACGACGACCCGAGCAATTTCTTCTGGTTCGGCGAGTCGCTGCATCGGAACAGTCGAGGCCAGCGCGTCGAGTATCTCCTGGGTGACCGGTCCTGTTCGCTCCGATGCCAGCATCGGGGTGTTTACCTCGCCAGGACAGACAGCGTTGACTCGAATGCCATCGGTTGCATGGTCAAGTGCGAGAGCGCGCGTCAGGTTGTGCACTGCGCCCTTGGAAGCGCAGTACGCGGCGACCCCTGCCGATCCGAGATCGCCCCAGATCGAACCGAAGTTGACGATTGCACCACGGGGTCCGGTCGAAGCTCCGTACGTACGCATAGCGCCAATCGCCGCTCGGCACATAAAGAACGTGCCACTGACGTTGACCCCAAACATCCGGTTCCACTGTTCGTCGCTCGTGTCGATTCCCGCGGCGCGAACGATGATGCCTGCTGCGTTCACCAACACGTCGACACGCCCGAATCGTTCAACGGCGGCGGTTACGGCACCGTTGCAAAATGAGGAGTCGCTGACATCGCCTGTTACTGCGACGCCGCTGATCTCGTTCGAAACAGCTTCGGCCAGCTCGAGGTTTCGATCAACCACAACCACCTGAGCGCCTCGACGTGCGAACTCTCGCGCCGTTGCGGCCCCCATTCCTGATGCTCCGCCCGTCACCATGGCAACCCGTCCGTCGAAGTCGCTCGTTTCCGCGCTCACTTGCGGCTCCCATTCGCCTGGCGAAGGTGGTTCATTACCTTTGCGTAGAGTCGCATCGTCTCGTCGTCGGGGAAGTCCGCGCACCACGGTACGAATCCTTTGCAACCCCGATCTGTGTAGCTCTGCATCTTCTCGCCAACCTGCTCGGGTATCCCTACGAAATGGGCTGCTGACCACTCCTCGAAAGGTTGGCCGATGAGCGACTTCGTGCCAACTTCTCGTAACTCGGCCTCCGTTTCGCGGATGAAAATTTGACCGAAGCGCATTCGCGATGTGCGTTGGCTGATCGTCGCCATCACGGTCCAACATTCGCCCTGAGGAATGAACGTGGCGAAGGTAAGCGAAGGAGTTGCGGTCATGAGTCGACCTTACCCGAGCGACTCCCTTCGAAACGGTTTGCGCGTCCCCTGGTCTAACGGGCGGCCAGCGAGGGCAACGCGATTCCTTGTAACGTACGACACGTGACCGCAGCTGTGCGTGTAATTCAACCAACCTTTCGGGAACGATTCCCGAGAGGAACGACATGAATGCTCATCCGAATGGCGCCCCGCCACCGAGCGCCCGTTGCATGGTCATGCGGGGTGGCACATCCAAGGGTCTCTATTTCGTCGAAGACGAGTTGCCCAAAGACGAGGCCGCCCGGGACCGTTTCTTGTTGGAGGTCATGGGTTCACCAGATGATCGCCAGATTGATGGTCTCGGCGGCGCACATCCGCTTACCAGCAAAGTGGCGATTGTTGCACTGTCAGAAGATCCGAGTGCCGATGTCGACTACCTCTTTCTTCAGGTTGTCGTCGATCGAGCAGTCGTCACCGACGCCCAGAACTGCGGAAACATTCTCGCCGGCGTAGGGCCGTTCGCACTGGAGCGTGGACTCATCGATCCGCCCGCCGATGGTGAAGTCGAGGTTCGGGTTCGGATGGTCAACTCCGGAGGCATCGCAGTGTCACGGTTCTGTGCCCGCGATGGGAAGCCCGACTATGCCGGTGATACCTACATCGCCGGCGTGCCCGGTACGGCAAGTGCTGTGAACATTGATTTTCTCAACGTTGCTGGTTCAACTTGCGGATCCCTTCTTCCAACCGGACAGACAACGGACGTCGCCGAAGGTGTGGTGGTCACACTGATCGACAACGGCATGCCCGTCGTCGTGATCAGAGCGGCCGACCTGGACGTCACCGGCTACGAGACACCTGAGGAACTTGAGGCGAACGCCGCGTTGCGAGAAAAGTTGGAACGTATCCGCTTTGCTGCGGGCGAGATGATGGGTCTCGGAGATGTCCGTGCGCTTACGATTCCGAAGCTCACGCTCGTTGCACCTCCTGTCGCCGGAGGTTCACTGTGTACGAGGACATTCATCCCCCATCGATGCCATGATGCCATTGGGGTCCTCGGAGCAGTGAGCGTTGCCACTGCTGCTCTAATGGCGGGAACACCGGCTGCGGCGGTCTCCAAAGGGCTCGTCGGAGGTGCAATGGTGGTTGAACACCCGACCGGTACATTCGACGCGTCGATCGAGTTTTCCAGTACCAACGGTGTGTTCGAGGTGCAGCGCTCAGGAATCATTCGAACCGCACGAAAGCTCATGGACGGCACCGTTTTCGGACGTTCCCAGGGATAGTCCAATGGCCCCGACGATCGCACCGCCCCACCCTAAACCCCATCCGCCGACAACCTTCACGCCGCCGCCGGGAGCATGCGACGCGCACTGCCACATCTTCGGCCCGGCACATATCTTTCCCTATTCCGAAGATCGGACATACACACCGCCCGATTCCGGAATCGAGCATTTTGAAAAACTACAGGCGCGCTTAGGACTTTCCAACGCGGTATTCGTACAGGCCAGCTGCCACGGAACCGACAACTCGGCAATGCTTCATGCTCTCTTGAGGGGACGCGGTCGCTACGCCGGCGTGGCAATGATCGACGAGAACTTCAGTGATGGCCAGATCCAAGAACTACATGATGCCGGCGTTCGTTCGACCCGATTCAACTTCGTCGCCCACCTCGGAGGCGCTCCGGAGCTTTCGGTGTTCTGGCGAATTGTCGAGCGGGCGCAGCATGGAATTGGCATATCGTTTTGCACTTCGACGCCAAAGATCTCCCTGATTACACGGAGTTGCTCGAGCGGATGCCCGTACCCTACGTCATCGACCATATGGCACGGGTGAACGCCGAAGCGGGCGTCGACCAGGCACCGTTCCAGGCGCTTCTTTCATTGATGACCGATGAGCGATGCTGGGTCAAAATTTCCGGCTCCGAACGCCTTACGTCTGGCGGCGCTCCACCCTACGACGACGTCGTTCCTTATGCTCAGGCCCTGATTGCCGCTGCACCCGATCGAATCCTGTGGGGAACGGATTGGCCCCACCCGAACGTGCGCCATATTCCTGACGACGGCGACCTCGTCGACCTGTTGACGTCATTCGCTCCGGACGGAACCACTCGAAACAAGATCCTCGTCACGAACCCCCGGCGACTCTATCCGCTCAGCAATCCATAAGCGTACATATGTTAGCGACAGTGCATTCCTGACTGCAATGAGGGTCAATTAGGTGCAATTAGGGTCACTTATGGCGAGGTGGTCTCTTCACCCAGTCAGCGCCTTCAAGGACAAGTTCTCGGCCGATCGCCACCTTGCACCTCCCTCGATTCGTTCCATGAGATCGACGCGTCGACTTCAGCGTACGTCAACGTTGACGTATGCTGAGCTACCCCAGGGTAAGCCGGAAGGAGTCGAGAATGGCGGCCATGGTCAAGGGATCAACGCTTCACGACGTCGCCGCGCTCGCCGGTGTATCACCGCGCACGGTTTCACGTGTCGTGAACGGCGAGAGTGGCTTTAGCGAAGCGACGCGGATCCGCGTCGTCGCCGCTATCGACAAGGTTGGCTACCGGCCAAACCTTCTTGCTCGGGCACTGATCACACGTCGGACGGGAATCGTAGGGCTTGTGGTCCCGCACATGAACGATCCGTACTTCGCTGAACTGGCCGAGGGGGTGCAAAGTGCAGCGCGGGCCATGGGGCGCACGATGCTGATTGCGAGCCACGGCGAGGAAGTCTCGACGATGAACGAGGTGCTCGAAACGCTTTGTTCGCTATCGGTGGACGGGGTTATCGTATTTGCCCCGCTCGGCAATCGCTCATCGGTGATCGCGCAGGCAGCGCGCGGACTCGCGACCGTCCTCGTCGATTTGGAAACCCACGCGCCCAACTTAGGTTCGGTTGTTTCAGCAATTGGCCAGGGTGCCGAGATGGCAGTTGCCCACCTCGTTTCCAAAGGCAGGTCGCGTATCGGCATGCTGGCGAGTGCGAACTCGGAGTTCTCGACACTACTTCCCCGTCGCGAGGCAGGTTTCGTCCGCGGCCTGCACGCGGCGGGCATTGCGCTGACGCCTGATCTCATTCCTCGCCAGCTCCCGACGATCGAGGGCGGACGGATTGCCATGGACGCCCTCCTGCGAAGCCGAGCAGATATCGATGGCGTCTTTGCCTATAACGACGCGATGGCGATAGGCGCACTCCAGACACTCGCCACGGAGGGCCGTCGGATTCCCGACGACGTCGCAATCGTGGGCTTCGATGACATCGCCCTATGCACCGCTCTCGTAACGCCACTCACGACAATTCGACTTGACACCGAACGCATCGGGTTCGAAGCGATCGCAATGCTCGATCGCATCGCATCGTCACCCGGCACGGCGCAGCCATCGGTGACACTTGAGGTCGCTCTCGTCGTGCGCGAATCGGCGTAGCCAATCCTCTCGCCGAGATCGCGAAGGCTTTCCATCCGAGTCCAACGTCAACGTTGACGCAGAATCCGATTCTGCGTATGCTGGGTCGACTATTGTGTCCGACGTCACAGCCGAGGCGAATCTTCGGGTTAACGAACATCGGAAGGTCACGATGGTCGACAGTGCAGTTCCTCTGGTGTTGGCGGTGTCGATGCCAGCGGACAAGAACTCGTCGCACCGCCAACACCTCAACGAACGTCTCAAAAACCAACCAAAAACCAACCAAGGGGAGAACATGTCAGAAAAGAACCCATCCGAAAGCACTAGTCGTTCACCGAACCCTCGCGACGTTGGGTTTCCCATAAGTCGTCGACAGTTGCTCGCGGGAGTCATCGTGGTGGCGGGCGGAGGCCTTCTGGCAGCCTGCAGCAGCGACGACGGAGGCGACACGGCCGCAGCTGACACGGCCGCAGCCGACACTGCAGCCGCCGAGACTACGGCAGCCGATACTGCTGCTGCGGAAACGACAGCAGCAGCTGACACTACCGCTGCGGCAGCCGCTCCGGCCCAAGATGTCGGCGAAGTCACGTTCGGATCGAACTACTCCGACGACAAGGTCAAAGGCGCAATCGCCGCAGCCCTGACGGCGACCGGTATCAACGTGAAGATCAACACGGTCGACCACAACGGGTACCAGGACAACTTCAACACCTACATCCAGCAGCCCGACGACGTCGTTTCGTGGTTCGCCGGGTATCGCATGCGTGCGTTCGCATCGAAGGGTGTCGTTGGCGACATCACCGATGTCTGGGCCAGCTTGCCCGACATGTCAGCGGGCTTCAAGAACGCCTCAACCGCGCTCGACGGCAAGCAATACTTCGTGCCCTTCTATTTCTACCCGTGGGCGATTCACTACCGCAAGAGCCTGTTCACCGAGAAGGGGTACACCATCCCGACCGATTGGGCCGGCCTCCTCGCCCTCTGCGAGAAGATGAAGGCCGACGGGATCACACCATTCTCCGCGGCAAACGATGGCGGCTGGCCACAAATGGGCATGTTCGACATGATCAATATGCGCACCAACGGTTACGACTTCCACGTCTCACTCATGGGTGGCAAGGAATCCTGGACCGATCCCAGAGTGGCCAAGGTCTTCGAGAACTGGAGCACGATTACGGGCTTTTACCAGCCCGACGCCAACTCCCGCAAGTGGGAAGACGGCGCTCAGGCCTGGGGCAAGAAGGAAACCGGCATGTACCTCATCGGTACGTTCCTCGCCTCCCAGTTCGATCCGAAAAAGGATCCGGCTGCCCAGGAAATCCTCGACGACATGGACTTCTTCGCGTTCCCGGCGATCGATCCGGCATACGGTCAAGATGCAGTTGAGGCTCCCATCGACGGCTTCATGATGGCAAAGGCACCGAAGAATGAGGTCGGCGCGAGGGCACTTCTGGCCGCAATCGGTGGCGCTCCCGCCATCGATGCGTACCTCGGCGTCGACCCGTCCGTGATCGCCGCGAACGCCAAGGCGAACACGACGGGATACAACTCGCTTCAGAAGAAATCGGCAGAGCTCGTTGGTGCTGCGAAGTACATCTCACAGTTCCTCGACCGTGACACCGATCCGGACTTCGCGTCGAAGGTCGTCGGCGTGGCCATCAAGGATTACCTGAGTGGCAAGGACATCACCGCGATCTTGAAGACCGTCGAAGAACAAAAGGCAACCTACAAGTTCGAATAGTGGCCGGACTATCGGCAGCGTCGCGAATCTTGGCGACGCTGCCGATCGCTGTTCAGCACCGTTGATTGGCCGTTTCACCCACGAGTCGGAGCGCAAATGACTGATCGAACCACCAAGCCAGCGTTGCCCGCAACGGGGAGTCGCTCTCGTCTGCAACTGCTTACCCTCGGGGATCGGTTGTGGCTGAAGTTCGCCATCGGCATACCGTTGGCGGTCCACCTGATTCTGGTTTGGATACCGGCATTCATCACGGCGATTCTGTCGTTCATGGAATGGGACAATCTCCGTCCCGTCGGCGATGCCAACGGCGTGGGTTTTCGGAACTTCTGGCAGATCTTCACGATCTTCGACACGAAGCTCTTCCCTGCCCTCTTCAACAACCTCATCCTGATCGTGTGGCTTGCGTTTTGTTCGATGATCGGGATGCTCTTCGCCTACCTCCTCGACAAAGAGGTCAAGGGCGGGCGCTTCTATCAGAGCGTCTTCTACATGCCTGTCGTGCTGTCGATCGCTGTTGTTGGCTTTATCTGGAAAGCGGTCATGTTCCAAACCGACCGCGGCCTGCTGAACAAAATTGTTCCGGGAAAGGGCATCGACTTTCTCGGAAACGGTGACTACGTCTTCTCGATGCGCGATAGCGCGATCCTCGGATTTCTCGTCGGTGTCGTCTTGGCGATCGCGGTCGGGACGATTGCGGGCCGCGCGATGGGAGCACGCGGGGTTCTGATCGGCATGGGGGTTGGCATTCTCGGCGGCGTTCTTGCCGCCATGGCGCTGCCCGACTTTTACGACGACCGCCTCGGGCTGAGCAAGAACTTCTTCGCTATTTTGATCGCGATGGCCTGGCGTCATATCGGCTACATCATGGTGCTGTACCTGGCGGGTCTCAAAGGCGTTGATCCTTCCCTCCGGGAAGCAGCCGGTATCGACGGTGCAAACGAAATCAGGTCGTTCCAACACGTCGTGTTTCCCACCTTGCGCCCGATCAACGCAGTCGTTGCGGTAATTACCATCATCGAAGCTCTGCGCGCATACGACATGATTGCTGCCCTCGGAACCCAACGTGGCACCGAGGTGATGGGCACGCTGGTGACCGGCAGTCTTACCGGTGAAGGCGGTGGTCGGGTTGGCATTGGATCCGCCTATGGCATGGTTCTGTTCTTCCTCTGTATCGGATTCATCATCAAGTACGTGATCAACAACTTCAGCGAGGAAAACGGATGAGCTCTTCAGGTTCGGGCGCATACGGACAGAAGAACCGCTTGCGAGCCCCTCGGGCCGTCCTTCAGGCGTTCCTCATCGTGATGTCTGTGGTGTGGCTTGTCCCTCTCGTCGGAGCAGTCCTCTCGGCCTTTCGCAACGAGCAGGAACTCCGTAACAATGGGGTCATTTCAATTCCCCGTGCACTGACGTTCGACAACTTCAAAAGCGCCTTTGAACAAGGTGAGATGGGTCGGAAGTTTTTCAACACCTTCTTCATCCTGATCCCGGCACTCGTCCTGATTCTTCTGTTTTCGAGCCTTGTCGGTTTCGCTTGCACGCGTTTCAGCGGCCGATTCAATGTTGCGTTCCTGGTCATCTTCACGGCCGGCAACCTCATGCCGCAGCAGGTCATATTCCAGCCGGTGTTCCAAATTTTCAAGCGCATCCCGTGGCCCGATTTTTTCAGCGACACCGACACCGGGAACCTGCTCGGGACCAAGATCGGTGTGATCTTGATCCACGTTGCGTTCCAGACCGGATTTTGTACGTTCGTGATGAGCAACTACATGAAGACCCTTCCGAAGGAACTCAACGAGGCTGCCTTTGTCGATGGAGCGAGTGTCAACAAGCAGTTTTGGAGCATTGTTCTCCCACTTTGTCGTCCGGCCCTCGCTGCGCTTGCCACCTTGGAATTCACCTGGTTGTACAACGACTTCTTCTGGGGAAGCGTGATGCTTCAACAAGGCGCGGAGAAGCCGATCACCTCGTCAATTGCACAGCTAAGTGGTGCGTTTTCAACTCAGGACAGCCTCGTTGCGGCTGCATCAGTCATTATCGCTATACCGACGATCACCATCTACTTCCTGCTCCAGAAGCAGTTCATAGGTGGACTTACGTTAGGCGCGAACAAGGGCTGACGCCGACCGAATAATCGATAAAGCCGATCGGATTAGTCGGGTTTTGCGCTATGGTGGGCGGCGTGATGCCGACAAACCTCCTTTTCGCAGCGAGCGCGCCGGTTCTGAGTTTCGGCGGTCTTGTCGTAGGGCTTGTCGTGGGCCTTACCGGAATGGGTGGTGGTGCCCTCCTCACGCCGCTGCTCGTCATCGGTTTTGGTGTGCCGGCGCGCGCCGCGGTCTCCAGTGACCTTGTCGTATCGCTCTTGATGAAGCCGGCCGGAGCGGCGGCGCACCACCAACACGGGAGCATTCGTCGAGACCTCGTCAAATGGCTGGCGCTCGGATCGGTTCCCGCCGCGTTCGTGGGCGCCGCCGCGGTGAACCTCGTTGCAAGAAAACACAGTGAAGCGTTCACCGAACGAGCGATCGGTATTGCGCTCCTAATCGCCGCCTCCGTCTTTCTTGTGAGGGCTCTTCGCAAAACGTTTGCTGTTGAGGATCAACCAAAACTTCGGCGTGCAGCGACACTCCTCATCGGGGTCGCGGGTGGCTTCATCGTTGGAGCCACATCCGTGGGCTCGGGTTCGCTGATGATGGTTCTCCTTACCTGGGCCTACCCAACATTGGCCGCGAAGACACTCATCGGAACCGATCTCGCGCAAGCAATTCCGCTCGTTGCCTCGGCGGTGCTCGCCCACATGTTCTTCGGCGAGATTCGCATAGCTCTGGTGGCCCCTTTGTTAGTTGGCGCCATTCCGGGGGCCTGGCTCGGAGGGCAACTCGCGCATCGCATGCCTGATCGCGCACTTCGACCGATTCTCGCCGTCGTACTCGCAACAAGCGGCCTCAAACTGCTTCGCCTTCTCTGACCCTTCCAATTCGATAAGGACACGTATGACTATCGACACCACAACCCGCCGGTTCATCGAACCATCGGCATCCGAACTCGAGCAACTCGCCGCAACTAGCCGGCAATTCGAGAATTCCGAACCTGTCGAGATCATTCGATGGGCGGCTGAACGCTTCGGCGACGGATTGGTGTTCACGTCGAGCTTCGAGGATGCCGTTCTCGTTCACGCCGTCTCGGTGGCCTCCCCCACCACTGAGATCGTCCTTCTCGACACCCAATACCTGTTTGCCGAAACCTGGTGGTTCGCAAACGAGTTGAAGTCTCGATTTGATCTCAACCTTCGTATCGAGTCGCCGCTTCCGCATGTCGTCCCGGACAATCTTTGGCAAAGCGATACCGAAGGGTGCTGTGCAATTCGTAAAGTCGAACCCCTGCGCCGTTCCCTGGAAGGCAAAAGCGCATGGATCACCGGCATTCGTAGAGTCGACGGGCCTTCACGGGCGAACACACCGATCGTGAGCTACGACCCGCTCCGCAGCGTGGTGAAGATAAACCCCCTCGCCACCTTCACCGACGACGACATGGCGCTCTACGCGTCCCTCAACGAACTTCCCGTGAACCCGCTCAGCGAGCGAGGCTACCCATCCATTGGATGTTGGCCCTGCACCCGACCGGTTGCACCCGGTGAAGATAAGCGCGCTGGTCGATGGTCCGGTCAGGCAAAGACAGAATGTGGGTTGCACGTATGAGTGTGGACACGCTGACACCCGTGTCCACAACCCGCCGTTCGTTGCTCGACCAACTCGAGAGCGAAGCCATCTCAATCATCCGGGAGGTGACCGCAGAAACGCGAGCACCGGTTCTCCTATTCTCCGGCGGCAAGGATTCGGCGGTGCTGTTGCACCTTGCCCGGAAGGCCTTTCTCCCCGCACGGCTTCCTTTTCCGGTCATGCACGTGGACACGGGCCACAACTTCGATGAGGTCATCGTTTACCGCGACGAGGTCGTCACCGAGGGTCGCCTCGACCTCGTCGTCGCAAGCGTCGAGGAATCAATCGCCAAAGGCCGCGTCGCCGATCCCGGTCCCACCGGATCACGGAACCGGCTCCAGTCCGTAACGCTTCTCGACGCAATTGCCGAGCATGGCTTCGATGCGGCGTTCGGAGGCGGCCGACGAGACGAAGATAAAGCACGGGCCAAAGAGCGGATCCTGTCTTTTCGCGACACCAGCGGACGGTGGGATCCGCGCCAGCAACGACCTGAACCGTGGAACCTGTTGAATGCGCGCATACAAACTGGCGAACACCTTCGCGCCTTCCCGCTCAGCAATTGGACTGAGCTCGACATCTGGTTCTACATCGAGCGCGAAGACATCCCCCTTCCCAGCATCTACTTCTCGCACCAGCGAGAGGTCGTCGAACGCTCGAAGATGCTGCTCGCTGTCGGCGGACCGGTCGTCGTTGGCTCACACGAGTCGGCTCGGACCGAAACCGTTCGATACCGCACCGTTGGAGATCAGAGTTGCACCGGGGCCGTCCGATCCGACGCCTGCACTGTTGCAGAAGTTATCGCCGAGACGGCCGCCGCACGGATCACCGAACGTGGTGCCACGCGAGCAGACGACAACGTTTCCGACGCCGCCATGGAAGACCGAAAACGAGAAGGCTATTTCTAATGCGCACCCCACAAAATTTCGACACGCTGACGCGTCCACAGCTTCGCATTGCCACCGCTGGATCGGTGGACGATGGCAAATCTACGCTGATCGGCCGACTGCTCCACGACAGCAAGACCATCTTTGAGGATCAACTCGATGCCGTCGCCAAAGCAAGCCGACGCTACGGCGACCAGGAGCTCAACCTCGCCCTGCTCACCGATGGGTTGCGAGCCGAACGCGAACAGGGCATCACTATCGACGTTGCCTATCGATACTTTGCGACGCCCAAACGGAGCTTCGTGTTGGCCGATACCCCCGGCCATGTCCAGTACACCCGCAACATGGTGACCGGCGCTTCGATTGCCGACGTTGCCATTGTGCTGGTCGATGCACGACACGGAGTCGTGGAGCAAACGCGTCGTCACCTCGGCGTTTCAAGCCTGCTCGGTGTTCGCCAACTCATCCTCGCCGTGAACAAAATGGACCTGGTCGATTGGGATCAGGCGACCTTCGATCGAATCGTCAGAGATGTCGAATCGCTACTCGAAGAGCTCGGTGGGCGTACAGAGTTTTGCGCGTTGCCCGTCTCCGCCTTGAACGGCGACAACATTGTTGATTGTTCCATCCACGCATCTTGGTACGTCGGCCCACCGCTGCTCGCGTTGCTCGAAGACATCGAAGATCACGAAGATCTCCCCGTCGGCGCTCGACTTCCCGTGCAGTGGGTCCTGCGATCCGGTAGCGACTATCGCGGTTATGCCGGACAGCTCACCGGGGGTCCGTTCAAAGTCGGCGACGAGATCATCGTTCTTCCCGCGCAGACCCGCAGCACAATCGCCAGCCTGACGCGGGCCGGCCGAGAAGTGGAGTACGCAATGCCGGGAGATTCGATCGCAGTGACGCTCACCGATCACATCGACGTCGGCCGGGGCGATGTTCTCGTCGTGGGCAACGCATCTGTTCGCCCGGTGGTCACGACGACCATGGATGCCGACCTGTCGTGGATGATCGATCGCCCTCTGACGGTCGGCGACCGATATCTCGTCAAGCACCTTGCCCGAATTGTGCCGGCGCACGTAGAGTCGATTCTCCACCGGTTGAATCCCGAGACCCTCGTTGCCGAGGCGGCGTCGGAACTTTCCATCAACGACCTGGGGCGGATCCGTATCACTTTTGATGAACCGATCGTTGTGGACCCGTACACCCAGAATCGTGTCACGGGCCGGTTCCTTCTCATCGACGATCGAACCAACGCCACGGCAGGCGCGGCGACCGTTTGCTGAGCAAGGGCGCCTTCAGGCGGTCCGGGCTCCGCGGATGTCGCATGTTGTAATTTGGAAAGCGCTTTCCGTTAGAGACCCTGGGGGAGCGCAAGGGGACGCACATGTCGAAACCAGAATCGTCGAGTCCACCTTGGTGGCACGACGCTGTGGTGTACCAGCTCTATGTTCCATCATTCGCTGATGCAAACGCAGATGGCTGGGGCGACTTGTGGGGGGTTCGCGAGCGGCTCGACTATTTGGCGGATCTGGGAGTTGACGCGATCTGGTTGTCCCCCTGTTATCCGTCGCCCCAGATCGACCATGGCTATGACGTCGCCGACTACTTCGATATAAACCCTGACTACGGCGACCTGTCGGTTTTCGACGAAGTGTTGGCCCAAGCCGAGTCACGGGGGATTCGGATTTTGATGGACATTGTGCCCAACCACTGCAGCAGTGAGCACAAGTGGTTTCGCTCGGCAATCGCCGCGGAGCCCGGGAGTCCCGAACGCGACCGTTTCTATTTTCGCGACGGGCTTGGCCCGAACGGTGACACACCTCCGAACAATTGGCGATCCGTGTTCGGTGGTCCGACATGGACCCGCCTCATCGATGACAACGCGACTCCTGGCCAGTGGTACCTCCACACATTCGCTCCGCAGCAGCCGGACTTCAATTGGTCGAACGCAGAGGTCGTCGATCACTTCGATCGAGCCCTTCGCTTCTGGTTTGATCGCGGCGTTGACGGATTTCGAGTCGATGCCGTTGCTGTAGCAGCCAAGGCCCCGGGCCTGCCCGACGCACCTCCGGTCTCGCGCGACGTCGCCGAAAACGATGTGTGGTCATACAATCCATACACCGTCTTTTGGCCGACTGGGCATGACTATTGGAAACACTGGCGATCGGTGATCGACGAGTACCAAGAGACGCATCCCGGGAGAGAGTTGGTCACGGTCAGCGAGGCATACACGCCAGGCAGACCGGAACAACTCGCCATGTATGTCACGGGCGAGTTCCATCAATCATTCGCGTTTGAATTGATGCTTGCGCCCTGGCGAAGCGACAGCATCGAAGAGGTCGTTCGTGACACCGTGGCAACCATGGACACATTGCAGGTCCCGCCCGCGTGGACCATCAACAATCACGACACCCAACGAGTCGTCACGCGACTCGGCCGGGCGAATGCCACCGAACTTTCCAGCTACACCGGAAACAACCTGGTCTACGTAGACGCTCCGGTCGACCTAAGTGTTGGGCTCGTGCGCGCCCGGGCACTCGTTCTCTTCGCCGCTGCGCTACCCGGAACCCTCTACATCTATCAGGGTGAGGAGCTGGGCCTCGAAGAAGTGCTGGACCTCCCCGACAACGTTCGCCAGGATCCGATATTTGCTCGTACCGAAGGCCGGCAGATCGGTCGCGATGGATGCAGGGTGCCAATGCCGTGGACGGCTGATCCCACGACCGGCTTCGGGTTCACGTCTCCCAATGTGGAGACGTGGCTACCCCAGCCGAAAAACTGGGCCCCGCTGAGCGTTGAAGCGCAGGAGAGGAACCCGGCGTCGATGCTGCATCTATACCGTCGTGCACTACGAGCCCGACGAAGCGTCGACGGGCCGCTTGCGTGGGTCAACAACTCCCCCGACGAGATCGTCGCCTTCGTCCGCGGCGACACGCTCGTCATACTCAATCCGACGTCGACGCCATGTGAGCTTACGGATTCCGTTGTTGGGGATAGATATCCGATCCTCTCGTCGAACGATCTCGACGTCGGGTCGCGGCTCGTCCCCGCTGACAGCTGCGTGTGGTGGCGCTAGGCGCTAGAGCGGCCGTTCGGTCATTTCGAGGTGGAGCTCCGCACCGGTGTAGGGATGGGCAAGCGCAACTGCCTCATCTAGTTCGACTCCGAGCCCCGGATCGGTCGGCGTAATGACGTAGCCGTTCTCCCACTGGACCGGGTTCTTCAGTAGCTTTGCGTGGAAGCCGCCCCAATCACGGATCGACTCGAGGATCAAGAAGTTGGGCGAGCACGCGCTCAGCTGCACGTTTGCAGCTCCCACAATCGGGCCGCAGTAAAGATGCGGAGCGATCTGTGCCCCGTACGCCTCGGCCAGAGACGCTATCTTCTTCCCTTCGAGCAATCCTCCGCACCGACCGAGGTTGAGCTGGATGATCGATGCGGCACCGGCCTCCAGGACGCGGTGGAACTCGTATTTGGACGTGAGTCTCTCCCCCGTTGCGATAGGAATCGAAGTACCCCTCGCCACCTTTGCCATTTCATTCGGCACATCGGGAGGTGTGGGTTCTTCGAACCAGAGCGGATCGTACTGCTCCAGTCTCTTCGCCATTCGGATCGCCCCCGACGACGTGAACTGCCCATGCGTTCCGAAGAGAATATCTGCGCGCGTACCAACGACTTCCCGAACAGCCCGCACCATTCGTTCCGACCGATCCAGGTCCTCCAGCGTCGGCTGGCGGCCGCCGAAAACCCCGTAGGGACCCGCCGGGTCAAACTTGATCGCGGTAAATCCGCGATCGACTTCAAAAGCGGCAGCTTCAGCTGCGGCTTGCGGGTCGGAATACACCGGGTGATCACTATGGACGTCGGAGTCGTCGGTGGGGTACAAGTACGTGTACGTACGTAATTTCTCGTGCACGAGGCCACCGAGAAGCTCATAGACAGGCTTGTTCAATTCCTTTCCCGCGATATCCCAGCACGCCATTTCCAGGCCGCTCATGATGCCGCCAAGCGTCAGGTCCGGACGGAGCGAGAAGCCACGGCCGTACATCTTTCGCCACATCGCCTCAACATGGAACGGGTCCTGTCCGACAACGTGCCGGTCCGCCACGTCTTCGATCATTTGGGCGACGAGGTGCGGAGAGAACGTAGCCGTGTAGACCTCGCCAATCCCCGATACACCGGAATCGGTCGTCAGCTTGACGAAGATGAAATACCGACCGCCCAAACGCGGCGGCGGGTTTGCGACCACAAACGTTTTCACGTTGTCGATCTTCACGCGATGCCGATCTGAGGTATCCGGACGACGGAGTTGGTATCGGCACTTTCGTATGACGCAAGCACCAATCGAACCGCTTCCAGACCGTCGGAGCCCGTGCAGACGACATCGCGCCGGCCATCGATGGCATCGAGAAAGCTGATGACGTGCTGGGTATGGGACTCCCTACCCTGGAGTTCATAGCGAGCAATGTCGGTTCCGTCCCAGGTCTGACCTCCTGAGGATCGAAACCGATGCAGTAGTTCACGCGACGACACGCGGTTGTCACACTCCAATGACCCCTCAGTGCCGAACACCCAGAAGGCTTCGTGCCATCCCGTTCCGGTCCAGGCAACCTCCACCTGACCCATTGCCCCCGAAAGGAACCCAAGCGAGGAGACAGCGGTGTCTTCAACCTCCACTGCAAACTTTCGCGTCGAAATCCGAGCGAAGACATCACTGACGTCGCCAGCGAGATAGCGGGCAAGATCGAACAGATGGCATCCGTTGTCGAGCAGGGTGCCTCCACCCGAGGCTTCACGAGACCCGAACGCGCCTCGAACGATTCGCGCTCCACCCCAGTCGTGGGCTTGCCGTAAGCGCACATAGGTAATGTCTCCCAGGGCCCCGCGTTCAATGAGTTCCTTGGCCTTTACCGCGGCCGCCCACGACCGCATGTGGTGGCCAACCTGGAACACAACGCCGGCGTTCTTGCATGCATCGATCATCTCGTCGGCCTGCGAAAGGTCCAATGACACGGGCTTCTCGCAAAGCACATGTTTCCCGGCCTTTGCTGCAGCGATCGTGACGGGATAATGCGATGAGTTCGGCGTGCATATTGAGATGGCATCAATCGCCCCGTCGGCAAGTAGGTCGGCGTAGTCCTGATAGCCGTTCGGTACCCCCCATTCCTTCTGACGACGGGCCAACGTGTCTTTCGAAACGTCGCAGAGAGCGACGACCTCCGCGTCGGCGGCCTGGTATCCGACCATGTGCTGTTGGGCGATTGCGCCGGTCCCGATGATTCCGATTCGGTGCCGCCGGGTCATCATTGCCCCACGCTCGACGAGCCAGCCTGCGCGGCCGCCGTTGCCCGAGCCGATGCGCCTGGCACCCACTCCAGCGCGGGAGAATTCGGGGCATCATCCGTACGCCGGTCTATTCGGCGTGCGCTCCAACGGCACGAATTCGCAATTACGCGAAGTATGTGTTCATTGCGATACGTCGGGTACTCCTCATGGCCGGGGCGAAAGTACACGATCTTTCCGTGGCCACGTTGCCAGGTCGCGCAGCTTCGAAACACCTCGCCACCCTGGAACCAACTGACCATCAGCAGATGTTCGGGAGTCGGGATATCGAATCGCTCGCCGTACATCTCTTCGGCTTCGAGTTCGAAGTACGGAGGAATGCCTTCCATCACCGGGTGCGCCGGCTCGACAACCCACAGCCGTTCTTTTTCATTGGCCTCACGCCACAGGAGCGAGCAGTTCGTTCCCATCATTCGCCGAAAGATCTTCGAATAGTGACCCGAATGAAGGACGATCAGGCCCATCCCGCTCAGCACGGCCTGTTGAACCTTGTCGACGATCTTGTCGTCGACGAGATGGTGGCCCATATGCCCCCACCAGATCATCACATCGGTGTTCTCGATTACTGCGTCCGTAAGACCGTGGGACGGTTCGGCCAACGTCGCCGTGGAAATGGAAAATTCGGTGTTCGATGCCAGCCCCTCGGCCAACGCACCATGAATACCTGTTGGGTAGACCTTCCCGATTTCGGGTTCCTGCACCTCATGGAGGTATTCGTTCCATATCGTGATGTTGATCGAAGACATGACCATCCCTCGTTGTTTCGCTGGCCCCCCAGGCTAGCGACCTTCGCAGTCGACACAGCGTCTTCCGACGGCTCAGTGGCGTCGATCCGGTCGGTGGATCTACGCTGCTGCCTACTGCAATCAAACGTTCTGCCTCGGAGGAATGATGACCAAAAGCGCGATCGATGGACTCCTCGCAAACCACGCGGATATGCAAACTGTCTTCGGGTCGCTCTCGGACGACGAGTGGCTATTGCCAAGCGCGTGCGCGGGATGGCGAATCCAGGAGGTACTCGGCCATGTGACATCGAACTTCAAAGAACTCGTCGATCCGACACCGGTCCCGCCCGACGCTGCGCCCTCGGACATGCCCGCAGAGCAAATGGTCGAAGAATTGTTGACCTCGCGTCGGAGTTGGTCGGCGAAGGAACTGATGGCCGAATACGACCTGTACCGCGACGGCGCCATCGCGGGGCTTGCGGCGATGCAGGAAGAACCGGTGGCATCAACCGAGATACCCCTTGCTGATCTCGGCACGTATGGAATGCATTGGTTAGCGAATGCCTATTGCTTCGATCACTACTGCCACCTTCGCCACGACGTACTGAAGCCCGGCGGGTCGATCGAGCGCTCGCTTCCTCAGGCCGACGATGTCCGAGTCCGACCAGGGGTTGATTGGATGATGGCGGGGCTGGCTCAAATGTGCCGGGCGCAGCTCACGATCGTCGACCGCCCGTGGGTACTCGAACTCACCGGGGCAGGATCTGGGACGTTTACAGTGCATCCGGTCGGCGCTGACGGTCTCGTGAGCGTTGTGGAGGAACGCGGCGATGCCGTCGCCACGGTCACATCGACAGCTCATGATTTCGTCAGTTGGGGTACACAGCGAAGTTCGTGGCGAGACTCGTGCCAACTACGTGGCGACAGCGAGTACGTACGCTCCATTCTCGACGCCATCAACATTATTTAGCGATCGTGAAAAGGTGAGTACGGAATGACTACAACGTTTCGATTCGACGATCGCGCAATCTCTTGGCGACCGTTCCGAGGGCCTGACGGGCTCAGTTTCTGGGTCCTCGAGGTGAACGAGACGAAACAGAAGGTAGACATACTGTTTCGACTTGCACCCCTCGCTCGCTGCGTCGCTCACAATCATGTCGGACCCACCACAACCTTCGTCGTCGATGGCGAGCACCGGACGTACCGACGACTTGGATCCAACTGGGCACTCGATGAGGTGAGGGTGCCGGGAACGTTCGTCTCACACGATGGTGATGCGATTCACATTGAAGAAGGCGGTACAAACGGAGCGATTGTGCACCTGTCCATGCAGGCAATTGATGGCGTCATTTGGACGGTGCTCGACGATGCTGGAAACGTCTCAGACCGAACGACGGTCGATGACTTCTCGCGTGCGTACAGGAAGCAGATCGAACGCTGCGAACAGCGCTGAGTTCACCGCTGTCGTCGAGCGGTCCGCCAAAACTTGATATTGAGAACCGAACGAACGCCGAATTGAGCCCGAAGACCTATTCGGTTGGACGAACCGATCGATGCGCTCCTACGGTAAGACTCCTGTGACCCGAAAACCGACGAACTTTGCTATCGCCGGGCTCGGCATAACCGAAATGGGACGCGTGTACGGAAAGACTGCGTCGGCATTCGCTCGAGAAGCGGTCCAACTGGCGATCGCTGACGCAGGGCTCGAGATACACGACATTGACGGCCTGCTTATCAATTCTCCCGGCGACTTGAACGTATTCCTTCAACGCGGACTGGGACTTCGAAACACAAAACTTCTCGCCGAGTATCAGGCCTTCGGCTCATCAGCCGGGGCAATGATCCAATACGCCGGAATGGCGATCGACGCTGGCATGGCCGACGTCGTAGCATGCGTGTTCGCCGACGCACCCCTCAAAGAAGGAATTAGCGCCGGCGCAGCCTACGGTGCGCGCCGCCCCGTCCTCAAAGGATTTCCCGCCATTCAAATGTCGGCCGGATATGGAGGGGCCAACCCCCGCTATGCCATGGCCGCCCGACGTCACATGCTCAGGTACGGTACGACCACCGAACAGTTCGGAGCCGTAGCCGTGCAACAACGACAGTGGGCGTCGATGAACCCAATGGCTCAGTTCCGCGACCCCATCACCCTTGAGGATCATCAGTCATCACGCTGGATCGCCGACCCGCTCCGCCTACTGGACTGCTGCTTGGTGTCCAACGGCGGCGTCGCCGTAATCGTCACATCCGCGGATCGCGCAAAAACGCTTCGCCAACCCCCCGTCTACGTGCTCGGGTGGGGCCAAGCACACCCGGGCATGGTCCAAGAACGCGGCTGTCGGCTGGGCGAAGTCTCCGGCGCCGTGGAGTCGGGTGACCGCGCCTTTCGAATGGCATCGCTATCGGTCGCCGATGTCGACGTCTGCCAGATCTACGACTGCTACACCTACACCGTGATTGTGTCGCTCGAGGATTACGGGTTTTGCGAGAAGGGAGAAGGTGGGCCGTTCGTCGAATCTGGAGTGCTCGGGCCGGGGGGTTCCCTACCGACCAACACAGGGGGCGGCCAACTTTCTGCCTACTACATGTGGGGCATGACACCGATCTCTGAAGCGATCCTGCAAGCCCGAGGCACGGCCGGCGAGCGCCAGGTCGCCAACCACGACGTTGTACTCTCCAGCGGCAACGGCGGAATCCTCGACTATCACTGCACCCTTCTGCTGAGCCCCCACGAAACATCATGAACCAGCACATCAACACGCCGCTCGCTCCCGTCCATCGCGACGACGCGTCTGCGCAGTTCTTCGACGCCACGTCCCAACGGCGGCTTCTGCTTCGTCGCTGCACCAACTGTGACCATGTGCGCGGACCGGAGGTTCCTATGTGTACGGAGTGCCTGAGCGAGTCCTTCGATTGGTTGGACGCCAAAGGCACCGGGCACATCGAATCCTGGGTGGTCCTCCACGGGCGCGCCGGAGCTGATGGAGTACTACCAACCCCTCGAACCGTGGCAACGGTGGAACTTGCCGAGGGACCCTGGATGATAAGCACACTTTTCGATATTAACTCGGACGAAATTGGCTATCGATTGCCAGTCGTTGTCGACTTCGAACAACCCGACGGTAGCGAGGCCATACCCGTCTTCCGCCCCAACAAACGCGCAAAGTGACCACTTCGCGTTCGGGGACCGCCCAAACGTCGTCCTCATCAATTGCGACGACCTCGGCTATGGGGATCTCGGCTGTTACGGATCGACGGTCAACAAGACGCCGACAATCGATCAACTGGCAGCAGACGGGCTCCGCTTCGATTCGTTTTACGCAGCATCGCCGGTTTGCTCGCCGTCGCGAGGTGCGCTCCTCACCGGTTGCTATCCACCCCGCTTCGGTTTTGGTTCCTTCGATGGGTGGCCGGTGCTGTTCCCCGGCCACGGAGTTGGTTTGGGGCAGGGGGAGATGGCACCGCTACCGCTGGTCCTGGACGGCGACGTCATCGAGCAACAACCCGATCAGGCCTCGCTGACCGAACGCTACGTAGTCGAAGCAGTTCGATTCATGCGCTCCGCACGGACCGAACCATTCTTTTTGTATCTCGCCCACATGTATGTCCACTTACCAATCTACGTGCAGCCGCGTTTCGCTGAGCAATCGGAGAACGGGCTCTACGGGGCGGCCGTCGAATCGATCGACTGGGCAACATCGGTCGTACTGCACGAACTCAAGTCCCTGGGACTGGAGGAGAACACGATTGTAATCTTCACCAGCGACAACGGTTCGCTTGGGAACAACACTGTTCCCGTCGGTGGCAACGGAGAACTTCTTGGAGGCAGCAACGGTGCCCTACGCGGGACGAAGGCGACCACCTGGGAGGGGGGCCAGCGAGTACCGGCCATCGTCCGATGGCCCGGTCGTATCGCCGCCGGCCGAGTGTCCAACGAACTCACAACATCGATGGACCTCTATCCGACCCTCGCTGCAGTCTGCGGCGCATCGCTTCCCGATGATCGGACAATTGATGGCCGCGATGTGCAACCGATCTGGTTCGACGCGAGCGCCACGACTCCGCACGACGCGTTCTATTACTACTGGATGAACGATTTGGAAGCGATCCGTGTCGGGCCTTGGAAACTTCATTTCTCGAAGCGCGGCGTCGAGACTCTGCAGTTGTACAACCTCGAAGCCGACATCGGCGAGACAACGGACGTCGCAGCTCGACACCGGCGAAGTAGTCGAAGAACTCAACCGGAAAGCAGAATGGGCTCGGGATGTCGCTTGGCGACGCTCGACTTCACTGCGAAGGAAACGACCTCCGACCGATTGGTCGAGTTGAAAACGCAGCACCACTCACGAAATACGATCCTAAGCACCCTTATTACATGGCCGAATATGCCTCAGCGACAGAGGATAACCAATGTCAACCGTGATCTACCCCGCCCGTCGTGTCATCACGATGAACCGGGCGCTGCGTGATGGCGAAGCGGTCGCTGTTCGCAGCGGCCGAGTTCTCGCGGCTGGGGTTCGCGCCGCTGGTGGTCGGAAGTTGGCGCCACAGCGCCAACATGGCGCGTGAGCGCCGCACTGTAGCGCCAACCTGGCACTGTGGCGCCGAATGTCCGTGGTGACTACGTTCACTGGCGGGACTCTCCCGCCCGAACAGGAACCGTTATGATTCGTTGGGCCGTGGTTGGCAGCAGTTTCATCTCCGACACGATGGTTAAGGCGATCAAGGCCAGCCCTGGTTCGGCGGTCGCCGTCGCAATCGGACGCGACGAGACGCGACTCTCGGAGTTCTGCGATCGACATGGCATTGCGCGCCGGTCATCAGCACTGGAGAGCGCGCTCGATGACAACGAAATCGATGTCGTCTACATCGGGACTCCAAATCACGTTCACCACATAGCGACCATCGTCGCTGCCAAGGCCGGAAAGGCAGTGCTGTCGGAGAAGTCCCTAACGGTTTCGATGGACCAAACCCGTGCGCTCCTCGACGCAGTGCGCAACAACGTGTTCTTCGTCGAAGGATTGATGTACCTCGCTCATCCGGTCATTCAACGATTCGTTGATGTCATCTCTGATGGACGTCTCGGCAGGCTGGTTTACATCAACGCAAGTTACGCGGCCAGCATCGCCCACCTCGTAAACCCAGAAGGGAGAGGCGCGATCTACAACCTCGGGTGCTACCCCGTTTCACTCGTCCAACTCGTCGTCGACACAATTTGCGGCATCGACAGTTTTTCGCAACGATCCGTGCACGCAACGGGGAACATCTCGGCCGTTGACGCCAACGTATGCGAAGCGGCCGCCGCGATGCGATTTGGTTCGGGAGCGCTCGCCTCGATCCATACCGCCGAGACCTACGGAAACGTTTCGCATTTCGAAGTACTCGGAACAAATGGTCGTTTCACTTTCGAGTCAAACCCCTGGCTTCCGGCACGCGGCGTGAATCGCTTTTCCTGGGCCGGGTACAACGGCTCGACTGAGGAGTTCATTGTCGACGACCCTCTCGACGCATTCGACTACCAGGTGCGAATGGTGGAGAACAGTCTCGCTGCAAAACGACTGGAGGCCCAGCGCCCGAGTCCCCGCCTTGACGATTCTGAGGCGTTGATGGCATTCCTTACCGAATGGGAGTCGCTTATCCGGGGTTCAGCCAGGCCGTAAACGCGGTTGCCGTTCGAACGAGATCAGAAATCGCGACACATTCGGTTGGGCGATGCGCATCTTCGATGTTGCCCGGACCGAAGATCACCTTCTCGCGAGCGAAGCCGTCGTAGCGAAGCGCATTCGTCCCGAATGGTGCGGTTGCCGGAAACGAGTTGACCGCCTCAGCCAGAAGCCCAACCAGAGTCGAGTCCGGGGTTTGATAGAAGGCAGGACTTCCGGGGAGACCATCCGGGGTTATATAGATCGGTTCGATTTCGAGCGGTAATGGACATGCTGAGGTTGCCAAAGCAACCATCGAGTCGTAGACCGCTTGCACGTCCTCGCCGGGGGCCATACGACGCCCGACGGTGAGCACGCATCGGTCCGGGACCACGTTTCCGGCGATACCACCGTTGATCATCGCAACCAAGAGGGTCGCCGGCCCAACCTCAGTCGAAGGCGGAATCGCAACCAGTTCCTCGCTATGGGCTTCCAGTGCGGTGATAAGTCGGCCCGCCGCGAAGATTGCGTTCTTGCCACGCTCCGGCGTCGCACTGTGGGCGGACTCCCCCACGACCGTGATCCGCATACCGACCGCGCCCTTGTGCCCATAGATCGGCGCAAGCTGCGTCGGTTCGGAAACGATGAGTTGATCGATGTCATAGGTGCGTTGTTCTGCCCACTTACGAAATCGATACGCCCCTTGCAGACCGCCCGCCTCCTCGCCGGCGCTCCCCACAACAAGGAGGGTTGGCTCGGGCCGAACACCTGCCGCTTGCCACGATTCCATAAGTGCACAAATGACACCGAGAGACGCCTTCGTATCAAGCGATCCGCGACCCCAGACACATCCGTTTTCGATACGGCCGTCGAAGGGCGGGTCAGTCATGTTTTCGACAGTCACCGTGTCCGTGTGAACGTCAAGGACCACGAGGCGATCGCTCCGCCCCGAAAAAACCGCGTAGACGTTCGGGCGTCCGTCCACAACCTCATCGAGAACCACCTCCGATGCGCCCAAGCCTCGAAACGCGCCAGCGAGGAATTCGGCGAGCGCCCGTTCGCCGATGACCCCACTGGAGGGACCCTGGTGAAGCGGATTCACACTGGGAATCTGCACCAGGCGCGCCACCCACGACGCAAGCTGCTCCTCTGTCACTCCCACGACGACCTCCGCTGCTAGGGCTCGACCTGATCGTCCTCGTCGTCAGGCGCGACGAGTATTGGGATGGGTGAGCGGTGCACCATCTCGTAGGTGACGCTGCCCAGGAGCGCTGCGCGCAATGGGCCCTGTCCCCCGTGACCAACTGCGATGACATCGGCAGCGCGCGCTTCGGCCACGGCGATGAGCGCATCGGCTGGTCGTTGCGCGACCATCTCCACTTCGATCCGGAGTCCGGGAAAGTCTTGTGTTCGTTCGGTTTGGATCTGAGCGACCGCTTCTTCACCGATCTCGGCAATCCGTTCTTCTGGCGGGCCACCTCGAGGCGCCAGGGTGGACGACTCGCACCCGAACACGATGACGAGCGGAACCGCAAGTGCACTTGCCATTTTTGCTGCGGCGCGTGCGGCCTCGAATCCACTTCCGCTTCCCCCGACTCCGACCACAAATTCTCCGGCCATGGCTACCTTCCCTTCCCTCGGGTCGCGAGTTCGTTTGTGTACGTACCGAGTGGCGCAGCAAGCGTATCGGTGCTGTTCGGATCCTTGACCAGATCCACCGGGTCGGGACGATAGGTGAAGAATTTCGGGTAGCGCTTCGAACACCACAACATCAATGGCACCCCGATAGCAAGGAGGAGGGTGCCGATGACAAGCACGGTTCCTACCCCAAACAGCGTCCCGTAGCCGTAGTCGGTGCTGCGGGCGTCCCAGACCGTCTTGGCGAAAACGTAGATACTTGCGGCGAGGCTGTATCCAGGGGCAGTTGACGCAACCCCGATAACGATGACCGCGAGTAGTCCGAGCGATCCTCCTTTCAGGCCCTTGGTGCCCGATGATTCCGCTTGTTGGACCTCAATCGTCGCCATGTGGCGTGACCTCACTCTGTTGTTCGTGATTCGTCGTTGTTCGTGATTCGTCGTTGTTCGTGGTTTCGCTGGTTTTGCTCAGTACCGGCAAGTACCCTGGACCACTTTGTCACGTTTGCGAGGCGCATGCCGCCCCTACGGTCCTTTGCGGTGCTGCGCAATCACAGCTCGGCGTCGGACGGCATCGCCCCCGAGCCGGCCCGATTGACCCTCGTCCAGACCCACTTGAAACCTCCGGCGAGAAGACCCGAAAGTGGCCCACCGTGTGTGCTCATAGGAGTTTCCCTCGCGTCAGCAGGTCACTCGACTCCATGAGGTCGAACTGCTCACGTACAAACCTCAAAAGGCCCTTATGCGTGAAAATCCAGAACCGATCGTTGAGAATCGCATCGAGAACGATCTTTCCAACTTGATACGGATCCATTCCAGAAGTAAGCGCGCCGCTCATTTTGTCGCCGAGCTTCTGCCCTTTCTCGGAGCCCGTTGCACGGTCCGGCCGAGCGGCCCCCTGGGACGTAAATGCAGACGCCGTCCGTCGGGAGCGCACGCTGTTTCGACCAATTTCGGTGTTGATAGGACCAGGGCACAACACCGAGGCTCGGTGCGGCGATTTTGCCGAACGTAGCTCGCGCTCCAGCGTCGCCATCAACGCGACAACCCCGTGCTTGGTCACGTTGTACGGCGCAACAGCTCCCCCCGCCACCAATCCCGAGATCGATGCCGTGGAGTTGATATGGCCGGGCTCTGCGTTGCGCTGGATAAGTGGAAGGAAGGTCTTCACGCCGTAGATCGGACCCCACATGTTGATTGCCATCGTCCACTCCCAGTCTTCGATGGTCGTCTCGGTGATCGTGGAGAACATCGCCACGCCGGCGTTGTTGCACAAAACGTCCACTCGACCGTACGTGTCCATGGTCGCCTCGGCGAGCGCCCGCACGCTCGACAGTTTGGTTACGTCTGTCGCAACCGCAACAACGTCTAATCCGTCGGACCGCAATTGGGTGGCGGAGGCTTCGAGTCGGTCGGTGACCACGTCGGCGATGACGATCTTCATGCCCACCTCGGCGAAGGCCCGGGCCATCCCGAGACCAATTCCGCCGGCGGCACCGGTTATCACTCCTACCTTGTCCTGCGGTTCGAAACCCATGGATCCCCCTGACGAGTTAGAACTGGCGAATTGGCGAGACCCTACCGGGATGCGTATCCTCCGCCAAGTTCGGTTGTTTGAAGAACGCCCGATTCAACGACCCACAAGTGAGGATACGTCGATGGACATCGCAGACCGTGTTGAGCTCCACGAGTTACCAGGACGCTATGGCGACGCTATAGATGATCGTAACTGGGCTGGTCTCGACGCAATCTTTACGCCCGATGCGACGTTTGACCTGACTGACCTCGGTATACCCATGCTGGTCGGACTTCGAGCGATCAAACACTTCATGGACGTCGAAGCGCAACACCCACGGACACACATGATGACGAACATCTATGTGGACGAGACCCCGGCGGGCGTGAAGATGTTTTTCCGAATCGTCGCTTTGCGCGGTGGCGGCTTGGTGGGTACGGCGTCGTACTACGACGATGTCGTGAAAACGCCAGAGGGGTGGCGGGTCAAGAACCGTGTCGTCACGCTTCGACGCCGAGGTTCCAAACCCACGCCTTGATGCGGACGTGCACCAGGCGGAGTGTCCATGTCAGAATCCGACCATGAGCAGACTCCAAGGCAAAGTCGTTTTGATCACCGGTGGCGCACGCGGGCAAGGCGCCGACGAAGGTCAGCTGTTTGCATCGGAGGGGGCGACGGTCGTGCTGGCCGATGTTCTCGACGACGTAGGAACAACTACTGCCGCTGGCATCCCAGGGACGGAGTACGCCCATCTCGACGTCCGAGAGGAGTCTCAATGGGACGCGGTCGTCAGTGGCATCGTCGAGCGTCATGGTCGCCTCGACGTTCTTGTGAACAATGCAGCAATCGACATGACCAAGCGCCTCGATCAAACGACGATCGCCGAGTGGAACAACATCATCGCCATCAATCAGACCGGCGTATTTCTAGGTATGAAGACGGCAGCTGCCGCCATGATCAAGACCAATACCAGAGGTTCGATCATCAACATCAGTTCGGTGGCCGGCCTGGAAGGCGTAAAGCTTCACGGTGCATACGGTGGTACGAAGTGGGCCGTACGTGGACTTACGAAGACTGCTGCTCAGGAGTGGGGACGCAATGGTATTCGCGTGAACTCAGTCCACCCCGGCATTATCGAAACCCCGATGACTGCTGACTCTCCCATCATCAGCAATGCCGACATCCGGACCCGGATGGAGCGAACGATCTCGCTCGGCCGTATGGGCGTATCACGCGATATTGCCAACATGGTTCTGTTTCTGGCCAGCGACGAATCGAGTTACTGCACCGGTCAGGAGTTCGTGGTCGATGGGGGCATCCACCACTGAGACTTCGTGAGACGTGTCAACTCGCCTGAAAACTAGGCCTTCGAAAAAATGAAGTGCTTTTCCATGTCGGCACGCACCTCTTTCATGTGCGCGCCGTATTTCGGGAATCCTCCGTTGTAATTCCCGTCCTGGCGACGATTGAATTCGCCCTCGAAGTTGTAGTACCCGGGCGTGCACTCGGCGTTGCGTGATGTCTTGCCGCGATGAGCGATCACCTCTTCGACCCACCATTGCTCAGATTCGGCGGTGCAGTCCATAGTGCCGTGGCCATTCGTGCGTGCATAGTCAATGCACGCAGCAATGTGGTCGCCCTGGGCCTGCAGCACGTCGGTCAAGTTGAAGTTGAACGATGCCTGGTACCCGCCCATGATGAACATGTTCGGATATCCATGGGTGTGAATGCCGAGCACAGTACGCACTCCATCCTGGTATTTCTCGTGGAGATCAAGTCCATGCTGTCCAAGGATCTTGTTGTAGGTCCCGGTCTTTTGCACCTCAAATCCGGTGGCGTATATCAGGAGGTCAAGTTTGTAGGTCTTGCCATCGAACACTGGACCATTCGCACGGATCTCGTTGATACCCTCGCCCTTGGTGTCAATAAGGTGGACATTCGGTCGGTTGAATGTCGGCAGGTATTCGTTGTGAAAGCAGGGACGCTTGCACATGAACATGTACCACGGCTTCAGGGCCTCGGCGGTTGTCGGGTCTACGACGGTTTCCTCTATACGCTTATGAATCCGCATCATGTAGTCGATGTTGGCCATTTCCTGGCGGCGAACCTTTTCCTCCGCTGTCATGTCCCCGCGCTTCTCGATCTGCATCGCGGACAGGGGCGGATTCGTCAAGGCCTTCAGACGCCGCTTGGCTTGCCAGCCCGGCTCCAACGTCGCCGCCCACTTCGGATCGGTTTCCCAGTCCTCTCGGACGTCAATCGATGATGGCGTCCGCTGGAAAACGAAGAGCTCCTTGGCCTCTTCGCCTAGGTGCGGAATCGCCTGCACAGCTGTAGCGCCGGTACCGATGATGCCCACGACTTTGTCACCGAGTTTGGTGAGACCCGACCCGGTGTAGTCGAAGTCCCAGCGTGACGTGTGAAACGAATGACCGGCGAAGGTTTCCATGCCGCTGATGCGAGCGAGCTTTGGCTTGGTCAGCGTCCCATTCGCACAAACAACAAACTTCGCGCGCATATCATCGCCGCGGTCAGTCGTGAGGTGCCAGAGCTGATCGGCGGCGTTCCAGGTGGTTGACGTCACTGTTGTCTGGAAGACCGCCAACTCATACAGGTTGTATTTGGTAGCAATCGCCTTGCAATGATTGAAGATCTCGTCGCCGCGGGCGTAGTGCCGGGTCGGAACGTACTGCATCTCATCGAGCAGCGGCAGATAGTCGTAGGCCACCACGTCGCAGGCCACTCCTGGATAACGGTTCCAGTACCAGGTACCGCCGACGTCGGCCCCCCGTTCGACAATTCGAATCGATTCAACGCCGACCTCGCGCAGTCTCGCCGACGTCAAAAGCGCCGAGAATCCACCGCCGATGAACAGCACTTCGACGCAGTCATCGATGGGCGCACGCTCCACGACTTCCCCGCCATAGGGATCGGACTCGTATTGCGCCAAATCCCCGGTGAGGTCGGTGAGATATTGCGCTGTCCCTTCCGGGCGGTACGAGAGTCTCAGGTCTCGCGCTTCCGCGAACTTTTCCTTGATCCGCTCGTAGTACTCGGTAGGTTTGCGCACTCGTTCAGTTCTCGTTGACCGCGATGGTTTCGTCATGTTCGTGTTCTCCCAACGACAATCGGGTCAGTATGGCAGGTCAGCTTGCAAAAGAGCCAGAATGTCTTCGAAGCAGAAACACTGGCCGTTCAGCGTGGAGGCTGAAAGCGTGCCAATCCGAAGCAACTCGAGGGCGAGGAAGGCTGGGTCGTAGAGACGAAGGACAAGTCCGGGATGCGGCGTGGGAGAGGACGTTTCGGGTACCGTCGGACATGGTCGATTTTCAATTCGCCGATGTGTTCGAGACTGTTGCTGCGGCGGTGCCGGACCGAGTCGCCGTACTGTGTGGTCCACGACAGCTCACGTGGCGCGACTTCAATCGGCGATCCAACGCGCTCGCCGCGGACCTCGTCGCGGCGGGCCTCGGCAAATCTGCGAAAGTTGCCGCGTATCTGTTCAACTCGCCGGAGTACCTGGAAACCTATTTCGCGGCCACGAAGGTCTCGATGTGGCCGGTGAACACCAACTATCGCTACGGGGCGGAGGAAATCACGTACCTTTTCGACAACGCCGATGCCGAGGCGGTGGTGTTCGACACGACATTCACCTCCGTCGTGGAGACCGTTCGTGCTCGGCTGCCGCGGGTACGCCGGTGGTATGGCGTTGGCCCAAACCCGCCCGAGTGGGCCGTTCCTTATGAGTCTGTGACAGGCCCCGGGGCAGACTCCGCACCATCGATTCCATGGTCGCGCTCGGGCAGCGACGTGATCATGACCTACACGGGCGGAACCACCGGCCTGCCGAAGGGCGTGATGTGGCCGCATCACGAACTGTTTCGGGTGATGGGCAATGGCGGCAACGCGGTGCTCGGCATTCCCGGGTCAGCGTCGTTGGAGGCGCACGGGGAATCAGTCCGTACACGTACTGATTCCCCCATCGTTATGGAAGCGTGCCCCCTCATGCATGCAACCGCCCTCGGGAACGCCTACGGCATGCTGTCGCTGGGAGCAACGATTGTGTTGCTTGACAAGACCCGCTTCGACCCGGCGTACCTCTGGAGCGAGGTCGACCGACTCGGAGTCAACTGGATCACTATCGTCGGCGACGCGTTCGCTCGACCCCTCGTCGCCGAGCTCGAGGCCAATCCCGGTCGCTGGAAACTTGGCACGCTAAGGGTCATCTATTCAGCCGGTGTGATGTGGAGTCGGGAGGTGAAGACGGCGATGATGCCGCATCTTCGCGATGACGTCGTGCTGCTCGATGTCTTTGGGTCCACCGAGGCGGCTGGCATGGGCTCGTCGACGTCCACCAAAGGAGCGATCGCCGATACCGCTGCATTCCGGGTTGGCGAGCTTGCCCAGGTCATCACCGAAGATGGCAGTTTTGTCATCCCTGGGTCCGGTGCGATCGGTCTTGCTGCGTTCGGTGGACCGATGCCCGACGGGTATTACAAGGATGACAAGAAGACCGCCGAGACATTCCGCACCATCAACGGCAAACGATGGTCGGTGCCTGGCGACTTTGCGTCGGTCGATGCCGACGGTACGTTACGTCTACTCGGTCGAGGGTCAGTGTGTATCAACACCGCGGGGGAGAAGGTATTCGTGGAGGAAGTCGAAGAAGTCCTCAAGCGACACCCCCACGTCCGCGACGCCGTTTGCGTCGGCATCCCCGATCCTCGATTCGGAGAGACGGTCTGCGCCGTCGTCGAACCACGCGCCGGCATCGACGCCGTCGACAGCTCCTCATTGATCGAACATGTCAAGGCACACCTCGCCGGATACAAGGCCCCGAAGGATGTCGTGCAGGTCGAGTCGATCAACCGGGCGCCTTCGGGCAAGGTTGACTACGCGACGCTGAAGGCGCTAGCCCGCGAACAACTTGGCCGCGAAAGACCGATCAGCTGATCCGGTAGATCCGCTCTGCTGTCCCTGCGAACAACGACTGCCGCTCGTCGTCCGAGTACGACGCCGCCATCTTCTTGTACGCGTTCCACATCACTCGATAGGAAAACGACACCTTGTCGACCGGGAAGTTCGATTCGAACATGCATCGAGACGGACCGAAGCGGTCGATGATGTACCGCATTTCTTGGCCCCAGTCGGCTACCAGCTGATCCGACGTCGGCGGTAGATCACGCTTGTAGTAGCCACTTCCATATGTTTGCATACCAATCCCGCCAACCTTTACCGCGACGTTGGGGCACGTCGCGAGATCGGCGAGGTCTGCGCGCCACTGCGAATGGATCTCCTCCCACCTCCCTGCATACGCACCGATGCCGAGGGGCGCGCCGATGTGGTCGAGAACGATTGTGGTGTCGGGCACCGCCCGAGCCATCGCCACAAGCTCCGGCAACTGCATGTGATAGAGCCACGCATCGAAGCTAAGGCCGCGAGCGCCCAGTGCTGCGACACCGGCCCGGAACTCGTCGGTGCCCATAAGACCCTCAATATTCGGCTCGACCGCTCCCGTCCGTGCCGAGTCGGTGCGGTCGAAGGCCAAGCGGTGACGAATCCCACGAAACAATCCAGCACCGGCTTGTTCATGGGCATCGAGGACTGAAGCCAGGGGCGCTCCCATGGACAGGTCGCAAGCAGCGACAATCGCGGCGATTCGCGCCTGACCGACCCGTTCACGCGATCGAGCGGCTTCGGCGGCAACAAACTCAGTTTCGCCCACCTCTCGAAATTCCGCTGGCCCCTCGTTGCGATACGACCATCCGCACTCCACGAACACGGTTGCCTCGACCCGATGGCCGCTTCCGGTGTCGGCATGCAATTCGTCGAGAAGATAGACCGGTTGAAAGCCCGCGCTGCCTCGGTGGTCCCACAGGTGGTGATGAGGGTCGACGATCCGTTGATCTGCGTCGACTACTTCCTCATGCACCAGAGGAAGCCACGTTTGCGCCCGATTGTTTGGTTTGGATTCGCTCACGTGTCAAGACTTCCAGACGCAGCCCGATCCCGCCACTGCTGCGTTCCCGCCACCGGAGCCTCCCCGGCGGAAAATGCAATTCCGTTAGACCACGAATCCACAGCGTTCCAATCAAGCATCGGATTCATCCAATGTCGCGGTCAGCCCCCGGCGATATCGAGGCTGCGCGACAGATCCGCCCAAATATCTTCGACGTCTTCGATTCCGACGCTCATCCGGATGAGGCCCGGGTCCACATGGGCATCGCCCACGTATTTCTGACGCCGTTCGAGGGTAGTCTCGACGCCCCCGAGACTCGTAGCGGAAACGAGAAGTTGCACCGACGAACAAACCAGGTCAGCCGCCGCAGCACCACCTCTCATAGTGAAAGCCATCATCGGACCAATCTGGCGCACCGACGCAACGTCGCCATGGCTTCCCAAGCGATTCGCTAACTCGACAGCGGACTTGCTTCCGGCGTCGTAACGAAGCGCCATCGTCCGCAACCCACGCAACGCCAGAAAAGACTCCAATGCACCGGGAGTCGCCCCCGCATAGGTGCGAGCGTGGAACAGCTTCTCGTAGATCTCGTCGTCGGATGTAATAAGTACACCTAGCAAAAGGTCACTGTGACCGCCAATGAACTTCGTGGCTGAATGCAACACGACCGATGCACCGAGTTCGAGGGGCTGCTGCCCAAGCGGTGTTGAAAAGGTTGAATCAACGACGACCGGCACCTTACGTTCACGTAGGGTTTCGCAGAGTACCCTGAGATCTGCGACGTCGAGCGTCGGATTCGTAGGCGACTCCAGCCATACGAGGTCGGCGCCCTCCGATGCGGCGAGCACCGCTGCACTGTCGGTGATATCGACAGGCCGCACTTCAATGTGTTGCGCAGCTACTGAATCGTTCACCAGAATACGAACACCCATGTAGCTGACAACCGGCAATACCAGCACGCGGGGCACGAATGCGTGGAGGACAGCTGAGGCCGCGGCCATTCCGCTTGCGTAGGAAACGGCGCGACCACCTTCAATGGCCCCAATCGCCTCTTCGAATGCGATCCAACCCCCGACCCCATGCGTTCGTGAGTAGTTATCGCTCTCACGAAAATTCGACGCCAGCATGATCGGCGTATTGAGAGGCTGCCCGGCACCTTGCGGGCGTCCCGAGGTCACGGCAAGAGTGCGGCGGGACCAGGTCGGTGTCGAGGAGTGGGGATCTTGAACAGACATGGGTTCGAGGCTACTGGTGCCGGAGTTGCACCCCGAGCCGCCGACAAGGCAGTCTTTGCCGGTCAGGCCGACCGGAGGACTCCATGGAATATCAGCAGATTCTTCTCGAACGTCGAAACGCCGTGTTGGTTCTTTCTCTGAACCGACCCGACCGCCTCAATGCGTGGACACCTCGGATGATGAGCGAGATGCGTCACGCCATTGTCGCAGCGAACTCCGACGATGCAGTTGGTGCAATCGTCGTCACCGGCAACGGTCGAGGCTTTTGTGCCGGGGCCGATATCGGTGGGGAGTTCGCGGCCCAACTCGACTCCCGAGACACCACACCCCCGTCGGAGCCGAAGACGATCCCCGAACGATCCGAATCAGGATCTGCTGATTGGGTGGCGCTGGTCCGTTCGTCAAAGCCACTCGTCGCCGCAGTTAACGGTGCAGCAATAGGCGTCGGACTCTCGATGATCCTTCCGTTCGACCGAATCGTTACGCTTGCGTCGGCCAAACTTTCGGTGCGCTTCGTGAAGCTTGGACTCGTGCCGGAGTTGGCGTCATCGCATTTCCTGGTGACTCGCTGCGGCTGGGGCGCGGCATCGTGGATGGCAATGAGCGGGGCGACGGTTGACGGCGTTGAGGCGGCACGTATGGGCCTCGCCGACCGATGCGTCGAGGCAAACGTGCTCGACGAAGCCCTCGTCGACGCAGAGATTCTTGCCGCAAACCCGGGTCCTCAACTACGCATGATCAAGGACCTGTTGACTGTGAATTCTGCAGGAGTGGATCTCGGGGAAGTTCAGCGTCGCGAACTTTCCGCTTTGGAAGTCGCGTATCGTACGCCCGAGCATCGAGAGGCTGTTTCTGCCTTTCTCGAGAAACGGGCGCCCATCTTCGTCAGTACGCCTACCAACTCGTAGCCAAGCTGCTGGCCGTCACGTCTTCGTCAATATGAAGTATTTTCGAGACGTTCGTCCATTGCCCGCAAGCGTCGGGCCAGTTTCACCATGATCGCCTTTGAAAGACCTGGCACCGTTTCGAGTGCGGTGTCGAAATCACGTGGCCCGATGATGCCAAGGAGGACCTCTGTCTGTGCAGTTACCGTCGCCGTTCGAGGGGACTTGTCAAGCATGGACAATTCACCGAACGATGCTCCGGGTCCGGCGATCTCCAGCAAGGTGCCATCTCGTTCGATCGTCACGGATCCCTCGAGCACCACGCTCATATCGAATGCTGTCGATCCCTGCTTGATTATCACGGTGCCAGCCGGAAGCCTCTGTTCATCAACATGACGCATGAACTCCAACATGTGTTTCTTATCCAGTCCGCTAAAGAGCGGCACTGCGGCGAAATGCGCTTCTTTGGTATTTGGTGTGTAATGCGCTTCCATGGTGTGTTGGTGGAACATCACTTTCCTCCTCAGGAGTGGGAACGGGCCGTCTGCTCCTCCCCACTTGGAGTATTCCCGGAAAAAGGCGAGTTGTCACAATAAAGTGACGGGTGTCCCTAGTGTCGTGTGTCGCACCAGAAACTCCACGATGAGTGGTTGACCTCGTCTGCCATCTCGCTCACACCACTGCCTGCGCACCGAAGGCGAAAGCCGCGTTGAATCCTCGACGAACCCATTTCCGAGTCAATTCTGCGGCGCGGCCATCGCCTGCGTTCGAAAAGTCGAACGTACCGATAAGCGACAGCGGCCCAGATAGTAAGTACGCTGCTTGTTCTGCCGCCGCAGTCCGAAGTTCGCCTAGCGACCAGTCGACTCCGTTGCGGGCGAGCGCCACGTGATAACCGGTGATCAGACGATCAATCGACTCATTCTGCAGCTCCGGTTCCATGGACGTCGCAACGAGCCAGACCAGGTCATAGACGCTTCGGTTTCGAAGCGAGAGTTGCCAGTCGATAAGCGTGACGTCGTCCGTACCTTGTGCGAAGAACAGATTGTCCAGCCGAAGATCGCCATGGATCATCGTGTGTGGGCCTGCGGCGCATCGGTGGATGAGATCCACAAAACCTGTATCGACACGGCGGGCAAGCTCAATCGAACCGGGAGGTAACTCCCCTTCGAGGGGCGGGAGAACGGCGACACCCGCAGAGACGATTCCCGGGACTGCCGCAAGGAACACCGGGTCGTCCTGCTTCGGCATCCAGTCCAGCGTTCCCAGTTGCGGCGACTCCCACCAATGAGCATGAAAAGCGGCCATCGTTTCAAGAATCGCGGCCGCTCGCTTCTCTCCCAAACCAGCGAGTTGATCACCCGGTTCGAGGTGTCCGAGGTCCTCAAGAAGGAGTACGAAGCGACCATCGCCGACATCGGACTCATTCGAGAAACAGCGAGGAAGGGGAAGCGCCGTTTGGGGTGCGACATCGGAGAAGAAGCGCGCCTCTCGTTCATAGAGCCGCAATGCCATACCCACCGAACGATTCGCTTCCGCGGACGTGGGCAACTTCGCTACAACGGTTTTCGGCGCAGTGCTGGGCGCGCCATCTGTGGTGAGGTGCAGGCGAGCGATTGCCCCGAACACACCAACACCTGTGCCGATGTCGTCGGCCCGCACCGCCACGACCTTTCCATCGCCGAGTACACCCGAGCCGCCCAGCAACTCCGTTACCATCTCCGGGGTCAAGTCTTCGATTCGATCAGGAAGCATCGGCTCGTTTTATCAGGATCCACCGTCCTTGACCATTCGTCTCGCCGCACTCAAACGCATCGGATCGACCTGCCATGGACACGCAACGCTTGGTTCTTGCCCGCAAGCTCACCGCAGAATTGCTCGGAACCTCGTTCCTTCTCATTGCCGTGGTCGGCTCCGGAATCATGGCGCAGCGGCTATCCCCGAACGACGTCGGTCTGCAGCTTCTGGAGAACGCAGTCGCCACAGCGGGCGCTCTGGTCGGACTCATCCTCATGCTTGGCCCAATCTCCGGAGCGCACTTCAACCCGGCAGTGACGCTGTCGTTTCGATTGTTCCGAGCGCAGTCAAATCTCGAGACTGTCACCTACATATGTGCACAGATTATTGGCGGATGCATGGGCACGATTCTCGCTAACGTGATGTTCGACCTCTCTGCGATCAACATGTCCGCCAAGGTCCGGACATCAGGCTCGCTCTGGCTTTCCGAAGTCATTGCGACGATAGGCCTCCTCGTACTGATTCACGGGATCGTCCGCTCGGGCCGGGGCAGCGTTGTCGCCTTCGCCGTCGGAGCATGGATTGGTGGTGCCTACTGGTTCACGTCATCTACATCGTTCGCGAACCCTGCGGTAACGATCGCCCGCACGCTGTCCGACACGTTTGCCGGAATCAAACCATCGTCGGCTCCGATGTTCATCGTCATGCAACTGCTCGGAGTCGTCGTCGCGGTGGGACTTGTTGCATTCCTCTACCCGGTTGATCATTCGCAACCCGAAGCTGAGCCCTCGACCGAAGACCCCTGACGATTCAGCTACTTTCGTCGGGTGCCTGCGGGGGCTCCCTCGACCAGCTTCTCCAGAAGCGTTTCGATCCGGCACAGGTGATCTTCAAGCGCCGCGATGCGCTGCTCAGTGAATTCCGACGAAGGGCGAGCCATGTCCTCCTCACCGCACAGCGCCTCGTAGCAACCTCGCAGCATTCGACCGGAGTCGCGTTCCTCCGAGATGTAACGGCCGAGCAGCGTGCCGGTGGCGATATCGATTGTCGCGTCGTCAAGGAAACGGCTGAAGATATCGGGCTTGTTTGGATCCGGCGCACGACCCAGACCGAGTTTCTCGAACTTCTCACGATCGGTCAGAGACGTCGAAGTCGCAATAGCCATTCGATCAGCCTCCTTGCCATCGGATCGACGTTGCACGGAGAAGCCCAGTTCGTTAATGCGCTTCGCAAAAGCTTTTCCGTGTTCACCCTCGCGGGCCGCGACTGCACCAATCACCTGGCGGACATCGTCGCGTTCCGTCGTGCAGGCCCACGCTTCCAGGTAGCACTCGGCCGACGCCTCTCCGTTCGCAATCGAGTTCAACAGGCCCAAATACGACGGCTTCTCGTTCATTCACGAAGTGTGCCACCTCCAACAAATCTGCGCCACCCGAGTTGCGATTTACTTTTCAGCGTTCTCCAAGAGATCGAGCGAGCGACGACGAAGTCGCCCAGTTGGCGTGGTGCTATTGCCGTGCTCACGCCGCGTGGGCAGAATGGGCGGTATGGATCTTGGTATCAAAGGAAAACGCGCCGCCGTGGCCGCTGCATCTGCAGGTCTCGGCTTTGGGGCGGCGAAGGCGTTGGTCGACAACGGAGTATCGGTCGTGATGTGCGGGCGAGATCGCGAGCGCATTGAAGCCGCCGCTCAGTCGCTCGGCCCGCTCGCCACTCCGCTCGTTGCCGACGTCGGCACCTCGGCGGGAGCGGTTGCGTTCATCGATGCGGCCCGCGGCATTCTCGGGGGAATAGACATCATGGTCGCAAACGCCGGTGGACCTCCCCCCGGTACTTTTGAGTCCACTCCATTCGAGGCGTATGCGCCGGCCCTTGAATTGAGCCTGCTGTCGTCGATCGCGCTTTGTCAGGCTGTTGTTCCCGAAATGCGCGTGCGGAAGTGGGGCCGCATCGTGGCGATTACATCGATATCAGTGCGCCAACCGATCCCGAACATCATCTTGTCAAACACGGCACGGGCCGGTCTCACGGGCTTCTTGAAGACGCTGGCACGCGAGATCGCGGCCGATGGCGTGACGGTGAACTCGGCGCAGCCCGGTATTCACGCCACGCAACGAATCACCAAGGTCTATGGCGATGCTGCAAATGCGGCTGTGGGGATACCGGCGGGGGTTGCCGGCGACCCCGAGGACTTCGGTCAGGTTGTCGCCTTCTTGTGTTCTCAGCAGGCTCGCTTCATTACCGGAGCCGCGATTCCGGTCGATGGCGGCTCATACGCAGGCCTGCAGTAGCCACAGAGGTCTGTCCACATACCATTTGGCGAACTGCCGCGAATGGAGATCGCGAGGCCGTTCAAGGAGAATGACCGAGTGCTGAACAAACTCGATGACTTTGCGATTCACCAGACACCTGAGCCGATTGCTCATCCCGTGTCGGCGGACCGAAATACCTATGACCGGACCTGGTTCAATGGCTACGCCCTTGACGGGTCCGCCTATTTCGGAATCGGCATGGCGGTCTACCCACATCGGGGGATCCTCGACTGTGCCTTCAGCGCTGTCGAGAAGGGTGGACGTCAGCACTGTTTTTATGGTTCACGTCGGGCCCCGCTCGAACGTACCGAAATGCAGGTGGGACCGTTTCGCATCGAGGTTGTGGAACCGATGCGGCGAACCCGAGTCGTGCTTGAAGACAACGAAACCGGGCTCAGCTGCGACCTGGTCTTTTCGACTCGAACCGCGCCGATCGAAGAGGCACGCCAAACGTTGTGGGCGGGACCAAAGCGGGTTATGGACGCCACGAGGTTCGACCAATTTGGCCGTTGGACCGGGGTCGTTACTTCCCCCGACGGAAGGTTCGACGTGACCGAAGACCTGTGGCGCGGGACGAAGGACCGTTCGTGGGGTGTGCGCCGCGTCGGTGAACCCGATGCTGGTGGCGCGCCGGCGGCAATGCGCGGAGCGTTCTTCCTCTGGGCCCCTCTGGTCTGGGACGATCACGTGTCGCACGCAATCTTCTTTGACGGAATGCAGGGAGAAGCACTCGTTCGCGAAGGCCTCGAGGCACCGCTTTATGAGACGGAGGCGGAGGTACCGGAAACGACAGCTGCCACCGATACCCGCATGGCAACTGCGTGTCACCGTGTCAAATACCATTGCGGCACAAGGCTCGCCGCCTCGGCGGAAATCGACCTCGTTCGCTTGAACGGTGACGTGCGAACGATTTCATTGGAGCCAATCTTGCGCTTCCAGATGAAGGGCCTTGGCTATGGGCATCCTGAATGGGGACAGGGGATGTGGAAGGGCGAATTGGCGGTCGGCGGCGAGTCGTTCGACCCGAACGACATCGACTTGCTGTTGCCCCAGAACGTCCATGTGCAGCAGGTCGTCCGTGCTCACGACGGTCAGCGCACCGGGATCGGCGTGCTGGAACAAGTCGTTATCGGCCCGTATGCTCCCGGCGGCTTTACCCAAATGCTCGACGGGGCGCCGGGATAGATGCTTCTACCCAAATAGGGCCGTGAACGACAGCCGCCGCATCTGCTGCGCGTGGCGCGAAGCCATTGCGGTAAACATGTCGTTTCCCCGCTCGGTGCGAACGACAAGTTGCGATGCAACAACCGCCATGATGTACCCACTCGCCGAACCAAGCCGGTAGCTCCGCCAAAGTTCCTCGTCCTCGACACCAACACCCAATTCCGCCAAACGCCGACCATATCGACCAACCAGACTCCGTTCCTCGGCGTCGTTGGGCGCGGGCACGACTCCGGCTCCGACAAAGTATGCGATGTCGACGGGGCCGAACCCGATAGCAAGTGTCTGCCAATCAACGACGGACACACCTGCGCGGCCGAACATGACGTTGTCGAGTCGAAAGTCGTTGTGGACAACACATGTCGGGAGGGTATGTCCGGTCGAAACCAGCTCGTAGTTGTCGCCCAGCCATCGGCCGAGTTCGATGTCTTCGGTTCCTAGGCGCGCAGAGTACTCCGCAACAAAGCCATCGAAGAGCGCCCGGTATCGGTCTGCATGAACGCCAACCTGATCGAGCGAACGACGAGGAAGCCACGAGAAGTTTGCGACCTCATCCGCTCGACCCCACGTGGACGCGTGCAATCCTGCAATGGCTTCGACGGCCCCCGTTGCGCGCAGAAGGTCGCACCCCAACAGCTGATCCCCTTGCGTCGCTGGCGAGAGGTCTGACATAAGAATGATGAAGTCAGCAGTGTCTGGATCGAAGGCCACGTAGTACGGCGCTGGCGTGGGTACGCCGACGATCGCCTGAAGGTCCTGATAAAAGCCGATCTCTCGTACATATGCGCCCATACGACCGGCCTCACGACTGTTCGGGTCGGAGGACGCAAACTTGCCGACGACCGTTGCGGGAAGCGCTTGGCCATCACCGCCGCCGTTCCATTCCAGACTGAATCGGTGGCTTTCACCCATCTGGCCACTGCCGATTGGTCCGAATGCAAGTTGGCGCACCGAAGCAGTACCCCCACCGATGCCGGCAGACGCGAGCGCACGTGTCATCCACGCAGCGTCGATTTCTTCAGGTTTCGGGATACCGAGTTCTGAGACTGGATTCACGACTTGCCCGTGGTTGCCCCGATACCCATTCGCCGAGTCTGCCACCTGCTCGCTTCAGGGGTTCTTCAGGTTCGAGTCCGTACCCTAACGACCGTGAGCGCGATTCAGCGAAACAGCCTTCGCAATGAGACGTCTCGAACGATCTCTCCACCCAGACGTGATGAGGACGGACACTGGGTACGAGGCCGCCCAGGTCTTCACCGCTCCGGTCGAAGGGCCGTCTCGGGACGCAATCTGAGCGCACAAACACATACCGTTGGAGCGGAGCCCAAACCGCGTCTGCCTGTCGTAACCGTCGTCGTCGCCATCTTTAACGAAGAGCATCACATCGACGAACTGATACGGAGCGTCCTCGCCCAAGACTTCGAAGAGCCGTTAGAACTCCTCCTCATCGATGGCATGTCCACGGATAGAACACGAGAGCGGATCTGCTCGATCCTTGAGCAGCACCGTTCGCAGAATCGCCAGATCCGCTTCATCGACAATCCACAGCGACGCGCGCCGTACGCATTCAACATCGGAATTCGCGAAGCAGCGGGAGAGTTCTTCTGCCTGTTCGGCGCCCATGCAACCTTCGAACCGAGCTATGTGCGAGTCTGCGTCGAGGCCGTGCGTGCGTCGCCGGGCCGAGTCGCTTACGGCGGCATCATACGCACAGTCTCGGACGGGTCGTTGGAGGGAAATTTGGCCGTCGATGTGCTTACCAACCCGTTCGGGTCCTCAAAGGCATCGTTTCGAACCCAGGGCGCCGGAACCGTCGATAACATCGGGTTCCCGGTGTTGCGGACAACGGAGCTTCGAGAGGCGGGCGGTTACGACGAACGTCTCCACCGCAACGGCGACAACGAGATGAATGGGCGCCTGATAGCACGCGGTGTCGAGCTCCGAATCACCGATGCGACGAGCGCGTCCTACTATCCGGTCGGCACCGCCAAGAGGCTGCTGAGTTACGGACGACGCAACGGCTGGTGGAACGCGAAGACCACCTCACTTGGGCTCTCAGGACTTCGAGCCCGACATTTTGTCCCTGCCGCGTTTCTTGTCGGCCTGGTCGGCTCGGCAAGTCTCAGCGTTTTCGGCCGTGGACAACTTCGTCGGGTCGGACTCGTCGGACTTCTTGGCGGGATTGGCGCAAACCTTGCTCTCGGCACGAGAGCAACCCTCGCAACCGCGACCCAGACGAAAGGGGTAACTCGTTTCTTGGTGCCGCCCCTCATTTTGGCGTTCCACGTCAGCTACGGCTTTGGCACAATGAGCTATCTGTTCTCCGAAGCTGAACCCGGCACCCCGTAGTCGAACTTCGAAGACAACCCACATGCGAGGATCGGGAAATGCGCATACTTGTAGTCGAGGATGATCCGCGTCTCGCCCATGCGCTCAAACGTGGGCTTGAGGCAGAAACTTTTGCCGTCGACGTGGCCAATACCGGGACCGACGGACTCTGGATGGCCTCCAATTTCCACTATGACGCCGTGATTCTCGACATCATGTTGCCCGGCATGAACGGTCAAAAGGTCTGTGCAACCTTGCGAAAAGCCGGCAACGTAACGCCCATTTTGATGCTGACCGCAAAAGACGGTGAGCTCGACGAAGCCGACTCGTTGGACCTCGGCGCAGACGACTTCTTGTCAAAACCGTTCTCCTACGTCGTATTGATCTCCCGCGTCCGGGCACTCCTACGCCGCGGCGTCGCAGCCGGCGCCGTGGCGCCCGTTTTATGCGCCGGTGACATCGAATTCGACACGGCAGCGCATACCTGCCGCCGAGGGGACCGCGACGTAATGCTCACCTCCAAAGAGGCGGCCATCATGGACTACCTGATGCGACACCTTGACCGCGTTGTTCCCAAAGACGAGTTGCTCGAGCACGTGTGGGACTTTGCATTCGAGGGGGGCCCAAACGTGGTCGAGGTTCACGTCTCGGCATTACGCCGCAAGATCGGCTCGGATGTCATCGAGACAATTCGGGGAAGCGGCTACCGCATGTCCTCACACATTCACGTCTGAGATGAGCAGTTGCCAGCGTCTTTCGTTGAAGACGAGGATCTCTGTTGCGGCGACGAGCCTTCTCCTGCTCGTTCTCGTGGTTGCTGTACTTACCCTCACCGGTCTGGAGAAACGTTCGCTGATCCACGAAATCGATGTGAGTCTGAACGATCGAATAAGTGGACTTATCGAGTCTGCTGAGAGCATTGACCTTCCGCGCGAAGTTCCCCTCACGGGCCGGGAGACGGGAGTTGTACAAATTCTGAGTGAGGACAGCAAGGTCCTCGCCAGTACACCGACGCTGGGTTCGGTTGCCGTTCTCAACGTCTTTGCTGCTCCCCCCTCGAAGCCTGAACATCGAACTGCTCCCCTCGCTCTCGATGGTCCAACGGCGGACCCCTGGCGAATCGCCGGACAACGTGTTGGCACCGGTGGACGATTTGTGTACATCTACACCGCCACAAACCTCAGGTCCGTGGAGAACACGATTGATCGTCTTCGGGCCACGCTTCTTGTCGGCATACCGCTCCTCGTGGCAGTGTTCGGGGCGATCTCATGGTTCACCGCTCGCTCATCTCTCGCCCCAGTCGAACGGCTGTCGGAAACCGTGGACGCGATGGAGAACCTTGATGAACTTCATCAGCTTCCCGAGATCGACGGCCACGATGAACTGGCCAGGCTCGTTCGAACCACGAATGCACTCCTCATTCGCGCAAGCGAGGCACGACAACGCGAACGACGTTTTGCTGCTGATGCCAGTCACGAACTTCGCACGCCGATCACCACCGCTCGGCTGCATCTAGAAATTGCCGTCGCCAACCCCACCGAAAAGAATCTTCTCCAATCTGTTCAGGAAACTCTCGTCGAAGTCGCACGCTTGGAGATCTTGTCCCGAGATCTTCTGGAGCTCACCCGACTTGACTCCGAACGGGTGATGAAAAATGCCGTAACTCTCAACGTGTCGGAACTGATCGCCACCGAACTGGAGACTCGGCGAAAACTTCACCCCGAATTCCGGTACGAACTCCACGCGCCTGAGTACGCGCCAGCCCGGGCAGTTAGCTCTCTCGTCACCAGGGTGATCCGAAACCTCCTCGACAACGCCGAACGCCACACCGAAACGAACATTGAGATACGCGTGACTTCCGGCCCGGCAGAGGTCACCACACGAGTCCACAACAACGGCCACGCAATTGCCTTCGCTGATCGTGTTCGCGTCTTTGAACCATTCACCCGCCTCGACGAATCACGCAATCGAAACGACGGCGGCTCAGGGCTTGGACTCGCCATCGTCGCCGATATTGTCCAGGCGCACGGAGGCAGGGTCGCGGTCGTCGACGACCCACGCGGAGGCTCAACCTTCCAGTTCACGCTCCCCGCGCACTCTTGGTCATTGCCAGCTTGACGACGGCCGGAGATGGAGGGGTCTGCGCGCCCTTTCGGACTAGCCTCCCCCTACCATCGCTATGAGCCGTACCGGACAAGAACCAATGGATTCGAACAAGACTGGTGATCCGCGCCGAGCGGTTTCACATGGGCGACGTCTCACGATTTGCGCCGCTGCAGGAACCATTTCGGGCGGCGCTCTGTCTCTGACGTACCTCGGAGCGGAGTTTGCGGTCCTTGCGGGATGGGTCGCAACGGCTGGCGTGTTCCTGGGATGGGTCTGGAGTTCCGTTCACCAGATGAGCGCCGGTGAGACTGCCGATCGTGCGACGAGCGAAGACGACACGAGGGCAGAGTCGGGACTGGCCCTCGTTGGTGCGTCGACGATGAGCCTGATCGGCGTCGGATTTGGACTTCATGAGGCATCAACGCGACAGGGGTTCGAGCGTCCTGCCCTGACAGTTCTATGCATACTTACTGTTGTCGTTTCGTGGACCACCGTTCACACGGTGTTCATGCTCCGATACGCGCATGAATACTGCATCGAGGGAGGCGGCATCGATTTTGGCGGAGAACCCCCTTCATTCTCCGATTTTGCGTACTTCGCTTTCACCATCGGGATGACGTATCAAGTTTCGGACACGCCAATCACATCCAGAACAATCCGCAGCACTGCAACGCGTCAGGCGCTCCTTTCGTTCCTGTTCGGGACGACCATCCTGGCCGTCACGATCAACGTTGTGGCGAGCTTCGTCAGCAGATGATGTGTCACGCCACGACCGCTCAGGTGTGCTAAACCGCTCGCGATGGTCCTACACGACATCGCGCTTCTCGGACGTGTCGCGCTCGCTACCCTGCTCGGGTTCGTCGTGGGTTGGGAACGAGAAGTCCGAGGCCACCCGGCGGGTTCTCGCACGTTCGCGCTGGTCGCGTCCGGCTCGGCAGCTCTGTCCGCAATTGCCCTCGACGCGTTTCCCGCCACTGCTGAGAAGCTCATCGCGGGAATCGTCACCGGTATCGGTTTTATCGGCGCAGGCATCGTTCTTCGGGATCCGTCCGGCCATGTCAAGGGTCTAACTACGGCAGCCGCCATCTGGGCCATCGCATCGGTTGGGATCATCGCCGGTGCCGCGCGTTTCGTTTTCGCAGCAGGTACCGCTCTGACTTTTCTAATCGTGCTCGAGCTACCGTCGATTCCACTTCTCAAACTCATTGAGGCTCGGCGTTGGCAGCATCGCTTCGCCAAGGACGTCGGCCCGGCGGCGGAGCAAACTTCCGACAACTAGTGCACGCAAGGTGTCGAGGACGTCCTCGGACTGCTCCCCACTTCACGCTGGGGGAATGACCGGGTAAGGTCAACAAATGGAAACAGTTCGTACTTTCTGTCGGATCTGTGAGCCAAGTTGCGGGCTCGTCGCGAACGTCGAAAACGGGCGGCTGGTGAAGCTGCAACCCGACCGCGATCACGCAATAACCAAAGGCTTCGCTTGCCATAAGGGACTCGCTGCAGTCGATCTGCACAATGACCCGGACCGGCTGCATTCACCGATGATTCGGTCGGCCGATGGCCAGTGGCGTGACGCCTCATGGGACGACGCACTCGGCGAAGTGTCTCGACGTCTGAACGCGGTGATCGACACGCACGGGATCAACGCGGTCGCCGCATACGTGGGGAACCCCACAGCGTTCAATGCGCTCGGGTCGCTCCACATTGCAACGATGCTGCGTACACTCGGAATCCGGCGAACATTCTCCTCCGGCACGCAGGACTGCGCGAACAAGTTCGTGGCCAGCGAGGCGGTATTCGGATCGAGCACCGTCCATCCGATTCCCGATCTCGACAACACCGATCTCTGTCTGATCATCGGCGAGAACCCGCGAGTGTCCCAAGCGAGCTTCTACTCAATCGCAAATGTCTTAGGTGAGATGCGTCGGGCCGCGGGCCGCGGTGCCCGGATGGTATTCATCAATCCGCGCCGCATCGAGAAACCCGAGCGTGGCGTCGGCGACACAATCTTGATCCGCCCTGATACCGACGTTTGGTTCCTCGCCGCGCTGCTTCACGAGATAGACCAACTTGGCGGATTCGACGAAGCTGTCATCGCACGCCATGGCACGCGTCTAGATAATTTGCGCGCATACATCTCTCAATATCCGGCCGATCGCGCCGCCGAGGTCACCGGCGTCAGCGCGTCAACGATTCGCGAGCTCGCTGCGGCCTGGGTAGCGACACCGCGCGCATCCGTCCATGCGTCGACCGGAATAAACATGGGCCGACAAGGAACACTGGCGTACTGGCTCGTTCATATGCTCTCGTTCGTAACGGGTCGCCTCGACATGGCCGGAGGTAATCTCAAGAGCGACGGCTTTTACCCGAATGCGCGATCCGGAGCCGGCGTCACCGAACAGGGCTACGTCGACACTGAGTTCGGACGGCTGAGGCGTGGATCGCTCCCCGGCACCCTCATGTCACAGGCCATCCTCGATAGCGACACGCCGGTGCGGGCCATGATCGTGGTCGCTGGAAATCCACTGCTCTCCATCGCGGGGGAACAACAGCTTCGAAAAGCATTCGAGCAACTGGAATTGCTCGTCGTAATCGACATCTATCCAAGCGCAACGAGTGAGTATGCGCACGTGGTTCTGCCGTCGACTGACATGTACGAACGCGATGATCTCAACATCGTGAACATCGGCACCAGTGCAAAGCCGTTTGCGCAGTACACACCGGCGGTGGTTCAAGCCAAAGGTGACCGACAGCCAGAGTGGTGGATCGCCCATCGCCTGCTACAAGCGATGGAAAAGCCCTCGTTGTTCGATGGTCTCGCACAAGGCGAGCAACCTGACCCGTGGACGAAATGGCGCCATATGCTCGAGCGAGGCAGTGGACTCTCGCTTTCCGACCTCCAAACTGAACTGGGGCCGCGCTCACTCCCCCAGCCCGAGCCTGGAACATTCTTCGAAGGACAGGTCCATACTGGCGACGGAAAGGTGGATTGTTGTCCTACCGTATTCGCCGAAGCACTCGAACGTAGCCATCGACTTTTCGACCAAACAATCGAGGCTTCTCACACCGATCAGCTCCTCCTCATTCATCGGCGCGACGCATGGATGCACAACTCGTGGTTCGCGAACGTAGAACGGATGAAGCGAGGTGGTCGATCGTCGAACCCGCTTTCGATGCATCCTGACGATGCCGCTGGGCTCGGGCTCGAAGACGGATCCCCTGTACACGTAACGAGCGACCACGGAGATGTTGACGCGGTACTGGAATTCGACGACGATCTGATGCGCGGTGTTGTGTCGATGGTGCACGGCTGGGGTCACGCCGCGAGCCCCCGGTTGCGCGTCGCAGCAGGATCACCTGGAACGAACCCGAATGCGCTTTTACCGATCGGCCCGGGGAGCTTCGAGCCCCTTTCCAGCCAAGCGCACATGACAGGAATTCCGGTGCGGGTAAAAGTAAGCACCGGGTCGAAATGAAAAGGGTGAGTCGACCGTTCGGTCGACTCACCCGAGTGTTCTTGCCGATTACGCATCAACACGAAGCTGAAGCTTACGCTGGCATCAAAACCGAATCGATGAGAAACACGGTTCCGTTTGCGACCTGGACATCAGCAAGTACAACCTTGCTCGAGCCATTGATGGTGATGGCTTTTCCGCTTACCGCAACCTTGATTGCCCCACCGTTCACGGTCGTAAGCGTACCCATCTTCGCCAGGTCCGAACTCGAAAGCTTCTTCCCGGCGACTACGTGGTAGGTGAGGATTGAAGTCAGCTTCTCCTTGTTCTCGGGCTTCACGAGCGTGGCGACCGTGCCCGCGGGAAGCTTGTCAAACGCACCATTCACGGGCGCAAAGATTGTAAACGGACCAGGCCCGTTTAGGGTGTCGACAAGCCCGGCAGCTTTTACTGCCGCAACCAGGGTGGTAAGTCCGGGATTGTTCGAAGCCGCCGTTGCTGCGGGGTCCTGGGCCATTCCTTTCAGGCTTCCTTTACCGGTCGACGGAACTCCTACTGCAGCAGCGTCGGCTTCCAATGCCACCGGTGTCGCCAGTTCTGCGGGTGCCGGTTTGGCGGGCATTAGCACGCTGTCGATGATGAACACGGTTCCGTTGGCAACCTGCACATCAGCTAGAACCACTTTCGACTTGCCGTTTACCGTTATTGCTTTTCCTGACGTCTTGATGGACAGCTTTTCGCCGTTGACGGTGGTGAGCGAAGACATCTTCGCCAAGTCGGTGCTGGACAGCTTTTTTCCGGGAACAACGTGGTAGGTCAGGATCGAGGTCAGAGTTGCCTTGTTCGCGGGCTTTACGAGTGACTCGACCGTACCGGCAGGTAGCTTGGCGAATGCCGAGTTCGCCGGAGCAAAAATGGTGAAGGGTCCAGGACCATTGAGAGTGTCAACGAGTCCGGCTGCGCCGACTGCGGCGACCAGCGTGCTCAGCTGCGGATTGTTCGACGCCGCGGTGGCAGCTGGGTCTTGTGCCATTCCTTTGAGACTGCCTTTGCCGGTCGCCGGTATCCCGACCTTCTTTGCTTCCGATGCGGAGGCAACGGGCGTTTTGGACTTCGTAGCGGCGGAGACACTCGTACCAGTCCAAAGTGTACTTACTGTAAGTGCACCTACCAGAACGGAGGTTCCGATAATGCGGACATTCGAGGAGGGGGTTGACATGGTGGTTGCCTTTCGGTGGGGGGAGTTCGTGAGCCTGATGTTGTTCAGGCTTCGAGAGGTGTTCGGTGCAGGCCAGCGCTTGGATTGCTGACACGCAAGGAAACCTCGAACCGTTTTTAGGCCACGAACACCAATACCTGGTGCCAGCCCGTGGCCCCATCTGGCAACGGCGCAACTCGCTCTTCCTGTTGCAGCTTTCCGGCGCGGTCATACGCGCGCACAGCAATATCATGGCGGCCGGGTGAGGCGTTCCATGCGAAGCGCCACTGGCGCCACGTGTCTACGCCAACCTCATCGGCCAGCTCCGCCTCTTCCCACTTCCCCCCGTCAATCTTCACCTCAACTTGTGAAATGCCGACCGTCTGCGACCAGGCAATTCCTGCTACGGCCGTTGGCCCCGAAGCGATAGTGCTGAGTCCGCGCGGAACGTCGATTCGCGAAGCAAGCTTGATCGGTGCCTTCTTTGCGTAGCCGCGCGGCACCCAATACCCGTCCGCCGCCTCGAGCGTTGTCAACTCGATTGTGTCGAGCCACTTCGTCGCCGACGCGTAGCCGTAGATTCCCGGAATTACGAGGCGCGCCGGATACCCATGTTCGAAGGGCAGCGGTTCCCCGTTCATACCGATAGCTACCAGAGCATTGGGTGTGTTGCGAAGAGCTGCGGTGGGAAATCCTGCCGACCAGCCATCAACACTCCGACCCATAATTTGTGTTGCCTTCGGATCCGCTTGCGCCTCATCGAGCAACTCCTGCAGGGGAACCCCGAGCCATCGCGCGTTGCCCATGAGGATTCCTCCAACCTCGTTCGAAACACAGGTCAGCGTGATGTCACGCTCCACGAGGGCACGGTCGAGAAGTTCATCGTATGTGTACGAAAGTTCTTTGGCGACCATCCCGGTGATTCTTAGGCGCCACTTGGCAACGTCCACTCTTGGAACGACGAGAGAGGTATCAATACGGTAGAAGTCCTTGTTGGGCGTTACAAAAGGATTCGCGATCGTCAGTTCCCGTACGCCTGCCGAGCTAGGCAGTGGTGCGAGCGGTTTCCGAGCAAGCGGGAGCTTGCGCACCGCCTTGCGAACAGCAGCATCGGCAGCGGCGGTTAGCTGGCGTGCATACAATCCCAAACCGGCTCCGACGACGCCAAAGGCGCCGGTGGCCAGAATTGTCCGTCGGCTCAAGGTCGGGGTAACGGGGCTGGTCGCTATGGATCTGGTTGGAACGGCTCGATCGATCAGGGTGACCGCTCCGGACTCTGAGCCGTGCGAATACTTCGAGACCGTGGCCAAGACAAGGGTTGCAACAATTGCCGTGACGGCGGATGGCACGGCAGCTCGGATTCCTCCTTGACGTCCCGTTACGGCCGCTAGGGAGCCAAGTGCCCCGAAAAGAAACAAGGCGATGATGGAGGCGCGCAAGCGAGTTCGGGCAACGACCCCGACCATGGCACTGAAGATTGCGATTGTCACTGCCATCCCAAGAAGGAGCGCTTGCTTGTCGTGAGTGCCAAAAGTGGCGATAGCAAAACGTTTCACCAGTGGTGGCGCAAGATCGATAGCTCGATTTCCCACACCGATGACAGGCGAGAGCATCCGGGGAATCCGAGCGCTGAGGACTTCACCGGCTGCAAGCCCGGTTCCAGCGGCGATCAGGCCCGCCGTCGCCCAGACCACGACGAGACGAGCGCTTCGAGGAGAATCAGTGTTCGGCACGCCGCTTGTTCGTATTCGAATCTACGTTGGATGTCGAAGCCGCGCAGAGCACCTCAAGCTCTTTTTGCCAGCGATTTACTCCGCTTACTCCGCGGCGCTTCCGCCCAATGACTTCTTCGGTGTTCGCTTCGTCGCCCGTTTGGTCTTGGTCTTTGGCACGTGCCCGCCCGGCCCGCGGTCTTGCAACGCCTCGAACTTGGTCTCGATGAGAAGTGCCCGCGCCGGTACCGCGTTTAGTGATCGCAGACGGTGGCGGATACGAGACGGATACGACAAGAAGTCGCCGCTGCGCAGCTTGGACAGTTGCCCGTCGATGTCGATTTCTATCTCGCCCTCCACCACATAGATGGCTTCAAAACCTTCGTGTTCCCAGTAGTCCCCGAACTCGGGCGGCAACCCCGCATATTCCAGGACGTGAAATGGTGCCTCACCGCCGAGAAAGATATGCGCGGATGATTTCACCTCTGCGGCGTCGAAGTCGACCACGCGTGCATCACTGGCCCGAACCAGTGCCGGGGCGGACAACGCCTCGATCGTTCCGCCGAACAACCCCTGCGGCGTGGAGTCCAGAGCGTGAGCGATCCGGTACAACGAAGTCATGGACGGCCGAGCCCGACCGTTCTCGATCTGCGACAGAAAGGGCTGCGAGAGATCGACCAGCACGGCCAGTTGAACAAGCGTCAGCTCGCGCGCGACTCGACGTTCACGAATTGCGCCTCCCAACGCTTCCCATTCCGTCTTCTCTGGAAGCCTGCGACGTGACATTCGTTCATTCTCGCTCGCTGTTGGCCTGCGGCGGGGTCACACGCTCAATAACGGGACAACGTCGCCCATGAATCGCTCCATCTGCTCGACGGCCTTCGCATACGGGTCACCTATCAGGTGCGGAAACACCGTGATGTTCTCGGCCCCAAGGAGGTCGCGCAACGACTGGACGCCTTGCGCGACCTCCGCCGCAGATCCGACGATCATGGTCTGTTGCGCAATCGATTCCTCGAGCGTGGGGATGAGACCCGGTTTCGCCGGCCGACCGTCTTCGGCCATGTAGCCACGACTCCAACCGTACGGGCCGAGGAACTTCCAGAACTCGTCGTGGCCATTACGCGCCGTGCGCACTGCCTCCTCGTGGGTGTCCTCGATCCGGACACCGATTACAAGCATCCGCTTGTCACCTCGAGCCAGCTCGACACCGTGATGCTGCGTGTACAACTCCCCGTAGCGATCCCACATCCGCTTGACGAAGGTCGGGTGTTGGTTCCAGAACACGGCGCCGTGATCGACAGTCGGGGCGTATTCGACGGTTGGCGGACTCGTCGCAGCCTGCCAGATCTCGAAAGGATAGATCGGCCGAGGGATTGGTGTCAGTTCCGAAACGGTCGATCCTCGATCAGGAATCCCTGGTTTCGGGATCTCGAAGAACTTCCCGCGGTAGGCAACGCGTTCTTCGGTGAGCGCAATTCGGACGATATC
>JANOYY010000090.1:0-14653 GCA_031429095.1 Acidimicrobiia bacterium | reverse complement strand
GATGTGGCGAAGCCGGAGATGCAACGATGCCACTTGATGTCGGCAGGATGTCCGGGGACCTGCTTCTGGCGGACATCTCGGGATACACGAAGTTCTTGACCGGCACCGAGCTCGAGCACTCGCACGCGATCGTCACCGAGCGGATCAAGCTGATCCGGTCACGTCTCGTGCCGCCGATGCGCGTTCGTGAAGCTCGAAGGCGACGCGGTCTTCTGCTTCGCCGGGGCCGACGCATTCCCTGATGGCGAACAAGTCCTCGAGCTCGTGGAGTCGTGCTACTACGACTTCACCAGCCGTCTCCTCGACATGACGAGGTCGACGACGTTCACCTGCGATGCGTGTCAGGCAATCGGTGGTCTCGGCCTGAAGTTCATCGTCCACTTCGGCGAGTTCATGGTCGACCGCGACGACGGACGAGTCGACCTGGCTGGGCCCGAGGTGATCCTGGCTCACCGATTGTTGAAGAACACCGTGATCGAATCGGGCGGGCCGAAGGCCTACACGTTCATGTCGGCGAAGTGCTTCCCGCAACGACAGCACGAGTCACGCTTCCCGTTCATTCCGATTCCTACGACTCCTTCGGAGAGGTCACGGGGTTCGTGCAGGACCTTGCTGGTGTGGCGGAGCGGCGTCGCGATGCTCAGCGAGTCAGGGTTTCCGTCGACGAAGCCGACGTGCATACCCACTTCATCGTGAACGCACGACCGTCGGTGGTGTGGCAATACTGCGTCCAGCCGGGCCGACGTTCGGAATGGTCGTTCGACGCATTGGAGACTGCGGTCGTCTTCACTCCGAACGAGCAGGGCCGTCTCGGTCCTGGAGCATCGAGTCATTCCGCGCACGGCGACCTGGGTGACGCGTTGCGGGAGTACCTCGACTGGCGGCCCTTCGAGTACTTCACGTGTCGATTCACGCCGATCGCACCGAACCCGCTGTTCAAAGTCCAATGGATCGAGACGTGGGCCTTGGAGGATCTCGGAGACGGAAGGACCGAATCCCACTGGACCGTTCGGTGCATCGATCGTTCCGAGGCGTCCATGGCCCTCTTCGAGCCGCTGAGACAGGCCATCGAAGCCAAGGAGGCGGCTCGCGATCCAGCCACACCATTGCCGATGACAGCGGCCGTTGACGCCGGCGACGAGATTTTCGGCGTCGTCGACGCGCCGACCCCCTAAGTGGTCCTCACCCGCCATGCCACTGACCGACCGTCGTCTGGCACGATGGCTCCCGAGGGGGCGTTCACACTTCGCTCAACAGGAAGGAAGCCCGGCGCCGCCCATATCCGGCGCGACGCGGAGCGATAGTAAGCACGCATAAGGGCCGTTACCGGGCGCGAACGAGGACTGACGTGCGTGGCGATGATCCTGACGTCGAGGCGACTTATGATCCGCTCGTACTCGTCCGCCGCGTCTGGATCCAGGACAACCGGTCCCGAGCCGGCCCAGTGTCGGTCTTGGCCATTTCGCTTCACGCCAGAGATCCAGTACTCCTCGCCCGTCTCCTCGTCGACATGCTTGCCTGAGATCCCCCGTGAGCGCTTCAGCGAGCGTCCTCGGTAGTAGCTGGTTCGACCGGTCTTCGAGAGCTCGACCCATCCGATCCACGCCGGCCCGCTTTCACCGTGCCCGCTCTTCAGCTCGACATAACGGATGGTGCGACGCAAGCTATGCATGCTTATGAACTGCCGGTGGTGCCCAGTTCGGGTCGATGCAGGCGTTGATGACCGCTTGCGGGATCCCGGTCAGGTAGCAGTAGTAGAAGCAGTTGTGCTGCACCGCCAGTTCGCCGAACCACGTCGATCCCTGCGACAGCACACCCGGGAGACGAACGGGGCTGTGCAACGCTGCGAACGTGGGATACACCGGCTTGATGATGTCCCACGCGATGCGCACCTCACGTGGACACGCAGGACCATCGGGGCCGAACATCGTCACCATGCGGTCGAGGTTCGCGTACCACATGGGGACGATGTCCAGGTCGTTGATCCAGCACGACGGCTGGTCGGGGAAGACAGAGGCGAAGTGGTCAGCGAAGGCGTGATTGCCGGGCTCTGTCCGGCGAAGGCGAGAACGCGAACCGCGGCCAATGGGTAGCGGTGCTTGAGCGCGAGGCCCATGATCGAGGCGAGCGCTCCTCCGAGGCTGTGGCCGACGACATCGAGTCGCGGTCCGGGGCCGAGGTGACCGTCGAGGAATTGCAGCGCCGTCGTGTGCGTCCACGGTGACACGGCGCGAACGAGGTTTCCATGGCCCGTGGCGAACCCTTCGCGATGCGAACATCGGCCGGCGCGGTTGGATCGGTGAACGGCAACGGCTTCAGCGTGACCTCGAAGTCTTCTTTCAGGCTCTGGATGCTGAGCAATGTCGTGCCGCGAACGACGATTGCGTAGCTCGGCTTCCCACCCGCGTCCGGCCCCTGGGCGATGTACCAGAAGCTCGCATCGGCAATGGCCGGAACCCACACAAGCGTTCACTCGTTCGCCGTTGGAAGAGTGGGGAGCCGGAGGTGCTTGACGAGCACGGCACGGATCTCCTCGAGCGTGCCGCGCTCGTTGAGGGTTGTGATCGCAGCCAGCGTGATAGCGACCTGCAGGTCGTGCGGCGAGATCAAGGTTCGTTCGTTGGCGTTGGCGTCGAGAACTTCCCCGCCGGGTCGAACTCGGCGCGACAGGCCGTCTACGTCACTATCTCCCCGGGACGTGCCATCGGCTGACGGTAACCCCTCATGAGGTTTCGGTGCCTGCGTGCGCGCGTCCGTTTGGGTCGTGGTCACGCGACGACGGCCGCTCGGAGGCCGTCTTCCATCGCCTCGGGCAGGTCGGGCAAGGAGATGTGTATGCCTTGCTGGGCCCGGAATGCGGACCACGCAGCGACTGTCAACAGCTTTCGAAGTCATCCGGAAGCCCTGATTGACCGGCCCGATGGCGAAGGGGCAGACTTCGCCGCAACCAACCGGGGCGACAGACGTCTTCGGCGGTGACGGAGAGGAAGCGAGATGACGGGAATGTCGTACGTCCTAGCGACGTACACCTCGTGGGAGCGGTTCTGGTTCATCCAGGGGTTCGTCCTCTGGACGCCGGCCTACGTGACGATCGTCTTCATCGCCCTGCGACGCCACGTCCTCGAGATCCCGATGGTCGCCGCCACCTCGAACATCGCCTGGGAGTTCCTGTGGGGCTTCGTCTTCCATCAGGACATGAGCCCGCGGGTACAGCACGTGTACCGCGGCGCATTCGTGCTCGACCTGTTCATCCTCGGCGCCGTGTTCCTCCTCGGGGCGAAGCAAACCACGGCCCCACTGCTCAAGCGACATCACATCGTGCTCGTCGTCGCCCTCCTCGCCGGGTGGGGCGCGCTGTTCTGGTCCCTCCAACGATCCGGCTACGACCTGCCTCTCGGGACGAACTCGGCCTACGTTGACACGCTGGTCATGTCCACCCTGTACCTGTGGTTCTTCCTCACCGGGATCGACGTGAAGAACCTGTCTTTCGTGGTTGCGTGCTCGAAGGGTCTCGGCACGGCCATGGTCACCGTGTTCGTGTTCCTCCGCTATCCGGATAACGAGTTCGCCGCAACGATCGCCGTGATCTGCGGACTGCTGGACGCGACGTACATCGTCGTTCTTGGGCGGGCCAAGCTCGCACGCCGCCGGGCGATCGCATCGCCGCCGGTCTCGACGGCCTAGGCCGTCTGAGGCCCGTCGCAGAACAGTCGATGGATTGTGGCGAGTTCCGGTTTGCATCAGGCAAGGACTCAGGACGCAGCGAGAGCCAGCGCCCTACCGGAACGACGAGAACACCGCATCCGGCGAGCTGAACCGTCGGAAACGCCGAAGTTCTTCTTCGGCGGGCCCTACGTCGCTTCTTCGCAAGCGATCGCCACTTGCGTCACATCGTTCACGAAGTGACGCAGTTCCTTGGCCGACATCGCTTGGCCTCGCCGAAAGATCGCAGCGAACTCATCGCCGAACTCGGTCCTGAGCCCCTCAACGGCCCGGGTGACACGGGTCCCGTCCGCGGCAGACCGGGGATGCTGAGGTTGAGCGGATTCTTCCGCGCCGAGCATCACCGCCACCTCGCGATGCCAGCCCAGCCGGTGAACAGCGAACACGATCCGCAGGTACACGGACCACTGGAGGACCGACCCGAAACCGAGCCAGTACTCCCAACGATCGACGAGTGTGCGAAGTTCCTCGGCCGGAGTCGCCGACGGGTCCCGCACGAGTAGCGCAGTGACCTCGGCGGACCCCTCCACCAGTGGACCGCCGACCTCGCGGGCCACGGACGCGGCGATTCGAAGATGACGCAGGGCCGCGGCCGGGTCGCTTGCCAGCAACGCCACGCCGAGACCCCAGTTCGCCGATGCGACGGCCGTCGGGTTCCCGAGAGACTCGGCGAGTAGCAGCCCACGCCGGGCGATGATCAACGGGTCGAGGCCGAGGCCAACGGGACCCTCGGACACGGTCATCGGATCGGCTTGGTCCGGTGTCCGTCGCGACAGCGTGAGTGCATACGCAACTTGCGCATGCACGATGGCCTGGCGGTAGGGGGTGGCGTCCCGATCGGCGATGGCAATGCAGCGCTCGAAGTGCTCGCACATCAGACCGACGTGCCCGCCGTAACCGAGCACCAGGCCGCGGGCGAACTCGACGGCGAAGTTCGACGAACCCTGCGGCACGCGCCCGTCCAATGCGTGGACGTGGGACGCGGTCTCATCGACTTCACCGATCGTCCAGGCCAGCTGCGCCGCCGAAGCGGTCGCATCGGCCCACAGCGGATGCGTGTCGCATCCGTCCATGGCCAGCGCCCTCGACGCCCAACTCCCGACGTCTGCCTTCAGACCGAAGAACGCGTAATCATGGAGCGCGACGACCATACGAAGCGCAGCGTCGACATCGCCGACATCGACCAGGTGGTGGTGCGCCTGGCGCAGGTCAGCGAACGCCATGTCGGCGGAACGACGCCAGACTGCCTCGTCCGGTCCGCGGACACCCGCGAAGATGTCCTCGGCCACGACGAGGAAGTAGCGGGCGTGGCGCATCCGTCGCCGATCGAATGCGCCCTTGGCGTCCATCTGGGCGCGGCCGAAGATCTTCATGCTCTCCAGCAGTCGGTAACGCGTCGGACCGTCCCGATCGCGCTGACGCTCGGAACGGTCGACGGTCAGCATCGAGTGCTCCACCAGCGTGGTGATGTGCGTTGCGATGTCCGGCTCCATAGGCGGCGCAGCGTCAACCGTGCCGGAGATGGCCAAGGGCGACGCATCAGCGCACACGCCCTGTCCGTCGGCGAGAGAGAAGCTCCCGACGAAGACGGAAAGACCATCGAACGTCGACTGCAGAACCGGGTCGAGCAGGTCGTACGACCAGGCGAGCGCTCGAGCGAGACTACGATGGTGGCCATCGTCGCCGGTTCGTTCGGCCCCCAGCAGGCGGAACCGATCATCGAGCCGGGCGACGATCTCCCTGACGCTCATCGATCGGGTCCGTGAGGCAGCGAGCTCGATGGCGAGCGGAACACCGTCGAGGCGCCGGCAGAGCGCAACGACCGCGTCGATGTTGGCCCCGTCGAGTTCGAAGGTCCCGGCGAAGGCGGCACGCTCCGCGAACAGGGCAACGGCCGGCGACGGTTCGTCGAGTGACGACGACTCGGTGGCCAGCGGGTCGACCGCCACGAGCTTCTCGCCCGGGATGCGGAGCGGGACCTGACTGGTCGCGAGGATTCGGACCGACGGACATCGCTCGAGGATCGAGCGAGTCACGCGGCCGACCTCGACGGCGAGGTGCTCGCAGTTGTCGATGACGAGCAGGCTCTGGCGATCAGCGAGAGCGGTGACGAGCACGTCCAACGGCTCGCGGCTCAACTCCACTCGTTCGACGAAGGCGTCGAGCAAGGTCGGAACGACCGACTCCGCATCGGTGAGCGGAGCGAGGTCGGCCCACCCGACCCCATCGGCGAACGGCTCGGCAGCCCGCCGTGCGACCTCCGCCGCGAGGCGGGTCTTCCCGACGCCGCCGGACCCGGTGAGCGTGACCAGTCGGGCGCGACGCAGCAACGCGACGACACGATCGCACTCGGAGTCGCGTCCGATGAGCTCGGTGAGCGCAGCTGGCACGGCGTGCCGCCCCGAGCGCACGCGTGAAGGAGCCCCGCCACTCCGATCGGCCGATGCTGGCTTCCGAACGGGCAACGGAGACGACCCATCGTCGTCCCAGAGGATCTCGCAGGCGGGGATCGGCTCGTCGAGCCCCTTCGCCTCGATCGGCCCGAGGTCGGCGAAGCGGAAGCCGCCACGCCCCCGGGCCAGCGTGCGAACGAGGGCCGAGCACACGACCTGACCGGGGCGGGCGGCGGCCTGCAGGCGGGCCGCTTCGATGACGGGAAGGCCGTGGCAGTCCCCGTTGCCCCACAACACGTCGCCGCCGGAGAGTCCGACACGGATGGCCAGGGAGGCGGCGTCGGGAACCGTCTTGGCGAGCACCGCGATCTCGCGCTGCATGGCCACGGTGGCGGCGATGGCATCCGACGCAGCATCGAAGGCAGCCATGATCCCGTCACCGAGCGATTTGACTACCTCGCCCCGGTGACGACGGACGATCGCGCCGAGCAGCTCGTCATGCGCTCGGTGGAGCCCGTCGGCACCCTCCTCCCCGAGTCGGACACGAAGGGCCGTCGACCCGGCGATGTCCGTGAACACCACCGTGGAAGTACCCGGCCCATCGGAGCGCACTGCGAAATTCTAGCAGTGTCGCTCACGCTCTTACGCCCGCGGCTCGCGCGCTTGACCACCGCGATTGAGTATCGCTGGCCCGGCATGAAACGCTCACTTGCGACGGCGAAGCTTGCCGGGCCCGGCGAGAAGAAATCGATGGGCGAACAGTTGGCCGCCTCGAACCATTGCCTGATCCTCGGCGTGAGGTCGGGTTCTCGCCGGTGCCGAGTCCAGATCACCGTTGCTCCTGACCGGCATATCGCTGGGACGGCACGGATCGTGGTCGCCACGTCCTCTTCGGTGACGTTGCCGAAGATGCCGACCAGCAGCAAAACATCGACGGGAACAACACTTGCGAAAGCCTCTGTGTCGGCCGCGTCACCGCAGCGTGCGTCGAGCGCTACACCGGCGGCAGCGACGTTCGCTTGCGCGTCTTGAACGAGTCGTGCGTCCAGCTCGATGAGCTCACCGGAGCTGTCCTGTGCTCTCGGATGGTCTTTCAAGGCGCCGGCGATGTCTCGTGCGTCGCCAGCGCACAGCGACAACATTCGGATTGGCCCGGAGGGCGCGGTGTCGACCGCGTCTCGGATGAGTCGCTGCACGATCGACAACCGGCGGCTCAGAGAGCTGTCCGGATCGTCGTACGCCGAGTGCCATTGCACCCAATCTCGTTGCATCGGCCGATCGTACCTGTGGGGAGACTTTGGCTGCTCGCACCAACAATTCCGCAGACCGTTGCCGACAACACGTCCCAGGTCCGGCCCAGTTCCACCTGTCAACCGTTGCTTCGACCCGCACACTCCCGGCGCGATGCAGCGGCGGTCGCAAGCACGCATAGGGGCCGTAGTGCGGCGCGCGGGTTCGTCGCTTCGGCGAACTATCGAGCGTCGATATTGAGTGCCTCCTACCGGCACTTATCTCTAGTCCGGTTTGGGGTGTCTTCGATATAGCGGGCGGGGGCTTTGGGCTGTGTCGTGGACGCGTTATCTCCAGCGCGTCTCCGACGCACCGCGGGCCCATTCCCCTTTCGTTGCCGCCCTTTCAGGTTCGTTGCCGCCTGACTTGGACTGTGTCGAAGACATGTCCACGACGCAGACAGCCAGGTCAGGGCACTACGACGACGAAGGACTGGAGATAACGGCACATTGCGGGCAGCGTTCCATTCCGCTGGCCAGTCGTCATCGATATCCATGACTGCCCGACCGGCGGTGCCGTCTAACTCGTCGTACGTGTCTGCGCGCGGCGGTGTCTCGGGAGCGTTGCGTGGCTCCTGCCCTTGCGAGGTCGGCGCGCGCCTGGCCCTGGGCTCAGCCGTACTGCGCCATGAGGCCGCTGCCGATCGCGGCGAGATGGTCGCGCACCCCTTGCGGGCCGGTGACCTCAAGCCATTCGATGAGCCCGGCGAGTTCGCCGGCGAGGGCGTACTCGTTGTGTCCTCGGATCACGATCTCGATTCGACCGTCGGGCGTGGAACTACCAATTTCGACGCGGCCTCCGAGGACCATCCGGAGCAGGCCGATCCCATCGGGAGCGCACATGGCCTGGACTTCGAGCGGTGTTCGCCTTCGGTCGACCTCGTCGGCGATCTCGCGCCAGGTCGCGGCAAGGTCGAATCCCCTGGGTCGTTGCACCAGTTTGTCCGTCAACTCGATCGAAGAGACACGGTCGATCCGGAAGGTCCGTCGACCGGCATCGGTATTGGAGACCAGGTACCACCTTGAACCCTTGGCGACGATACCCAGTGGGTGAATGGTCCGCTCGGTCTCGGAGCCGTCGCGGTCGACATAGCGGATCCGCACCTGGACGCCACGGATCACTGCGTCCTGGACTTCGTCGAATAGCCGAGGTGGTTGGTGCTCGACCTGGCTTGATCCCCAATGTCGGGGGTCTACGACCACTGATGTCGCTGCTGCCTCGGCCTGTTCCCGGAACGGCTCGGGCAAGGCGCGTACCAGCTTGCGCAGCGCGGACTTCACGGCCGGGGTCGCGATCGACGCCGGTCCAGCTACCAGGAACAGGGCGCGTGCCTCGCTCGCTGTCAGGCCCGAGAGGTCGGTCCGATTGCCGCCCAACAAGCGCCACCCGCCTCCTCGGCCTGGGATCGAGTACACGGGCACCCCCGCCATGGCCAGCGCATCGAGATCACGGCGCGCGGTGCGCTCGGAGACCTCCAAATCCAGCGCGACTTCCGCCGCGGTCACCTGCTCGCGCTGTTGCAGCAGCAGGAGGATGGCCACCAGACGGTCAGCTCGAATTCGACGATTCTTCCACACAAACCCGGTCATGCCCTGACCAGTTTGATATCGCACAATGGCACCATGACCAGAATCATGAGCTCAACCACGCACCACTTCGACCCTCGACCAATCCTCGACCGCGCGATCGCCACCGGCGGGGCCGTCATCGCCGGCGTCCGGCCCGACCAGCTCACCGGGGCGACGCCGTGCCCCGAGATGGACGTCCGCGCGATCATCGGCCACCTCGTCGGCGTACTCGACCGCATCTCCGCGCTGGGCAACGACGAAGATCCTTTCTCCGTGATCGAGACCCACGCGCCGAACGACAACTGGTCCGACGCGTGGGCCACCTCGGGTACGCGCTGCGTAAATGCGTGGCGCGACGACGCCGCACTCGAACGACCCATGGCACTCCCCTGGATCCAGGGCAGCGGCGCGGAGATTCTGACGTCCTACTTCTCCGAGCTGACCGTCCACACGTGGGACCTCGCGACCGCGACCGGCCAACAGCCCGACTGGGACGACACAGTCGTCACCGCCGCGCTTGAGGCCCGCCCGATCCTGCCTGCGGAGAACCGCCGAGCGGTCTTTGAGGAGATCTCGGCCGCCATGGGCCTCGACGAGGTCGCCATCCCGTTCGCCGAGGCCGTCCCCGTGCAAGACGATGCCGCCGCCATCGACCGCCTCGTCGCCTGGAACGGCCGGGATCCCCGTCGCTGATCCCGACCCTGCACGGCACGACTGGCCTCAACGGCACGGTCGTCCCGCAGGGTCGGAACACGTTGGAGCGCACACTCCGTGCAAGGCGATCAAATCGACGAATAGCGCGATATCTGGCGTTCGGCAGTGCCGGAGGGCGCACACGCTCGGGCCGAAGTGCGCGCGGGTGCGGGCCGCCTTCGTGGCTGTTGTGGTCGGTGTCGAGTCGCGCTTCGCGGGTCGCCGGGTCCGTTCGGTTGGGCTCAGCTGCGGTGTTCTTCGACGCGTTGTTCGAGCTTGTCGATCGCCATTGCCCAACCCTGTCCGCCAGGGGAATCAGCGGGAATTCCGATGTGGGTCATCGTCATCCGAGTGCGGCCGGCGAGCTCTTCTAGTTCGACCTCGACCGACGTTTCCATGTGCGCACCTGTCGGCATGCCCATCTGCTCAGCCGTCATGAGGTTGCCGTCCGCGTCCGCCATTGCTTCGGTGTAGACGAGTCGGATTTTCGGATCGACCTCGCGGTACTCGCCGACGAAGTACATCTCCATCGGGCCGCGTGGTGTGTCCATCGCCATAGCGATGTGGCGACGTCCGCCGACACGGACGTCCATCTCGGCGTTGGGAATCTTGGCTCCCGTGGGGCCGTACCAGTTGGCGAAGTGTTCCGGTTCGGTCCACATCGCCCAGATGAGATCGATGGGTGCGTCGAAGGTTCGTTCGATCCGAAGGTCGTTGTTCGTTGTCATCGTTTGGGCGCTTTCGCTGGTGGTGTGGCTTGGAGTTGTTGGACGTAGGTGTCGATCCGATCGAATCGGTCGTCCCAGATGTGGCGGTATTGCTCTGCCCAGCCTGCGACCTCGGCGAGCGCGGCGGGGTGGATTCGGCAGGGACGAAACTGCGCGTGGCGGCTGCGGGTGATGAGCCCAGCGTGTTCGAGCACCTTGATGTGTTTGGAGATCGCCGGCAGCGTGAGATCGAACGGCGCAGCCAGCTCGTTGACGCTGGCTTCGCCATCAGCGAGACGGGCAAGGATCGCTCGTCGCGTCGAGTTCGCGAGGGCTGCGAACGTCTCATCGAGCCGTTCCTCGTCGAGGGTTGCCGTTGTCACGCCACCTCCAGAGTTTCCGAATCGGCTAATTAACTAGCTAGAAAACTAGTAGAGAGTTGTATGCGCGTCAAGACCAGCCACTTGACGCCCCAAGTGGAGGCTTCCGTATTGCCACGGACACAGAAACGCGCGCGCGGTATCGATCGCCGTCGTCTCACCGGGACCACTCTTGACCGGCGATCCTGGGTGGCATCGGGGTGCTTGACCCCGCTCGGTCTCGGCCCCCTGGCGACGCCCGGCCGCGGGCGCACACAATCGGGTTGATACGCAGTGCGCTTCCGCTGAGGACAGGCGAGTCACGGCGTCTGTCGGTCTGTGGTGGGATCCAGGCTCTCCCGGTCAAGGCCGCATCATCAGCCCGGCGAGATACGAGTCGAGTTGTCTGTGGGCGATCGCGCGCTCGTCTGCTGGATCGAGGCCGATGGCCAGGGGCCGACAGAACCGGATGGTGGCGAGTGCGATGTCGGTTGGCGTGACGCTGTCGTCGAGAGCGCCGTCGCTGCGTGCAGTGTTGACCAGTCGGTCGAGCATGTCCTGCGCGGCGACGTGTCGGTCGGGCCAATTCGTGGCGTCGAGCAGCGGGTGGACGATGTTGACCACTCCGAGACCAGTGTCGATGGTGGCGTGCATGTAGCCACGCAAGGACTCCCCACCGGTGGCCGTCCCGGCGAGAGCAGCATGACCGGCATCGATGGTTCGGTCGAGCACGTCGAGAACGACTGCGTGAAGCAGCGCCGTTCGGTCGGGAAAGTGTCGGTACAGGGTCCCGATCCCGACGCCGGCTCGGCGGGCGACCGCGTCTCTGGCGGGCTCGCCGCCGATCTCGAGGATCAGATCGATCGCGGCGTCGAGGAGTCGGCGACGACTCCGCCGAGCGTCAGCCCGCATCGGGCGGCCACCTGCAGCATCGGTCACAAACGGAGTATATTCCTCCGTGTATCCGATGAAGAGGTTGCCGTGAACCCGAACTACCGCAAAGGAACGAAGTCGGTCGCCGCAGCGATCGCCGATTCAACCGACACCGACTTCGTTCCCGTGACCTACGAGCACTACGAGCACGCCGAGGGACCCTTCTTCCACGGGACGAAAACGCGATTCGCGATCGACGAGGAGCTTGTTCCGGGTCATCGTTCGAATTACCACGAGAGTCGCACGTCGAACCACGTGTACTTCGCTGCGCTCATCGAACCAGCCGTGTGGGCGGCTGAACTGGCCACCGCTCTCTCCGACAGCGAGGAGCGAGGTCGGGTCTATGTCGTGGAACCCACCGGCCCGTTCGAAGACGACCCCAACGTCACCAACAAGAAGTTCCCCGGCAACGTCACCCAGTCATACCGAACCCGTCACCCGATGCGCGTTGTCGACGAACTGCACACCTGGCAACCCCACGGCCCCGAAGCACTGCAGGCGATGCTCGACAACATCACCCGCCTCCGGGCACAAGGACTCGACATCATCGAGGACTAACAGCCTCGAGAACGGCGACCCGCACACTCCACTCAGCGCTCTCGCTGTCGCGACCCGCACACTTCCGGCGAAGTGCAGCGGTCACCACAACAACGATCCCCGGAGGCACCGAAGCGGAGGATGTCGTTCCAGTTCGGGCCACTCGATAGCGACGAGAAGATTGGTCAGTATTGACCGGGCCCGAGGGAAACGATCTTCCCGTCGCGCAGAATCACGACTGTGTGACCTTGTCCACGATGCTCGTCGAGGTTATGAGCAACAGCCGCCTGCATCGACCGCTGCCACGCCAAGTGACGCGCCAAGACCTCGGGCTCAACCGCCGCTGCGTCGACTACTTGGGCCTCGCTCACGGCTTCAGTTTCCCATCATTCGACCTCGAAGTCGCGCTCGACCTCGCACGGAGTCTGTCGAACATCGTTGAGTCGAGCACGTGCTCCCCGTGGCGGTCCCCACTCGCGATCAGCACGGGACCGCCGGCCTCGTTGTCGTAGAGCGCCCATTCGTCCACTCGGAACCGATAGAGCGTGAAGAAGTAGCGCAGCCCGGCCGTGAAGCGGCGACGAACAGTTTCTTCCGGTACGTCGTGGCCACCGGCGGCAACACGGGCGGCGACTCGGGCGAGTGCGAGATCGACGTTCGGGAGCGACACGAAGACCAGCCGCACCTCGTAGCCGTCGGCACGCCACGCGTCGATCCGTCCGACAAGTCCCGGCGAACCAAGGTTCGTCTCGAAGCAGAAGCTCCTCCGCTCGGCCGTCAGAGCCCGCAGCCGTGCCGAAACGATTCGGCCCGCCGTCACGTCGGCACCCGGCCGATGTGGATCATCGCGCCGAAGTTCGGCGCCGATGATGTCGGCGTTCACGAACTCGACGTCAGGGCCGACAAACACCGAGGAGACGGTCGTCTTCCCGGCACCGTTCGGTCCGGCGAGGATCAGCGCCACCGGCTTCGACGTCATCCGAGCTTCTTCCGCCGCGGCGCCTGAGCAACCGCAGCGTCGTCACCGAAGTTGGCGTGGATGACCTTGCGATCACGGTTGGCCTTGGCCGCTTTCATCTCCCGATCGAACCCATCGGCGATGTCGGCGTCGAGGCTGGGCAGTAAGTGCCCATAGCGATCAAGCGTGACGGCGATCGACGAATGTCCCATCCGCGCCTGGATGGCCTTCGGGTGCGCTCCCCCGGCGATCGCCAAGGCCACGCTGGTGTGGCGGAGGTCGTGGAAGCGCAGCGTGATACCGCACGCCACCTGTGCCTTCTTGAAGTGGTGCACGTAGAAGCTCGACTCGGCCAGCGGATTGCCGGCCGTGTTCGGAAACACCAGTCCGTCACGGCCGGGACCGGCGTGGCGCTCCAAGTGCGAAGCGAGGATTTCCGCGGTCATTCGTGAAATCGTGATAGCGCGAACCGACGCCGACGTCTTCGGCTCGGTGCGATGGAACTTCCCGTCGGCCGTGCGCACCAGTTGGTCAACGACTCGCACCCGCCGGTTGGCGAGGTCGAGGTTCTTACGCTGCAGGCCGATGAGCTCGCCCCAGCGCATCCCGGAGTCGACGGCAAGGTAGATCATCGCCTGGAACCGTTCGGAGTGTGCTTCGGCCAGCATGATGGACTGCTCCCAGGTGAGGAACGTCATCTCCGTCTTCGGAACCTTCGGGGGATGCACTCGTTCGCACGGGTTGGCGAGGATCTTCTGTTTCTCAACGGCGACCTGGAACATGCGCCGCATCGTGCGGTAGTGCCGATGCACCGATGATGGCGCAAGGCCACCGTCGATCTCGTCGAGCAGCCACTTCTCGATCTCTTCGGCCGGCATGCGACCGATTCGGTAGGCGCCGAAGCGCGGGACGACATAGGTGGTGAGGTCACGGCGGTAGGTCTCCTGCGTTCGCGGCGACAGTCGACGGCAGAGTCCGAGGAACGTTTCGGCCCACTCCGCGAGTGGGATATCGGCATCGGTCGGATCGAGCCATGCGCCGCGGGTCTTGTCGACCTCGATCTCGCGACTGAACCGGCGAGCGTCGTCCTTCGTGACGAAGCTCTTCGACTTCTGCCGGCCGAGCGGATCGCGATACTTCACGCGATAGCCGCCGTAACGCTTCTCGATCGATGCCATCAGACCCCTCCTCGAAGATCCCGCGGGAACATCGCGGGAACATGCGGGAACAAAAACTGCGGTTTTCAGGGGTTTCGAGCGGTATCCGTCGGTGTCGAGCGGTCGAACGAAAAGAGCCCCTGACCTGGAAGTATACTGGTCAGGGGCTATGAGGCGGCGCCCAGAATTGAACTGGGGTACACGGCTTTGCAGTCAGCTAAACGACGCAACGCCGATCGGTGTTGACGGTGATACGGCACCGGACGCGTTCTCAACGGACACTGCGACCGCCTGAATCCGATTGTCCGCCGTGAAGGCCGACGTCTTCGGAGATC
>JANOYY010000089.1:0-1566 GCA_031429095.1 Acidimicrobiia bacterium | reverse complement strand
GCGGTCGTTCGTGCTGTTGTCGATCCACGTAGTGCCGGCCTTCGCGCCGGCCAGCACGCCGTCGGCCCCGGTCATGACAGCGTTCACTGCTGCCGGGGACGGCAAGCACGTGAACACGACATCGCTCACGGCGGCTACGGCCTTCGCCGAGTCAGCCCACGTCGCTCCTGCGGCGACCAGGCCGGCTGCCGATTCCTGGTGCAGGTCGGTGACCGTGACGGTATGCCCGGCACGCACCAGGCTGGACGCCAAGTGCGCCCCCAGATTCCCCAGGCCGACGTACCCCACCGACGTTGATTGAACGCTCACCAGATGCTCCTTTTGCTGACGTCGACTCGTGCGACGCGGTCGTTAACGCGACATTGCGGCGACGGCGAACCTACAAGAGGCTCACCGTCGCCGCCAGGCTCAGTGCAATGACTGCAAACGCTCAGCTCAGGCGAGCCAGGCCTTCCACACGTCCGGGTTGGCGTCGACCCACTTCTTGGCGGCGTCGGCAGGCGTCATGCCGTCGCCGTCGATGAAGCTGCCGATCTCGCTCTGCTGCTCGGTGGTGAGCTGCATTGCGGACAGCATCTTGAACACCGCCGGGTTCTTGGCTGCCAGGCCGGCGTTGGCGGCCTTGTACAGCTCGTCAACCGGGTAGTCACACGCGTACTTGCCGTCGGCCGCAGCCAAGGATGCCTCGCACTCGGGCGTGATGGCCGGCAACGCAACCTCGACCAGGTCGACAGTTGCGGACTTCCAGTGCGGCTTCCAGAACTGCATCAGCAGCGGCTTCTGGTCCGCAATCGACTGATCGATAGCGGTCAGCAACGCTGCCTCAGAGCCGGCGACCACGTACTTCAGCGGCAGACCAAGGTTTTGGATGATCTGCTCGTCGTAGGTCACGTAGCTGGGGTCGCCCATGGTGAACTGACCGAGGTCGCCCGACTCGGCCGTGGCGAACAACTTCGCCAACTCGGGGTCCTTGAAGCCTTCCCACGTGGCCAGTTCGGGGTGCGCATCGATGACGAACTTGGGCACGTACCAACCGATCTTCGCTTGTGGGCCAAGCTTGCCAAGGTCCACCACGGTCTTCTTGCCGGTGATGTACGTCTCGTAGTCCGCGGCGTGACCCGACGGCCATATCTCGAGCGTGGCATCGATGGTGCCGTCGTCGAGACCGATCCAGCTGGCGTTCTCATCGATGTTGATGATCTCGACGGGTGAACCGAGATTGGCCTCGATGACGGCCTGGGCGACGTAGGCGTTGACGGCGGAACCAGTCCAGGGATTGACCGCCAGGGTGATAGCCGCGCCGGATGTCGTGCCACCGCCACCGCCGTCATTGGAGGATTTGCTGTCGTCGCCGCACGCCGCCAAGGCGGATGCGATCAAGACGCCAGCGATGGCGAGGCGTCCCTTCCTGCGGATGGATGTCATGTGCTCCCCTTTGTTGAACTTTCAGAATCTGTGCGGGTGCCCCACGCTTGCGTGAGACGGTCCAGCATGATTGCTAGCAGGACAATACTCAAGCCGCCCGCCGTTCCAAGGCCAAAGTCGCTCATCGGCTTCACCGCTGCC
>JANOYY010000088.1:0-2177 GCA_031429095.1 Acidimicrobiia bacterium | reverse complement strand
GCCTCGACAGGTTCCGCCTCGACAGGTTCCGCCTCGACAGGTTCCGCCTCGACAGGTTCCGCCTCGACAGGTTCTGCCTCGGTTTTCACCTCGCCCACGGACTCGATCGGTGCTTCCTCGACAGGTTCCGCCTCGACAGGTTCTGCCTCGGTTTTCACCTCGCCCGCGGACTCGATCGGTTCGGAGACCGATGGCGAGTCCATCGGCGTATCGGCTTGCCCATCGACTGGTACATCGACCGCAGGTTGGTCGGCGCCCTCTGCAGCGGGGCCGTCGGTCGTATTGTCTACATCGCTCATCGTCACGTGATCCCGGTTGATTGCGCAGCCGTCGCTGCCTCTAAAACGCAAAGGCTAGTCCAGCGGAAGCACATTCTCCCGGCCGGTTGGCGAAACATAGAAATTTGACCAGTTCGAGACCGTTCAATCGACTCACACGGAGTCGATTCCAGCTCGGAGCTCGGCCACGAACGCCCGGGCGCCCTCAGGTCCTTGACCTTCGAGAATTCGTCGCACGAGGGCAGCACCTACGATCACGCCATCGCTGACCGAGGCAACTTCGGCGGCTTGCGCGGCGTTCGATACGCCGATCCCTACCAATACCGGTACGTCGGTGAGCGCCTTGAGGCGGCGAGCGATCACCAGCGCCGACGCAGCAAGCGTCGCGCGTTCGCCGGTGACTCCCATTGTCCCGATGCCATAGACCCACCCTCGAGAACGGGCACAGATTCGAGCCATGCGGTCATCGGGCGTTGTCGGCGCGGCCAACAAGATGTTTTCGAGACCGGCGTGTTCGGCTCGGGCCATCCAACTGTGAGCCTCGTCGAGGGGCAGGTCGGGAAGGATCGTGCCCGAGAATCCTCCATCAAGGAGAAGCGAAGCGAAGCGTTCTTCACCCATCCGAAAGGCAATGTTGTAGGACGTCATTGCGACAAGAGGGACCCCGACGTCAGCCGCTCGAAGGGCGTTGATGACGCTCAGCGGGGTCGCGCCACGCTCAAGTGCGAGCACGGAGGCCTGTTGGATGACCGGGCCATCCATCACCGGGTCGGAGAACGGAATGCCGATTTCGACGGCGTCGGCGCCACCGTCGGCACACGCTCGAACCATGTCGACCCAGTCATCGGTTGCGCCACCCGTTACGAATGGCACCAAGAGTTTGCGGCCTGCCTGACGCTTGTCACGAAACGACGACTCGATGCGGCCCGGGGCGATGATCGACGGCGACGATGTGGTGCTCATCGGTTTGGGCATCCTTGACAGACTGGTTCGCAGGGTCGGGTGGCACAGAGCCGCAGCCGATCAAGCACTTGGGGTGCATCCTTGTCGCCGCGACCCGAAAGATTGACCAGCACCACGGAGCCTTGTGGGATCTCCCCCGTTCCGGCCGCTCGGATCAGATAGGCAAGCGCGTGCGCCGGTTCCAACGCGCAAATGATGCCCTCTGTTTCGGCGAGGACTTGCAGCGCGTCGAGAACTTCACCGTCGGCCGCCGGGACATAGGTCGCCCGGCCGCTCGCGCTGAGATGTGCATGCTCCGGTCCAACGCCCGGATAGTCGAGGCCCGCCGAAATCGAGTGCGCCTCGAGGATCTGCCCGAACTCGTCTTGGAGCACGAAGGACTTCATGCCGTGAACGACGCCTGGCACGCCGTGGCCGACCGCTGCTCCGCCTTCCGGTTCCACGCCTACCAGCTTCGCGCCGGTGTCGACGAATCCGGCGAATACACCAGCTGCGTTCGAGCCGCCCCCCACGCACGCCAGCACGTAGTCGGGGTCGCGGTCGAGCAGCGCGTGGCATTGCTCGCGTGCTTCGTCGCCCAGAATTCGCTGGAACTCACGCACCATCCACGGGTAGGGATGCGGGCCCATAACCGAACCGAGGAGGTAGTACGTTGTCTCAACTTCACCAAGCCATGCGCGCATAGCTTCGTTGACCGCGTCCTTGAGCGTCTTCGAACCGGAGTGCACGGGCCGCACCGTTGCGCCGAGGAGCTTCATGCGGCCGACGTTTGGGGCTTGGCGGGCGACGTCGACAGCACCCATATACACGACACACTCCAGGTCGAGGAGAGCACATGCGGTTGCCGTAGCCACCCCGTGTTGGCCGGCGCCTGTCTCGGCAATTACGCGTTTCTTGCCCATTCGTCTGGCCAGCAACGCCTGACCGATCACGTTG
>JANOYY010000087.1:0-16958 GCA_031429095.1 Acidimicrobiia bacterium | reverse complement strand
TCCCAAGGGTTGGGCTGTTCGCCCATTAAAGCGGTACGCGAGCTGGGTTCAGAACGTCGCGAGACAGTTCGGTCCCTATCCGCTGCAGTCGAAGGAGATTTGAGAGAGGCTGTCCCTAGTACGAGAGGACCGGGACGGACGTAGCTCTGGTGTGCCAGTTGTCTTGCCAAAGGCACGGCTGGTTTGCCACCTACGGAAGGGATAAGCGCTGAAAGCATCTAAGTGCGAAGCTCGTCTCAAGATGAGATCTCCCACAGGGTCAACCTGGTAAGGCCCGTAATAGACGATTACGTTGATAGGCCGGATGTGTACGTGGAGCGATCCACTGAGCTGACCGGTACTAATCGGCCGAGGGCTTGGTTTCTATAAATGCTTGTGCTCGCTAATTGAAGTTTTGAGGATTACACCGATTCGTTAACAAGGTTTCCGGTGGCCATAGCGGTGGAGTTACACCCGTTCCCATTCCGAACACGGCAGTTAAGCCCACCAGCGCCAATGGTACTTGGAGAGCGTTCTCCTGGGAGAGTAGGTCGCCGCCGGATTTTTCCGAGGAAGAACCCCGCTTCGGCGGGGTTCTTTCGCGTCCGGTCATAGATTGGGTGGCGCCTGGCTAGTTTATTGATTCGCAACCGCAAGTAATTCTCATAAAGCGGTAAATTGCGGCGATATGAAGCCAAATGGCCTCAGGGGTTCTACAAAAACGACGAAATTTGGGCGCCAAGCCGCTAACCTGTGTGCCATGCCGCAGCGACCGTTCCGATCAGGCCCACCATCAGGGGGCGGGGGGCGAGATTCCTCGGAACGAAAAGGTCGCCCGTTTGTGTCGTGGGGTGATCCGGCGACACCGACGAGGCGCGGTTCGGCCAGCAACGCGCGAGGGGAGGGATATGCCCGGCGCAACGAGACAGGCGGCGAGCGTCGCGCAGGGGCCTACGGTCGAAGCGAGGGCGAACGCACTGATCGAGATGACCCACGGCGGACCTACGGCTCGCCGGGTGGTTTCGATAGAACGGCGACGGGTGGAAATCGTAACAACGGGGCGCCACGAGAGTTCGGGTCACGACCGGAGGGTCGTGACGGTCGTGACGGTCGTGACGGAGGCTTTCGGACCTCGACAAGTCGCGCCGATGGCGCAGGTTCCTACCGTCCACGAGACGAACGACCGCGTGGCGAAGGACCGCGTGGCGAAGGACCGCGTGGCGATACTCGAGGCCGATTCGAGTCCTCTGCGCCACGAGGCGATGCAGGCAATGGGCGATCGTCTCGTGAACGGCCGTTTCGCGGCCGAGATGACGGCGCTCGATCGGGAGGGCCTGCGTCGTATGGACGTTCCGACGTGGCGCGTAACGAGCGCGGATTTTCGGCCGCCCAGCGTGGACCGCGTGGAGAACGTCCGTTTTCCGGGAACGATGGCCGCGGGCGTCCACCGCGACGCTTTGACGGTGCTCCTGGTGGGTCGGCGCGCGATGAAGGTCGATCGTCAGCTTCGCAGGCCTGGCGAGAGGTGCGCGGTGAGCGGTCCGATCCCCGCGGCCGGTCGTCGGCCGGACCGCAATCGGGCGGCTACGAAGATCGGGGCGCAGTGCGTGGTCGTGATGGTGACGGGCGACCACGCACCTGGATCGATCGCCCGGCACGAGATGGGCGTGCTCGATTCAATGACGACCGCCCCAGAGACGGTGAGCGCCCAACGCTCCACGGTCGCAGTCGCGACGCGGCGGAGCGCGGCGGCCGATTTGTGCGTCCTGATCGCTCCGGTCCGCCGGATCGCTCCGGCCGTCCATCGCGACCTCAGGCGCCGGATCGCGCACAGACTCCGGAGCGCGATCGTAACGAGGACCGGCCCCGAGCAAAGCGCGTGCCGATACCCCCTCCGCCGCGCTCGGCTCCGCCGCGCCAAATCCGCCCCTGGGAGTCGCTCGGTTGGACGAGGGAGCAGCCCGAGCCTTCGGACGAATCGGTCGAATCAGTTGATCCGGACGCAACGGTTCGTAAACGCGACCGGTCCGCAAAGCTTCCCGAGACCGTAACTGCCGAGATCAGCAAGGCTGTCGGCGCGAAGCGCGGCGTTCGAATCAGCATGCCTCTCCTCGAGGCGTCAAAGGCGTTCGAACGTGAACGCTATGGCGACGCACTTCGGATCTTGCGTCCGCTCCTCGAAGAAGCTCCCGACGTCGCAGCCGTCCGTGAACTCACCGGTCTCGCGCTCTATCGCCAGGAGAAATGGCCCGAAGCTATCCGGCACTTGGAACGTTTCGCTGAACTCACGGGCTCGGTCGAGCAGAATCCGGTGCTGGCCGACTGCCACCGAGCACTCAAACACTACGGTCGTGTGGTTGAACTCTGGGAAGAGCTTGCTGCGTCATCGCCGAGCGCCGACCTGGTTACCGAAGGTCGCATTGTCATGGCGGGAACCCTGGGCGACCAGGGGAAACTTGAAGAGGCGATCCGAATTTTGGAGCGTGCACCCTCGGGCGGGAAGCGGGCGCGTGGCCACCATGTCCGTCTTTGGTACGCCCTTGCCGACTTGTACGAGCGAGCCGGCGATCTTCCCCGAGCTCGGGACATGTTCAAGCGAGTCGCAGAACACGACCCGGATCTGGCCGACGTGTCGGCCCGGTTGGCGAACCTCGCCTGAATTCTAGTTCCGGCAGCGACGTTATGAATTTGCCGTTCCCCACCGACGCGTCGCAGGTCTCGGCCGGTTGGATCGAGCCTGCGCTGGAGCCGCTGCACGGTGCCCGCAGCTCGACTCGTTTGATGTCGAACGAATCGGTACCGGCCAGATCGGGGAGAATGCCCGAGCCCTCCGGCTAACCTCATGGACCGAACCAGCAAAACGACCCCTTGCCGCGTCAATCGCGTAGACCCTGATTACCGTGAGGACGCCGCCGAGGGCGACGACATGTTCTATGCGATGGCAGTGGTCACCTGCCACGGCCCTCGATTACGGGCTCTTCACTGCAGCGATACTGACTGGAGTTTCAGTCTTCGCTTCCGGCGAATGGGGCCAGGTCGACAACCGGCCGAAACACGATGCCAGTGCGTGGTTTCGGATAGAAAAACGTGGACTTTGGTGGCATGCGGGTACGAGTGTCGGCCACGGTACGAATCTGCGCGACGGTGGCCGGGCGAAGAAGTATTCCCGCCTGGGCCCCGCCGCTCGTGACAGCCTTCGCGACCGTGTCGATGTCGTGATGAAACGCAGTCGTCGCTGACGCATCGGCCAACGCAATCCGTACTCGCTGGGAATCGAGGGTGATCTCGTCATCGAACGCGTCAGTCCGAGGGCGCAAAACGGCTCGTGACCCATCGGGTCGAAGGAGGACCGGTCCGTCCGGCGATGCCGAAACTGTCGCATCGACATTCATAGGCTCGAAGAACCGGTCCAGGGCGGATTCGACCCCCTGGGCCGACGCGGCGGTAACGATTCGATGGATCGGACGGACCTCGAGCTGGTCGGGGCTCAGCTCCACAACGAAGCTCATGATCGCATTTGCGTCGGGTCGCTCGGTTTCGTAGGTCAAGGCAGTTTCGAGTCGGTGGTGACCATCGGCCACTACCACCGGAGCGGATTGAATGTTCGCTGCGATTTCGGCAAGGGAGGAAGAATCACTCACCACCCAGCACTCGTGGCGAACCTTGGCCTCATCAACCCCTGTCGATGTTGGCGGTGCGCCGTCGGCAATACGCGCGCATATTGTTCCGAGCCCCGTTGCCGTCGAGAGAACCCAGATCGGTGATGTGTTGATCTCCGTTGAACGAATGAGCGATAGGCGATCGGCCTTGTCCTTGGACGTGGTCTCTTCGTGGGGAAGGACATCACCATCTCCCGGATGTTCAAGTCCAAGTGCCCCGAGAACACCGGTTGTCCGCCGCCCTGTGGCGAGATCTGTCATCCGATAGATCGTGAAGGTCGGTTGGGTGTCACGCACGAGCGTCCCATCTGCGATCCAGCTTTCGAGATCGGCTCGTGCGGCGGCGTAAGCACCGGGATCGGATTTCCCATCGGGGTAGTCCAGCCGGACGCTATTGGCGTGATGTCGGTCGCGCAGTGCGTCTCGTTGCTCATCCGAGAGGACGTCGTACGGGGGCGCGATAACGGCAGAAATGTCGGAAGAATCGGCAAGGCTGTAGCGCAAGCCGCGGAAAGGTTCGAAACGAGTCACCCCGAGATGCTTACAGAAAACTGGACCCGGAGAATCGCTTTCGAACAGCTTCGGGCCGAGACCGCCTGTGGTAGGCAGGGCAGATGATTTGGGTACTTGACCTCGACGGGGTGGTGTGGCTCGGCGACACCCCGATTTCCGGTTCTCTCGACGCGATTTCTGCGCTGCGGTCCACTGCGGACCGGGTGCTGTTCCTGACGAACAACTCATCCATGACGGTCGCGGCGTACCTGGAGAAAATGGCCGCCATGGGTCTGTCCTGCGATCCGCAGGATCTTTGTACAGCCGCACAGGCAGGTGCTGCGTTGATCCACGACGGCGAGAAGGTATTGGTCTGCGGTGGCCCGGGGGTCGTTGAGGCGATTGAGGCCCGAGGCGCTACAGCGGTGCGAGACCACGAGCCCGGACTCGACGCCGTGGTCGTGGGGTGGCACCAAGACTTCGATTTTGGTCGACTGACTGCTGCTTTCCGGGCGGTGCACGCCGGGGCTCGGTTGATCGGTACGAATGACGACCCTACCTACCCAACGGCTGACGGTCCGCTTCCCGGCGGCGGTTCGATTGTCGCCGCAGTTGCCTACGCCAGCGGCGCAACGCCGATATACGGAGGAAAGCCCAACGAGCCGGCGGCCCAGTTGATCTTCGAACGGCTTGGCTGGGGGCGCAACCCCGAGCCCGCCCTGCGCTCCACGATCATGATGGTGGGCGACCGGCCGTCGACCGACGGAGGAATGGCCCGTCGACTCGGCGGCCGTTTCGCACTGGTGCTCTCCGGTGTCGTAACCGCGGCAGACCTACCGGTGGAACCGAGCCCCGACGAGATCGCGGATGACTTGGCCGGCTTGGTTCAGTCTCTGCGATGAGGAATCCCACCCGGGGGTGAACTTCTCGTCACTGAGTGAGCAACTGCGAGTTCACTCTCGACACCCGTGTCGCGCCCCGGTCGCGTTTCAGGACGACGCGAGCGATGCCTTCTTTACAACGGCCGTTGCGAGGACACCGAACACAAAGCCGCTGATGTGGGCAACCCAGGCAACGCCCTCGTTCGGATTGACCCAAAACTGGCTGATGAACCAGACCCCGAGCAGCAGCCAGGCTGGTATGCGAATTGGGATGAACGGCAAAAAGGCCAGGAGACTGGTGACTCGCGCCCGGGGAAACAGCATCAGATACGCCCCCATGACGCCGGCGATTGCACCGGACGCCCCAACAACGGGCACCAAAGAATTGGGACCGGACGCCACATGCGCGAGTGTCGCCACAATTCCGGAGACGAAGTAAAAGATCAGAAATCGGACGTGGCCGAATCGATCCTCGATGTTGTTTCCGAAGATCCAGAGAAACAACATGTTGCCCAATAGGTGGAGCCACCCTCCATGCAGGAACATCGACACGAGCACGGACACGGCCGGCTGTTTGGATGGAAAAACTACCGCGACGTCTCGCGTGGACCGCACACAGGCACTGGTGTTTCCATCGAGTGCAGATGCAATCTCGACATGGTCGAGCGGGGTGTTCGAACCGATTTCGCACGGAACCGCGGCCTGCCAGTACAAGAACTCATCTTCGAACACGGGAGGTTGCGCGGAACGTTCGGTCGCCCGATTGCGGTCAGGTGGAATCAACTTCACGATTGCCTCGTTGCCGCCACGAGGCTGGAGGAATGCGAACACTGCAATGTTGATGGCGATCAAAATCAGCGTGACGACCGGTTTGGAACGCGTCGGGTTATGGTCACGCAGGGGGATCATCGCCTGAAGCTAGCGGGTTTGATGAGTGACGAAGGAAGGAACGCTCCTAGGATGAATGGCCGTGCGACGACGTCTCGACGCCGAACTCGTTCGTCGGCATCTGTTTGAAAGTCGAGAGAAGGCCCAACTGGCTATCGATCAACGACGGGTCCTCGTTGCGGGCTCGGTCGCCGAAAAGGCATCGCGCCAAGTTGACAGCGCCGAATCGATCTCGCTGCTTGGTGACGCACCGCGTTTCGTGAGCCGAGGCGGCGAAAAACTTGCTGCGGCCCTCACCAGTTTTGCGATTCCGGTGCGTGGCGTGGTCGCGTTCGATGCCGGGGCATCGACCGGCGGATTCACTGATTGTCTCCTCCAAAACGGTGCGTCCCAAGTCGTCGCCGTCGACGTTGGCTACGGACAGCTGCACGAGCGTATTCGCGCCGACTCCCGTGTCGAAGTACATGAGCGCGTAAATCTTCGAACTGTGGACGTGCACGACCGCTTTGCCGGGCGTCAGTTCCCTCTTGTCGTCGGTGATCTGTCGTTTATCTCTCTGCGATCGCTCGCGCCAAACCTCCGACGGCTGACAGCCGATAATGGCGATTTGGTGTTGCTCGTGAAGCCCCAGTTCGAGGCTGGCCGCGAAGATGTCAGCCGCGGACGCGGGGTTATCCGTGACCCTGGAATCTGGACGCGAACCCTTCTCGACGTCGCCTCATCGTTTCTGTCACACAACGCGACCATGATGGATGTCATGTCATCTCCGATTACCGGTGCCGACGGCAACGTCGAGTTCTTGATGTGGCTACGCGCCACGGCATCTGCGCACGGACCGGAGTCTGTCCACGCAGCGATCGACACGGTCGTCTCCACGGTTCGAACGACAACCGGCTCGTCCGTTCCGAAAGGCTTCGAGTGACGGCGCTCGTGCGAATCGGCATCGTTCCGCACCTCACTCGACCGCAGGCCGCGGAACTTGCTCGAATTGCAGCTCACGAACTGGAAAGTCGAGGGATCGAAGTCGTGGTGCCGGCCAGCGATGCCGCCGTGACCGGGCTTGAGCAATGGGCGGTCTCCGACGACGTCTTCTGTGATGATCTCTCGATGGTGTTCAGCCTGGGGGGCGACGGAACAATGCTTCGGGCGGTGGATTTGGTGTTGGCCTGCGACGTCCCGGTTCTGGGCGTGAACGTGGGGCACCTGGGATATCTCACGTCGCTGGTTCCAGGTGAACTTCGCGGATCGCTCACCAAACTGCTGGCCGGCCACTACGAGATCGATGCTCGAATGACGTTGGCGATCGAGGTGCGACGCCCCGGATCGGACACGGTGCAACGCTTACACGCGCTCAACGACGCAGTCGTGGAGAAGAGTTCTCCGGGGAACACCGTGCGCCTTGGGGTGGCGTTCAACGGACGGCCGTTTCTTGATTACTCAACCGATGGCCTGATTGTTGCGACGCCGACCGGCTCAACCGCCTATGCCTTCTCCGTGCGTGGACCGATCGTCTCCCCTGCCATGGAGGCGCTCATTGTGGTGCCCGTGTCGCCGCACATGCTGTTCGATCGGTCGCTCGTGCTCGATGGCAGCGAGACGGTGACCACGACGGTGCTTGACGGGCGGGCCGGCACACTGTTCGTCGATGGACGTGACTGCGGGCTGATCCCGGAGGGGAGCACCGTTACTTGTTCGCGTGGCGCCGTGTCAGCGCGACTCGTAACCTTCGGCGACCGCGACTTCTACGGTCGCGTCACGTCCAAGTTCGCGTTGCCGATACCCGGGGAGTCGCCAGCACGGGAACGGTTCGCCCACGTCATCGACGAGGCAGAGGAACCCCGGCGGAGCCACTGAATGCTCGAGGAATTGGTCGTTCATGATCTCGGCGTGATTGAACGTGGCGAAATCGTCTTCGGTTCTGGGATGACGGCTCTAACCGGTGAAACTGGGGCCGGGAAAACGCTTGTCGTGGAGGCAATCTCATTGTTGTTAGGCGGGCGAGCCGACGCCCACCTCATCCGAGCGGGTGCTGCCCAAGCTCGCGTCGACGGGCGATTCCACCGAAATGGAGACGAAATCATCCTTTCCCGGGTGATCCCCAAAAACGGACGCTCACGTGCCTATATCAACGGACATCCGGTTCCCGTGACCGAACTCCAATCGGTCGGCGATTCGTTGTTGGACCTCCATGGACAGCACGGTCACCAATCTCTCGTGGCGACATCGGCGCAGCGAAACGCACTCGACGCTTTCGGGGCGGTGGAAATCTCGTCGTTTCAAGCGATTCGCAGCGCACTGAGCGAGCTTCGTGCCGAACAGGTTCGCCTCGGCGGCGATCGTCGCGCACGCGAACGCGAGATCGACATGCTGCAGTTCCAGATTGCCGAGATCCGCTCGGCCGCTATCGGCGACGGCCACGAAGATGACAGGCTTCGCGAGGAGGAAGAACTTCTTTCCGATGCAGTCGCTCATCAAGAAGCGAGTCAATCGGCGCTTGAAGCGCTGGTGGGTGAGCGAGGCGCGGCCGAACTGCTCGGTGGGTCACTGCGGGTCTTGAGCGATCGACCGCCATTTATCGAGGAGTTCGCTCGGCTGAAGGCACTGGCCGCGGAGTTACGCGATGCCGCAAACGATCTTCGGGCAACAGCGGAGCGAATAGAGCCCGATCCCGAGCGCCTTGATCAGATTCGCATTCGGCGCGCAAAGTTGCGCGACCTTCAGCGAAAGTACGGCGATTCGTTGGATTCGGTTCTTGCATTCAGCCGCGAAAGCGCGTCCCGCTTGCTTGATCTCACGGCGCTCGATGCTCGTGCGGAAACCATCGATGCGGAGATCGTCGCCGCAGAACAACGCGAGAAGAAGGCCTTCGAATCAATCGTCGTACAACGCAGGGCCGCCGGATCGGTTCTCGCCGAAAAGATCGAACGACGCTTGGGTGACCTTGCGATGAAGTCGGCACGCTTTTTCGTTGACGTAGAAGATCAACTCCCAACCAGCGGTGACGGCGCCGTGACGTTCCTGCTCGCTGCGAATCCTGGCTCGGACGCGGCACCCATCGCCAAGGTGGCATCGGGTGGCGAGCTCGCTCGAATCATGTTGGCGCTACGACTCGCTTTGCTGGAGGGCCGTTCGCAGATGACCGGAGATCCCCCCGACACGCTCCTTTTCGATGAAGTCGACGCCGGCATCGGCGGGAGCGCGGCCGTCGCCGTCGGTCAGGCACTTGCGGATATGGCAGAGGGTCGACAGGTTCTCGTCGTAACCCATCTCCCTCAGGTTGCAGCGTGCGCGAATAGCCATGTACGCATAACAAAAGTGATTTCTGGTGGCCAGACACGAACGACCGTGGAGTCGCTCGACGACGGGGAGCGAGTCAACGAACTTGCTCGAATGCTGGCCGGAACCGACTCAAAAACAGCACGCCAACATGCCGCTGAACTGTTGGCGGAGCGTCACACTCGAAAGCATCCCAAACGAAATCGCTCGACGCCGAAATGAAGACCGATGCCGCACACGTGATCACGGGGGTCGTGCGTCTTGGGAATCGCACGAAGGAACTCACGAAACGGCTTGAGCCCGGCGACATCGCGGTCATTGACCACGCGGACCTCGATCGGGTGGCCGCGGAGGGTCTTGTGGAAGCGCGAGTCGGTGCCGTTGTCAATGCCGCAGCGTCGATCACCGGCCGCTACCCAAATGTCGGTCCACTCATTGTCTTGGCGGCCGGCATTGCGCTCATCGACGGGATCGGCACCGAAGCGATGGAGCGGCTGAAGGAGGGGGAGTTTGTCGTGATCGACGGCGGGACCCTTTACGTGGAGGGCCACCGTCGGGCCAGTGGCACCCGACAGTCGCTGGCTTCCGTCGAGGAAACCGTCGTGAAGGCGAAGGCAGAGATTGGGCATGAGCTCCAGCGGTTCGCCGAGAACACCTTGGAATATATGCGCGCGGAGCAATTTTTGTTGCTCGACTCGCCCCAGGTCCCAGAGCTGGGCATCAAGATGCGGGACCGACATGTGCTCATCGTTGTTCGCGGAGACCAGTTCAAAGAGGACCTGGCCGCGCTGAAAGGGTACATTCAGGACCGCGACCCGGTGATCGTCGCCGTCGACGGCGGTGCCGACGCCGTACTTCGCGCCGGTCATCGGCCCGATCTGATCGTCGGCGACTTCGACTCAGTGTCGTCGGAGTCCCTTCGATGCGGCGCCGAACTCATCGTGCACGCATTCCCCGATGGCCGGGCACCGGGAGCCCAACGTTTGCGAGACGAGGGGCTTGCCTACAGGTCATTTGCGCTGGCCGGAACGAGCGAAGACGTTGCCATGTTGCTGGCCTACGAGGAGGGAGCGTCGCTTATCGTCGCCGTGGGAACCCACGTGAACCTCGTCGATTTCTTGGATAAGGGGCGGCCGGGCATGGCATCGACCTTTCTCACCCGCCTGAAAGTGGGGCCAATCCTGGTGGACGCCAAGGGAGTCAATAAGTTGTACGAGCCGCGGATTCGCAAGCGCGATCTGACACTTCTAATTCTTGCCTGCGGCATCTCGCTGGTTCTGGTTATGGCGACGCTGCCGGTGTTTCGGATCTTCTGGAGCAGTTTGTGGTTGACGATTCGTGAGGCGTTTCGGTAGTCCGGCCGTTCGGACAGGCATGGACCGAGAACCGCTTGCCCCGGTTCTGCGAGGCCCGGCCGATAACGTGAAGCGCAGTGGTAAACATTCGCTTTCATCTCGTGTCTTTGGTGGCGGTGTTTTTCGCGCTTGCCATCGGCATCGGCGTCGGATCTTCCGTCGTACGATCCGGTGTGTTGGAGCGCACACAAAGTCAGCTCGACAGCCTGGACAGCACCCTCGGGAAACGAAACCGTGAGATCGCAAAGCTCCGTGCCGAGAACGAGGTCACCACCGCACTTGACAGGGCCGTAGACCGACGATTCCTTGACCGTTCCCTGAGTGGTGTTCCCGTCGTCGTCGTGACTTTGCCGACTGCGAACAACCCGGAGTTGGGTCAGGTTATGAAGTTTCTTGCCGAATCGAAAGCCGATCTGATCGGTGTCGTCGCGTTTTCTGCTCGAGTGAGGATGGGAGCGGGCGTCGACCCTCGCTTCGCGGCGATCGCACTCAAGTCTTTCTCCACAGATCCACGAGCAGTTCGCGATCGGTTGCGCGAGTTGTCCGTGGCCGCGTTTTCTCCCGGTGCTGAGCAGACGGAATCTCTTCGACTTCTGTCGACCGCTGGATTTGTGACCGCATCGGACTCCGAGGGCGCTCGCGTCGATGACCTTTTTGTGCCGCCGGAAGCCAGATTCATCGTCCTCGGAAGTACTGACGACAAGATCAAAGACGCAGGGCCTTTTGCCGTTCCGTTCGTTCGCCAACTGTCGAGTCGATTTCAAAAACGTGTAGTGATTCTCGACGCCGAGGCGCCACCGGTGCGAAACCTTCAAAGTCCCAAAATGCCGAGCGACTCGCTTGTCGTCCGCCTTCGTGAGCGAGCGAATACGACGGCAAAAAGTCTCACGCTCGATGGCTCCCTGGCCTCGCCGGGCGTCGATGGTCGGGTACGACGGATCGCGCTCAATTTGATATTGCGTGACGGCGCGAGCGGTGCCAAGCGTCATTTCGGAACTGCAGAGAGCGCAACCGCTCTCCTCCCCGGTGCATGAGTTCCTATGCCTGACTTGGATACAAACGTCGAGATACCGGCCGAGCGGCCCGGTGTTGATGCCGTGCCGCTGGTTGTTGCAATCATTCCTGCATTCAATCGGAGCGACTCAATCGCCCCTTGTGTGAGGGCGATCACGTCGTCTTCGGTGGTTAGACAAGTCGTCGTGGTTGATGACGGCTCCACCGATGACACAACGAAGGCGGCGAATGAAGTTATCCCGTTGCCGACCTGCGGGTTACAGGTTATTCGGTTCGAGCAAAACAGGGGGAAGGCTGCCGCACTTCGACGAGGGATCGACGAGTTTCCAAACGCCGACGCGTATCTGTTTGTCGATGCGGATTTGGCAGACACTGCGTCGTCGGTGATTTCCCTTCTGGATCCAGTCCTTCGAAACGAGGCCGACCTCGTTATTGGAGTACCCGTCATTAGGGCTGGGCGACGCGCAGGTCTCGGCATCGTTCGATCGATGGCGGCCAAAGGGATACGGAGGGCCGTTGGCTTCGAAACGCAAGCACCGCTCAGCGGACAGCGAGCGATTCGAGGAACCCTCGCTCGAAACTTGGTGTTCGCCAACCGCTTCGGTGTCGAGACGTCAATGACAATTGACGCTCGCCGTGCCGGTGGCCGAGTGGTCGAGCAGCCGATCGAGTTCGAGCATCGACATACCGGTCGAAGCGTGACCGGTTTCTTGCATCGTGCCGGCCAGGGTCTGGATATAGCGCGAGCGCTTGCCCCGCGTGTCGTTCCTCCGAAGGTACGTACTTTGATCAAAGTGCTCTGTGCACTTCTCATCTTGGCTGTCTCCTTCGTGGTGCCACAGCCGGGCCGAAAGAGCGGTGTTGCCCTATCGACAGGACGAGGGACAACTAGCAAGGTGTTGCTGTTCGGCATTTCACGCTTGCAGTTCGACGACGTCAATCCCACAGATACGCCGACGCTCGATCGGCTCCTTGACCGCTCGGCGATCGGAGCGACAAGCGTACGCACGGTGTCTCGTCGACCGAGCTCGGCCGAAGGCTACGCAACGGCGGGTGCCGGGGCCCGGGTCCGCGTTGGCGACGCGATGGACGAGGCATATGGCGCCGATGAGCGAATTGGTGCGCTTTCGGCCCGGGAACTCGCTGCTGGTCGGACCGGACTCGATTCCGAGGGGAACGTTTTCGTTCCCGCTCTCGCCGCGACGATTCGGCTCAACACCGGACGCTTCGTACCGAGTCTGCCCGGTGCGTTGGCCGACGCGTTGAAGGGAGCCGGAAAGCGGGTCGGGGTCGTTGCGAATTCCGACACCGGACTGGTGTCGAGTAATTCGCAGGCGTCGCGAGCACGGCCGGCGGCAGCGATGGTGGTGAATTCAGCCGGAGCTGTAGACAGCGGAACGATCGGAGAATCACTACTGCAGCGCGACGCATCGGCGCCCTTCGGCGTGCGTGTCGACGAAGAAGCCTTCGTTGAGGCCGTACTCGCCACACTGAACGATGCCGACCTCGTCGTTGCTGACCCCGGCGATCTCGATCGCGTCGGTGCGGCGAAGACCGATAGCACGGAGGAACAGTTCGAACGGCTTCGGGCCCGTGCCTTGATTCGCACTGATCGAATTCTCGGTGCTTTGGTGCAGCGACTCGACGAACACACGATGGTCATCGTGACGGCTGTCCGTCCGCCAACATCGGAATGGGAGCTCACCCCGACAATCGTCGTGAACGCCCCGACGGGGTATCTGCAGTCACCGTCCACGCAGCGTCTCGGTCTCATCACGCTCACAGATCTTGCGCCAACGATTCTCGAACAGATCGGCGTTCAAAAGCCCGAGACGATGATTGGTCACGGTTTGCGAGTGACGCCGACTCGCGGAGCCGCCGACCTCGTACCTTTGCGAAACCTCAACCGGCTGGCCGCCTACCGCGAGCGTATTTATCTCCCTTTGACCAAGGGATACGTTATCTTCCAGACGTTGATCTACCTTGCGACGATCTTGTTGTTCTCGAGTCGAGGTGGCGTAGGAAAAAGTGCTCGCTGGCTCGAGTGGATTGTGCTCGGCATCGCCGCTTGGCCGTTGGCAACGTTCGTGTTTCGGTTGGTTCCGGGGGCTTGGAATCTTGGCGCCTATGGCGGTGTCGTTGTGCTCGCCTTTGACTTTGTTCTGGTTTGGATTGCTCGTCGCAGACCAGCGCATGCCCTCTCTTCGCTCTCAAGGATTCTGTTTGCAACAGTCGCTCTTATCGTGGTTGACGTGTGCCTCGGCGCCCGTTTGCAGCAGGCCAGCATCCTCGGATATTCCCCGCACACCGCAGCGCGGTTCACCGGGATCGGGAACGCTGCGTTCGCATCGTTGGCCGTCTGTTCAGTGTTGTGGGTTGGAATCCACGTCCACTTTGCGGAGCGACGGAGATCGGCCATGGTCACGGCCACAGTTGTATGTGTACTTGTATTTGTCGTGGACGGAGCACCGTGGCTGGGGTCCGATGTCGGCGGGATCTTGACCCTGGCGCCGGTGTTCGGTCTGCTTCTTTACGTGTTGTCGGGTCGCCGACTTAGTGTCAAAGCGTTCGCCGCCGCTGTATCGGCGACGATTGCCGTGCTTGCAGTAGCTGCCCTCGTCGACCTGACCCGGCCCGCCGATGAGCGATCCCATCTTGGTCGATTTGTTCTCGATATCGGCAAGGAAAACTCAACCTTCAGCACCACCATCGGACGGAAGGTCGCGACCAACATCCGCGTGTTCACCGGCTCGTTTTGGACCTGGGTCGTGCCCGTGATCGCCATTACGCTCTTGTACTTCCTGGGAGCTCAACGCGGCTGGGAGCGCGATATCCCGGTTCGCTCTGCGTTACGAGCGTCCCTTGTTGCATCATTGTTGGCCGGACTACTTGGATTTGCCGTGAACGACTCGGGCACCGTGGTGACTGCCCTGGTATTCGTAGAGATGGGACCCATGGTGACACTGCTTGCCTTGCGACGCGACAGCGAACGGGTGGTTCCTCAAGACCCTTCTTTGACAATCCCCTTGCCTCATCGCTCACCTGAACGGAGTTGACATGAACGGTCTCGCGAGAATTCTTGTCGGGCTTGTAACCGGATTCTTGGGCAGTCGCTTCGCTTGGCTGCTGTTACGCAACATGTTCTCCACCCCCGTTTTTCGACGAGAGAATTACCGCAGTCGTTCGGTGGCGACGGCGGGCGGGCTGTGCCTGGTGTTGTCCGTGCTCGTCGTCGAGGCAGGCCGACAAATCGCGTCGCTGTTCGGGGTTGGCGACGAGGGTTCGCCCGCTCGAATGCTGACGATGATCCTGGTCTTCACGTTTGCGCTTTTCGGCCTTGTCGACGATGTGGCCGGTACGGGAAACGATCGAGGTTTCCGTGGACATCTTCGAGCTTTCAGGTACGGGTCGCTCACGACAGGGGGACTGAAACTGATCGGCGGGGCGACTTTTTCTCTCGTTGCGGTTGGGCTCGCGAATGGGTTGCTGCCTGGCCGGGACAAGTCAATCGGGTCGCTTTTGTTTGATGCTTCGATTATCGCACTAGCGGCAAACACGGCGAACCTTTTCGATCGCGCCCCGGGCCGCACGACAAAGGTAAGTGTAGTTAGTTTTCTGCTTTTGGCTGCAGGGATTGTTTTGTGGGGGACGGGAACCGAGGGACTCGTCGCCATTGTGCCGGTAGCGGTCGTGGTTGGGAGTTGCCTTGGGATATTTCACGACGAACTTCGAGAGCGAGTCATGCTCGGCGACACCGGCGCAAATGTGATCGGAGCGGCGCTGGGATTCGGTGTCGTGATCAGCGCGTCTACATCAGCGCGGATGGCCGTGTGCTTGGTCCTCGTCGGACTCAATCTGGCCAGCGAATTCATGTCCTTCAGCCGCGTTATCGGGTCCGTGGGGCCCCTCCGCTGGCTAGATTCGCTTGGACGTGCCGAACGGGCTGGTCGCGAGACTACGCCGGCCCGACAAACAAACCCGCACTGAACGTCCGATCGGAACGTGTCGAAGGGAGGACAACAACCTTTACGCCGATTTTCCCCGGCTCGATCCTCCCCAGGGCGATGTTTCGAACGTCGTCATCAATGTGCAGGTCCGAGGTGACGTTCACGGCACTACTTGAATTGTTTGTTACGGGAAGCGTGATGCGAACCGATCCGTTTGAATCGTTCGTAACGCTCAGAAGAACGTCGATACCAGGACACAAACTTACGCCGTCAGCGGTCGAATTGTCGATGGAAAGGGCGCTGGCGGCGATCTCTGCAGCCTCGTCGAACCCGGAGACAGCGACCGGGTCACCAGGCGGAATCCGACATGCCGGGACGTGCGTGAGGCCGGCGAGCGGCGATGAAACCAAAGGAACAAGAAAGGCAGCCGGGAGCATGGCGATCGCCAGTTTTGGAGAAACAACCGATCCACGCATCCGGTGAGCTTTGCAGACGCAATGTTGAGAGTCCATCACCGTGCTCGTCGATGTCATACAGTTCAACATGTGAGTCCACGCGAAGTTCGGTCCGACGATCAGGACACGGACCTGTCGAACCCACTGAACCGGTCAACACCTCGTCGTAATGGATCGAGCATCATTGCCTCTCTTCCGCTCATGGTCGGGCTTGGCGCATTGTTCGCCCTTGGCGCCATGGAACTTCTGCGGGGCGTCGATCGGATTGAGACTGTTGCGCTCGCACTGTTCGTTGTCATCGCAGTTACATCGGCAATCGGCTTGGGGTGGGGTATGGCAGCGGCTGTCGGGGCAACGGTCGCCTATGCGCTGCTACGTCGCAATGCCCTCGATGTTTCAGGGAGCGATGCGGTGAACCGGATGATCTTGGCAAGGGCTGTCGGGTTCGTAAGTTTTGGCGTCTTGTTCGGGATATCGACCCGTGCACTTCGCCCCTTGCTCCTGGCACAGACTCGGGTACGGTCGGTTCCTCCAACGTCGACATCGCTGATCGTCGATCCGCTGGCTGCCCTCGACCGCGAAGTCGCGCGGGCCCGGCGTCACCGTCGCCCGTTGACGGCGATAATGATCGACCTCACTATTGCGGACCATGACGGTGGGCTACCGCAAACCCTTCGGTCATCCGATTTGGTCCTTCGCCGAGCTGTGGGCAATGAAAGTGCGCTTACGATCATCCTTCCGGAGACCGATTCGAAGGGAGCGCACGAGCTCGCAGATCGGTTTCCCTCGTCGGAGTCGGCTCGAATCATTTCCCTTGTTTCCGACGATGGGACAGCTCACGCGCTCGACGTCGAACTCGAAGACCTTCGACGTCGTGTGGCCGGGTCAGCTTCGACACCAGCTACGTAGAACGACGGTGCGCGTGACTGCTCGGATCTTCGGGCCAGGAGTGCTTGGGGTAGCGGCGTTGAAGTTCCTTTCGCACGGAGGAGTAGGTGTTGCTCCAGAAGCT
>JANOYY010000086.1:0-11758 GCA_031429095.1 Acidimicrobiia bacterium | reverse complement strand
GCCAGACCCGAGCAAAGGCCTGGCTGTTGGTGGTCGCGGGCATCGAGTTCATTCGCCAACTTCACTACGTGGCATCGGAACGTTCCGGCCAGTACCACTACGTCTGGACGGAAAAGTTCTTCGGTTCCTGGGAACGGTTCTGGTCACGGCGCAACCCGTGGCTTCGCTTCAGGCTGGCCCGGGCCGTCCGAATCGGCGTCTGGCTCGTCATCATCAACGCCATACTGGCCAGCGTCTGGAAACGGCCGTTCATCCAGAACTTCAGCTACGCCCCAACGCGTTTGCTGCGGGTTTTGTTCTCACCGTCGAATGGCGGCCTGCCTCTCATCTTCGAAATCCTCGTCAGCCTGCTCTTCAGCGTGGGATCGATTTTCTTCCTGTACTACTTCATCTCAAAAGGGGGCGACGACCTTCTCCAGCCCGAAGAGGTCGGCGTGACCTTCAAAGACGTATGGGGCCAGGACAAGGTTGTGTCCAAGGTTCGGGAGGTCGTGAAGTTCCTCGAGAAGCCCGAAGAGATCGAGAAGAAGGGCGGCTACGTGCCCGGGGGCATCCTCTTGTGGGGGCCGCCGGGAACCGGCAAGACCCTGATCGCGAAGGCGATCGCTGGCGAAACCGGCAAGCCGTTCGTGTCGGTGGACCCCGGTTCGTTCAACCAGATGTTCATGGGCGTCGGCATCATGAAGGTGAAGGCCCTGTATCGAAAACTGCGAAAGCAAGCCCTTCGCCATGGTGGTGTCATCGTGTTCTTCGATGAAGCCGACAGCCTCGGCAACCGCGGCAGTGCCGTCGCTGGTTCCCAGATTGGGTCATATCCGTCTCAGACCGGGCATGGATTCACGTGCAACGGGTTGCACTATGTCTCTGAACCGACCGCCCGTTTCGTTATCCAATCAAGTCTCAACCAAGCCGAACCCAACACGCCAACGATCCCTACCAAGATCGCCAACCTCATCATGCCGGGAGGTATGGGCGGCGGTGGCATGGGCACGCTCCAAGCGCTGCTCACGGAGATCTCTGGCATGGACAAGCCTCGCGGGTTTGTCGGTCGACGACTCCGCAAGTTCTTGAACATGCCCACCAAGAAGCCACCGAAGTACCGCATTCTCATGATCATGGCGACGAACCTTCCGCAGGCCCTCGATGAGGCCCTGCGTCGCCCGGGCCGAATCGATCGCGAGTTCAAGATCGACTACCCGACGCTCGAGGGTCGAATCCGCACCTACGAGGGATACCTCAACAAGATCAAACACGCGATTACTCCGGAGCAGATCGAGCGACTCGCTGTTTCATCGCCTCGCCAGAGTGGTGCAGTCATAAAGGACCTGGTGAACGAAGGCGTCATCAGCGCCATGCGCGACGGCCGCGATGTCGTCACGTTCCAGGATCTGTTGAAGTCACGAGAATTGAAGACCCACGGCATGTCTGACGGCGCGCACTCCGTGTCGCTTGAACGGCATGCCACGGCGATTCATGAGGCTGGCCACGCCGTAGCCATGAAGGTGCTCTACAAGCGCAAAATCATCGACATTGCGACGATCGAACGGCGTGGCTCGACGGGGGGTTTTGTATCTCCGGTCTCGCTCGAAGAGGAGATGTTCCCGTGGAAACACATGCAGGAAGACGAAGCGATGACCTTCATGGCATCGCTCGCCGCGGAACGCCACTTCTTTGATGGGGACAACTCTGTCGGGGTGGGTGGTGACATGCGTGGGTGGACGTCGGTCGTCACATCGATGGTGAGCAGCGCTGCGATGGGCGAGACGTTGGCGAATCCAACGGTGTACCTCGCCTCACGAGGCGAGAAGAGCTCGACTCACTTCGACGATCAGATCGAATCCAAACTCCAGGAGCTGTACCAGCGCACCGTCGATCTGGTCGAGCGCCACGAGGTTCAGATCATGGGCATCGCGCACGCGCTCGAGCAACACCACACGATCAACGGCGAAGACATCGACGCCATCTTCAGTGGTGGGAAGGGTCCGCTCGTCGACGGGACCTGGTACCAGACCGAAGAGTTCGTGTTCCTCTACCGCCGCTACCATGCGGCTGCCCTCGAAGCGCACAAGACCCAGTCCAGGTTGGAGTGTCCGTTCCCCGTTGCAGGGACAGTCGTCATCGTTTCCGCAACACATTCACGACCGGCAGAGCTGCACAGCGGCATCGGTCAATCGGGGTCGGCGGTAACCAGTTCGTCAACGGACTCCGCCGTCATCGACGTCGAACCCACGGACTAACCGAGGCCCGGGAGCAAGCGGATCTAGGGCTCGTTGGTCCGGTTGGGCTTGGGGGCGTTTGACGGAGGCTTGACCGCACCGGGCCGTACCGAGCCTGGCTGGGCCCGGTCGGCCAGGATGACGACCTCGCCGGCCGCAGCTGCCGCTGCGGCTGCGGCCGCCACACGAGAAGAGGCGACTCGATCCGCCCAGTCATACAGGCTCTCTCCGGTCTCCAGAACGCTCTGCGCCTCCTCGCGAAGTCGGCCGAGTCGATGAACCCGGTCGATTCGCCACGGGCCGAGGCGCAACGACAGATAGCTCATTCCGCCCACAGGAATCGGAAGCCAATATGCGGCGAGGCGGTAGGCCGAGATGGCAAGCGCACCTTCGGCGATCGGAGCACCGAACAGGCCGAGCGCAGTCCCGAGGGCGGCCTCGAAGAGACCGAGCCCTCCGGGTGTAATCGGGATGGCCGCGGTGATGTTGGCCAGGCAAAAGGCAACCAGAACCGCGTCGGGTCGCATCTGGACGCCAAAAGCCAACAGAAACACCCACAGTGCAGTGGCGTCGATCAGCCAGTTGGCGGACCCCCACAGCGCGAGGCGCATCAGGAGCCGTGGTTTGCCGGCGAGTTCTTCGGCGCGGCCACCGAAGTGACGGATGAACGTGGCCGAGCGGTTCGCGTCGATAAACCGGAATCGCGCGGCGAGGCGTCCGATGATCAACTCAGCACGATCAGCCCCTTTGATAGCGGCGAAGATAAGTCCGAAAAAGCCAGCCAGTACCACCACTCCAACGAGCGCGACGGTCACGTAACCGGGGCGAACCCCGCTGAAGGGAATGGAGACCATGAATGTGATCCACAGGATCACGTTCAATATCGCGGCAGACCCCAAACCCACGAGTGCCAGGGCGAAGCCCGCTGACGCCTTCTCCTCGCCGGCCAAGAGCAGCAGGCGATAGCCGAGGGCCGGCCCTGCGGCGCTTCCCCCCGGAACGACATTCGTCAGCGCCTTGGTCGCAAGCTGTATGCGAAACAGCGTCCGAGTACGCAGCGGTGTTGGGCTCAGCGCAACCCGGGTCAGTTTCGAGTACGCGATGAGCGATGCGACTTCGAGCCCTAGGCCCACCAGCAACAGAATCGGGCGCACATCGGAGAACGCCCGAAATGCTTTGCGTGCACCAGTCAATTGGGGCAGGACGAACGTGTTCAACACGAACAACATCACGACGATCTGGATCGTGCGCGTCGTACGTTTGCGCAGCGCCGCCTTCGACCGAGCCGGCGCCGCCGATGCTGCGGTGGGCGATTCGCTCGTCGAGCTGCCCACATCCGACTTCATGGCCGTATCGATTACTTCGTCGGCGGAATCACTTCAACCGCGTCGACGATATACACGAGGGACTCCCCGGGCTTGATGCCGAGTGCAGCGGAACCTTCTTTTCCATATGCCTTGGCGGCGGGGACAATGATCTGTCGACGTCCACCCTGCTTCATGCCGATCAGCCCCTCGGCCAGGCCGTCGATGATCCCGCCATTTCCGACTCCCTTCACCTCAAAAAGGCTCGGAGGGATGGCATCCCAGGTCGAGGCAAACTGCTTCTTCGATTCCAGGACCATTCCGACGTAGTTCAACTTCAGATCCGACCCCATGACAGCCTCAGGGCCTGTCCCGACTGCGATGTTCTTCGTTTCCACCTTTGCGGGTGCTACGGCGGGGACCGTGACCTCTGGTTTCTTGGCAATGGCCTTGGGCAGCGTTGTGGTCGTCACCGCCGGAGCAGTCGAACTCGCCGTAGTGTCCTTGGCCGCCGTGTCGTCACCGCCGTTCCCTCGCGGCCAGAAAAGGGCCGCGCCGACGATCAGGACCCCCGGAATCAGGAACGAGAGAAATCGTTTCCGCTTCTTCATCGTCTTCTGCTTCTCGGTAATCGCCACGACCTCTTTGAGTTTTTCTTCTCGCCGTTGATCTTGACGTTGACGCTTCTCGGTTGCCACGGCCGCAAAGGTTACTGGAGGAACGCTCCGATCCCGGGCACTGTCCTACGATGCTGGCGTGTCTGAGCTCGAAATCGTGTCCCGGGCCGGCCATCCGGACTTTCTCGACCTTCGTTGGGATGTCGAGTTGGCTGAGTGGGACGATTCGCGTCTGGTGAACGTGGCCCGCGGGGTGTCGCGCCACATCGTCCGTTTTCTCCGGTATCCGTCGGGTATCTACGCCGTCAAGGAGACCCGGGCCGAACGTGCGCGGTCGGAATACGACCTCCTCAGGACGATCGCTGATCGCGATCTTCCCGTGGTCGAGGCGATCGCCGTCGTAAGTGGGCGTAACACCCCCGGCGATGGCGCCCTCGTCACGCAACACCTCTCCTTCTCCCTCCCCTACCGTTACCTCTTTCAGGGTGCCGTGGTGGAGGACTTATCCCAAAAGCTGCTCGACGCTCTCAGTCTGCTTCTTGTCCGGCTGCATCTTGAAGGTATTTTCTGGGGTGACTGCTCCCTGTCAAACACGCTGTTTCGCCGCGACGCTGGCGCTCTTGCGGCATATCTCGTTGATGCGGAAACGGCAACGATTGGCGCCCAGCGACTGTCCGACGGTCAGCGTCGGCATGACATCGAACTTGCGGCCGAGAATCTGGGTGGTGAAATGCTCGACCTCGATGCAGGCGGACGCCTTGATTCGCTCCTCGATCCGCTCGCCATCGGCGACGATCTTCGAAGCCGCTACGACCGGTTGTGGCACGAACTTGTAGATCCCGAAGTGTTGGGGCTCGACACACGCCACGGACTCGCGGCCCGCACGCGAAGGCTGAACAATCTCGGATTCGATATCGATGAATACCGCACGCGACTGACTGCAGACGGAAGCCACGTTCAGATCGTGCCGCGAGTTGTCGAGCAGGGCCACCATCGCCGACGGCTTCAGCAGCTCACGGGACTCGACGTCGATGAGGGGCAGGCACGCCGCCTGCTCAACAACATCGACGAGTACCGATCCGAACTCGAACGCCAACGGAAGACCCAGCTTCCAGACGCGCTTATTGCCTACGAGTGGTTGACCAGGGTCTACCGACCGACGCTCGACGCGCTTCCCGATGACCTCCTGATTCGCCTGCCCGAGGCAGAGGTCTTCCATCAGATCCTGGAACATCGCTGGTACAAGTCAGAGGAGGTCGGTCACGACATCGGGCTCGACGCCGCCAGGGATAGCTACTCGAACGAAGTCCTGTCCCACCAACCCGAAGAAAAGGCAATCTTGCCGGACCGCGTCGACGAAGCGGGCTCGTCACCTCTCGACTGAGTTGTGTGAAATCGATGGGTCCTCGGGAATTGGGCGGGTGAGCAGAACTCCGGCAACTACGAGGCCGATCCCCAGTCCGATCGTAAGCGTAATGACTATTCGTGCCACGATCGATGGAAATGCAAACGGAACCGAGGACGATGAAAGCGCCGAAACATCGGCCAGGCCGCCTACCAACGTCATTAAGCCGGCTCCAAAGGTCACCAAATAGAGACCATCTGTACGCTTACGAAGATACAGTATAAGCCCAAGGATCGCCGCAATCCATGCTGCGAATGACCCGAAGCCAATGCCCAGGGTACGGGTGAGACCTTCGGCCACGGTTCCACGGATTCCGAAGGAGATACCAAACAGATGTATGGCATCGGCGGCACCCAAAGAAAGGACGGAAAGGATCACAAGCGGTCGGAGGCGTGTTCGCCCTAGGGCCGTTCGACCAACCAGGCCGCTTGACAGAGCCAAACCAAGTGCCAGAACGCCTGCCCCGAGGAGCCAGGGCATTTTCGAAGGACCGGGCTCCCATCGCACCTCGACAGTCGCGTCGTAACGAACTGTGTCGGCAGTGAGCTTGCCGCTCGGAGAGGCTCCGGAGAAGATCGGAACGGTTTCTCGTTGAACAAGGTGGGGCTTTCCGGGCGCTGTTCTTACCTGAGGCGGGTCGCCACCCATACGGTGTCCGCGATGGTCATGCCAACGTGCGACCGGCTCCGTGGAGATTCGCTTCCATTGCGGTGGGCCGGTCGGATTCAAGTTGTCGGGAACATCGGTTGCGCCATTTCGGTCCCGATTGAGATACACCGCAGCCGATTGCTGGTTCTCGAACACGCCAGCGGCGCCGACGCGCAAGTACGGGTTGGCGTCGTAATCGGGCACGCTGAGTTCTGGGCCTTCGCGCCATCGCAACTCGAGTCGGCTCCCTGCTTCTATGGAACGCAGTCCAAACGACGGCTCTCCGACGGGGAGGGCCGCACCCCCGCTTGTGACTCCGATGATTTTCGCCACATAGTTGGATGAAGGCGCATTGCCCGCACTGTGCGCCCCAGCCTCGGGGGCGAGTGAAACCAATATCAACGCCGGCAAAGCGCAAGCGATCAGTGCACGTAGGGAAATTGCACGAAGCCTCAACACGGACGGTCTGCTCCCACAACCTTGAGTTTGAGGAGCGATTCCTCGGCGAGGTTCGCAAAGGCAGGAGCTTCGGATTTCAGACTCGGGGCAAGCATGGCCAGTCCTCGCTCCACTCTGAAGTGCGCTTCAAGAAACCGCGCTTCAGCCGCCTTGTCCGTTTTGCCGACGACAACCGCCAGAAGGTGCGAGTCATTGTGGAGTTCGTCCCAGTACAGGTTCTTTGCTGGCCCGAATTGACCGGTCGACACGAAGGATTCAAACTCACAGAGCCTTCCGCGAAGGCCCACAAGTTGGGCCCGGACCTCGAGGTCAGAGACACTCTCGTCCCCTCCCCTCATGGACAACACGGCGCCGACCCCGACGAACGCCGACGCCAACACCACCAAAAAAACCAATCGTCGTCGGGAAAACACCACCTCATGCTCGCGCAAGTCCAGCTCTTCACCGAGCAACGAGCGTCCATGGGTGAAATCGCTTGGCAGTAGCGTTGTCTGGGTGTTCGAACTCGACGTTATCTATTCGCCCGAGGTAGCCGACGCGATTGCCGACAATCGGCCGATCGTTGCCCTCGAGTCGACAATATCGTCGATGCTCGGCCTTCCCGTACCGTTCAACGCCGAAGTTGTGGCCCGATGCAACGCGGCAATCCGACACCGAGGGGCGGTGCCGGCTATGACCGCAATTCTCGATGGTCGAGCCGTGATCGGCGTCACCGATGATCAGCTACACCGGGTACTTCAGGGGACCAGGAAGTGCGCACAACGAGATGTACCGATCGCCATGACGCAGGCTTGGGACGTCGGAGTCACGACTGTTTCCGGAACACTTGCCCTATGCGTCGCCGCGGGCATTCGGGTATTCGCCACAGGCGGGATCGGTGGGGTCCATCGTGATGACCACCTCACCGGTGACGTCAGTGCGGATCTCCGTTCGATCGCGAATTCTCCCGTCGTCACAGTCACGGCGGGGGCGAAGGCATTTCTCGATCTGCCCAAAACGGTCGAGCTTCTCGACTCGCTGAGTGTACCGCTTCTTGGTATGCGAACTGACTATTTTCCGGCGTTCTATTCTCGTTCCAGCGGTCTGGCCATCCACCATCGCATCGATTCTGCCGGGCAGGCTGCGTCAATTGCCAGGGCCCACTGGAACCTGGGGGGCGGTGGTGTTGTTGTCGCGAACCCGATTCCAGTATCTGCTGAGATACCGAATGACGAGATTGATCCCGTCATCGAACAGGCCCTGGCCCAGGCCTCTCGTGATCACATCACGGGCGCCGCGCTCACTCCCTACGTGCTCGGTGTCATTGCTACTGCCACCGCCGGGCGAAGTATTCCAGCCAACCTTGCCCTGGCCGAGAACAACGCCGCTGTTGCTGCGGAAATTGCTAGCGCGCTTCTTACGGCGATGTAGGCACCGATTCCGCCAACTCGACCGGCAGTCCTTCGGAATGGACAACGGCTACGCGCTGCGTTGCCCTGGTGAGGGCGACAAACAGCGTCCGATATCCGTGGCGCTTCCCACCTGGGTGTTCGTTGATGATCCGCAATGGCTCAGCGACAACCACCGAATCGAACTCGAGCCCTTTGGACGACTCCGCAGCAATGATCGAGATGCCTTCGTCCAGTCGCACGTTGCTACGCGAGTCTGACGCGACCACGTGAGCTCGTTGAAACGCGGAAACCGTCTCGTCGACCATGGTCGACGGGACGAGAACACCCACCAGGCCAGACAGTTCGTGAAGGCGCCGGGCGGCGCCCACCAGGGCCGATGCCAATTCCGTCCGTTCGACGAGCAGCGTTTCGGGCTCCGCCGGGCCCTCGCGCACGGAAGTCAACGGGTCAACCCCAGGCGCGGCCGAAGGCAACAGACGGTTCGCAAAGGCGACGAGTTGGGAGGGCACCCGGTATCCGACCGTCAATCGATGGACATCACCGGCGACAGGGCTCGGCACGCGTCCGCGAGCGTCGGGCCGTTGGTGGCCAAGATCGGCGAGCACGTTGGTCCACGAGTCTTGGCCCCAGGGGGTGGTCGACTGGGCGAGGTCTCCGAGGATGGTAAGTGAACGTGCCGTCGAGCGTCGGGCCACCATCCGGAGTTCCATCGACGAAAGATCTTGTGCCTCGTCAATTACGACGTGACCGAACTGTGGTGTATCGCCAGTGACCCGATCGTTGATCTCATCGAGCAACGCGACATCAGCGCGGGTCCAGCGCTCACTGCTGACCTTGCTCGCCTGCTTTCGAACCATCGCCCGCATCTCCGCGCTCGAGAACAAACCATCCGCGGCGGACTTCATGGACTGCAGCGAGCCGAGCAACTTGCGAAGCACCGACGGAGCGGCGAGCGACGGCCATATGCGGTCAATCGCTGTTCGGAACCCGGTTTGTTTTCGGAGATCGTCGACGAATTGAAACTGTTGCTCGGGTGACACGTCGGAGCGTTGCGAGCGAATCCGCCACGACAACGCCACTACCTGTTCACGGAACACATCGCGGCCGGTGTTGAGCGCAAGCTGGCGAGCCGTCACGTCTTCAAGGACTTTCGCGATTTCGGCGGCCGGAATACGCACTCCGCCGAAGCGGGTCATGAACTCGAAGTCCGGTTGGCTGCGAAGGGCAGCCGACCTGGCTATACGCGCGCTTAGCGCTCTGTTAATGACGATAGCCATTCGGGCATCGCCTTTCCAGGCCGCAACGTCGGACGTTTCGGTTGCTCGAACGGGAAAGATCCGCGAGTTCAAGATATCGACCGTTGCTTGGATAACAGAAGTCTCACCGAGGGACGGAAGGACATCGGAGATATAGGAAAGGAAGAGCCGGTTCGGCCCGATCACGAGCATTTTTCGTCGTTCGAAATGTTCCCTGTTCGTATAGAGCAAGAACGCTGCCCGGTGTAGACCGACCGCCGTCTTGCCGGTACCCGGTCCCCCCTGCACCACAGCGAGGGAGTCGAGGGGAAGTCGGATGACTACATCCTGCTCTGCCTGAATCGTCGCCACGATGTCACGCATCGACCCAGATCTGGCCCGGTCGAGTTCGGCGAGGAGCGGGTCTGGAATACCTCCCGACCCGGCATCAGACTGTTCATCGGCGTTGAAGTCTTCATCGAAGACACCCACGAGGGTGCGCCCGTCGAGGGCGAACCTCCGGCGATAATCAAGACCGAGCGGGTCAGCCCACGTGGCTCGGTAGAAGGGAGCGGCGACACCGGCTCGCCAGTCGACGACCAGGGGTTCGCCCTGGGCGGTTTCCACGTGGCGACGGCCGATGTAGTGCGCCTCCCCGTCACCGGCGATGCGTCCGAAGGTAAGCGGTGCCTTGGAATCGGCGACTGCGTTGACCCGCTCAAGCAACACCGCCTGGATCGCCGCGGCGTCTACTGCCTCGGTGAGTTTCGCATCGCGCTGAGCGCTTTCAAACGCACCTTTGGCCCGCTTTCGCATGGCGGTCAGGGCGAGGTAGGCACCGTCTATGACCTGCTGTTCCTCCGCAATCCCCGAGGGACCCACCCCTAGTCGTGGATCCACACGGGGGTGCCACCGGGGACTTGCGACGGCAACCAGCGAGCGACGGACATCGGAACTCGAACACAACCGTGTGACGCCGGATACCCAGGAATTGCGCCTCCGTGAATCGCAAAGCCACCGCGGAAATACAGCGGGTTGTACAGGCGACCCAGACGCGAGGTCCGCCAACCGTTGATACGGCCTCCGACGCGAAAGCGTCCTCGAGGGGTACGCGCCACACCGCAAGTGCCCTTCTCGCAATACCGGCGGTTGGTTCCGGTTGACACCGGAATCACCCGGGCAAGCTTCCCGCCTCTGTAGAAATACATCCGTTGCGAGCTGATATCGACCTCGATAAAGGTTCGTCCACGAGCACTCGGATCGGGACGTTTCATGACGTCGCCCGCCTTCGGCTTTTTCGTGGTCTTCGCCGCCTTCGTGATTTCGGTCGGGCTGGGGGCAGCTGAGGTCGTCGTCGCTGCAGAAGTCGTCGTGGCACCTGTCGTGGTTGTTTGCGCAGCCGTCGTCGTGGTCGTTGTGGCAGCGGTCGTCGTCGTTGCGGCGGTGGTTGTGGAGCTGTCCGGAACCACCTGAACGACCGGCACGAGTGCCGTGGGCGTGGGCGTCGGCGTGGGGTCAGAGGGTGTTGCCTGCGCAAACGCGGCCCCCGGGGTGGCGAGCACCAGAGCCAGTGTTACGAGGCTGACGCCAGTCTTCCGTTTTCCGTCAAATAGGTGAAAGCGCATTCGAAGATCATACGTGTACGAAACATCGTTCGGAAGGATAGTTTGCGCGAATTTGCAAACGAACGGATGCATCGCCGCAGACGTCCTTCGACCTGGCCGAGCGTCCGAATCAGGGTTGGGCTGGGAGAATTCGACCCGGCCAGCACCCGATTCTCAACCGAACACGACCGGCCCGACAAGCCATCAGAGCTAGTCGGCGATTCGACGGGCATCTTCGACCAGGTTGATCGCCCAGATCACCTCGGAGAGTTTATCGGCGGCGCCAATTGCCGGAAAACGTTGGGGATTTTCTCGGGTGCAGCAGGACGCCAGTGGCGCAAGGATCGTCCACGGTGTCGGGTGACAGAATTGCACGACGGAGTACCGGTCCTCGGTTTGTCCGGGCAATGCGACCACTCGATGCGGACCGGCACGAAGAACGCCGTTGGTCAGTTGCTCCAGCATCATGCCGGTATTGATGATTAGTTGCCCGTCGGGCGCAACCGCATCGATCCAACGGTCGTCGGCCAACTTGACCTGCAGTCCCCGTGCCGTGGCCCGCGGCAACGCAGTGATCAGGTTGATGTCGCAGTGTTCCGCGGCCCATACATGCCCATCGCCAGGCACGTCTTGCATCGACGGGTAATGAATGGAGCGGGTAAGCGTTGATCCGTTGTGCAGCATCATCTCGAACAGGTCCTCGTGGCACCCCAGCCCGATCGCAATGATCCGAAGGAATCGGCGCTGGACGTCATTGACCTCGTCATGGAACGTGGAGAGAACTTTGGTGATACCAGGAATCACAGACTCCGGGAGCACCTGTGGTGGGTACGAGGCCGGGTATTTCTGGCGAAGTGGGTGACCGATCGCAATCTCGCG
>JANOYY010000085.1:0-30478 GCA_031429095.1 Acidimicrobiia bacterium | reverse complement strand
CCGATCCGTCGACGGATGGCGTCGACCCCCAGTCCCGGTTCGGAGATATCGACCTCGTCGAGAAAGATCCTCCCGTCGTCGATCGGTTCCAAGAGATTGATACAACGCAGCAGGGTGGACTTGCCCGAACCCGAGGCGCCGATCAGACAGATGACCTGATCCTTTTCGACGCTGAGCGAGACATCGTGCAAAACCTGCCGAGGACCGAATGCTTTGTATACGTTGCGAATCTCGAGCTTCACGAAACCACCGTGGCCCCGGTTCGTCGACGTTCCTTGGCCATGAGGTGATCCGTGATTCGGGTCAGCGGAATCGACACACACAGGAACAGCACTGCTGCGGCGACCAGTGGCGTGAAATTGAACTCTTTGTTCGACAAGATGTTGGCTCGCCGCAGCGCTTCAACCGGCCCGATGATGCTGATGAGTGCAACGTCCTTCTGTAGGCTTACGAAATCGTTCATGAGGGGCGGTATGACCCTCCGGATCGCCTGTGGCAACACGATCCCGACCATTGTCTGGCGCGAACTGAGACCGAGCGAGCGAGCGGCGGCGCGCTGACTTTCGTGGATGCCTTCGATGCCGGCCCGGAACACTTCGGCGACGTAGGCGGAATAGCAGAACACGAGTGCGAAGCCGCCCCACACCACAGCCTTCGTGTACCAGGCCCGCTCGCTGAACAAGCCTGGCACACCAAAGCCGATCAACGTGATCCAGAGGATGACCGGAACACCGCGAACCACATCGGTGTACACGGTGGCAAGGAGGCGTAGGGGGAAGAGCGCTGGGGAACGGATGCTCCGTGCCATCGCTACGGTAAGACCGAGAACCACAATGCACGGTGCGCAGATGGCAAAGATCTTGAGATTCAACAGAAACGGCGACCACAGTTTGGGCAGCGCGTTACGAAAGCTTGACCATCGGAAGAATGCGTTACGGACAGCGCCCCATCCGGGCATCTTCGGAACGAACACCACGATGAGGGCGAGCACAGTAAGTGTGCTTACGGATGCAATAGCTGTGCTTCGCTGTCGCTGACGTTGTTCGAACTCGGCCCGACGGCCGGAGGGTGCCGATACCGCGGCACCGGCACCCTCACGCGATCCGTCGGGAGATGAAGACATTTAGGCGGCGATAACCGGTGCGCTGGTGAACTCTGACATCCACTTCGTCGTGATGGTGTCGAGTTCGCCGCTGGACTTCAACGCGGTGATCGCCAAGTTGACGCACTCGGTGAATTTGCTCCCCTTGGAAAGCAGGAGACCGAACTGGTCCGTGCCTGTGCCGGCAATCTGTCCGAACACCTTCGAACCTTGAATCTCGACTCCGGTGATGTACAGCGCCGTCGGGAGGTCGCTGACGATGGCGTCGATCTGCTTCGACTCGAGCGCAGCTTTGGCGGCTGCGTTGTCGTTGTACACGAGCGGTGCCGAAGTGGGCTTGATGGTTTCTTCAACGTAGGTGAGACTGGTCGTCCCGACGGCGACACCGATCTTGAGGCCCTTCAGGTCAGCGACCGACTTCGCGTTGGCGGCTGAGGAATCAGCGAGTCCAAAGACGGCTTGCGCTGCGGTGTAGTAGCCCTCCGAGAAATTGACGGCCTGTTTGCGTTCGTCGGTGATGGTGAACTGTTGCAGGTTGAAATCGAAGTCTTTGGGGCCGGGCGCAATCGCTGCGTCGAAGGCCGTGCGAATCCATGACGTGTTGGTCGCTTCGAATCCGAGTTCTCGTGCCACGGCCTGGCCGACCGCTGCCTCGAATCCTTCACCCGATTGTGGTTTGTCGTCGATCACATAGGGGGGAAACGCCGGTTCGCCGGTGGCAATCACGAGCTTGTCGGCGTTGACTGTCTTTCCTGCGGCGCAGGCAGCGGCGGAAGCACTGGCAATCGCCGCGGGGGCGGTTTCGCCGGCCTCGCTCGTGATCACTTCGGTCGCCGCGGCTTCTGTCGCCATGGCATCGCTTGCGCCCGCTTCGGTTGGCCCGGCTTCGGTGGCAGCGGCCTGCGTTGTTGCAGCATCGGTGCTGTCGGTGCTGTCGTCTGAGCACGCTGCGAACAGGAGGCTGCCGGCGAGCAAAGCGGTGAGGACTCGATTCATGTGGTGATTCTCCTTGTGGTGGGTTCGACATCGTGGTTTCGACGAGCTTTGCGCATTTTCACGGTGCCGCTCGCCAACTCGTTGTCGTTGCGACCCGAATCGTAACGGTGACGGTTGGTATGGTGGGAAGGCATGGAGAGAAAGGGTCGGGTTCAGCGCGTCGTCAGGGGGCTGACCCTTGCCCTCTCGGTGGGCGTCCTGGGCTCCTGCAGCACTCGCGATGCGTCAGTTTTGGGCGGCGACCCAATCACGGTGAGTAGCGGCGCGACAGAGTGTGTCCTGTCTGCCACGAAGTCCTTGGCCGGTAAAGTGGTTTTCGACGTCACCAACAGCGCCACGCTGCCCTCGGTATTTCGGATCTACGCCAACAACGGCGAGACCGTGATCGGCGAGTTGACGGACATCGGGCCGGGCGAGGTCGGACGGCTCACGCTTACGTTGACTCCCGGTGGATTTGTCTCGGCCTGCGAGCCAAACGGCAAGGAAAGCGGTCTACGGGGATCCTTCGATGTCAGCGGAGAAAACCTCGCCTGATATTGGCTCCGGCAAATGGCTCCGGCGGCCGGCTCAGTCCCAGCGGGTGGTGATGATTCGACCCTCGCGCTCACCGGAACTTGGCGCCAGGTCGCCGACCACCAACGTGCGTTGAAGCCATCGGTCCGTGCCATCGAATCGAGCGGCGAAGGGGCTTCGGCCGTGGACGGCACGATGGTTGTCGATCACGAACAGATCGCCCGCCTCGAGGACGACCGAAGTTGCGCGTTCGCTAATCAGTGTACTTAGCTTTTGGAGAAGTCGATCCGATTCGTGGTCGATGCCGATCATTAGGTCTGCGTCAAAAACGAATGCGGGGTTTTTGCGGCTGCCGGAGAGCACGGCAATGGTGTCGCCCGGGTCGTTGGAGGAACCTCCAAACGAAGCGTCGACACCGGTGCGAAACCTTCGCTGGCCGAGAACCGCAATTTCTGATGCACTGAACTCGCCGATGACTGCGTCGAGCGCACACAGTGTCGTTTGTGCCGCCGGGTCACCGCGCAGGCACAGGAGCAGGAGGTAGCGCGGTCGATGCGGATGGAACGCAGTTTCGGTATGGAAGAAGAGATCGACGTTGGACGATGTGGAGACCTGGAGGTTCGCAGTCGAAGCAATGGGGAACAGGTTCTGGATGATCGCACCCCCATGCTCCGGGAGGTAGCCGACGGGTTGACCGAGGGATCGGGCGATGCTCAGGAGAAGGAACTCGCTCGTCGGGTTTGGCTTTGCGACGCCATCGCGGGAATGAGGAGTCGCTGGAACGGCGCCTATCGGAAGGCCGCGAAACAGCACCGCGCCGGATGGATTTCCGTCGTCGGCGAAGTCAATCAATGAATCGTGGATGACCGCAGGAAGTAGACGACGAGCATGCGCAGCGGTTCGAGCGAAGTCGAAATCCGTCGCCGTGTTGGAGGCGGCGCGGATCATCGCTTCCCAATCCGAAGCGCTTCGCGCCGAAACGACCGGGACATCGGCATGACAGATCATTGGCTTCACCCCTATATGGTACGAACATTCCGATCGTCTTGTCTATCGGAATATTTGTTCCGAGATTGACTCGGTTTACGATGGGGTGTGGTCCAGCTCAAGTTCTCCCTCCCAAAGGGACAAAAACGCGTTGCGATTTCGGAAACCGGTCTGTTTCCTTGCCCCAACTGCCAAGCTGATTGCACCTACGACGCAATGGCGATTCATGAAACCACCGGACTGCTCGGGCGTTTCGTTCCCGGTGTGCACGGAACGCTCATCGACGTGATCATCACCTGTCACCGGTGTAGGAGCCAGTTCCCGTCACACGTTCGCGATCGTCCGCTCTACGCCGACCGGCCCTTCCCCGCGGACGACCCGGACGACCCGGACACCGCGGACGACCCGGACTCCACGGACGACCCGGACACCACGTCAATCGCCAATTAGTGCGTCGAGGTCCGTCCAACTCGCTTCGAGCCGATCCAGATGTTTCGTTGCGCTCTCGTTGCGCAGCCGCGCCACCTCGGCGACGAGGAGGTTCAGTAGTGCAAGCGCGCCGACGTAGGAGTCGAACGGTCCCATGCCAGCGTCGGCGAACGTAAACGATGCGAGAGCCTCTTTGGCGACCGGCGCCAACGGTGAGTCGGTCAGCGAGATCACCGAGACGCCCGAGCGGGCAAGCGCACCGACGACGTCCACGACGGCGCGGTCATAGCGGGCGACGTCGACAACAACTACGACGTCACCCTTTCCCAGGCGCGCTCCCACCCGAAGGTTTGCGACCGTGCTCCCGGCGAGGTTAACGACATCGGGGCGCAGCATCTCGAGGTCAGCGGCGAAGATGGCAGCGACGCCTCCGGCGGCGTCGGAGGAGATGACGGCGACCGTCTTCGCCGCAGTCAGGCTTCGAGTAGCGGCTTTCAGCGTTTTCGCGTCGACGCCGTCGAGCGTCCGCTGCACGTTCAATACTTCTGTTGTTGCGCCGGAGCGGGGGGTTTGCGCAGTGGGTTGTTCTCGGATTCGCTCCGAAGCGGGCCGAAGCCGTCTGGTGATGTCGTGCTGGACGGACTCCTGGAGTTGCCGGAAGCCCTCGAAGCCAGCCTTTGCCGCCAAACGCATCACCGTGGCCCCACCGGTATTGGCGGCAGCCGCAATATCGGCGACCGTGCCAAACGCGACCCGCTCTGGGTCGGCGAGAATCACTTCGGCGACGCGTTGCTCTGCGCTGGTAAGGGTGAGTGACCGAAGGCGATCGGTGACCGAGGTGGCGGGTGGCATCGCAGGCAGCTTCGCAGAATCGCAGTGTGTCGACTGATCAGGCCTGACGGCGGTACTCGGTGAGGATTGGCGCGGGCTCAGCTGGAGTTGCTCCGTGCATAATCAAGCCACCAGCGCCAAGAGCCCACGCTCGGGGTTGCGTCTGGTTGCCATTGAATCCATTGGTTGACGCTACAGGTCTTGGTATGGGTCGGCGCAAACCTCGGTTTCTCGCTGCGCGAACCGGTCGGCGCGGAAAACAATTGGGGGCGACGTCGACGAGGACCTCGCGTAAGGCATTGTGGCGGAGAGTTGGTGTGGTCCTTGCTGCTTGCGCTCGGGGTGCTTGAATGCAGAGACGATGACGAGTCCGACTGACCAGGCCCGGGAGTGGCTTCGTGTCGCGGGGTTTCGCCGGGGTGAGTTCCTTGCCGTGGCCATCGCTCCGGGGTTGGGTATTGGGCTGGCCACAAAAGATCAGTCTTGGGCACTCGAAGTCCTGGACGCAGACGCGGGTGCCGTGCTTGGTGCGATCGAGGATCACTTTCGCCCCCGGTGGACATGGTGGTCGGCTGAGTCTGTTGCGGATCTCGTCCGATTCGGCGTCCGTTTGGCGAGTTGCTGGGATATCGCTGCGGCCCATCGACTCAGCTTCGGCGGTTGGAGAGCGGAGCCCGCTCGGGTATGGGCGACGCTCCATGAACTGCCAACCTCAGGAGTACCAGCAATGGGTCAACTCGATTTGTTAGGTGAGCATACGAATGAAGGGAATCCCGAGGACCCTGTTCGTCCAGATGGCTACTTGCGGCCAGAGTGGTTATCAGGCGCGTGGGCGGTCAACGCGAACCGACTCGCCAAGTGGGCGGCGCTCATAATGACAGTGCGAGAAAGTCAACAGGTCGTTCTTCGCTCGATTGACGACGGCGGACGCTCTGAAGCGATGGCGAAATCTGAGTCTCTTGCCGAATTGATATGCGTCGAGCTTGGTGTGTTTGGACTGCCGTTTCGAACCGACATCGCGGAGACGCTGATCCATTCCTTCGTTGGACCGCGTCCGCTGAACCAACAACACGAGATCGACCTCCGAAATGAACGCGACGCAATCGTGCTTCGGGTAGCACCGCTGATAACCGAACGCGACCTTCGGAACCCGGCTCGTGTGTTGGCCATGTTGAAGGCAGATGGGATCGATGTTCCGAACACCAGAGCGGGACAGCTGGAACCTTTTCGGAAAACCCATCCCTTCGTCGACGCGCTCTTGACGTGGCGAAAAGCCGACCGAATCGGTTCAACATTCGGCTATCACTGGCTCGACGAACACGTCGGCTCCGACGGTCGCCTCCGAGGGCAGTGGACAGGGTGCGATGGTGCTGCGGGCCGGATGACCGCTTCGTCGGGTCTGCATAATATGCCCGCAGATCTTCGTGACGCGGTCCGCGCCGACTCTGGATGGGTGTTTGTGCACGCCGACCTCGGGCAGATCGAGCCGCGTGTTCTCGCGGCCGTATCGGGAGATGTCGCGCTTAGTGCGGCGACGCAATCCGTCGATCTGTACGCGCCCATCGCTGCCCGATTCGGAGTTGAACGATCGGTCGCAAAGATTGCGATGCTCGCCGCGATGTACGGGCAAACCTCGGGGGTCGCCGGGGACGTCCTGCGCCAGATGGAAGCGGGCTATCCAATCGCGATGGAGTATCTCCGTGCCGCCGACCATGCAGGTCAGTCCGGCCGACATATCCGGACCCACGGCGGACGATTGGTGCGGATGCATCCCGAGGGAGAGCCCTTGGACTCGGGAGCGGAGGTATCGACGCCCGGACTCGGACCCGCTGCGTCAAGCCGAGGACGCTACGCTCGAAACGCCGTAATCCAAGGAGCGGCTGCCGAGCTCTTCAAGGTATGGGCGGCGATCGTCCGGGCTCGGATTGCACAACGTGAGGCTCGTTTGGTGATGTGCCTTCACGACGAGCTGCTGATCCACGCCCGCGCAGTACACGGTGTCGAGATCGCGGCGATTGTCGAGTCGGCGCTCCCCGAGGCCGCGGCCTTTTGGCAGCGAGGAACGCCCGTCAAATTTGTTGCCGACGCCCGGGTGATCGATTGCTGGTCGCAGGCAAAGTAGAACATCGGCAGAAATTGCAGGTCGAATGACCCAGTGACAGCGATCCGCATGGGCCGTGCGGCCTCAATCGCACAGGGCCAGCCTCCGCCTGCCGATAGTCGTAGGCGTGGAAGCACGCTCGATCGGTCAAGGGGAGAAGGGAACATGCAGCCGCGGTGTGCTGATCCCATCCGCCCAACGGGTTGCGAGGCGTCGCGCTCTTGAACGGGTCTGGATCGTTGTGGGCTTCGGTTGGGCGATCGCTCGTGTGATCTTCGCAAAGGCCACCGTAGAGAAGTACGGCGTGAACATCACGATGTTTGCGCTGATCGAATTAATGGTGGCCTGGCCTCATTCGCTGAGCGCGGCGCGCCTCGTTACGAAACTCATTGATCGCGACCCGGCTGCGGCGCTTCCCTGGGGTGTCATTCTGGCCGGAACCCACATCGCTCCTGAGTTGTACGTTGCCCTGGCGGGCTCCAACATGTCGACAGGCGTGTACGTATCGCTCGTCGTCATTGTGGTCGGCCTTGGTGCCCTTGCCATTGTCGGGATTGTCCAGAAGGTTGCGGCGGGCGGGGCGCGCCCGGCGGCCGTGGGGCAAGATGTTGACCTTTCGTTGAACGATTCGCAGCGTCGGGGGAGCGAGATTGACGTCGCCCTCGCCGCTCTCGTGGAAGAAGAATCGCTTCGCTCTAAACGGGTGGGCACAGTCCGCACCAGAACTCGAAGCCATGCTGTGCCGGTTCTCGACGACTCCGTCCACGAATCCGGCGCAACGTGCAGTCCAGCGTTAGAGAGTGCGCGTAGCCATCCGGGCCTGGAAAAGCTGTGACGGCGTAATTCTCATTTTCACCATGGGCCATCGCTCAGATCGAACAGTGTGACCGGCTCGACTGTTTGTAACGAGACGATGAACAATGTCGGTCGCCCGACACAGGGACCTTCACGATTGCGTAAGGTGTCACCCGATGTCTGGACCGCAGATCAGTTTCAACGACGTTTCCCGGGTCTTCCCAGACGGCACCCATGCGGTCGACAACGTGTCGTTGTCGGTCGGCGGCGGGGAGTTCGTGTCGATCATCGGACCCTCAGGCTGTGGCAAGTCGACGCTGCTCAAAATGGCCTCCGGCCTTATGGAAATTACGGGCGGGTCCATCGATGTCGATCGCACTTCGATCGGATATGTGTTCCAAGACGCCACCCTGCTCCCGTTCCGGACGGTGCAGCGCAACGTTGAACTCTTTGCCGAACTACACAAGATGCCCAAGTCCGAGGCATCACGTCTCGCCACCGAGGCCATCGAGTTGGTCGGTCTGAAAGGCTTTGAGAAGAAGTTTCCCAAGTCGCTCTCCGGTGGGATGAAAATGCGGGCGTCGCTGGCCCGGTCGCTCACGCTCAACCCCAAGGTGTTCCTGTTCGACGAACCGTTTGGGGCCATTGACGAAATTACCCGCGACCGCCTCAACACCGAGCTCATGCAACTCTTCGTTCGGAATCAATTTGCCGGACTTTTCGTCACCCACTCGATCTCTGAAGCGGTGTATCTGTCCACCAGAGTGCTCGTCATGTCGGCTCGCCCCGGTCGGCTCATCGCCGAGTTCGAAGTGCCGTTCGAGTACCCGAGGACCGAGTCGATTCGGTATACCCCGGAGTTTGCCCGCCTCACCGGTGCGGTCAACGATGCATTGCACGACGCGTACTCGACGATCATTCGGGGCACCCCGCTCACCACAGGCCTTCCGACGTGACGATCATCGACGAACCCGCAGCCGACCTGACCACTGTGGACCCGAGCGTTGCCATTCCCGGCGAACGCGACGCGCCGACGGCCGTGAAGGAACCGTTTCGTCCGATCAAGTTCATTGGCCCGATTGCGGTGTTCGGTCTCGTGATGGCACTTTGGTACGGGTCGCGGTCGCTCCTCGCACCGTACAAACGATTCGTTCTGCCGCCGCCGCATCACATCATCACCAAGGCGTTCCTGGCCACGAACTCCGCCGGTGACGCGGTGATCCGCAAAGCGATCCTGAAGGCCACCTGGCTCGACACCAAAGTCGCAGTCTTTGGTCTCTCGATGTCGATCATTTTCGGGATCCTGACCGCTGTGGTGATGAGCATGGCCAAATGGTTGGAGATTTCGTTCTGGCCGTATCTCGTCGCCTTACAGGCCATCCCTATTCTCACCGTCTCACCGCTCATCGGCGCGGTCATGGGATACGGGCAAGCTCCTCGTATCCTGGTCACGGTGATCATCACGATCTTCCCAATTCTGTCCAACACGCTGTTTGGCATCACTGGTATCGATGGTGGGTTCCATGACCTGTTCACATTGCACGGAGCGAGCCGCTGGACGCGGTTGGTGAAGTTGCAACTTCCCGCAGCCTCGCCGGCGATTTTCGCGGGCTTTCGGATCTCTGCAGGACTGGCGGTTATCGGTGCGATCGTTGGCGACGTGTTCTTCCGCGCCGGCGAGGCGGGCCTCGGCCTCCAAGTCGACGTGTACAACTCTCGCCTGAATGGACCCGCTACCTGGGCCTGTATCTTGATGGCCGCAGTTCTGGGCCTCGCGTTCTTCGCCTTTTTCGCCATACTTGAGGGCCTTTTCGTTGGCCGATGGAACACAACCAAGCGTTGATCGCCGTCCAAAAGAATCAAGTTCACCCGTCCTCCGCATTGCCGATCCGTACACCACTACCCACCACCAACCCTCTCCAAGGAGATCACTTGATGAAGAAGAAGTCAGCATGGCTTGCATTGCCGCTTGCCGGAGCGTTACTGCTCGGCGCGTGTAGCAGTGATTCAAACGACAGCACCGACGCGGCGGTCGAAACCACCGCGGTAGCAGAAGACACCACCGCCACCGAGGCAGCCGTCGCCGAAACGACTGCCGCCGATACTGCAGCATCGGCCGAGACAACCGCAGCGGCGACCGACACAGCCGCTGCTGCTGCTGGCGCTGCTGGCGCATCGCTGAAGGATGTCTGCCCGGAAACGATCGTCATCCAGACTGACTGGAATCCCGAAGCTGAGCACGGTGCGCTGTACCAGATGGTCGGTCCGAGCCCGACGGTCGACACGGACAAGAAGCGTGTCACCGGTCCCCTCATGGACGGTGCCACAGACACCGGGGTGAAGATTGAAATCCGCGTCGGTGGCCCCGCCATCGCGTTCGAGACCGTCGTTTCGACCATGTACAAGGACCCGGCGATCACGCTTGGCTATGTCGCCACCGACGACGCCGTGTCAACGTTCTCGAAGTTCCCCACGAAGGCCATCGTCGCACCTCTGAACAAGAACCCGCAGATCATCATGTGGGATCCCGAGAAGTACAAGGACGTGAAGACAATCGCTGAGTTGCCGAAGGACACCAAGATCCGCGTGTTCGGGCCTGCGGCATACCTCAGCTACCTCGTCGGTGCAGGCATCATCACCCAGGATCAGATCGATGGCTCCTACAAGGGCGAACCGTCGGCCTGGGTCGCTGATAACGGCAAGTCCGCACAGCAGGGCTTTGCTTCGGCCGAGCCGTACTTCTACGAGAAGGAATTGAAGGAGTGGGGCAAGCCCGTCGGATACCAGCTCATCCACGACGCCGGTTGGGACGTATACGCAGCGGCACTCGCCGTCCGTTCAGCTGACTTCGACAAGAACAAGGAATGCTTCAAGTCCTTCGTGCCCGTTGTCCAGCGTGCGGCCCGCGACTTCGTGGCGAGCCCCGACGCCGCGAACACCTTGATCCTCGATCTCGTCACCAAGTACAACACCGGCTGGGTCTACACCGCCGGTCAGGCAAAGGCGTCGGTTGAGTATCAGCTGAAGGACGCATTGGTCGCCAATAGCCCGGATGGGACGCTCGGCTCCTTCGAAATCACGCGAGTGGATGGCTTCATCAAGAAGGCTCTCCCGATCTATGAGAAGGAAGGCACCGAGGTCAAGGCTGATCTGACCTCTGCAGACATCGTCACCAATGAGTTCATCGATCCGAGTATCAAGCTTCCCTGATCGTTCCTCAAAATCGCTGGCTTGGGTCGGCGTGATGACTGTTGTGCGAGGGCCCCGGCTATCCGGGGCCTTTTGCATTCGAATGCGCTCTACCCACGGGGTTCTGAGGTGAACTGACCGGGGAGCCATTTGCAAAGCACACGTATTGTCTCGGCGGGTGCCGTTGCGCTCCAAATCAGGTAATAGCCGTTGCTCGTTGTTACGGTCGGGCCAACGGTTACCAGCACGTCGTCGTTGAGGAGGTCGTCGATAAGGCGCTCCCACCCGAGGGCGACGCCGCGACCAGCAATGGCCTGCTGCAGGACCATCGGGTAGTTGTTGAAGAAGACCCGTCCGGTTTTGTGTTCAAGTCTGAGGCCGAAGTCGGAAAACCAACCCGACCAGGAAAGCCATGGCTGATCCCCGTCGTCCATGTGAAGCAGGGGAGTATCGAGTAGCTGTCGAGGCTTCGTACGCCTGGTCAGCTTGTGAGCCTTCGCAAGTGCTGGGGAGGCGACGGGCACGACTGCTTCGGGAAACAGCCTGATGCTCGGTTCCGGGAAGGTTCCGTCGCCGACTCGGATCGCGGCGTCGTACGGGCCGTTGGCGAGGTCAGAGGTTCGATCGAACAACCACAGCCGTAATTCGCGGCCGCCAATCGCCGCCTGGAGTTGGTCGATGCGAGGAACCAACCACTGCTGAGCGAAGCCTGGGTGGCAGGCCAACACAAACGCTTCGTTGGGCTGTCGAACGCTTTCGACCGCTCTATCGATCTCCGCCAGCCCTCGCCGTACTGCGTCGGCAAGGAGAAGCCCGGTGTCAGTCACCTCAATACGATTCGCGCTTCGGCGAAAGAGGTCCAAACCTAGGCTCTTCTCGAGAAGGCGCATTTGCCTTGTAACGGCAGGCTGTGACATCCCGAATTCCACCCCCGCAGCGGTAAAGCTACCAAGGCGAGCACTCGATTCAAACACGGCCAGCCTCTGTAGGCGACCGACTCGCGCCGCGAGGCTCGCCGAGGGCCGGATGTTTTCGGATCGGACTGCTGCCATTACCCCAGGTTATGGCAAGCCCAACCGAAACTCCACTATGCAATCAGCCGGGCGGGCCGCAGAATGGTCGGCGATGACACAACGTATTGGATTCATTGGACTCGGTAACCTCGGTTTGCACCTCGCTCGGAGCCTGCAACGCACCGGCAACCCCCTCACCATCACCGACCTCAATCCTGAGATCGCCAAGAGCCTCATCGCCGATGGCGCATCGTGGGCTTCGACTGCTGCCGACGTCGCTCGGGCCAGTGACGTGGTGTTTACCTGCCTTCCATCGCCGAAGGTGATCGACGCGGTCGTTACGGGACCCGACGGGATCATTGCTGGCTTCGCCGGGAGACCGGGAACCTGGATTGATATGTCCACGAACGATCATAACGAGACTACCCGGCTGAGCGCGATTGCTGCCGCCGCAAACGTTTCGATGATGGAAGCGCCCGTTACGGGCGGCGTGCACCGAGCCGCAGCAGCTCAAATCACCGTGCTGGTTGGCGGCGAGGATGCGCTCTACGAAAAGTATGCGGACCTGCTGGGCGCCGTGGGCAACCCCGTCATCCACATGGGGCCCGTCGGGAGCGCAGCGCTGATAAAAGTCATCACGAACATGCTGGCGTTCATCAACCTCGTGGGAATTGGCGAAGCGCTCATGCTGGCCAAACGAGGAGGGCTCGACCTCGGGAAAGCGTTCGTCGCAATCAAGGAGAGCTCTGGCAACAGCTTCGTTCATGAGACCGAGGGCCAGGTGATTCTGAACGGCAGCTACAACATCAACTTCACCATGGACCTTGCCTGCAAAGACCTCGGGTTTGCCACGCAGTTCGGCCGGGAACTCGGCGTGCCACTCGATATTGCAGGCCTTACGGAACAGACCTTCATCCGCGCTCGATCCCAGTACGGAGGCGACGCCTGGTCATCGCAGGTTGTGAAGCTCCTCGAAGATGCGCTCGGCACGGACCTCCGCGCACCGGGCTTTCCCGATGAGCTCCCACCATCATGAACACTCCACGCGCAAGCGAGAATGTAGGTGCGCAGATGAAGAAGATCGAGAAGGCTACGTTGAAGGCAAGATCTCTCGTCCTTGAATGGTCTGATCTCAGTACGAGTGAGTTCCACTTCCTGTGGCTCCGAGATAATTGCCCGCAGCTTCTTCATCCTTCGACGAACCATCGAGTCGTCGAGACTTCGTCGATTCCCGACGATCTTCGTCCGAGCAAAACACATGTGACCGTCGATGGGAACCTGCAGATCGTGTGGACACATGATGGGCACGTCAGCACGTTTGCCCCGGGGTGGCTGCAGGCGCATGACTACTCCGGAGGTGCCCGTTACGCTCGACGTGTGGTGAAGTTGTGGGACGCGGAGGCGATCGCCCGCTCGTTGCCCGATGTGTCGTATCCCGCTCTGCTGACGGACGACAACACGCGCGCTGCGTTTCTGCAGGGGTTCATCGAACACGGGGTCGGCATTCTCCGCAACGTGCCGTGTGAGCCGGGTACCGTCCTCGACGTCGGCCGCGAGCTCGGCGAACTACGGACGACTTCGTGGGGCCTCGTGTTCGATGTCGTTTCGATGGAAAACGCGAACTCCGTCGCCTATACGAACCTTCCTCTGGTGACCCACACTGATGAGGGATACCGTGACCCCGCGCCTACGGTTCAGCTGCAGCACTTCCTGCGGGCCGACGCGTCAGGTGGTGCATCGACCCTCGTCGACGGTTTTGCGATCGCGGAAGACATGCGTCGTGAAGCACCCGAGCAGTTCAACCTGCTTGCTTCCACTCTGCTGCATTTTCACTTTTCCGACGCCACCGCCGAGCACCAGGCCCAGGATTCAATAATCACGCTCGATGCCGACGGTGCCGTCAAGGCAATCCGTTACTCGAACCACAGCGCGCAGCCGTTCCTCCTTGATGCCGACATCATGGAGCCTTTCTATGCGGCGTACCGTGAGTTCGGCCGACGACGAGAGAACGATCGCTACCAACTGCGCATCAATATGGCGGCTGGTGACCTGTACATGGTTGACAACCATCGGGTTATGCACGGTCGCACTGGCTTCACCAGTGGGGGAGCGCGCCATCTGCAGAGCTGCTACATCGAACGCGACGAACTAGTAAGCCGACTTATGGTTCTCAAGCGCAAGGGCTAGGTGGCAGGAGCGTGTGGCCAAGCACGTGGTCCGCACTGCGTGCTTCAGCGAGAACTTCGCCAAACTCGTTTCCGTCGGGTCCCCGTTCGCGTAGGTCGTGCCTCGACCCGCTCGATTATCGCGATGCCTGCTCCGCCGTCGGGACAGAACTGGTCGAGGGTGTGCCGACTGCGGTCTTGCGGGCGGCAAGGAACAGGTAAAGCACCGGCGCGAGGTAACAGAAGTACGCAATGACTCGGATCGGCTCTGGGTCTGCCACCCAGCCAAAGAGGCCCTTCAAGAATTCATAGGCTCGACCCGACGCAAACGGCCCGTCGGTGATGTTCCATGCCGACGGCGTGATCAGTCTCCCGGATTCGAATCCAAGGAACTCACGGAACTCATGAAACGCCTTCCCGACCAATCCCGCTGCGAACATGATGAGGAGTACGCCGGTGACACGGAAGAAGGTGTGCAGGCTTAGCTTCTGTCCACGCTGATAGACAAGAAACCCGAGTACCGCGGAGACCGCCAAACCAATGAGTCCTCCGACCACGACCGCTAGCGCGGAACTGTTTCCACTCTCGGCGCTCAACAGGAACAAAACGGTTTCGAAACCCTCCCGCGCTGTGGCGACAAACGCTACAACTGCGACTGCTTTCCCGGTTGTGGCCAGATCAAGTTTGGCACGAAGCCCCGACGATAGCCCTCGGGCGTTGCGGCGCATCCAAAAAATCATCCAGGTCAGAACGGCTGCTGCGGACGCGGCGAGCGCCCCTTCGATGAACTGTTCGCTCTTGCCTTCGAATTCTCCGACGGCGACATGAAACGCAATGCCCGCGACGATGCACACCGCAATGGCCGATGACACACCGAGCCACATGGATCGCAACGCGGTGCTTCGTCCGCTCTTGACGAGGTAGGCAGCCACGATCGCGATGACAAGCGCGATCTCCAGCCCTTCGCGCAATGTGATCAGAAAACTTTCACCCATGGATAACTCCGACGACTAGACGCAACCAGATTGCGTAGGTAGCTACAACTTATATTGTTTGGTGTGCCTAAGTCAAGCGGACCGTAACCATGCGACCATCGACGCTGCCACCGCCGGTACGCGTCCATTTCGGCGTCGGTGAGTGCGGGCTCGGACAGCGCGAATGAGGCCACCACATTCCTGACTGACCGCTTCGGAAAGGCGTTTGTGATCGTGTTTCCGGTATCGTTCGGATCTATGGAAAACGCACAGAAGTTCTATATCAACGGCGCCTGGGTTGAGCCCAGCACCGATGCCCGCCGCGACGTCATCAACCCCGCCACCGAGCAATCGGTCGCCACGATTGCGATGGGAGCGGCCGCCGACGTAAACGCTGCAGTCGCTGCGGCAAAGGCTGCCTTCCCATCCTTTTCGCAGACCACGGTTGAGGAGCGCCTCGCCCTCTTGAATCGCATCATGGAGGTGTACAAGGGCCGCATGGGCGACATCGCTGCCGCGGTGACGTCGGAGATGGGAGCGCCGTCGGTATTGGCCGCTCGTGCGCAAGCTCCAGCAGGTCTCGGACACTTCATGGCCACCGCCAAAGCGCTCTCGGAATTTGAATGGGCGGAAGACGTCGGCACGAGCCGTATCGAATACGAACCGATCGGGGTGTGCGCCTTCATCACGCCGTGGAACTGGCCGCTGAATCAGATCGTCGCCAAGGTCGCTCCCGCAATCGCAGCCGGTTGTACCATGGTTCTAAAGCCCTCCGAAATGGCGCCGCTCAATGCGATCTTGTTCGCCGAAGTCATGCACGAGGCCGGCGTGCCCAAGGGCGTGTTCAACTTGGTGAACGGCGACGGTCCCACGGTCGGCGCTGCATTGTCATCACATCCCGACGTCGACATGGTCTCCTTCACCGGTTCAACTCGCGCGGGGGTCGAGGTCGCGAAGAACGCCGCCCCGACCGTCAAGCGTGTTCATCAAGAACTCGGCGGTAAATCGGCGAACATCATCCTCGACGACGCTGACCTCGCTGCCACGGTAGCGCGCGACGTCTCGCGGATGTGCGTGAACTCTGGACAGTCCTGCAACGCAGGAACGCGCATGTTGGTTCCCGCCGGGCGCATGGCCGAGGCAATCGAGGCGGCTGGTGCCGCCGCAGCGAAGATCACCGTCGGCGACCCTACGGCTGAGGGAACCGTCATTGGACCGGTCTCCTCGAAGGCGCAGTTCGACAAGGTGCAGGGCCTCATCCAGAAGGGCATCGACGAGGGCGCGACCCTTGTTGCAGGCGGCGTCGGGCGACCGGAAGGGCTCTCGTCGGGATACTACGTCCAGCCCACGGTGTTCGCCAACGTAACGAACGATATGACGATCGCCCGCGAAGAAATTTTCGGTCCCGTCCTCTCCATCCTCGGCTACGCCGACGAGGCCGAGGCCGTCTCCATCGCCAATGACACCGTTTACGGACTCGCTGCCTACGTGTCTTCGAGCGATACGGAACGGGCCCGTTCCGTTGCCCGCAAGCTCCGCGCTGGAAACGTTCATCTCAACGGCGCTTCCACCGACTCGAATGCGTTGTTCGGCGGCTACAAGCAGTCCGGCAATGGGCGCGAGTTTGGCAAGCACGGCCTTCTCGAATTCCTTGAGGCGAAGGCAATCCTCGGGTACAACCCGAAGAGCTGACCTTCGCTGCGTTGGTGTGCATGTGGTTGCTGTGACGCAATCACATGCACAAACATCGAGTTATTGGCCGAGATGGTTGATCTGCGGTCGCACGATGAGCGCAATGTGTCAGCGAGCGCTGGCCGGCGGTGTTCGCTCTGCGCGGCTGCAGCTTTCGATTGTTCAGATGGGGACACGGACCGCGGTCAGGTCACGGTTTGGCAAAACGACTGCCAATTGTTCTAAAAGGTCGTATTGGCGTCCGACTGCCAATTGTTTGCTGTCGTGCCTAGAGTGGGGCGGTGAACGACGAACGAGTCCGAGTGAAATCAGGGGTGCGATCGGACGACCAGGTCAATGGATCGGAATCGTCGCGAAGTGATGGTCGCAACGCTCGACGGGAGACCAACCGACTGCTGGTGATTGATGCGTACCTGGATCTCGTGCAAGGCGGCAATCCCTTTCCGAGTGTTGACGAGCTCAGCGAACGAAGTGGCGTGTCCCATCGTTCAGTGTTCCGTTATTTTACTGACCGAGGTGCTATGGCCCGCGCATCCATCGAGCGACAGCATGAACGCATGAAGGAATTGATTGATCGCCACATCGATCCTGACTCGGCATTTGATCGGCGCGCAGATGAACTAATCGAGAAACGCCTCGATTTTCATCAGGTCGCATGGCCCACCGCCCAGTTGTGCAGGGTGCTTGCACTGACACAGCCCGTAGTCCAGGACGAACTTACGACGAACAGAGCGAAGCTGCGCGCAGAGGTAAAGCGTACGTTCCGAAACGAGTTCAGAGGGTTGTCCGTGGCGGATGCACGTGAGACCCTTGCGCTGCTCGACGTGACCCTCAGTTTGGAGGCGATTGACCTCCTCAAACGAGATCAAGCATTTTCCAGGCCTCGGGTGAAACGCACGTTGCATCGAGCAGTCGTCTCGATCCTCAGGCATATATAGTGCTTTTCGTATCGAGGATCAAACAAGTGGCATGCAGTGTGTCAGTTGTGCGAGTTCGGGTACCGTAGTCTGATGAAGATCACGCTTCTTGGTACCGGCAGCCCGCTTCCCGATCCAAACCGCGCCGGTCCGAGCACGCTCGTCCAGGCCGACAACACGAATCTGCTCTTCGACTGTGGCCGCGGCGTACTTATGCGACTTGCCGCCGCGATGGTTCCGGTGACAACGCTCGACGCCGTGTTCTTGACCCACCTGCACAGTGATCACATCACCGATTTGAACGACATCATCACGACCCATTGGATCATGGGTGCGGGACCGACCACCTTGACGATCTACGGGCCAGCGACGACGAAGTCGGTCGTGGAGGCGACGCTCGCCGCCCTCGCCCATGACGTGAAGTACCGACTCGATCACCACGCCGACCTTACGTACCGGCCCAATGTCGAAGTAGTCGAATGCGAACCCGGCGAGCGATTTACCATCGGGGCGTGCACCGTGATCGTTGGCCGCACCGACCATCGACCGGTGGAACCCACCGTCGGTTATCGCATTGAACAAGGCGGTAAGAGCGCGGTCATCGCCGGCGACACGATTCCCTGTGAGGGCCTCGATGAATTGTGCGACGGTGCCGACGCCTACGTTCAGACGGCAATTCGCGCCGACATCGTGCGCCAGATTCCGAACTCGCGCCTTCAAGACATCCTCGACTACCACTCCTCTGTGGAACAGGCTGCCGACACGGCTGCACGAGCCAAGGTCGGCGCACTGGTGCTCACGCACTACGTCCCCCCGCAACCAACTCCGATGCTCGAGCAGTGGAGGGAACTGGTTGCTCCGATCTACTCCGGAACCGTGGTGCTCGGAGACGACCTAACGGTGTACGAAATACCCTGATTCACGTCATCGTTTTCTTTTCTCGCCAACCTGCGCCATGCTCGGTGAATGTTTCAACCAGTCCTTCAAGAACTCGGCCAATCGATCGGTGATGCGCTCCGAGAGCGCGAAGAGACGGTATCGGTAGCGGAGGGATCGGCAGGCGGCCTCATATCCGCGACGCTTTTGTCCATTCCGGGAGCATCTGCGTATTACCTCGGTGGGTCTGTCATCTACACGGCTCGCGCGAAGCGAGCATTTATGGGCCAAGCTGTTCCGGAGCCGCCGGGAATGCGAGGAGCAACCGAGGAGTTCGCCTGCTTTCTTGCCGAGTCCTCACGAGTGCAACTTGGCACGACCTGGGCGGTGGGGGAGGCAGGGGCCGCGGGGCCACCGAACCGATACGGGGATCCGTCGGGCCACGCCTGGTTCGCGATTTCAGGGCCGAGGAGCGCAACGCGCCATCTCATGACAGGGTCCGACGATCGGGTCGAGAACATGGTTGCCTTTGCGGTCGCAGCACTGACGTTCTTTCGGGAAACGATCCTTGCTGAGGGCTGAGGTTTCGAAAGAGACGACCCCATCACTTCTCGGTACTTTGCAACAATAATATACGAATAGACGGAGTTGACTCCGTAGCAAGTTGAGAACTACTTTGAACTAGACATTCAGTACAAAGAAGCCACTTATTAAATAGTTGCACTCGGGGGGCGATGAATGGGAACAGAATGAGCAATGGCCTCGACGTGACGCAACACCCGAAGGACATTGCCGCGGCAAAGCTTTCCAAGTTCGATAGGAGACCAGTTGCGTTCGACGAGTGCATCGAGCAAACGAGGATAGCCCGATACATCGGACAGGCCGCTGGGCATCATCATGGACCCGTCGAAGTCCCCGCCGATCCCAACGTGTTCGATTCCGCATACGTCACGGATGTGCTCAATGTGTGCACATACGTCCGCGATTGTGGCCTCGGGCATCGAGTCGGCTCGCTCGATAGCGACGGCATCGACGTCGGCAAAGGACTTGGGGTTTCCCCCGCGATCGATCACGACCTCACGGCACTCGTCGTACCACCGCCGCACCTTGCCTGACACGAAACTCGGAACAAATGTCACCATGCAAATGCCTTCGTTGTCGGGCAGCAAGGCGAGGACGTCGTCAGGGACGTTTCGCGGCGAGTCGCACACGGCGCGAGCCGACGAGTGGCTGAACATCACCGGGGCGTGCGTCGTTGTGATCGCCTGTCGCATGACGTCGGCCGAGACGTGCGACAGGTCAACGATCATTCCGATGCGGTTCATCTCATGAATGACGTCGTGTCCGAAGGCGTTGATCCCGCTGAGTACCGGCTTGTCAGTAGCCGAGTCAGCCCATGACACGTTGTCGTTATGGGTCAACGTCATGTAGCGGGCACCGAGATCGTGCATCATGCGGAGCACGCCGAGCGATTCGTCGATCGAGTGCCCGCCTTCGATGCCGATCATCGAGGCAATGCGACCTTCCTGTATGGCTCGATCAACATCGTCGGCACAGAGCGCTAAGGCAAACTCCCTCGGGTACCGTTCGAGCATTCGATATACAAAGTCGATTTGCTCAAGCGTTGCAGTGACTGCTGAACCGCCGCTCAGCGTTGAAGGTACGTATACAGACCAAAACTGGCCGGCGACTTCTCCCGCACGCAATCGTGGGATGTCTGTCTGAATCGAGGGAACCCCCACCGAGAGGTCAGCGATCTCGAAATCGTAGTGACAGAGTTCGCGCATGGCCCAGGGAAGGTCGTTATGACCATCAATGATGTCGTAGCGAGCACGGTCCATGAGACCTATTCAACTACCTGCACACGCAAAGCAACACGTGCCGAGGAACGGACTACGGCGAGTCGAGCAGATCCCAGAAGAAGGAGGGTACAGGGAATCGACACGACCGACGGTCCCCACCTGTCGATTGCTGCGCTTCCAATGGCTGCACCAATGGCTGCGGTGACGGTGCTGGCCGCCTGCATGCTGGCAAAAGCCCGGGCATGGGCGGATTCGACCGTGACGGTTGTTGTCAGGGTGTTCAGCCCGGCGACGAACGGGGCCGTGGGGACCCCCGATATGAAGGCGAGCAGGCCGGTTATCCAGATGCTCGATTCGCCCAACCCTACGAGCCCGACGGTGATGGCTAATGCGACGCCGATCAACGGCACCGAGGGTGAGCCCCGTCGAGACACGACCCATGCCCCGAGCACGCTGCCCGTTGCCCAGAATGCGATGAGCGCCCCTGTCAACTGATCGTGTCCGGTCAGCCGTGCGACCTCCGTGACTGCAATCGTCACGGCTCGGAAGGCAGCACCAGCTAGTGCAAACGCCACGATGAGGCGAAGGACCGCTGGTGTAAGCCATCGCTTGCTCGCTGATGAGTGGGGGGCCGACCGTGCCGGTTGGCGAGCGACCGCAAAAACGCCAATGGCTCCAAGAACTGGAGAAATGGCAACTGCGGCCGCGGAGCCGCTCACCAGAATTGCAAGGCTGACCAGGGCCGGGCCGCCAATCCACGTCAGCTCGACCGATATCGAATCCCATGCGAACTCGTTGGAGATCACCCGGTGTCGCCTTCTCGGCCAGGAACGCGCGAACGACTGGCCCGACCGGAGCGACCGTCGCGCCGGCGAGAAGAGATACGACGAGAAGGGCACCAGTGTTTGTTGTCCCCGCGACGGCGATGAACGCAACGATGGCGGGGAGATGCGCGATCGTAAGAGCTGTTAGTACTTGTCGGGCTCGGTGGCTGTCGAGGTGTCTGCCGACAAGCACGCCAATGCCACCGGCACCGAGAGAAACGGCACCCGACGCGAGTCCGCCTCTCGTGAGGCTCGATCGTTCGGCTACGAGGAGCAGCGACGCGATGGGTAGCGTGACGATCGGGACACGACCGAGTGTTCCGGCGACGAACAGCGGAAGCAATTTCTTCAGCGTCGAGGGGCTGGTGGTCACACGCCCGAGCTTTGCACGCCAACCCCATTGGATCGGACCAATTTGTACCGTATGGTTTGAGTTCGAAACGAAGGCTGCTGGAGGACACCGACATTGAAGGCATTCCTGGTCAGTTTCGGTGTCATTTTTGTTGCCGAGCTCGGCGACAAGAGCCAACTGATGGCGCTCGCCTTCGCTACGCGGTACCGAGCCCGAATGATCATCATTGGAATCACGCTGGCCACGGCGTTCGTGCACCTCTTCAGCGTGGTCCTCGGCGCAGCCGTCGGTGCAGCGCTGCCGACGAAAGCCATACAGGTTGTTGCGGGATTAGCATTTTTCGGATTTGCTGCGTGGACCCTGCGGGGCGACAAGCTCGACGACGACGAAGCAGGCAGGGCCCAACGGTCTAATCGATCGGTTCTGGTCGCCGTGGGGGTTGCGTTCTTTCTTGCCGAGCTGGGTGACAAAACGATGTTGGCCACGATCACTCTGGCGACCACCAACGCAGCGTTCGGGACGTGGTTGGGCTCAACGCTCGGCATGGTCGGCGCAGATGCACTCGCGATCGTCGTGGGTCAGCAATTGGGGACTCGCCTCCCTGAAAGCGCCATCAAAATCGGTGCCGCACTGTCGTTCGTCGTGTTTGGAGCACTGTTGATATTTGAGGGTGTTCGCTGACGCTAGGTGACGATAGGTGTGCCTATGTATTGCGTCACGACGTGGGTCGGTGCTGTTTCGAACGCCCACCGAGGAGACACTTGAAGGACAAACAAAAGAGAATTCTTGAACAAGTCACTCCACCGTAAGAAACTGTCACACCCCCACCCCATACTGGGTGCATGGAGGTCTTGGATCCGGTCTCGCTTGTTGCGGGCCTTACTCGTGTGGAGATCGGTTCCGCCGCGCGGGCCGAGATCGTTTGCGCGTTGGAAAGCATTCGTAGGGTCCGTGCCCGGGTTGATGCGAGTGAGGTGGCGCTGGCGCGACGATTGCGCGTGCTCACCCCGCTGGCGGAACGCGATGTTGCGCATGCCGCGCAACGACATGCCCGTCATGGTGATCGAGTCCGGGTGCGGGCGGAGACCGCCTCGTCGATCCCGTCGCTGGGTGATGCTTTCGACGCCGGTGAGGTCAGTGGTGACCACGTCGACACCGTGGCCAAAGCGCTCAAGGCGGCACCCGCTGAGATCCGTGACTCGCTACGAGATGCGGTTTCGGACATGGTTTGCGATGTGGCGAAGTCCGGTTTGACACCCGAGGACTTGGCCCAGCATTTGGCCGATGAAACGAAACGGCTTGAAGCCGACGATGGCATTGCCCGTCTGGACCGTCAACGCCGCGCCACGCGGCTGCGAACCTGGACCGATAAGCACGATGGCATGTTCCGGGTATCGGGCTCCTTTGATCCTTTATCGGGTCTGGTGATTCAGGGTCGACTCAACGCCGCCATGGCCGCCATGTTCGCAAAGGGCCTTCCCGAGGGTGCGCCCGACGATCCTGGCGAACGCCAAGACTTCCTACGTGCACTTGCCTTCATTGCGTTAACGGCACCCGCCCGTGCCGTGACCGCCAAGGCAGGGAACGAGCAGCCACCCGACGACTCGGATCTGGCGTGGGCACCGTTCGCGAACAGCGGACCGCCACGCTTCGGGAGACCCGAAGTCATTGTCGTGGTCGACCACACCACACTCGACCCGAGCGGTCGCCCAAGTATCGACTGGGGCGCACCCGTCAACCTCCCCTACCAATGTCTCGAAGATCTGTGTCGGATCGCGTCGATCTACAAGGTCAGCGTGAAAAACGGCAACGTGGTCTACCCGGACGGTGAACTTGAGCTCGGTCGCACCACCCGCCTAGCGAACCGCCCTCAGCGACGCGCACTCCGCGCACTGTATTCCACCTGCGCCGTGCCGCGATGTTGTGTCCGATACGAGTTCACGGAACCACACCACATCACCTACTGGCGTAACGGCGGTAAAACCGACCTCAACAATTTGATCCCGCTCTGCACCCGACACCACGCCAACGCGCACGCCGGTTGGATCTTCGAACTCGGACCAAACCGCGAACTCACCGTCACCCTCCCGAATGGACAAACCATGAGCACCGGCCCACCCAAACGAACCCCGGCGTAGCGGCCAGCGGATCTTCGTCACCTGGGTGAGATCGAACTCGTCCGCGGCCTTTTCGGCGGGGGGCGGCCTGCGCCTTGTCGGTCGGGGGGGCATGCGCCTTGTCGGTCGGGGGCGACAAGACGAGTGAACTCGGAACTCGGAACTCGGCCGCGCTCGGCTCGGCCATCAGCTCGTCGCGGAGCTCGGAGAATGTTGCCGGTAGTGTCTTAGGAAACTTCGTGGAGAAGGGGATGTCGCATGGCCGATGGTTTGTCGCTCGAAGTTCGTAAGGTGGTGTCGATCGTCGAAACCAGTCGAACGGAAATGGGTCGCGCCGTTTCTGGATTGCGCCGCAAAGTGGCCACCGGTGTGGTGTTCCGCAATCCTTTGGCCGGTGTCTATGAGGAGAACCTCGATGCGCTGGTGGATCTCGGTGCGGCGCTCGGGCAGACGCTGATCGACGAGGCGCTTGCTGCGTTGGGTTGTCCGGCGAGTGACGTCTCTGCGTATGGGAAGGCCGCGGTGGTCGGCACCAATGGCGAGATCGAACACGCGGCAGCCTTGATCCATCCCAAGTTCGGTGCTCCGATACGCGCCGCGCTTGGACGCGGGCCAGCGATTATTCCGTCGACAAAGCTTCTCGGTGGTCCTGGCACACGAATTGTTGCGCCGCTCACGAACTGCTCCGACATCTGGGTGTTCGACGACATGGACGCGATCGCCTTCAGCATCGACGACGCACCCCGCGCTGATGAGATTTTGGCCGTGCTTGCACTGGGGGTTGGCGGCCGGCCGCTGCATCGAATCGGGAAACCATCGTGAACTTCAAGGCCATCATTTTTTTGTCGCGCCGCGACGACATGACCGAACAGCAGTTTCGAAGCTGGTGGCTCAACGACCATGCGCCCCTGGCCCGCCAACTTCCGGGTGTCCGCAAGATCGTGTTCAACGTGTGCCATGACGCTACCGACATTGATGGCATCTCCGAACTTTGGTTCGATAGCGAAGCCGATTTTGTTTCTGCCTATGACACCGAACTCGGCAAGTGCGTCGCGGCAGACTCGATGGCCCATGTGCGATCGCGCACGAGGATGTTCGTCACCGAAAACCCCGTCATCTAAAGAGCGAACCTTCGATCTCTAGTCAGTCGGTCGAGACCGTCGACGTTGCGATGAAATGCGGATGATGGCGAGGGAGCGGAAGGGGGTGTAGAGCACTGCGACGACGGGCCAGGATCGTTGGGTGGGCGACATGGTCGCGATGCGCAAGCTGTCCGGACCGGAGTGTGATGGTTGCGTCGCAAGACGCGAAGCTTTCGCTATGCGTTTTCAAAGCCTTGTCTTCTTTGGGAGTATTTGGAGCGCTCCGCGGCGGACCCTTACGCGCGCTTATCAGTGACCGTAATTCGTTGCAGGAGCCGACGGTGGCCCTGGTACCCGCCGGTGGCCGCGTGAATGACGGCCCGGTTGTCCCAGATGGTCAGCATGTCTGGAGTCCATCGGTGGACGTACACGAACTCTTCCTTCGACTGGTGAATGTAAAGCTCCATCAACAACTCCTGAGCCGTGGATTCGTCCAGCCCGTCGATACCGATCGTGTATCCGGGGCTGAGAAACAGCGCCTTTCGTCCCGTCTCGGTATGGCGCTTCACCAGCGGATGGGCTTGGGTGGCAAGCGCATCGTCGGAATACACGATGGCCATTGAGCGGCCAACGTCTTTGACTCCGTACTGACCTTCCCTGGAGTACCCCCGACGCGCCGAGTGAATGCCCACGAGACCTTCGAGCCTGGATTTCATCGTGCTGTCGAGGGCATCGTAGGCAGCGTATTGGTTCGAATATCGCGTGTCGCCGCCGACCGGCGGGATGATCCGGCCGTACAGCAGGGTTCCCGAAGGAGGTGTTTCCAAGAAGCTCCAATCGCTGTGCCATCCCTCGGCAAAGATCGGAGTCTGCTCATCAGCCTCCCGTTTCACTTCGGCGATATGCGGATGATCAGGCAAACCCTTGAAGTAAGGATCCTGGCCGAATTCGCCGAACAGGAGGGCCACTTCTTCGAATCGATCGAGGGAAAGATGCTGATCTGGAAACGCGACAACAAGATGCTCGAGCCAGATCGCGCGAATTTCGGCAACAAGTTCGTTCGATACGTCCTTGGCAAAGTCGACCCCGCGGATTGCTGCGCCGCAGGGACCACCCGAAGGCTCGACGGTGAGCGATGACGTCTTCATGGTCGAGCGTCCACTGGACTCGAAAGTACGGCCAGATTGTTCATGTCGCTCCTTGGTGAGAATCGAATCCGAATTCGTGGTCGTTCTCTATGCGGACTCTAGCCCGACGAACCAGGTCCAGTTCGGTGAGGCGTTGATGAACGCCCAAGATCTATTTCGCCCTTTGTCCAGAGGCGGTTCATCATATTGCGGGTGACGATCTCGACGTCGAAGTCGCCGACCCCGAGCCCACATGCCCAGTCGGTACAACCCGTCGTGATAACGGTGCCGCCCGATGGTGTCGTCCAGGTGCCGAACACGGCATGCCCGTAATCGAGCTTCGCCGTGTTCTCCGGGGCGGGACTTCCAAAAAGCCGCTCCGCCTGAAACTCGACTTCCGACAGCACATGATCCGGGGGCGGACGAAGTGCCGTGCGTCGGTCAAAGGGGGACACGGGCGACGTGGCGAGGATGGTGAACCCCTTCGGGCACCCGTCTTCGCCCGTCGGTACCGGACGGCCATGTTCGAGCGTGAACACGCAGCCATCGCATTCGTAGCCGACCACGGTCGACTTTGCGCCGAGCAGATCTCCCCACTCGAAGTCTGTTCCTTCGAACACCCAATGCTCAGGACGGTGAACGGTGAAACCACCTGAGCCGCGGGGAACACGCTTTCCTATGCGCGCATATCCTCCGCGTGTAAACGAGACGCCGATCAACTCGGTCTCCGGACGAGCCACGATGGGGTCAGACCACATGGTTGTGACAAGGTGCTGTTGGTTCGTACCGTAAAGCGGATCTTTTGGGAAACGACCTTTGTACCCGATCATGATTCGGCCTTCGTCCTCATAGCGGACTTGCCAAAAACATGTGTTTCCTGAAAGCACCAGAAGGTTTCCACCCCGGTGCACGTGCCGTTCCACGGCATCTCGCTGGGGCGCTGACCAGTATTCGTCATGTCCGACACAGAGGACCAGGGACGCATCATCGAGCAATTGAGGATCCCGCTCGAGATCGGCGTTTGTTGCGACGTCGATCTCATAGCCTTCACTTTCGGCCCAGGCAAGGAAGGGCTGCTCGTAGTTGGGCCAGCCAGCAGATCCGGCCCAGGGCGACAAACCCTCCACACGTAGGTACCCTACGTGTGCATTCATTCTCGGATCTGGTGGATTGGTAACGGCGACCCGCCGACCCGGCCCTGCGGGCTTGGCCAGGAGCCCATTGGCCAGAGGCCGATCCCACGACACCCGGGTGGCTGTCGTGTAAAGGTTCGCGCCGCCGAAATCGTTGTAGGCGAGCCATGTATTGGTCCCCAGTACGAGGAGCGCTCGATCCGCCGATGCGCGCTCGGGTCGAACTACGAAGAACGCCAGGTTTGAGCCACCCCGCGGTCCGCGATTGCGCGGCCACCCGGCCACGGGTTCCAAAGCAACTTCGTAAAAGCCAGAACGCCAAGATGGATCGGTCGCAATGGAAAGCGCCGATGGCCATCGGCAACCATTTGCGACGGCGTCGGGCGGAACCGCAAGCTCGTCGACCGCAACATTGTCGAAGGAAGCGACGACTTCTCGTTCGGCCCCAACGCGAGTAACCGTAACGTTGACAGGACCGAGGGAGGACGTCGCCATGAGTGGGAATGAGGTCCCGGGCGTTGCGGAGTGAGGCCAACAATACGCTGCGATCATCGGGCCATCATTGCGGACTGCCGAACGTTCTGTCGCATTTTCTAGGGCGTATTGACGGTCGACTGGAACTTTTCCATTAAGTGAGGGCCGGCGGCGATCGGCTCATACCGGGGGTGTTCGCCTTCGCTCAAGCACGATGGAATGCACTCGATCATTCCGTCCCAATTCGCGTTGTGGAAGAAGGCAATCGACTGTCGTCGACCAAGAGGTACCAGGACACGGTGCATGGTGCTGCGCCACCGATCGTTCGTCCACCGAGCCATTGCGTCGCCCAGGTTTACGACCAGCGCCCCTTTTTGCGGTTGGACGTCATGCCAGACACCGCTCGCACCTTCAACCTGCAATCCGCCCTGCGCGGGATCGGCGAGCAGGACAGTAAGCGTGCCATAGTCGGTGTGGGCACCGGCCCCGAGTTGACCGGGGAGAGCCCGTGCCTCTCCGGCCGCCGGGTAGTTCAGGGCTCGCATCGCACTCGTATGTCGACTTATCATTGGCTCGAAGTAATGCTCGGGCAATCCGAGACCGCGGGCCATGATCTGGAGAAGGCGCGCCGCGAGATCTGCCATGGCGCGGTAGTACTCCTCCCATGAAGTGCGAAATTCTATGGTCGATGTTGGCCAGATGTTCTCCGACCATGCAAACCATTCGTCGGGATGGGTTATTTGATGGGTCGGCCGATCGACGGGGCCGATCGCGAAGCTCTCCTTCAGATCGGGGTGTCCCGCTCGTCCGAGGGAGGCAGCGAGCGATTCACCGGTCAGCGGCGAGTAGCCGTAGGGATAGCCAGGTCGAGGCATTGCGACTCGCATCTTTTCCTCGAGCGGGAGATCAAAGAACGCTCTCGCGCTGTCCCAACCGTCGAATAGCACCTGATCGGGTATTCCGTGTCCGACTACCGTGAGAAAACCGACCCGTTCACAGGCTCCAATGACCTCATCGACGACGGTGGCCCCGTTTGCGAGGTCGACGACCGGTACCCACGAGCTATGACGCGAGATCACCGCAAAGCATCGATCGTCAGCGGATCGGATTCTTGTAGGTATCGAGATAGGTGATCTCTTCTATCGGCCCTCGTTCGGCAGGTCGGAAGTCGGTGCCCTTTGTGTAGCCGACCGGAAGGAGTCCGGCCTGGGTCATGTGTTCGGGAATTCCCAAGAGCTCGGCCGCTTCGCTTTCGAGGCGCAGGTGCAGCGTGGTGTAACAGGTGCCGAGCCCGCGACTTCGCAAGGCAAGCTGAAAGCTCCACATGGCCGGAATGATAGATCCGAGGAGCCCCGCTGCCTCGCTCGGGTTTGCTATCCGGCCGACGATCATCGGGATGACCATGACCGGCACCCGGGCGAGGTTCTCCGCCAAGAACGTGGCTGAGTCCATCACCCGACCTGTCTGCGTTCCCGGCTCGGTGGATGCCGCAGCGCTCTTCAAGTACTCGCCGCCGGCTCGGTTGTATATCTCCGCCAGAGCATCCTTCTTGGCCTGGTCACGAACGATGAGCCAGCGCCAACCCTGACGATTCGATCCGGTAGGCGCCTGGACCGCGAGCCGAAGGCACTCGAGCAGTACGTCGTCGGGAACCTCGCGATCAAAATCGAGGCGCTTGCGAACGGCCCGCGTGGTTGAAAGCAATGCGTCGGTCTGACTCAGGTCGAATTCCATGGGGTCCAGTCTGACCGAAGCAATTCGCTTCGCGCCATCCGGCCGCAGTTTCCTTGTTCCGCCTCGTGCCGGAACGCAGGGTCACGTCGCGGCAATCGGGGCGCGCCACGGCGAAAGAGGGGCCAAGCATGAACGTCCCCACAGAATTTTCAGAGCGGCATGCCGGGTCGGGGAGGGCTGGTGGCGATCTGTGCTCGGCGGGCGCATTAGCAACCTACCTGCGCTGTGTTGACGTCACCGCACTGTCGCGGGCGCGATGGGCCCGGAAGGGACGGGATCAAAAATGGTATGTGCGCAGACCGGATTTCCTGACGCGCTGCTGCGAAGGTACTTCAAAACGTTAGAGTGACGGTCATTCGCCGACCGGAGGAACATGACCAGGAACGATCTCGCACAACAATCGATGCCGCTGTGTGCCGCCCTCGGCATCACCACTGCGGAAGCAACCAAGGAGCGAGTTGTCCTGTCGTTGAACTGGGACAAGTCGCTCTGTACGGTCGCCGATGGCATGCATGGGGGCGCGCTGATGGCCTTGGCCGATTCTGCCGGTGCCATCAGTGCGTTTCTCAATCTGCCCGAAGGCTCCACCGGAACGTCGACGATCGAGTCGAAGACCAACTTTTTGGGTGCGGTGCGTTCCGGTGTTGTCCTTGCGGTATCTCGGCCACTCCACATTGGATCCGCAACGATTGTTGTCGAAACGGAACTACGCAACGGTGAGCGCTTGGTCGCCAAGACTTTGCAAACGCAGATTGTGCAACGACCCCGCTAGCGGTTCGTGTCCTCTATTTTGCGATCAGTTTTTCGCGGCAGTTTTCGCGGCAATGTTTCGCGGCAATGTTTCGAAGCCATCGGCAAAACCCGTTGTATCTCTCGGGTGTTCATCGGCAGCGATGAACTGGATTCCAACCCCGCGTACAGTCCGAAGGAACCACGGGTGCGCAGCCGTTTCACCCAACTTGCGCCGGAGCCACGATACGGGAACGTCGATGGGTTTAGTTGCCGAGTTGCCGCCCCACGGCCGCCTCCAAACCTCGACGAGCACTTCATGCTTCGAAAACGACAACCCCGGCCTGTCGGCGAGATAGCTCAGAAGTTCGAACTCCTTGAGCGGACACGGCTCAGTCGGCGCTGGTTTCTATTATGCGCGTGCCCTCCGGGTTCTTGCTGACTTACGTCGAGGGGCTCGACCCGGGCTCGGGGCTGGCCTTACCGCACCGAGCGCCAGGTTGGCGTGGTGGCGGTGGGCGCCT
>JANOYY010000084.1:0-11791 GCA_031429095.1 Acidimicrobiia bacterium | reverse complement strand
CGGCGAGTACCCTCGTGACCGTGAGTTTTGACCAGCAGACGATGCAGACGGAGCCGTTCACCCTTCGTACCCTCGAAGAGATCGAAGGCATCATGTCGGGCGTGGCCCGATCGATCGAGGCGCTCGACACCGGCATATACGGCCTGTGCGAGCACTGCGCCACGCCGATCGCCAAGCAAACCCTGGTCGACAACCCGCTCGCTACTCGCTGCGACGCCCACATCGTTCAGGACCGTCCGGTGCTGTTCACCGACGGCGAAACCCACGTGGCCATCGACGCAGACGCCGCACCCTCCTGGACCTGACCGGCAGGAGTTCGTAGGTTTCGACTAGCACACGTAAGCGCGCTTACGGACGTCCGGCGTGACTCGCGTCGACCGTAGTCGTGAGCAGCACCGCATCGTGAGAGGCGGAGCGGTTCTTCGGCGACGAATCGGGTGCGCAACATATCAAAAGTGTTCGGCCATCGTCGCCGCCGAGTGCGCATGCAAAGACACCGAGACCTTCGGGGGCGCTGATCCGGTCGACGATCGCACCCTCGGGTGAGATCCGCACGACGCGGCCCCCTCGGGCATCGGCACTCCACACGTGCCCTTCCCCGTCGAGTGTGCACCCGTCGGTCCACACGGAGCCATCGTCGCCCAAGGTGGAACCGAACTGCGCCCAGAGCCTCCGATCCGTGAGCGTGCCGTCGGACGCAATGGTGAAGGCCGTGTACCGGTTGCCCTGAGACTCGCCGACGAGGAGCGTTGTTTCATCGGGAAGGATCACGCACCCATTCGGAAAGTCGAAACCCGCCGCGGCGATGCACGATGAACCGTCGGGGTCCACTCGCACCAAGTTCGCCTGCGCCGGCGCCGCACCATTCATGAAGTCGAAGCCGAAGTTGCCCGCGTAGATGTGGCCTGCGGCGTCGACTATCAAGTCGTTGACCCATCCTCCGCAGTGCGCCGAGATGTCGGCGAGCACCGAAAGTTCTCCATCGGCGAATCGAAGGATCTTTTGATCCGTCATCGACGAAATGACAAGTGATCCATCGGGCAACCAGCCAAGCCCCGACGGTTGCGCATCGACGGTGACCACCAGCGACTCCTCACCGTCCGGTGTCACCCGAACGACCCGATGGCGGTAGAAGTCGGAGACCCACCATGCGCCCTCATGCCATCGGGGTCCTTCGAAAAAACTTCCTCCAGTGAGCAACGTCGCAAGGGTTCGATCAGCCATGGCCGGACCCTACAACGACTTCGTCGCCCGGGCCCGTTCCGTGCGCGCCGCCCACTGCACCGCCGCTCCGAGGGCCAGACACAGCGGCGAGTACAACAACAGGTTGGCCCGACGAAACGCTGCGGTCTCGCTGACCACACCCAACGACGAGACGACCAGGCCGCCGCCGCCCCGCAACAGCAGGACCGACCCAACGGTCACGGTTCCCAGATGCGACAGCGCAAAGGCCTTGGGATCGGTGGCGCGACTCCGCATCGCCACAAGCCCCGATGCCGTCCCGAGCAAACCGGCGATGACGTAACAGGCACTGGCCGAGGGAAACGTCGAACCACCGACCACCTTCTCGGCGAGCGTTCGCGCATCGGTCCCCGGCCAGGCCGTGAGACCTGCACCCCAGGCTGCGTGGAGAACGCCGATTCCCGCCAACGCCGCTGCCGCAACGTCGCCCGCAACACGTTTGGCGCGAGGAGTAGGCGAAGGCGCTTGGGTCAGAAGCGAAATCCCTCGGCGCACAGCCCGAACGCGTCGAGTGAGCCGGCGCTTCTCGACTGCTTCACCATCGAGCTCGCGCACTGCGTTGTCGAGTCCGTCTTCCACCAATGCGTCGTGAAGCGGACGAACCACGAGCGGCCATCCAATCTTCATCGGTCCAAGGCTTTTCCCGTCCAACACATGACGTAGCACGCAGCCTCCGTCGGGGGACTCCTCGAGTTCGAAGCCGTGAGTACCTCGAAGACCAATGCTTTCGTCGAAACGGAAGGTCACCCGGTCGTGAGCAACGGTTTCCACGGAGTACCGGACGAATCCGTGACCGCCGGTCGATCCTTCAATGACACCATTCGAAAGTTTCATGGCCGGCCAACGGTCATGCGGCCAAAGTCGATCGTTGTCTGACGCCAATTCTTGAAGGAGGACGCCAACATCGGAGGCGCTCGCTCGGAGTTGGCGCTGGTGGACGTTTCTGATCATCGCATCCTCCTCAGAACCAACCGTACGGTAGCGTATGGTTGTAAACATACGGTACCGTACGGCGTGGCGAAAGAGGTAGTGGACAAGTCTGTGACGCTGGCCACCCGACTCACGAAAGACGATTGGATCACCGCCGCGATTAGCGCGATCGAACACGGAGGGATCGCCGGCATGGCCGTGGAACCGATCGCAACGGCGTTGGGCACGACCAAGGGCAGCTTCTATTGGCACTTCACCAACCGCGATGAACTCGTCGCGGCAACGATGTATCGCTGGGAGGAAGTTGCCACCAACGCGGTGATCGCCAACGTCGCAGAAGTCGCGGATCCAATGGATCGTCTCCGGCAACTCCTTCGCGTCGTGTTCGGCCATGAGCGCGAGGACCGGATCGAGGCCCGCATCGTGCTGGCACCGTTCGACCTGCGGGTGAGCCCAACGGTCGAACGGGTCACGACGTTGCGAATCGAGTTTCTGGTCTCGCTCTTTCGTGGCCTCGGTTTCAGCCGTACGACGGCCGCCAAACGGGCCCGCATCGCCTACGCCGCGTATCTCGGTCATCTGCGCCTACTGCTGGACGAGAAGCCTGCCTCGTCTCCGACCCGATCATCCGCGGCCGCCACCCGCTCCTATGCCGACGAACTTCTGCGGGTGCTGACCTCGCCCGCATGACCGCGGGTCAATCGCCGGTGTCTTCGGTGTTGCCGAGCGCCATGAGATAACCGCGTGCCCGCTCGGTCTTGGGGTAGCGATTCACCAGCGACCAGAACCGAGGGCCGTGATTCGCGTAGCGAAGGTGCGCCATCTCATGCACGATCACGTAATCGAGCACCCACAGCGGGGCGCCGACCAACTTGTCGGAGATCCGAATTGCGCGATCAACCGGCGTGCACGAACCCCACCGTTGTTCTTGATTGGTAACCCACCGAATCGAATCAGGGACACGAAGTTCCAATTGCGCCGCCAACGACTTCGCGCGCGAGGTCAGATCGACGCGGTCCGTCGCCTTCTTGCGCTGGAAACGACCAAGCATCTCGGTCACCCATCGCGTCTCCTCGGCCACCGATGTCCGCGCAGGGATACGAAGCTCCATCACGCCGCCGACCATACGTGCACTTATTGTTCGACGTCGCTTGTCGGAGCGGATGACCCGCACCTCCGGAGTGACGGGCCCGGCGGGGTCGGGCGGAGTGACGGGTGCAATCGCGGCGGGCCCGACCGTAGCGACGGGTGCAATCGCGGCGGGCGCAACAGAGTCGGGCGCCGTAAACGTATCGAAATCAAAGAGCGGTTCCGGCGGCATTGCCACTCCCGACTCCGGCGAGCAAATGAACATCGTGATGATGCACGAGAACCCCATCGTCGTCGATCCCAAACCACGAACCGTCGAGGTTCCCCACCGGACGCGGCGTCGCGCCACACGCGCGGGTCAGTGTACGAATAACGCCACCATGCGTTGCGGCGACGACCACATGGTCGAGATCGCGAGCCTCCATCGCCAAGGCTCGAAGCGCCCCCATCGTGCGAGCAACTAACACGTCCTCGTGCTCACCGTTGGGCGTCGACCCCAACTCCCCGTTTCGCCACGCGTCGAGCTGACCCGGCCACGCCTGATTGATCTCCTCAGTGGTCTTCCCCGACCAGTCGCCGACGTTTCGCTCCCGAAGTCCCTCCACGATACGGGCGATTGACACGCCAAGCGCTCCGGCAATCTCCACCGCCGTGTCGTGCGCCCGGACAAGGTCCGAGGTGACTATCTGCACCGGTACTCCCAGCAAAACTCGGCGGAGTGCCACGGCGCCAGCCTTGGCCTGGCGCACACCCACATCGCTCAAACCGACGTCGGCCCATCCCTGCCACCTCTGCGCCGCATTCCATGTGGTCTGGCCATGACGAATCAGCAACACACCGGGTCGAATCACCCGAATCGCACCCGTATACGACGAAGTTCGCATCGAGTCAGTGAAGCAGGTCGACGACGGCTACGGTCGAATGATGGCTGTACTTCTTTTGTTTGCCCAAGCTCGCGAGGCGGCGAGAACAAAGTCGGCCTCCATCGACGGAGCAACCGTAGGTGAGGTCCTCGCCACCGCTGTCGAGCAGTTCGGCCCCGACTTCGCCCGAATCTTGCCGCATTGCCGGGTCTGGCGAAACGGCGACCCGGCGGAATCCAACGATGCCGTCACGGCCACTGATGAGGTCGCCGTCCTGCCTCCCGTGTCTGGCGGCTGAGCGGCTGAGCGGAGGGCAAACCTACGCTCCAACGACCTGGCCGGGGAACCGAGACTGGCTCGTCTAGCCTGTGATGTATGCCGAACCGACATCTCGACCGGGTCCTTGCCCCGGGCTACCTCGATGGCCTTGATACCTGGCCGATCGAAACTATTCGCGAGCGTCGCTCGGAATGTCAGTGCCTTGAAGACGCCGCGTCCTACCTGCGCCGAATGGTGCAGACCCGAATCGATATCCTCGGGCTCGAAATGCGCAATCGCGCCCATGGAGCGTCAAATGATCCGGCGACGATCGTCGAGCAACTCAAAGGCTTGCTTTGCGACAACGCGGAGAGCCACGGCACCAATGGTCGATTCGTGACCGAACAGTTGCGCGAAGACCAGGAGAGCTGGGCGAACCGCCGCGTCTACAAAGCATGCGGAGGGCACGATATCGAGGAATCGACCGAATTCTCCGACGACGAGCTGAACTCGATGGCCCAGTCGCTCGTCGAACTCGAACAAAGCGTCAGCAAAGAGCGACGCGTTCTCCACGACATCTTCGATCGGCTCCAGGCCGAACTCATCGAGCGGTACAAGTCGGGGCGGGCGTCGGTCGACGGCCTGCTGCGCTAACGAAAAAGCCGCGCCGCTCCATGCCCGAATCGGCCACCGTCGCCTCCGACGCTCCCGACCGTTCGGACCCCGGGCCAACTCCGAATGACGCTTCCGACGACTCGCTCGTCGAACGTGCCCAAAAGCTCGGCGAATTTATCCGCGACCAGCGCCGGATCGCCCGCCTGTCGCTGCGCAAGCTCAGCGACATGGCCCAGATCTCCAATCCGTACCTCAGCCAGATCGAACGGGGCCTGCGCAAACCGTCGGCGGAAATTCTGCAACAGCTCGCGAAAGCACTGCGTATCTCAGCCGAAACCCTCTACGTTCAGGCAGGCATTCTCGAACAACGCGACGACGAGCCGGACCTGGTGAGCGCAATCAAGCGCGAGCCCACCCTGACCGAAGCCCAGAAGCGAGCACTGGTCCAAGTGCTGCGAAGTTTTCAGTCGGAGAACAGAGTCGGAGCAGTCGGGGAACAATCCTCCTGATTTCGTGGTTTGATAGCCCTGCGATGTCGCTTCAGGTTGCCGTCCTCTCAATGCACACATCTCCGCTGGCCCAGCCGGGTACCGGCGATGGCGGCGGCATGAACGTGTATGTGCGCGAATTGGCCACCGCACTCGCCCGAGCGGGCGTTGCGTGTGAGGTCTTCACCCGGGTCGAGAGCGTCGACAGCCCTGCGATCGTCAACGTCGAGCCCGGATTTCGGGTCCACAACGTGGCCGCAGGACCATTGAGCCGGGTGCTCAAAGAAGACCTTCTCGACCTGGCCGCCCCATTTGCCACGTCGGTTCGTGAACGCCTCGAGACCCTGCGGATCGAACCGTCGCTCATCCACGCCAACTACTGGCTGTCTGCCGTCGCGGGTCACCAACTCAAACACGAACTCGATCTGCCTCTGGTAACCACGTTTCACACCCTGGCGCGCGTAAAGGACGAAACCGATGCCTTCGATCTGGAACCGCAACTCCGGGCTGATCTCGAAGCGTCGACGATCGGCTGCACCGACATGGTGCTGGCCAACACCAACGTCGAGTCAGAACAACTGCAGCGCCTCTACGGGGCCGATCCAAGCCGGATCGAAGAAGTTCCCCTCGGTGTCGACCACGCGTTCTTCTCGCCCGGCAACCGGGCAGGCGCCCGGGCGGCCCTCAAGCTGGGCAACGCCCCCGTCCTGCTCTACGTCGGGCGAATCCAGCCCCTCAAGGGCACGGACCTCGCGGTGCAAACCCTTGCGTCGATGAAACATCGCGGTGCCACGCTGGTCGTCGTCGGTGGTCCGAGTGGGGTCAACGGTCAAGCCGAAGTTGACCGCGTGCGCGACCTCGCCGATTCCCTCGGCGTCGCCGAGCGCGTCCGATGGGTTGAACCTCAGCCGCACCATCTGCTCAGCACGTACTACCGGGCGGCCGACGTCTGCCTGGTACCGAGCAAGTCGGAATCCTTCGGTCTGGTCGCCCTCGAAGCGGGTGCCTGCGGAACGCCGGTCGTGGCCGCAAACGTTGGTGGACTCCAAACCATCATCGACCAGGGCAGCACCGGGTACCTCGTCGACGGCCGTGACCCGGTCGACTGGGCGGCGCGGGTTGATTCGTTGCTCGACGACTCCGCATCTTCCGCGGCCATGGCCTTCAATGCGGCGAATCGCTCACAGCGCTACGCGTGGAGCTACACCGCCGCACGGCTGCGGCGTCTCTACGGCGACCTGGCCGTACGGTCACTTGTGACCTGCCTCTAACGAGCACCAAAATGACGCTTCTGGATGGTTCGACGACCGCAGCAATTGCGTGCATGGTTCGATGGACCGAAGACGTCCGACAAGACAATCCCACCATCACCAGCATCGAGCGAGACACCGAAGTCGACCGGTGGTACGTGCGCGTACGAGGCGAAGAAAAACTCGTCACGACCGTTTGGTTTACGGTGCGTGATCGATCGCTTCACGTCGAGTCCTACTTCATGCCGTGGCCCGAAGAAAATGTTGCCGAAACCTTTGAATACCTGCTTCGCGCGTCGCAGCGGTTCCTTGGTCTGCGAATGGTGATCGGCCCCGAAGACGCGCTCTACTTTCGCGGCGAAATCGAGCTTTCAGTCCTCGACACTTCAGCCCTCGACCGTATCCTCGGATCGATCTATCGATACTCCGAAGAGTGCTTTCGCACCGCCATGCGGATCGGCTACGCCACTCGATTCGCGGGATAAACGCGCGGCGACTCCGCCGAGAACTATGCGGACCGACATTTTTGCAAGATCCACCACTTCTCCGCTTGCGTTTGCTACTGAGCACCGATAACGTTCGATTTACCAAGAAGCCCGGTGGCGTCTGCTTGTTGATTCGTTCGGGGAAGTGCGAATCGGTGAGTGCAGCCTCCGGGCTTCTGGACGCCCAGAGGCTTTTTGCCCGCCCGGCCCGCTAGCCTCTGCCCCATGTCTGGGGCCAGTGCAGTTCGTCTTTGCGTGATCGGTGGCGGAAACATGGGCGAGGCGATACTCGGTGGGCTTATCGACACGCAGTGGTGCACTGCCTCGCAGATTGAGGTTGTCGAGCCTCGGGCCGACGCCCGCCAGCGCCTGGAAGCAGCGTACGGGGTCGTTACGGCCGAATCACCCTCTGTAGCGAGCGGTGCGGACTTTCTCGTCGCCGTAAAGCCCCACTATGTGGCAACGGTGTGTCGTGAGATCGGCCCCCAAGCAACACGCGTTCTCTCCGTCGCAGCCGGCGTCACTGTTGCCAGCATGGAGTCCTGGCTCGGCCCCAATACGGCAGTTGTGCGCGCCATGCCAAACATGCCGGCCCTCGTCGGACTTGGCGCCTCGGGCATCGCTGGCGGCACGCGGGCAACATCGGCTGATGTCGAATGGGCAAGCATGATCTTGGGTTCAGTCGGCATCGTCGAAGCGGTCCTCGAATGGCAACTCGATGCGGTCACGGGTGTCTCCGGGTCGGGCCCGGCGTACATCTTCCTCATCGCAGAAGCGATGATCGAGGCGGGGGTCCTCCAAGGTCTTCCTCGTGCGACCGCTGTTGCGTTGGCGTCGCAAACCATACGCGGGGCAGGGGAGATGCTCGTGCGCAACCCTGACCAAGCGGCAACGCTGCGCGCCAACGTCACTTCGCCGGGAGGCACAACCGCCGCCGGTCTGCGAGCCCTCGAGGATCGGGCCGTGCGAGCGGCGATTCTCGACGCTGTTTCGGCGGCGACGAAACGCGCCACCGAACTCGGTGCGTCATGAAACCGATCTCGTTCCTCACCGATTACGGACTCGCCGACGAATTCGTCGGCGTCTGTAAGGGCGTGCTTCATCAACTTGCCCCGAGCTCTGCGGTCATCGACATCACGCATAACATCGCGCCCCACGACGTCCGAGCAGGATCCCTCGCGCTCGTGCGAAGCATCCAATACCTTCCCGACGGCATTGTGCTGGCGATCGTCGATCCGGGCGTGGGTACGGCCCGGCGCGCCATTGCTATCGAAGCCGGCGACATGACCCTGGTTGGCCCCGACAACGGCTTGCTTGCTCCTGCCGTCGCGATGTTGGGAGGAGCTCGACGCGCCGTCTCCCTGACCAATGAGGAGCACCACCTTGCGGCCCCGGGAGCAACCTTCGCCGGTCGCGACATCTTCTCACCCGTCGCTGCTCGGCTCGCCGCCGGCCTACCCTTCGACGCCCTCGGCGAACCGGTTGACCCGGCGATTCTCACGCCGGGCATCGTGCCGCTCAGCCGAGTCGCCGACGATCAACTTTCGATCCACGCGGAAGCGCTGTGGGTCGACGTCTTCGGAAATGTTCAGCTCAACATTGGTCCCGACGATGTCGCGGTCTTCGGCGACGTCCTCGCCCTCGCCTGGAACAACACAACGCGCACCGTCCGCGTCGTCAGAGCGTACGGCGATATCACCGGCGGCCAAGTCGGCCTTGTCATCGACTCCTACGGTTTGTTGTCGGTTGCGGTCGACCGGGCCAACGCGTCGCGTGAGCTCGGACTCGGTGCCGGTTCCGCGGTCTCTATCTCCGCCGCCATCTAGCACACGGGCGCGAACGCGCCCGAGCCAGGCGAAAGCGCCCGAGCCAGGAAAGCGCCCGAGCCAGGAAGAGGCCCACAGCGCGAAGCGGAGCGGCGGCTAGGTGGTTCCATCGGCCAGAATGGCCAGATGCGTCCCGCCACTGTCGTCACGATCGTGATTTTGCTTCTGGCCCTGATGGCGGCGGGCATTTACCAACTCATGAACCTCGACACCGCGTCGACAGAAACGACGGTTGCTGCAGCCCGCACCGCCTTTGCCTCCCTGAAAGCCATTTGATGAACCTCGCCTCAATCATCGACGCGCACCCCGACGACGACGTAGCAGTCATCAGTGCCAACCACGTGACAACGTATGGCGATCTGCGCGCCCAGGTGGGAGCGTTTCGCGGTGGACTAGCCAGACACGGGGTGCAGCCCGGAGACCGGGTGGCAATCGTGATGGCGAACAACTGGTATTTCGTTGTCGCTTACCTCGCTGCCCTGGGTGTCGGCGCGGTCGTCGTGCCGCTGAATCCGCAAAGCCCAACCCAAGAACTGGTCGGCGAGCTGAAGTCGGTTGAGCCTCGCGTGGTGTGTGTTGGACCCACCGGGAGCGACGCGTTCTCCGATGTTGATCGCGCAGCCGTTGGGGTTGAGACCGTCATCGTGCCAGAAGGAGTTCTGCTTCCAGACACGATCTCCTTCGAAGACCTGTTGGTATCCGACGTTGCGGCGGTGGTCGAACGCACCGACGACGACCTTGCCCTGCTGATGTTCACGAGCGGCACGGCGGGCGCTCCGAAAGCAGCAATGCTCACCCACGGCAACCTGCGATCAAACATCGAGCATGTGCAGGCAACGGGAACGGGTGCACTGTCGCCGACGGACTCAGTACTCGGCGCGCTGCCGCTGTTCCACATTTACGGGCTGAACGGTGCGCTCGGACAGGCCCTGTATTGCGGGGCATCGATGGTGCTGATCCAACGCTTCGACCCGCTGGCCGCATTGCAATCGATTCGCGAACGCGAGCTCACCGTTGTCGTCGGCGTGCCGCCTATGTTCGAGTCATGGGTGTCGCTTCCCCTGGCCGAAGCAACCCGGCGCGACTTCGCGTCGGTTCGTATTGCTGCATCCGGCGCGTCGAAACTTGATCCGACCCTGGCGAGCGCCTTCTTCGACCGCTTCGGTCATCACATCGGCGAGGGATACGGCCTCACCGAAGCCGCTCCGGTGGTGAGCACCTCCGATTTCACCGGAGAACACGTGGGCACGATCGGCCTTCCGGTGCCGGGCGTCCAGGTTCGCCTCGTTGACGAAGGCGGAGCCGATGCGCTGGTCGGGGATTCCGGCGAAATTTGGGTGAATGGACCCAACGTGTTCCCCGGATACTGGCGTGATGAGGCCGCCACGGCCCGAGCCCTGACGCCCGATGGCTGGCTGCGTACCGGCGACATAGCGGTCGCCGATTCCGATGGCTATCTCACCATCGTGGATCGGGAGAAGGACCTGATCATTGTGTCGGGCTTCAACGTGTTTCCCGCCGAGGTGGAGGCCGTCTTGTCGCAGCATCCTGGCGTCGCCGACGCAGCCGTGATCGGCTCGCCGCATCCGCACAGCGGTGAAACAGTGAAGGCATTCGTGGTCGCCAAGCCTGATCGGCTCTTGGAGGAGGACGACCTCATCGCGTTCTGCAGCCAGCGCCTTGCCCGCTACAAGTGTCCGACGAAGTTCACGTTCGTTGACGAACTTCCCCATGGCCTGTCGGGCAAGTTGCTTCGACGCGGAGTGCGTGTCCTCGACGTGTAAGGCCGCTTGGTCACCACCCGTCATTTCGCACCATCGATGCGTCGCACTACCGACACATCGGGCCCGATGGGATTTGTCTGGGGCGTCCCCGCGACGGACCGTTCCCGGTGGTGTTGTTTTCCCCATCTTCACCGCTCCGAAAGGAGCGGTCTCCATTGCCGCGTGAAGTTTGCGGTGCCGGTCGGCATGTCACGGTCTTCACCGCTCCGAAAGGAGCGCTCGTCGAAAAAGGCCGGGGATCCCGAAGGGCGGCTCATGTTGTGGCCTGCGTCCAACCCACGAATACTTGAGCGCGCATATGAACCAGTCCAGCCGAAAGTTTCAAGCGAGAAACCCGGCCCGACCAACCACATCAGACCCCCCGCCTACCCGAACGTCGCACCAAGCCGAATTCCGGGGGAAGCAAACTACGCGTAGCCGGTGCTTTCAGGCTTAGGAGGTGGCTTCTCGGCTTCTTGGCGGATAATAATGTGTGTACATGTGATATGTATGTGTATGATCAGACGCGCCCGGTTCGAGTATGTCGGATCGTTTTGGTCGCGGTCCTCGAATCATTGGTTGGGGGCAACGTTGTCTGTTGGATGATTGAGAATCGGTATCACCGAGAAAGTTTTCGGGAATTTTTCTTGGTGCGGGGTGTCAACGGGTCAATCTTGTCGTACCGCTTCTACATACTGGGTGCATGGAGGTTTTGGATCCGGTTTCGCTTATTGCGGGTATGCAACGTTTGGTGATTGGCTCGGCTGGCCGGGCTGAGATTGTTGTTGCGTTGGAAAGTGTGCGGTCCGTGCGTGGTCGTGTTGATGCGTTGGAGGTTGCGTTGGCTCGACGGTTGAGCGAAATCACGCCGTTGGCCGAACGCGATGTTGCTCGGGCGGCGCGGCGTCATTCGCGTCACGGTGAGCGGGTTCGTAGGCGTGCTGAAACGGCGGCGTCGATTCCGTCGTTGGGTGATGCGTTC
>JANOYY010000083.1:0-1809 GCA_031429095.1 Acidimicrobiia bacterium | reverse complement strand
AGGACGAGCGGCATCGATTAGTAGTGGTGTGAAGCGTTGAACCCACCGATACAGAGTGACGTGATCAACCTCAATGCCCCGCTCTGCGAGAAGTTCTTCGAGGTCCCGGTACGACAGGTTGTAGCGGAGATACCAGCGAACCGTGAGCATGATCACCTCCGGCGGGAACCGGAAACCCGCGAACGCCGACAACCCAACCGGACGAACCCGACAACCACGACGGAGCTTCATCACAACAGCCTTACCGACAACCGACCGCCGCGCTCAATGCAACAGACCCTGACAGAACCGTTACCACCACCCCTATTACGACTGGAAATCACGGGTTGCGCCGGTCCAACACAACGTCAGATGCAACTCACGGGGACGCTCTCTGTGGACCTGGTCCGGGAAAGTACCTTTTTCTCTGCAACATCGCGTTCGGCCCGAATAGCCATGCGGGCAAGGGCCAGCGTCTGAACGTTACCGTCGCGTAGGGACCGTTGTGGTGAGTCGGGCCGTCGTGCCCGCCTCATCCCACCCTCCGGGGCCATACTGTGGGCATGGCGATCTCCGCACGGCGCTTGAGCAGATGTCTTTGCCTTGCCTTCGCAAGCGTGTTGGTCGTCGTTGTCGCAACTCGAATGCCGGCGTCGCCACGGCGAGTTTCGTGGGTGCCGAGCCAAGACGATCGGTGGATCTATCAAATCGGTGACGAGCATCCCGCGATCGACCTATGCGTCCCCCCGCAAGGCGGCGGGCCCTGCGTCAGGCCGACGGTGTGGGTGCTTGATTTGTACGCCGAAGATGGGGTTACACCCAACCGCAGTGGCGTTGACCTTGTGCACCGTAACGGTGGACGCGCGGTCTGTTACGTATCGGGTGGAAGTTGGGAGCAGTGGCGTCCCGACGCTGCACGTTTTCCGAAGCGACTGAGAGGGAAACCCCTCGATGGATGGGCGGGTGAGCGATGGCTCGACGTCCGTCAATCGAAGGTGCTCGAGCCACTTATTCGTTCGCGCGCAAAGAAGTGTCGCGGTGCTGGCTTTGACGCAATCGATTGGGACAACGTTGACGGTTTTACGCAACAATCCGGGTTCCCGATTTCCGGAAATCATCAGCTCGCCTACAATCGCCTGCTTGCGAAAACGACGCATGAAATGGGCCTGGCGGTTGGACTCAAAAACGACCTGAGTCAGGTAGTCCTTCTCGCACCCGTTTTCGACTTTCTTGTGAATGAGCAGTGTCACCAGTTTGATGAATGCGTTCTTCTACGGGCCTTCGAGCGTAAGCAGAAGGCAGTTGTACAGATCGAATACGTGCAGCAGCTCGATGCGATTTGCCCGACGGCAAATGCCGCCGGGCGCTTCGCAATGGTGATGGGCACAGCGCTTAACGCGCGTACCTGGAAGCCGTGCCGTTAGCGCCTCGTGGTCCCCGTCCCGGTCGGGAATGATCACCAGCTCGGGCAGCAGGTCGACCAGCGGAGCCTTCAGCGGGCCGCGCGTTTCGAGACTGTTGGCCACGTGGTTGTACCTGGCCCTGATCGCGGCCACGACTAGCTGCGCCGCTGCGAGGGGGCCTTGGCGCGACTCCGGTTTTTTGGGTCGACGGCGCAGTCGGCTTGGGTTCGATGAACTCGGCAGCTTCGCCGACCAGGTCGAAAATAGCTTCATGCCCCGGAGCGACTCTCGTCACAACCGGGCCGATTTTGGCCATTCGGGTCAGCTCCTTCACATCTCGAACCTGGTCCGGCGTCATCATGGTGACGACGACGCCTTCAGCTCCGGCCCGTGCGGTTCGACCGGATCGGTGCAGGTAGGCCTTGTG
>JANOYY010000082.1:0-2004 GCA_031429095.1 Acidimicrobiia bacterium | reverse complement strand
CCCTGACCATGCCCATCATCGCTCTCTACGCCACCAAAGGCGGACAAGGCGTCACCACCACAACCGCCGCACTTGGCATCCTCACCGCACACGCCGGACACCGAACACTGCTCGTCGACACCGGCCACGACCTCCCCGCCGCACTCGGAATCACCGACAATACCAATCGACCCGGACTCGCCGACTACCTCGAACCAGCCAGCCGTACCACCCTCGCCGACATCACCACCCCGGTAGCGGAGAACCTCGACATCATCAGCCGAGGAACCGCCCCCATCGTGTTTAGTACGCACACCTACGGTCTCCTCGTCGGCGGACTCGGACACTACGACCACGTCATCATCGACACCACCGACAACGCCTACGCCTGGACCCTGCACGTCGACCACCGAGTGCTCGTCACCCGAGCCTGCTACCTCGCCTTGCGACGCTCGACCATCACCCCGCGACCTACACACGTCGTGCTCATCAACGAGCCCGGCCGCGCCCTCGACGCCAAAGACATCGAAGCCGTCACCGGCGTACCCGTCACCGCCACCGTGCCGTATGGCCTCGACATCGCCCGGAACATTGACGCCGGACTCCTCAACACCCGACTCCCGAGAAGCCTCACCCGGGCACTCTGGCCGCTCGTTACCGCAATCACCAACACGACGCAGGTCGCATCATGAACACCGCGCCGCCGTTTCGTCTCGAGCCCGTTGACGGACTCATCACCATCGCCGCCGGATACACCCCAACCGCCAACATTCACGAACCCGACTCGACCTACAGCCGCTATTACATTCCGAATTCCACGGGCCCGACCGCGTTTCTTGCATGGTCCCAGCTGGCCGCCTGGCTACCCGCCGATGACACCGCAACTTACGTCATCAACCATGCCGAGTTCGCCTACGCACTCGGCACCGCACCCGCCCGCCTCACCAAAGCCCTCGGCCGACTCGTCGCCTTCCACCACGCATACACGGTCCCGACCGAACCCAACACGCTCTACGTGAAACGACGCGCCCCGACGCTCAACCCGAAACAACTTGCCCGCCTCGCAGACCGCTGCCCGACCCTCGCCGCCTGCCACGACGAACAACTCGCAGCCTGACCAACGAGGCAGACCGATTTCAAGAGCCGCCGGCCGAAACGCGGGCGGCTCTTCCGCGCCAGCTCACACCGTGAATCGCCCTGGAGGTTCGGTAACGTCGAAGGTTGCCTGGCGATCCCCGACACCGACCTGCACCGCATCAGGACTTGGGCCGACAACCACACCCCACCGGAAGTGCGCGCGCAGGTGTGGGTCGAACTCGACATCACGCCGACCACGATCACCGTGAACGAATGCCGCCCCCACTGGCGACCCGAAGAACACCGGCCGCCGACTAGATCGCCGGTCGCGCGGTGCCGCTGGAACAACACCACCAAACAGTGGACGCTGTATTCGTGCGACCGGAATCTCAGGTTTCGTGTTTGGCCTCACCTCGAGCCGCAACGCACGATCGTGCCGTTACTCGCCGAGATCGACGACCACTCCAACGGCTCGTTCTGGGGATAAGGCCACTCCGAACGTCGACTCGGAATCGAGACACGTCTGCAAAACTCGACGTTCGTGCTGACGATGTGCATCCTGCTCTGGGCGAACGAAGGTCGCCGCGACGACCTCACCGCGTACGAAGACCAGGTCCTGCGAATCGTTCATGATCACGCCGGAACTGTTGTCTCGCGAGTCCGGACCACCGGATCAAGTGACGAACCCGACGAAGTCCAAGTCGTCTTCCAGTTCCCCAACGATGAAGCCCTCGCCAACTACCTGGCCGACCCACGACGCACCGCACTCGCCGCCGAACGCGACAGCGTCGTTGCCCGAACCGAACGCTACGACGGCCAGCTCCTACCGCCAGTCGAGTGACACCGAGCGAACGCATCGGTTCTCACCGAGCGCAACCGTCGTCGAGGCAAGAACGCGAGGCCAGAAAGGTTGCCGCCACTCCGCAAGAAAAGTCAGACACATTGGGA
>JANOYY010000081.1:0-3509 GCA_031429095.1 Acidimicrobiia bacterium | reverse complement strand
CGACATTGAAGCGGAAGCGGGCCGTTGCCACGGGGTGTATGCACCGCATATACTCTTCGTATGACGATAACTCTGAGTTTTCGGGCGGACGGAACGCTCGCCAAAGAACTCGACGCCGCAGCAGCCGAGGCGGGCGTAGCGCGCAGCGACCTGCTCAACCAGGCCGTCCGCGAACTCCTCTATCGCCGTCGATGCGAACGCGACGCCGAGCGATACGCGCTCCAGCCGCTGACCACAGCGGAGACCGTGGCGTGGCCGAACGAAGCGTGGCCCGACGATGACACCGACTGGACCGAGGTGTTCGGCGAGTGAAACGGGGCGAGATCTGGTTCGCTGATGTCGGACGCGGCGGCGATCGACCCGTGCTCGTCCTCACACGCGACCCAGTCGCTGATCGAATCGACGCCGTTGTCGTTGCTCAGTTGACCACCACCATCCGCGGGCTGAGCTCTGAACTTCGACTGGGCACCGACGACGGACTCAAACGGGACTGCGTCGTTTCGTTCGACAACCTCCACACGCTTCCGAGGTCCTCGTTTCGCCGAAGAATCGCCGCACTGCGCCCCTCACTGCTCGACGAAGCCTGCGACCGACTTGCCGAAGCGCTCGGCTGCGGTGCCCGGTGACCGGCGACCGACCTAAGAGTTCGCTCCTATCTTGGCGCACCCGTATGTTGCGTTTTAGTTCGGCACGCAAGAGCCGAACTCGATATCGCTACGGCACCCGGTTCCTACTCGCACATAACTGCCAGAGTGCTGCCCGCTCGGTCGAGCGCCGACCATCTAGCACGAGCCTCCTCAGCCAACGGCGGATCGTCAGTAAAGTTTCGATTGGGGCCGTGAACCGTCACGTACCTCCCCTGCTGTTGATGATCACGGCCCCATTGTCCGCCGGAGTTCTCCCAGACCACTTCCGACCTGGTGCACCTCGGGAAGGGAGGAGCAACGCGGACGTCCACCGCCCAAGTTGTCGCGGGAGTCCCGACCAGTCGCGCCCCTCCCCTGCTAGCAACGATGACCGAGCGTGGCGGGGCAAGGACGGAGCACGTTCAGCGTGTTCGGTCGATGTGCACCTCTCCTCTGTTGGCGTCGACCCTGAGCCATGTGCCGTCGGGGATCAAGCGGCTGGCGCCGGTAACGCTGACGATGGTGGGGATGCCGAGTTCGCGCGCGACGATCGCTGCGTGGCTTTGCTGGGCGCCAACGTCGACCACCACCGCAGCTGCGCAGAGGAACAGGGGCGTCCAGGCCGGATCGGTGATGGGTGCAACGAGGATCTCGTTGGGTTCGAGCCCGCGCGGGTCGGCTGGGTCGAGCACGACACGGGCTCGACCTTCCGCGACTCCGGGACACACGCCCATCCCCCGCATCACGGACGGCGGCGGTTCCCCCGCGGAGGCGCCGACTCGTAGGGGCCAGAGAGATGGATCGGAGATCTCACCTTCGAACCAGAACGGTGGGATGCGCGCCTGGCGATAGTCGCGTTGCGCACGTCGTTGCGTGATCACGTCGACGAAGTCGGCGGGCCGCTCGACGAAGGCATCAAGTTCGTCCGCGGTGACAAGGAACGCGTCGCAAAGATCGGTTGGGCCGCCTCGCTCACGGGCACGGCGGGCGAGTTCGTGAAGCACGCTCTTCATCCCCCCGAGTTCGCGCACCATCGCATCCTTGGCTCGTTCACGTGCTGCCGCGCCGACTTCGGACACGTGCAACGCTCGCCGGAACATGAAACGCATCGGCCGCGGAACACGAGCCAGCGCTTCGCCGAATGCCGCTGCCCGGTCGGCGGTCAACTGGTCGCCAACCACATCCGGGTCACGTTCGGGCGGGGCGAACCGGAGCCGGTCGACCAGCGCGAGGGCGATCCGTGGCGCCAACGCCCACGACGGCGCCGCGAGTTCGTACTCGTCGGGACCGCGGTGGCCGTGGTCGCGCAGGAACGACGCAAACGCGGCGGTGAAGGCCGGGTATGGATCGTTCGCAGGTGCAACTTGAAGGTTCTCAACAACAGCGTCGAGCCCGCAGTCGAACAACGCGCTCATGGCCGGGTCGGCCGCAACCATTCGCCCGATCCGCCAAAGCCGTTTCGCGGGTAGGGCCGACTCGATAGTGCCGAGCCCCGCGGTAAGGCGGTTGACTAGAAGCGTCGGATCTCCGCTGGTACCCCGCCGGAGTAGCTGTTCAAGCCCGCTCCGTCCGACGCCGGCGATCGCGGTGGCATTGCCCAGCGGCACGAAGAACTCGGCGATGCGGGCAGAGAATGTCGGCACGAGAGCGAGCAGTTCCCGGTCCCGACAGGAGCCGATATCGGGTAACGAGGCCACCCACGAATCAGCGCGGCGACGAGACTCGTCGACCATGCCCGTATCCGGACGACGCATCGTTCGCATCGCCCAAAGCGACAGGCGAAGCGATGCGCCAAGGCTCCGATCGCCCGGCATCCGTCGATAGGGCGGTGCGTCGCTCACTCCGAAGCCCTGCTCGTCAGTCATCTCGGGCGTCATACCCGGCGTGCGCACCCCCATCAGCCGGAACACCGACATGTTGAGATACAGGTATCCACCGAAGACACCCGACACCACGATGCCGAACTCATCGACCTCGGCATCGGTGAACAACCCCATTTGCGCGAAGTTGCGCCGGTGACCGATCGCCGGCGCATCGGCGTAGACGGTGCCACCGAGTGGCGTGACGACATTGGGGAACACCTCGCCGGCATTGCCCCGCGTCCAAAGCGGGAACCTCGGCGTCGCTTTGTCCTCCACGATCCACTTCGGGTACGCAACGGTCAGCTCCGAAGGCTCGCTCATCGCCGAAGTCTCCCATGGATGAGCCGGCCGTTCTTGGGCTCATGGCGGTCGGGTCTTGCGAACACGCGAACGTCCGCGAGGTTCGCGTGTGAAGTCCCGACGCAAGCGCGATCTATCCGGAGAACGCTCGTTCCTCCCTTGTCGCACACGTGCTACAGTCTGGACGTGGCCCAGGTAATCACCCAGCGAGAGCTCCGCAACGAGAGCGGCGAGATCATGCGCCGGCTCGATCAAGGCGAAGCGTTCGTCGTAACCCGAAACGGGGTGCCCGTCGGCGAGCTGATCCCTGTGCGGCGCCGCCGTTTCGTCCCACGTGACAACGTAATGGCGGCGTTCGCTCACGCGCCGTCAATCGACGCCGCCAGGTTCCGCGACGACCTCGATCGGCACGTGGCACAGGACATTGAGCCCCGTGCTTGAGCGCCGACACGCACAAGGCATGCTCGACACGTCCGTGGTTATCGACCTCAACGAGATCGATCCCGACCTCCTTCCGGTCGAGATGGGCGTGACTGCGATCACCATGGCCGAACTCGCTGCCGGGCTGCATGCAACATCAGATCCCGACGAACGCGCCCGCCGCCAAGACCGCCTGCAACGAGCAGAAGCAACCTTCGAGCCATTCCCGTTCGACCAGAACGCAGCCCGAGCCTACGGCCGCGTCTACGCCGCCGTGGTGACCGCCGGACGAAAGGCGCAT
>JANOYY010000080.1:0-7121 GCA_031429095.1 Acidimicrobiia bacterium | reverse complement strand
GGATGTTGAGCGTTATCGGAGGCAAGGCGGCTGTCCTCGACGGCGGGATCTCGGGGTGGACGGGTGAGTTGGATATCGCCACGGCTTCTTCCCCGGCCAACGTTTCATTCACACCAATTCCGTGGCCGCCGCAACGCATCGCTGACGTGATCGCAGTGGACTCCGCTCGACGAAACGCGCAGTCGGTCGTCCTCGACGCACGTTCGAAAGCACGCTTTCTCGGTGAGCCAAACCCAATCGATCGGCGACCTGGCCACATTCCGGGAGCACAAAGCGCCCCGTGGACTTCAAATCTCGATCCCGCTACCGGCTTGATGCGCTCACCCGGCGAGTTGCGGACCCGCTTTGAAACGATGGGCGTCAGCGATTCTCGGACCGTGATCGCTCACTGCGGGAGCGGCGTCACGGCCTGCCACAACTTACTGGCGCTCGCGGTTGCGGGGTTCCCTCCCGGCCGGCTGTACCCGGGGTCTTGGTCCGACTGGGAGGCCGATCCGCTTCGCCCCGTTGCGACCGGGCCGTAACAAAGCGGACCCGAACGTTCGGGCGAACTCCCCGCTCTCGCCGCACACAGACGTCTACGACGCCAAACAAAAGTGCTGCAGCAGTTAGGGCCGACGGAATACCCTCACTGCTGCAGCGCTTTAGCTTATATCACTGGAAAGCGCTTACGCAATCACCACGATGTGCGCGCGGTCGCCTAGACATTCAGCAGCCGAGTGTCGCGAACGGTCGCGCGGGCTCGCGCAGAGCCTGTGTCGTCGGGTTCGCGCTCTGCGTTGCGCTCCGCAGCGACTCGCTGCGTGTAGTGCTCGACCTCGGCGTCGATTCGATCGCTTGACCACCCCAGAGGTCCGGCAAGAATCTCCGCCGTGACGCGTGCTGCTGTCACTGCACGGTCATCGGATTCGATCGACGCCCGAGTGCGACGGCAGAGCACGTCATCGACGCGCAACGCCCCTTCGTAGAGAACGCTGTGGAGAACCTCGACCGCGAGGTACCGCCCCCCGGCCGCGAACGGCCGATGCGCCGTGTCGAACGATCGGGGGTCGAGGACAAGCGGCGCATCATTTGCTCGGTCGAACCCGGGAAGAGGCTGTGCCAACGTTGCATCGTTTGCGATGAGATCGAGCAACTCCATCGCGACCGAGCCGTAACGAGCGACCAGGTGAGCAAGCACGTCCTCATGGAGTCCGCTTGCCCCGCGATGTCGCCGAGCCCGCACGAGGCAACCATCGAGATCCTCCGCTCCGAGAAGCGGGATCTTTTCAGTTTCGGACTTTGGCAGGCTCCTACCAAGTTCACGTCCGATTGCATCGATCGCGTCGACCGCCATCAATCGATAGGTTGTGTACTTACCACCAGCAATGGTGACCATACCGGGCATAGGAACGTTTACCGCGTGTTCCCTGCTGAGTTTCGTGGTCGCCGACGCTCCACCGGCAATGAGCGGCCGGAGTCCGGAGTACACGCCCACGACGTCGTCTCGAGTGAGCTTCTCCTCAAGAACCGTGTTCGCCCAATGAAGTACGTAGTCGATGTCAGCTGTTGAAGCCGACGGGTGATCAAGGTCATAGTTCCAGTCGGTGTCGGTCGTGCCGATCAGCCATCGGTCACCCCAGGGGATGAGGAAGAGCACACTGTTGGTTGTCCGCAGGATCATCGCCGTCGAGGAATTAATCCGTGCACGTGGTATCACGACGTGAATTCCCTTGGAGGCCCGGACTCGAAGCGGGCTTCGAACTCCGGCAGATTCCTCCAGGGATGTCGACCAGACGCCCGTCGCATTCAAGACCGTATGTGCGCGTATCTCAAACGGTTCGTCGGAACCCGATTCCGAATCGACGACCTCAACGCCACACGCCCGACCCTGTTTGGTGAGGACGCGGCGGACGGCGACGCCCGAGAGACAGCACGCTCCGAATCGGGCTGCGGTTCGCGCTACGACCACCGTATGGCGCGAGTCATCGATCTGCGCGTCGTAATAGGAGATCCCACCCACAAGCGACTTCGGGTTCAACGAGGGCACCGCTTCGAGACACTGCCGAAGAGACAGATGCCGATGCCTCGGGACGGCGGCGTTGCGACCGGCCAAGATGTCGTACAGCAAAACTCCGGCCCCGATGTATGGCCGCTCGTAATGCTTCCGAAGAGGCAACAGAAATGACGCAGGACGCACCAGGTGCGGCGCTACATCTTGGAGGAGAACTCTTCGCTCACTAAGCGCCTCGCGCACTAATCCGAAATCACGCTGTTCGAGGTACCGCAAACCGCCGTGCACGAGCTTGGAGCTTCGACTCGATGTCCCGGCCGCGAAGTCTCGCTTCTCCACGAGGCACACCGTGAGTCCGCGGCTCGCTGCGTCGAGCGCCGCGCCGACGCCGGTGACACCCCCGCCGATGATGACAACGTCGAAGACGTCGCGCTGTGCGGCGAGCAGGTCGCTTCGACGACGGGCTGGTCCAAGCTGCGACGACGAAGGGGGCACAACGAAAACCTAGTTGCCGCACGCCACAACCTCGTAGCAATTCGACCCCGGTACACTTGAGCAAATGATCAACAACGTGATCGAAGAGCCCTCGACCGCTACCGGCACCGTCCTTTCCCTATCGAATGAACCGTCCCGACCCCCAAGCGACCTTCACCGGGGAGCATTCACCTCGACCCCTCCCTGGGTGATGCCCGACGCTTCGCTGACCTGGCAAGTCGGCATCGACCGTATTCGGATCCGGACCCGGGCGCAGGTACCCGAGCTTACGCGTCGCACAACGCTGCCTCCCGGGCCACGATTGTTTTCTACGGCGTACCACGTCGGCGGCGCAGTATTGCTGTGGCGGATGCGCGAACGCCGACTGGGCGGCGAGGCAAGCCGCGCTGGCCTCTCGCGACGATTGCGCATCGCCTTTGAAACGCTGGGGGCGACCTACATCAAACTCGGACAAATCATCTCCTCCGGCGAGGGGATCTTTCCGCCGGAGCTCGTTCAGGAGTTTCGCCTCCTTCGAGATCGAGTGCCCCCTGAACCCTTCAGCGCTGTCCGCTCGACCGTCGAGAATGAGCTTGGGCGTCCGCTCGCCGAGGTGTTCGCCCACTTCGGCGAAACACCGATCGCTGCAGCCTCCATTGCTCAAGTCCACGCGGCGACGTTGCGCTCCGGAGAAGAAGTGGTCGTCAAGGTTCAACGCCCCACGGTAGGCGGGCGCGTCGCTCAGGACCTTCGCGCAATGAGCTTCTTTGCCCCGCACCTCATGGGTCGCATTCCGATCGCAGCGTTGTCGAATCCACCGGCGTTGGTTGAATTGTTCGCCGAAACGATCGTCGAGGAACTGGACTTTCGCCTGGAAGCGCAAAACATGCTCGATGTAGCCAGGGTTCTTGCCGACACCGGACAAACCCAAATGGTCGTCCCTCGCCCCCACCCGACCTTGGTCACGAAGCGAGTCCTCGTGATGGAACGAGTCCACGGTTTTCCGTGGGACGACGCAGCGGGCATGCGCGAAGCTGGCATCGATACCGAGGCGGTCGTCAAGGCCGGCATGGTTTCGTTCCTCGAAGGCGCAATGCTCCACGGTGTCTTTCACGGCAATCTTCACGGCGGCAATCTCATGGTGCTCGCCGATGGGACGACAGCGCTCTTGGACCACGGAATCACGGGTCGTCTCGACGACGCCAAGCGCCAGGCATTCCTGCGTTTGATGATGGGTGGGATGACCAACGATGTGAGGATGCAAGTCCGGTCGCTGTGCGAACTGGGTGCGCTTCCCCAAGATACCGACATCGATGCGGTGATTTCTGATCTGAACCTCGATGGGCCGGTCAAGGACCCGACCCAGATGGCGCCGGATCAAATGATTGCCGAGATCCGCAACATCACCAAAGCCCTTCTCGCCTACGGAGCGCGGATGCCGAAGGAGCTGATGCTCTACGTGAAAGATCTGCTGTTCCTCGACGGAGCGATGGCGACGCACGCCCCAAATCTGGATTTGTTCGCAACGATCACCGAGATCGCGATGCATTTCGCGACGCAACACGGCCAACGAATCGCGGCTGATGCCGGAGTGCTCTTCGACTCGAACACCGTGGACATCAGCTCGTTCAAGGCGTCCATCGGCGTCGACCCGTCCGTCGATCAGCTCACCTACGCCGAACTGCAAAAGCGCCGAGAGCTCATCGCCAAGCGCATGGATGGACATCAGGCCGCAACGGTGGAGGCGCTTGGTTTGAAGCCCGTGACGCTTCGGTCACGACTCGTCGGCCCGCGCCGCCGCCGACGTCGGTAGCGCAACGCCCAAATGCGATGCGAGAGGCGAGGACGCCGTACCCGCCGATTGGCGCGACACGCGTAAGAAGTATGAATATTCACTGGTCGTGTGAATATTTGCATCGCGGATTCGGAAGGAAATCATGACCTATAGCGCGAACACCGAGCTTTTTCGTATGCCCGATGCCTTGGGCGACGGCGTCAAGGGCAAGCGGGTGTTGATCACCGGGTCGGGCAAGGATGGTGGCATCGGTCAGGCGTTCGCCTTGGCCGCTGGCCTCAATGGGGCCGCCAGTGTGTGCGTTCACTTCCACCGGAGCTATAGCGACGGGTTCGATCTTGTAAACGCGCTACGAGCCCAAGGCGTCGAGGCATTTCCCCTGCAGGCCGACGTGACCAACATGGGCGACCTGTGGGCGACCCGTAGTTACGTCATTGAACAGATGGGCGCTCGGCCGCCGGATCTGGTGATCTGCAATTCGGGACTTACGGAGAAGGGCTACTCCTTCGGGCGAGCCCTGAAGGAAATCGAGGCCGAGACCCCGGGCGTTCGCCGCGCTCGGGTCCGCCAACACTTCATTGACAGCCTGGAGGAGAGCCGCTTGGTTCTCGATACCAAGATCGACGGCTTCTTGGCGATGACTCATCTGTGGGCTGGCGAGGCGGTTTACGCAAAGACGCCGCTGACGATCGTTTACGTTTCAAGCCGTCAAGCGATTGACCCGGGCCCGAGCGTTCCGGGCTACGCAATCTCGAACTGGGCCGTTCTGCAGCTTCCCAAGGTCTTGCAGGTCAATCTCGGCAAGTCCGGCGACCAGATTCGTGCGTTCAGCGTCCTGTATCCGTTTGTGCGAACCGGCATGACCGACGAATACGCGGAAAATGCCAAAGTGTTCGGCCGTTGGCAACCGCGGATGCTCGAGACTCATGAGGCAGCCAGCGCGTTCTTGCAACTCCTCGCCCGGCCGGTGGAGGAAACGGCGAGCGCAATGTTCGAATTGATGGTGGAGGGCGACGCAGCCACCGAGGTGTCGATGCGGTGGAAGCAGGTACTGCTCGATCCCGCAGAAATCGATTTGGCGTGGAGCTCGGGCACGACCCTCGGCTAAAGATCGCGTCCGCAACGGACCCCGGAGGCCGCTGGCCGCCATTGATACATGGGGGTTCGCTCACCGCTGGCCGGAAACCAACTGGCCAGAGCCCACTTTTTCTGTCTTTTCGTTGTCCAATGACGCATTTCATGATTTCCTGAGGTTCCCGAAACCGAAAGGAACCACAACCATGAGCGTCCGAGTTCTCTCCACCGAGCAAGGCAAAAGTGCAGTTTCACGAGTGTCGTCCATCTTGAATGGCGGGCTCGCCGATCAGATCCGAGCACTCAAATCCGAAGGTCAAACCCTCTCCGATCCCAACGTCTGGGACGGATTCCTGGCTGAGGACTTCCGGTCCAACACCTGGCCGAGTGCAGCATCAAGCATGGATGCGGTCACCGCATCACTCGAAGAACTTCAGCGCGCGGTCTCGGCCATCAACACCGACATCATGATGGCCGGCGGAAACAGCTGAACGATTCCCAGTACCCCACGAGAGAAGCCCCGCTGATGCGGGGCTTCTTTGGTTTGGCCGCAGAGTCGGCCCGATGAACAGGGATGCCTATTCTTCGAGGGCTCGGCGCAGCGAGAGGGAAAGGCGACGCTTCTCGGGTTCGATGGCCAAAATCTTGGTCCACACGCCTTCGCCGACGTTCACAACCTCCGATGGCGACTCGACGCGGTAACGACTCAATTCGGAAACGTGAATAAGGCCTTCGATCGTGAAGCCCTCTCCCTCCACGAGTACAAAAGCGCCGAACGGTGCGAGGCTTGTAACGCTTCCGTAAACGAGGTCGCCGACCTTATGGCGTTCCTTGAGCAACTGCCACGGGCTGGCCAACGTTGCTTTGTGCGACAGGCTGATCTTTCCCTTGTCTGCTTTCACTTCGAGGACGACGACCTCGAGGTCCTGGCCGACGGCCACGACATCAGAGGGTCGAGCAACGTTGCGGTGCGCAAGCTCGCTCACATGGACCAGCCCCTCGGCTCCACCGATATCAACGAACACACCAAAATCGGTAAGTGCAGTTACGGTTCCCGTCATACGATCGCCCGGCTGCAGCGTGGTCATCAGGCGGTCTCGCATGGCCTTTCGCTCACGCTCGCGCAGGATCTTTCGATTGACGACGACCTTCTCGGAGCGACGCTCCTTCGCTGCCACATCGCCGGAGAGCTTCTCGCACTCGATCACGATGACCGTGACGTCGGTGCCAACCAACGCAGAAAGATTTCCCGTCTTGCGGACGTCGACCAGCGACTCGGGCAGGAACGCCCGAAGTCCGAGATCAACGATGAGGCCGCCCTTCGTCGTGTCGAGTACTCGACCCGTCACCGGGGTCTTGGACTCGAAGGCTTCAACCAGTTTGGACCAGGCACGTGCTTTGCCGGCTCGCTTCGGCGAGATGACGTAGCGCCCGGTTCCCGCCTGGTGTTTCATGACGAGGCCTTCGATCGGGTGTCCCACTTCTGGGTCGCCGTCGATCTCGGCTCGGGGGATCACTGCATTGTCACCGTCGCCAAGGTCAGCCTCGATTCCGTTTGCCCCGACCTGTGAAATGGTGCCCGGGACGATGTCGCCGGGCTGGTATTTGAACGACGCCGGATCGGGCGCATGCTCCGGTTCAGGTTCGGAGGCCGCAACGCTCACGCTCACCGGCGCTTCGGCGTCCTCTCCGGCTGGTTCCACTTCGGTTGTCACCTCGCCCGCGGACTCGATCGGTACCGCCTCGACAGGTTCCGCCTCGCCAGGTTCTGCCTCGGTTTTCACC